>NZ_NFHE01000130.1 GCF_002161235.1 Pseudoflavonifractor sp. An85
ATGGTGCGCAGCGGCGACGGTTTCTACGTGGGCGGCAGCCTCAACATGCTGCGGGACGATCCGGACTCTCCACTGTTCGGCTGCGAGATACAGAACATCCGGGACGAGGACGGGCACCTCTTCATCACCGGCAACCGGGACGGCGGGACCGTAGGCGTGGAGGTCCGCCAGCTCACCAAAGCGGGCGAACCCCGCTTGGACGACCTCACCGAAGCCACGTACCGTCCGCCGTACTGGGTAGACCCGGTAAATCAGGCATTCACCCCCGCACACCCCATGTACGACGGTGTGCTCGCCATGTGGGACGATCCCACGATGGCGGTCACGCCGGAGTACGCGGCCCACTCCACCTACCTGCCGAAAGCGCGTGCCAGCATTGAGCGCCGCATGACGGAGCGACCGGACAGGACGTTCCCGACCGTGACCCGGCCATCCTCCCCGATCTCAACCCTCACCGTCCATGACACGAAGGATTACGAAAAGGATTTGGGGGACACATGGCAGCGCGTGGTGGAATACACGCGCCCCGTATCCACGTCATACGGGGAGGTGACGGTGCAGTTGCGCCTGTCGTCCTTCCGGCTGAGCGACGAGGAGCCGGAACGCGCGTTCTTCCCCGTGGACACCCGCGCCATGGATGAACTCGCGCAGGCAGCAGCCGAAACCGCCGTCAACCGGATTCCCGAGAATCTGCGCCCCTACGCGGCACCGGTAC
>NZ_NFHE01000131.1 GCF_002161235.1 Pseudoflavonifractor sp. An85
ATACAGCGGAACGCTGCGCCTGCGGGATACGGTGGCCCTGGCCGGGAGAGAAAAGCTGAAAATCACAGAGATGCGTATTCCATCCAAAGGGGAAATTGTTCGGACAGACACCGCTTATCCGGGCGAAATTGTTATCCTTCCCAGCGACAGCGTGAGGTTAAACGATGTATTAGGGGATCAAACCCGGCTCCCTCGTAAAAGGTGGCGCGAGGCCCCCCTCCCCATGCTGCGGACGACGATTGCGCCGAAAACGGCAGCGCAAAGAGAACGGCTGCTGGACGCTCTTACGCAACTTGCGGATACTGACCCGCTTTTGCGCTGCGAAGTGGATTCCATCACCCATGAGATCATTCTTTCTTTTTTGGGCCGGGTGCAGTTGGAGGTCGTTTCCGCTTTGCTGTCGGAAAAATACAAGATTGAAACAGTGGTAAAGGAACCCACCGTCATTTATATGGAGCGGCCGCTCAAAGCAGCCAGCCACACCATCCATATCGAGGTGCCGCCCAACCCGTTTTGGGCATCTATCGGACTGTCTGTTACACCACTCCCGCTTGGCTCCGGCGTACAATACGAGAGCCGGGTTTCGCTGGGATACTTGAACCAGAGTTTTCAAAACGCTGTCAGGGATGGTATCCGTTACGGGCTGGAGCAGGGCTTGTTCGGCTGGAACGTAACGGACTG
>NZ_NFHE01000132.1 GCF_002161235.1 Pseudoflavonifractor sp. An85
CAGTCCATCATCCAGCGCTGCGTGGAGCTTGCCTTCCAACGGGCGGACGAGCGCGGCGACGGGCTGCCGCCCACCTTGCAGGACTTCTACGACATCGCCCGAGAGCAGCCGGAGCATCTGGCACAGGTCATCGCCCTGCGGTACGAGCGGTTCGTCAAGGGGTCCATGGACTTCTTCAACCACCAGTCCAACGTGGATTTCAACAGCCGCATCGTGGACTTCAACCTGAAGGACCTGCCGGACTCCATGCTGGTGTTCGCCCTCATCAACGTGTGCGAGGCCGTGCGAAACCGCATGTACTTCAACGCCCGTCGGGGCGTGCGCACATGGCTGTACGTGGAGGAGATGCAGAGCATGTTCGCCTACCCGACCGTGCTCAACTACTTCAGCCGGTTCTCCAACGAGGGCCGAAAGTTCGGCCTGCTCCTGACCGGAATCACCCAGAACGCGGTGGCGATGCTCAACAACAGTGCGGCACGCAACATCGTGCTCAACGCCGACTTCCTCATGCTCCTGAAGCAGTCCCCTCTGGACCGCATGAAGTGGACGGAGCTGCTGAACCTGTCCGAGCAGGAGGAGGAGTGCATCGACGAGAGCGCGGAGGCGGGCGACGGCCTGCTGATCGCCGGGAACGCCCGCGTGCCCATCCGTGGACGGTTCCCCTCCGGAAA
>NZ_NFHE01000133.1 GCF_002161235.1 Pseudoflavonifractor sp. An85
AACGGCAACTCCATCCTCGCCGGATACGCCACCTCCTCCGACTGGGCCAACATCAAGGTCGGGCAGATCATCTCCGCCCAGTACGGCAGCGGCTCCGCCGGGGCAATCTACGGGCACACCGGCATCTACATCGGAGATGGCAAGGTCATGGACAGCATCTCCTCCGGCATCCGCACCAGCTCACTAACGGACTGGATCGCGGAGAACGGGCGCGGCTGGGTCGTCTACGGCTGGCCGTGGTAAAGGAAAGGACAACCAACATGGACAAGTTCAAAAAAATCGTCACGGAACACCGGACGGCGGCCCTCATCTGCCTGTTCCTCCTCATCGTGTTCATCGGCGGCAGCGCCATGAGCGCCGTCAACGTGGCCCACCACCGCGCCGACATTGCCGCCCAGCAGCAACAGCAGGCGGAGGAGGAACAGAAAACTGACGAGGAAAAGCAGCAGGAAAAGGAGGAGGCTGATCCCGACCTCACCGACACGCAGCGCAAAGCCATCGACAACTACGACGATGACACCAAGGCGTTCATCGAAACGCTGTCCGCCTCCGTCTGGTCCGCCAACAACGGCACCGACACCCTGCAATTTACCGGACACACCTACACGGAAACCGTGAACGGTAAGGCCACCGAACACACCTACGCCGTCACCCGATTGGA
>NZ_NFHE01000134.1 GCF_002161235.1 Pseudoflavonifractor sp. An85
GAACCCGGCCTGATCTGCGGATCGTAGGAGTACACCGCGTCCGGCGCGGCGTTGAAGATGTCGAGGACATCCCCGGCGAACTCCTCGAAGGATTCGTCCGGGTCATCATTGAAGTCCCGGTAGTCGTCCCTGAGTGATTCGATGGCCTCCCGGCCCGTCGAATATATCCTGTCTTCCTGTGGCATGGCTGCCTCCTATCTGTTGTTTTCCCGTGCCGGACTGATGCCCGGCGTATCCTGCGTGAGTTGTTCGGATGCCTGTCGGGCCTGCTCCGCCGCGCCCCGGAGCGTGGGTGCGTCCGGCTGACGTTCCGCCTGCCGGTCGGCGGTCAGCCGGTCGATGGTCTCCTTGTAGGTACCCATGGCCTCCATCGCCCACGGGGCGACCTTGGCGAACGGGTAGGTGCAGTAGCCGGAATGGCAGACGCGATCCGTAAGGGTGATGATCCCAGCTCCAACGAGCGCATCCACCAGCTCTTTCGAGTTGTTGTTGGTGTCGATGATGACGTTGCCCTCCGTGGCGCACCACCATGCGGCGTCCGGGTTGTCGGGAATGTTCACGGTGATGTCGCTCCACGGCGACAGGTACTCACTGTCCGCCGGGTCCGTGGCATCGAGGGCGGAGATGGCGAAACCTCCGCCCATGGCATAGG
>NZ_NFHE01000135.1 GCF_002161235.1 Pseudoflavonifractor sp. An85
GCTACAATAATGGCAAGCAATAAAGCTGCCATCCTAGTATGGCTGGCTTTGCCGAAACATACCCGGAAGAAGGACCCTACCATGGACGAATACAAAGATACAACGCTGCATAACGCGGACGGCACCGAAGACGCCCTCCGTGCGGATATGAATGACAATGCGGCTCCCGAAACAGCGGACGCCGCCGAACCCGAAATCCTGAGCGCCGTGGCCGACATCGCGTCTGAAGAGGACGAAACGAAGGATGGTGCCGGTCCTGTCCGGCACCGTCGAAGCCATCGCAGGCGGAACATCGCCATCGCCAGCGTGATCGCCGCCGTTGTGGTGCTGGCGGGCGGCGCGGGCGGTTACGCCTATGCGGCGTCCAACGTGCAGAAGGGCGTGGACGCGGCCCAAGCGAACGCGCAGGCCGTGGACCAGAAGCTCACCGCGAAGATCGGGGACGCGCAGGAACTCCTTGACGGCACCGAGGAGGAGCAGGTGGCCGATGCGCAGACGCTCACCGCCCTGTCCGACGCCATTGACAAGGCGCAGGCCCAGACCGGCGTGACCGACACAGGCGCGAACCGATGGCTCATCTGGCAGGAGATGGACGCACAGGCCGCGTATGACGCGGACTCTGCGGATGCATCGGATGCCAT
>NZ_NFHE01000136.1 GCF_002161235.1 Pseudoflavonifractor sp. An85
CTTGAGGGTCTTCCGGAACCGGCTCGGCTCCCACGACCAGTCGCTCTGGGGCGATCCGGTCTCCAAGGTGCGGGTCAGGCCCGTGGGGCCTGACGCCGATGCGGGAGCGGCTACGCCCTGTTTGCGCACGTACTTCTTCCCGTCCTCGATCTGGAGGAACAGCAGGTCCAGCGGGCTTTTGAAGTTCTCGTCGTCCTCGCGTGCCTCCGCGAGGGACAGGAGGGTGAGCAGGCCGGACAGGTTGTAGTCCTCCGGGGGGAACCAATCTCTCAACAATGCGATGAGGGCGGTGTACAGCATCCGTTCCGCGTTCTCCCAGAACGGGTCGCCCGCCTTGCCGTCCCCGTTGGTGTTCATGATGTAGCAGTTCACGAACGACAGGATGTCGGTGTCCGTCTTCACGTATTTCAGCGGGTTGTAGTGCATGGACTCGTCGAGGTTGATGGTGTTGAAGCTCTTGATCTCATACCCGTTGTCCGCGAACAGGTAGCCCGCGTCCTTCAGGAGCGTGCCCTTGGGGTCGGTGATGAAGTAGTTGGCGTTCAGTTGCATGATGTTGGGGGTGACGTAGTTGAACGTCTTGCCGGAGCCGGAGCCGCCGATGACCAGCACGTTCAGGTTCCGGTCCAGCTC
>NZ_NFHE01000137.1 GCF_002161235.1 Pseudoflavonifractor sp. An85
GGTACAGCTCCCCATCTCCCGCCCCCAAGGTGTGGTTGAGCCCGCCAAAGGCGGTCTGGGTGGCCGCAGACATGCCGTTGGAATAGGCCATGGATGGTAATTTCATGCGCTCGCCTCTTCTTTCCAGATGGTCTCGTAGACCCCCACAGCTCCAGGCTCCCAGATGTTATCATCCACCTGGGATACCCACTTCTTTTCTTTGTGGGTGCACTGGCTGCCCTTCTGCCAGGGGCTTCTCCCCACGCCATCCCAGGGATACCAGGCAGGCCATTCCTCCCCAGGCTCCGGCTCGCCCACGGTACCGCCCAAAGCCTCAATGGCCGCCCGTAGAATCTTTGTCTCCTGTTCCAGGGCGTCCACCCGATCCAGAATGGTGTTGAGCTGTTCTTGGAACCCTGCATACCCATATTCCGGGTTTGCATTCTCCTGGGCCGCCTGAATCAACGCCTGTCGCTCCTCGTCGGTGATGGATGCTTGCAGCCACAGGGTGTCGATTTTCTTCAACAAATCACTCAAATTGTAGATGCCCGATGCAATGACTTCCTGAATAATTTCTTTCATGATGTTGCTCCTTTAAAATACTTGAACCACTGTGAGGCGTGTACGGCCATCGCTTGGGACATTCA
>NZ_NFHE01000138.1 GCF_002161235.1 Pseudoflavonifractor sp. An85
GACAGCTCGCCGGTGCCATCGCCATGATCGTCGGCGGCGCAATCGTCTGCGGCGCGGCCATCTACTTCGGCTCCCTCGATACCTCGTGGTCCGGTGCGGCGGCCACCATGACCAACACCGTCTACGTGGACGCCGCCCCGGCGTCGTGGACGGCGGACGCCTCGTCCTTCCACCTGATCGCCTGAGAGGGGGACGCCCATGCTCTCCGTGACCGTACACAAGGACATCGCCGAGTACCAGCCGAAGGTCGTGGGCAAGATGACCGGGCGCACCCTCATCTCCATCGTGGGTGCGCTCGGCGTCAGCGTCCTCACGGGCGTCTACCTGTACTTCGTGCTGGGCCTGAACCCCGGCGACTACATGATGGTGATATATGCCGTGAGCCTGCCGTTCTGGTGCTGCGGGTTCATGCGTCCCAAGGGGATGCCCTTCGAGAAGTTCGTTCCCCTGTGGCTCCGCGCCAAATTCACCGACGACCGTATCTTCTACACGCCGTCGATGGCACGCAGCGGCCTTGTCCACGACCCCGGCCAGCCCGACCGAAAGAAAGGAAGCATCTATGGAAAATACTACCGAAAGCAGGGAAATCTCAAGGGGATCGAAGCCTATTCCCCCCGCGCGGA
>NZ_NFHE01000139.1 GCF_002161235.1 Pseudoflavonifractor sp. An85
ACTCTCACCGCCCATCCATGCCGCGCTGGGGCTTGTCCGGCGTTTGGCCTCCGCCGAGCGCGTCGGAGGCGTCGCGGGAGGCGTCCGCCTCATCCTTGAGGCTCACGCCATGCTCCTGCGCGGGTTCCTCCCTATGGCGTCCCTGCTGGATGGCGAGGGCTTCGGCGAGACCGCTGCCGGGCGCGGAGACCTTGGTGAAGTAGTCGCCCACTTGGGCGATCTCCGCGTCGGTCAGGTCCCGGTCCATGCCGGTCTCCGGGTCGAAACCCACGGCCACAATGTCACCCCACAGGATGGTGTACAGTTCGCCCTCCTGCACGACGCTGGTGTAGTCCATCTGGGAGAGGTAGCCTTCCTCCTCCATGTTCCGGGTGGCGTAGACGGCGCGGTTGGGCGGGCAGTTGCCCAGCCCCTCCTCGTTCACGTACAGGCAGATGTTCTCCCCGAAGATCACGTCGAACGGTTCTATGTATCCGCCCACTAACTGTTGCAGGTCGTGGAGCGCGGACCCGTTCTCATCCTGTTGGATGTCGATGGCATGGGGCGTGCCGTCCGTTGGTATGAGCATTCCCTTCATGATGGGGCCTTCTTTCTCTATCGCTGGTTTTCATGGGTCG
>NZ_NFHE01000014.1 GCF_002161235.1 Pseudoflavonifractor sp. An85
TAGCATATATGGGAATGGGAGTATTCCACCGTCCTATACCTCATCCCTGTAACTTATCCACCGTATCAGTTCATTATAAAAATCTTAGATTTTTGTCTTGACAACTGAGCCACTATACATCCCACCAGATCCCCAGCTTCATCCTTTTACCTCCACCGAAAAATACCTATTACACTGAATCCCAAAACAAACAGCACAACTGCGATGTATTCTTTCCAGCGTAATATATCCACTCCACGCCACGCTATAACCCCAAAACAGATACAAATCAGAGTCATAAGCACTGCCATTCCCCATGAACAGCGGCGCATCTTCTGTCTGAAGCGATATACAGTTGCCTCGTAGGACGTATCTAACGCATTCTCATCATCTTCCTGCACATTCAAAGATCTGCCATCCACAAAGAACTCCACCTTTTCACTGGGCCAAACCACAAAGTGACAGGTCTTCCCCCACAGCTCCAAGGTTTCATCCAAACCTCCTCGTGCAAGTTGAAAGCTCTTTCGATAAATGGTTTTCTCGAACTTATCATCTACCCACAAGACATACTTGTTATTCATCACTTGACAAAGGATTTCGTGTGGCCCTCCATCCACGGTGACACTCCAGCTATACTCTTTTATCATTTGTTCCCCTCACTCCCTTGTTCACTCTCCCATTGCTTCTGCATCAAAGAGCATCCAGCAGCGAACGGACAAACTTCCGCAGCTCCCGACTGGAAATGGCGCAAATGACAATGAGAAGCAGTCCACCCAAAAAACACCACAGGCCAGCATCAGGGCCTGCGCCAACATAGAATCCCAGGCCCATGAGCAAAACACCCAACACGGCAATTCCCTTCATCAAATGTTTACCTATTTTCTGAATCATTCGCTTTTCCCTCCGCTTCTGCCCTGGCTCACTTTCCATTTATTACACGCATAAATACGGACAGAAATGTAAGTGCCACAATCCCGCTTGCAACGGATTGTACGAGTAACGGCTCTTCATGAAAGCAATAGTGATTCACAAGAAACATCACAAGTGTCATCAAAACAAAGAGTACCATCATAATCAGCGTTTTAATCAGCGTTTGTTTCAGTGTCTGTTTCCTTTTGTTCATTGTAATCGACCTCATTTTTTATGATATTTCATTAAAATTAATGCGACAATGGCTAACACAAAGCCAATTATCAATATCATCAAGGAATACGGTTTTGGTAAGATCTGCTCCAAAATGCTTGTTGATAATATGATTAGCATTACACCAACAATCGCCATAGCAAGAATACAGTAAAACTTGGTCATTGCGCGTCAATCCTTCCGTAATTCGTATCTCCAGCCCTAAATCGCAAGTATCGCAAGTATTTATTTGCCACTTTTATGGATTACCTCTATTTTACACAATACCATTGGAATATCCATTTCTTTTTGGACTACAAATTTGTTGGGAAATGTTGCTTTTCATTGCACTCCCCATTATAATTTACTTAGACTGTAAGGAGGACGCTGGAATGGACCAGGTATTATCAATTTTAATTGTGGAGGATGACCCACAGGCATGTGAAGAAATCGCGACCTACATAGCAACCTTGGATGACGTTGCACTGGTAGGCATCACGAATAATTCCTCAAAAGCTGAACTGATGATCCGGGACATGTTGCCGGATACCATCATACTGGACTTAGAATTACACGAAGGTGGCGGAAATGGGTTATCCCTACTGAAAGCACTGCACGACGCCCCTCCTGCAAAAATGCCCTACATTTTGATTACCACGAATAATTCCAGTGCAATTACATACGAAGCGGCTCGGCAATTAGGTGCAGACTTCATTCTATCGAAACACCAAAATGACTACTCAGCACAAAGTGTAGTGGATTTCTTGAGAGCGTTACGGCATGTCATCCAGAAACACTATGGAAAAAGAACTCCAACCTCTAATGAACCCGAGAGCCCTGCCCAGAAAGACCGGAGAGATACACGTAGAATATGCTTAGAATTGGATCGGGTGGGGATTAGTACGAAGGCCAAAGGGTATCAGTATTTGACGGATGCCATTCTCCTTGCTGCTAAAACCCATACGCCAAATCTGTGTCAAGTGATTGGTGAGAAATATGGAAAAACGGATTCAAGTGTGGAACGAGCCATGCAAAATGCCATCGCACGAGCGTGGCAAACCACACCCATTGATGATCTTCTAACATTTTATACCGCAAAAATCAGTTCCGGGAAAGGTGTTCCAACCGTTACCGAGTTTATTTATTACTATGCACATAAAATTAAAAACGGTGGTTGAAGAAAACAATTTCAAACCAGTCAAACTTTCTCGTCCAGGAGTTGATTGTTGTGATGTTACTGGTGATAAAGTATGGGTTTATACTATTTTGCAGCGTATATGTCACCACTTGCCTGACCAATAGCCGTCAGGAAGTTTCTTTTTCACGGTGTGCAATACGGGCTTTTTTCCTGGCACTCCAGGTTTTCTGTGTTGTATGTACACGACACTATTCCATGTCTGTCAGCATCCTTGTCATGATTTTTTCCTCTGTATTCATCGAAAGAGCATTCCTAAAATTGGACTTGACCACCGCTATTTCGGCCACTGTGATTAGCTATGGAATCACCTATATTCTTTATGCTGGAGGGGTCTTAGTCCTAGTTGTATCCAAGTTTTTGATTGGAGATCATTCCGTCCATGTTTCTTTGTTTGCTTGTGCAGCAATCGGCGTAGTACAAGTCCTCCTCTCCATCTTACTCTTTCGAACAAAGCGCCTTAGTCACGGGTTGCCCTTTCTCCGGAACTCACGTCATTCAGGCGTAGGCGTGTGTATTAGCATCGCGCTATGGATCGTTGCTGCCATGTTTGGAATCAAAGCAGGTCAACATCACACCACAGTGATTTTGTGTTGTTCCATTCTCGGCCTAACTGTTCTCTTATGGTATTGGTGTAAGAACTATTTTTCCAGAGAATATCTCGATCAAATGCAGAAGAGGGAACAGGAAAAATTAGAAGATGCGCTTGACAAAGCACGCAATGAAAACAAACTGCTTCGAATAGAAAATGAAACTCTTTCAAAAACCATTCACAAAGATAACAAGATTATTCCTGCCATGGAATTGGCCGTAACCCAACTTCTATATTCTGTTGCTCAGGATGACAACCGGCAAAGCAGAATAGACCAGTCACAAAAAATATTAAAACAACTCAAGACACTCTCAGAAGAGCGTGCCGGTATCATCAAAAGCTACCAAAATTCCATTCCAAAACTTCCTCGCACTGGTCTCAGTGGTTTGGATGCACTGTTTCATTTTATGAATCAGAAGGCTAAGATGGATGGTACTACATTTTATCTCACATTAGATAACAACATAGGGCAAATTCTAATCCAGAATATCTCTGAACACGATGCATCCACACTTTTAGCTGATCTCATAGAAAACGCGTTGATTGCTGCAAACCATTGTAATCACGAAAAAACTGTTCAAGTCAAACTCGGCCTCAACGCAGGCATATTTTATATGAGCGTCTATGACAGCGGAGACCCTTTTCCCCAGGAAGTTCTGGATCAATGGGGTTCTGAACAGGTGACCACACATGCCGATACCGGTGGTAGCGGCATTGGCTTAATAACCGTTTACCAGCTATGCCAGAAATACAACGCCAGTTTTGAAATCAAGCAAACGCAAAACACACCAGACTACCTCAAATCTGTTTCCGTTCAATTTGATGGACTGGGTGTATTTCGGGTCTATACATAATCACAGCAAAGGAGAGAACTCACATGGCTAAAAATGATCGGTTTGAAGTAATTTATTCCCAAGGTGTGGTGAAATGCGTGGAAATCTGGGTGGACAAGGAGACCGGTATCAACTACTTGTTCTGCGCGTCCGGAAGTGCAGGCGGTCTCACCCCTCTTTTGAATCGGGATGGCACCCCCGTAATCTCCCCCATTCTCAACAAATAAACAAAAAGAGGAGCAAGCATATGCTTGCTCCTCTTTTCTCTTTCTCTTTAGCCAATGCAGGCGTGTACGGCGGCGGTGGCGCCATCTGCCACCGCAGTGGCCACCTGGCGCACCTGCTTGACCCGAATATCACCCACGGCATACACCCCGGGAATCTGGGTCTCCATCCAGTCATTGACGGGAATGTAACCATCTTGCAGTTCCAGCTTCGTATACAGCTGGGTATTGGGCACCGTGCCCGCATACACAAAGATCCCACAGCCGGGATCCTCCACCGTGGTGATGGAGCCGTCCAGCTCGCTGCGAAGTTCCAGCTGTTCCACCTGGTCCTCTCCGTGTACGGCATGGAGTCGAGTATTGAGCATCAGGTGGATGTTGTGGGCCTTTTTCACCTTGTCTCGAAACTCAGCAATGCAACCCAGCTGGGGCTCAAAGTGAATGATGGTCACCTGCTCCGCCAGTCCGGCCAAATACAAGGCCTCCTTGACCGCGCCATCTGCACCGCCCACCACATATACATGTTTGCCTGCATAGCTACTGCCATGCTTGGCGGCATTCATACCCATGCCCTTCCCGGCCAGTTCCTGCTCTCCGGGAATGCCCAGCTTACGGCCGGTGGTTCCGTTGGCCAGGATGAGCTTTGCGCACTGGTACTGGCCCTGATCAGTGACCACGGTCTTCACATCTCCCTGCATCTGCACCCGCTCCACCGTTTCACTGCGGATCTCCACTCCAGCGTCCAGGGCCTGCTGCTTCATGCGCTGGGCAAAGCTATCTCCGGTCTCTCCCGGGACAATGCCCGCATAGTGGGTCACGGTGGATACCTTCCCAATGAGACCACCTATCTCGCCCTTCTCCAGCAGCAAAACCCGTTTTCCACGGCTGACGCCGTAAATACCAGCACTGATTCCGGCAGGACCGGCTCCCACAATAATAATGTCATACATACGCTTTGACTCCTCTCTTTACATCAGGCCCAAGGCCCCTTGCAGGACCAAACTCACAACGGTAATGGCAACCCAGCAGCAAGCCCCCATGAAAATGGGCTTTCCACCACTTTTCACCAGTTTGACAATATTGGTATTCAAGCCAATGGCGGCCATGGCCAACACAATCATAAACTTACTCAACTCTTTCAGCGGATCAAACACCGAAGCAGGGATGCCATTCCCTACAGCTATGGTGGTAATCACTGACGCAGCAATGAAAAACAGGATAAAGAAGGGGAAGATTTTAGTCATCTGAACTTTGGCCTCCCCATTTCCCCGCTCCTTCCGCGTGCGCATGAAAGCCAGAACTAAGGTGATGGGGATGATAGCCAAGGTGCGGGTGAGTTTCACCGTCACCGCCTTATCCAAGGTCTGGCTACCCAGATTCCACATGCTGTCCCAGGTGGCAGCGGTTGCCGTCACCGATGAGGTATCGTTCACCGCCGTGCCGGCAAAAATACCGAAGGCATCGCCAGACGTGGTATCAAACCCCACCAGCTGTCCCAGCATAGGGAACAGCAGTGCAGCCAGAACATTGAAAAAGAAGATCACCGAAATAGCTTGGGCCACCTCGTCCTCATCCGCATCAATCACCGGAGCCGTGGCCGCAATGGCAGACCCACCGCAAATAGAGGAGCCAACTCCCACCAAAGTAGACACTTTTCCGGGAATGTGCATCCATCGGCTGAGGAAATATGCCACCACCAAAGATACAGTGATGGTACACACAATGATGGGCAAGGACTGCTGTCCAGTCTGAACGACCACATGTAAGTCCATGCCAAATCCCAAGAGGATGACCGCCCATTGGAGAACCTTCTTGGAGACAAACTTAATGCCGCTGTCCACCGGTTCTCTCCATTTCCACACCAGGGTGACTACCATGCCCGCCAGGATGGCGATGACTGCTCCACCCACAATGGGAAAAGCCTTACCTGCAAACCAAGAGGGTATGGCAATGGCCAAACACAACAGGATTCCATACCCATTTTTCTTCACAAACTGCAACGTTATTCCACCTTTCACTTTGCTCTGTTTTGTTCTTTGAGTGCATTATAACTCCGTGCATTCAAAAAATAAAATTATTTATCTTGATATATAGATAAATATATATTATGATATAAGACATAGATTCACAGTTGCGCAAAGGAATGATAGATTTGTTGGATTTTCGTATGGAGACCTTTTTAAGTGTGTGCCAGCATATGAGTTTTACCGCAGCCTCAGAGGAGCTGCACATCACTCAGCCCGCCGTGTCTCAGCACATTCGTTTTTTGGAAAAACACTATGGTTGCCCGCTGTTTCTCCGGGATGGCAAGCGTATCTCTCTCACCCCAGCTGGTCAGGTCTTATTAGACACCATGAACTCACTTCAAAACGATCACAAGACTTTGATGCGCCGCATGCAAGAGGCTGGCAGTGAACAAAAGACGTTGACCTTTGGGGTAACCCTCACCATTGGCGAGTACGCCATTCTCCCTGCTCTGGCCTCTTATCTCAAGTCCCACCCAGACACCAATATTTACGTCCGCTATGGCAACACCCACACCTTAGTGGATTTGCTCCACCAAGGGGAAATCGACTTTGCCCTGGTAGAGGGGTATGTGCCTAGCGAGGATTTGGGCACCTTAGTAGACCGTGTGGAGCCGTATCTTCCTGTATGCGCCAAAGGCCATGTGTTTCAAAAACCGGTGTCTACCTTACGGGATCTGTTGGGAGAGCGACTGCTCATCCGGGAACCAGGGTCCGGGACCCGCGACATTCTGGAAAAATATCTATCCCTCTTCAACCTCAGCATAGATGATTTCTCCCACTATGCGGAAGTGGAGAGCATACACAGCATTGTGGGCCTACTGCAACGGGACTGCGGTATTACATTTTTATATGAAGCCGCGGTACACGAATTATTGGAACAAGGATTGGTGGAGGTCATTCCCATTTCAGATTTTCAAATGCACCATGAATTTACCTTCCTTTGGGATAAGAACAGTTGCTTCGCTCCAGAATACCAAGAAATCTGCCGTCAATTACACAGTCGAGCAAAACTTGACGCCTTCTCCCCTCAGTGATATCATACTGTGTTGAGCCATTTCATCAATAAAGGAGCTAAACCATGCACCCCAATTTGATTTATCTCATTCTTCTCTCCGCTGTCACCGGTGTGGGCGGTCTTGCCCTGGGTGGACTGCTGGCCCTGCTACTGAAACGAGAGTCTCCCAAGGGTACCAGCTTGCTTCTGAGCTTCACCGCCGGACTGATGCTGTGTATCGTCTGCTTCGACATGATTCCCGAAGCCATGGAGCAGGTGGAGCAGCTCTACCTCCCCCCGGTCTGCCTGGTGTTGGGTTTTCTCATCACTCTGGCTCTCAACGCCTGGATTGATAAGAGCATGCACCACGAAGATCACCATCACCCCCATCACTGCGCCTGTGGTCACCACGATTTGAAAACTGCCGGGTTTGTGCTGGCCGCTGCAGTGGCCCTCCATAACATGCCGGTAGGTATGGCGGTGGGTACTACAGTGGCAGTTCAGGGCATCTGTTATGCCAGTTTGCTCACGGCAGTCACCATTGCGTTTCATAACATTCCTGAGGGTATGAGCATCTCCATTCCCTTGCTCCACGATGGCGCAAAGCCCTTTTCTGCCATTGGCGTGGCCGCCCTCAGCGGCGTTCCCACCGTGTTGGGAGCCTTGCTGGGCTACTTCATCGGCAATCAGACTCCGGTGGCGCTCTCTGTGGCCATGAGCATTGCCGGTGGCGCTATGCTGTATGTGGTTTTTTTTGAGCTGCTCCCTGAGGCCTATCAGCAATGGCGATCCAAATGGGCCATTCTGGCCACCATTTTGGGGTTTGCTCTGGGTTTGCTGCTGATTTCCAGTCACTTGCACGTCCACGTACATCCCCACTAAAGGAGAGATGATAGCTCTATGACCGATCAAGCTTTGGTAGCCCTGGCGTACTCCATGTTGGAGCGGGCATACGCCCCATACTCCCACTTCCCGGTGGGTGCAGCTCTGTTGTGTCAGGATGGCAGCGTCTTTACTGGCTGCAATGTAGAAAATGCCGCCTATGGACATAGTCTGTGTGCGGAGCGCACTGCTTTAGTCAAAGCAGTCAGCGAGGGGCACGTCCATGACTGGGACACCTTAGCCATCATTTCCCGAGGCGACGACTTCTGCTGGCCCTGTGGCGCGTGCCGCCAAATGCTCTATGAATTTCACCCCACCCTGCGTCTTCTGGTGGCTCAGGCCAACCAGAGCTATCAGGAGATTACCCTGGATCAGCTCATGCCTCACGGATTTGGACTCCAACACCTCTCTGATTTTCAATGAATAAACCTCCTTTTCTCGGCCCATACTACCATTGGCAGAGAAAAGGAGGTTTTTCACGTGTTTTTAGACAAATTAGCCTTGTCCCTGGCCATCATCGGTGGTCTGAACTGGGGTGCCATCGGTCTGTTCAACTTTGACCTGGTAGCCCTGATCAGTGGAGGCTCCGGCACCTGGCTGGCCCGCACCATCTACGCTTTGGTGGGCATTGCTGCCATCTGGTGTATCACCCTGTTGTTCCGGCCTTTGGATCACGCCGACCACAGCCAACCCTATCACGGGTAATCGCAATAAAAATTCCCCGGCTTAGCGCCGGGGAGTTTTTATTTTAGTTCCAAATTGACGCTGCCATCCAGTGCATGGATGATCCCGTAGCTCTCCCGGGCATGACATCCACCCACACTGCCTGGATTGAACATATAAATGCCCTGACGATACACCACCTTGGCCTGATGGGTATGCCCAAAACAAATCACGTTTACCTGGCGGTTCAGCCCTTCCTCCAGCAATTCGTTCAAGCCGCTCTTGACATACTGCAAGTGGCCATGGGTAAGAAGGAAACGAACCCCCTCCAACTCCACCACCCGCAGATCCGGCCCCTTGCCCCAGTCGCAATTTCCTCGCACCACGTCCATGGGCACATCGGGGTAAAGGGTGGCCAGCTCCAGCCCGTCCTTATAGTGGTCCCCCAGGAAGAAAACGTGGTGGGGTCGCTCCTGTTCCATGGCCTCCACCATCTTGCCCATGGAGCCGTGGGAGTCGGAAAATACTAAAATTTTCATGGTAGTCACCTTTTCTTTCTTTACTCATATACTAGAATCAGGCGAGCTCAATGCGCTCTCCTGAGAGAGGAGGAATTGCCATGTCCAACTTCGACGATCTGCTCCACAACCAGCAGGCGGCACATCTGCTCTCCAACCAAAGTAAACTGGAGCAGCTGCGCCAAGCCCCGGAAACACAGCAGTTGTTTTCCATGCTCCGGGAAAACACAGGTGGGGATTTGGAGCAGGCGGCCAATCGGGCTACCCAAGGGAACACAGCCCCCTTGATCTCCGCCATACAAAAGCTGATGCGTGACCCGGAAGGAGCCAAACTCATGGAGAAAATGAAACAACACCTCAAGTAGCAACTGGAATGGGAGGGCGAGCCAATGGCGGAATGGGAAGAAAAACTGGAGGGAATCCTCTCCAATCCTCAGGCCATGGAACAGATCATGTCTCTGGCCAAATCCCTGGAGGGTGGGGACCGTTCACCTGCACCATCCTCCGCCTCTCCGGCCCCTCCCCCTTCCAACTCGGCTCCCTCGCTGGATCTGTCCCAGCTCATGGGCAACGTGGGACAGTTGGACCCGAAGCTGCTGTCCATAGCCGCCAAGCTCATGTCTCAGATGGGGAAACAGGACGACCGACGCACCGCTCTGCTCCAAGCTCTGCGCCCCTTTGTCAAGCCGGAACGATACGCCAAGCTGGACAAAGCCATCCAAATAGCCAGGCTATCTGTACTCATCCGCACAGGCCTGGAACTGTTCCGAACAAAGGAGGATCCCCATGTATAGTCACTACTTACCGGACGAGGATTGGATGGTTCTGGATGATGAAGTTGCGCAGGAGCCGCCCCCGCAGGAACGGCTCCATTCGCAAACACCTCACACCAGCAGCGCTGTCTTCCAGGAATTGTCCGGCGGACTCTCTCAACTGCTGGAGGGCGTCACCAAGCACTTTTCCCTGGAACACATCGACACCGGTGATATTCTCCTGGTGCTGATTCTGTTGTTTCTCTTTTTAGAGGGTGATAACTTGGAACTGGTCATCACCCTGGGCCTTATGCTTCTGCTGGGGCTGGGGGGCGATGAGGAGAAAGACTCACCTTAACCAGCCACAAATCCAACCTTCTTGTACACCTTCCGCAGGGTCTTCTGGGCCACGCGGGAGGCTTTTTCTGCGCCCTGGCGGTACACACTCTCCAGATAGGCCTTGTCCTTCATAATGCGGGTGGCCTCTTCTCGGATGGGACGCAGGCACTCCACCACAGCTTCACCCACGGCGGGCTTGAACACGCCGTAGCCTTGCCCGGCAAACTCCTGCTCGATCTCCTGGTAGGACTTTCCGGTCACGGCGGAATAAATGGTCATCAAGTTGGCCACGCCGGGCTTGTGCTCGGGATCGTAGCGCACACAATTCTCCCGGTCACTGTCGGTAATGGCCCGCTTGAACTGCTTCATAATCACAGTCGGATCGTCCATCAGGCACACACGCCCGGTGTCTTCGTTCTCCGACTTGGACATTTTGGACTCCGGATTGGTCAGAGACATGATGCGGGCCCCCACCTTTGGAATATAGGGCTCAGGCATCTTAAATACCTCTCCGTAAATCCCGTTAAACCGCTGGACGATGTTGCGGGTCAACTCCACATGCTGCTTCTGATCCTCTCCCACCGGCACATAGTCGGGCTGGTAGAGCAGGATATCCGCGGCCATGAGGGAGGGATAGGTAAATAGGCCTCCGTTGATATTATCCGCATTCTTGGCAGACTTATCCTTAAATTGGGTCATACGGGACAGCTCACCAAACATGGCGTAGCAGTTGAGCACCCAGCCCAGCTCGGCATGCTGGTGCACATGGGACTGGATGAACAAGGTGTTCTTCTCCGGGTCCAAACCACAGGCAATGTACTGGGCCAGCTGCTCCAGAGTGCGCCGACGCAGATCCGCAGGGTTCTGCCGCACAGTGATGGAGTGCAGATCCGCCATAAAATAGTAACAGTCAAACTCATCGGCCCGGGCTGCCCAGTTTTTAATGGCGCCCAAGTAAGAACCCAGGGTCAAATCGCCACTGGGCTTAATGCCGGAGAGCATGACTTTCTTTTCTGTTTGCTGCTGCATACTTGTCACAACCTTTAAATGGATTCCCGATCAGCGGTCCACGTGGGACAAAAGGGGCTGTTTTGCGGCTATTATACCACATCACAGATGCCCCTGCAACCGCACATGGCAAAAGCTACAGATTGTTTCCATATCCTTAAGAATTCTTAAGAAAGCCCACAGGGCGGTGTTAAAATTTACCCTTCATAATGGTTCTTACCTGGAGGACATCCCTTCAGGACTCCACAAAAGGAGCTATCCCACATTATGATTCATATCTTAGAGCATTTGGAACAACGTGCCCAGCAGCTTCCCAACAAGGCTGCCCTGGTGGATGAGCACCAGGCCATGACCTTTGCGCAGGCCCTGGAGACCAGCCAACGGATCGGTTCTTCTCTGGCCATCTCTTTAGCCAAGGGACAGCCTGTGGCCGTATATATGGAAAAGAGCGTGGAAAATCTCTGTGCCTTCTGGGGCATTTTGTACGCCGGTGGGTTTTATGTGTCCTTCAATACCCAACTGCCCACCTCGCGGCTCACACAGATGCAGTCGGTACTCCAAGCTCCCTTCGTCATCACCGATGAGGAGCATCGCGCTGATCTGGAAGGGGTATTTCCTCCCCACCGCATTCTTCTCTATGGAGATCTGGTGCGCGGAGTGGTAGATCACGCGCTGCTATCTCAAATCCGCCAGCGCCACGTGGATACCGATCCCCTCTACGCCAACTTTACCTCCGGCTCCACCGGAGTACCCAAGGCCGTGGTGGTGGGGCATCGCTCCACCCTGGACTTCATCCAGCACTTCTGTCCCACCTTTTCCATCACCCAGGAAGATGTCATCGCCAACCAAGCCCCCTTTGATTTTGACGTGTCGGTGAAGGACATCTATTCTGCCCTGGCTACGGGAGCCACTCTGGTGCTGGTGCCTCGCCCCCTCTTTTCCCAGCCTCAGCAGCTGCTGGACTTCCTGTGTGAACACCGGGCCACCACTCTCATCTGGGCAGTATCCGCTCTGTGCCTGATTACCACCGTTCACGGTCTGGACTATCGCACCCCAGAGACAGTAAATAAGGTGTTATTCAGCGGCGAGGTCATGCCTGCCAAGCACTTGAAAACCTGGATGGAACACCTGCCCCAAGCCCAGTTTGTCAACCTGTACGGCCCCACGGAAATCACCTGCAACTGTACCTATCACATCATTGACCGCACTCGCTCTTATCCCGACGGCATCCCCATGGGACAGGCCTTCCCCAACGAGCATGTGTTCCTCTTGGATGGGGAGGATCAGGAGATCACCACCGCCAATGTGGTAGGCGAGGTATGTGTGCGAGGCTCTGCTCTGGCCCTGGGGTACTATCGCAACCCGGAACAGACCGCCAAGGCCTTCCCCAACAATCCTCTCAATCCCTGCTATCCCGAGCGCATTTATCGTACCGGTGACCTGGCCCGGTACTCGCCCCTGGGTGAGCTGCACTTCTGCGGGCGCAAGGATTTTCAAATCAAACACATGGGACATCGCATCGAGCTGGAGGAAATTGAGCGGGCCATTTCCAATCTTCCTGGAGTACACCGCTGCTGCTGTGTCTTCCACAGCGAAAAGCACCGCTTATACGCCTTCTACCAGGGGCAGATGACCTCCAAGGAGCTTCGTTTGCAGCTGCTCCCCACTCTGCCTCCGTACATGATCCCCAATGTGTTCCGACAAGTGGATCAGTTCCCCTTAAACAAAAACGGTAAGATCGACCGAACCGCTCTTTTGAAAGGAGATGGAAATCATGGATGAAACCTTTGCATCCCAGCTGTTGGCCCAGCACGCCACCCCTATGTATCTGTTTGATGGAGAGGCCTTGCAACAGCGGGTGTCCTATCTGCGCTCCAAGCTGCCTCAGGGTGTGGGCCTATGCTACGCCATCAAGGCAAACCCCTTTTTGGCCGGCTATTTAGCTCCCCTGGTGGAGCGGCTGGAGTTGTGCTCTCCCGGTGAGTATCGCATCTGCCAGGAGCAAAACCTGTCCCAGTCTCAATTTGTAGTCTCCGGCGTATACAAAACCCCGGAGTTTATCCAGGAGATACTCCCCTTCTCCCCCGCCATTTTTACTGTGGAGTCCATGGAGCAGTTCCAACTGCTCCACCGCACTGCTCACGACAGCGGCTCCCCGGTATCCCTACTGCTGCGTCTGACCAGCGGCAATCAGTTTGGCTTGGAGGGGGATGAAATTCTCCAGATTCTCTCTGAGCATAAGGACGATCCTCACCTTCACTTCAAAGGCATCCAGTATTTTTCCGGTACCCAGAAAACTTCGTTGAAGCGGCTCCAGCGGGAGCTGAACACCGTAGATGAATTCATGCAGACACTGGAAACCCTCTTGGGGCACCCCATGGAGGAGCTGGAGTTTGGCCCCGGCTTCCCTGTGGGCTATTATGTGGACGATACCTTCCAAGAAGATGAATTTTTGGATGGATTTTCTCAAATTCTGCAAAACATGACCTTCTCTGGCACCATTACTCTGGAATTGGGTCGAAGTCTGGTGGCCCACTGCGGCACCTACTTCACCAAAGTGGTAGACGCCAAACGCAACCACAAGCAAAACTACGCCATTGTGGACGGCGGCATGCACCAGCTGGTATACTACGGCCAGTCCATGGCCATGAAGCTCCCCCCCATCCGCCACATCACAAGCCATTCCCCAGGAAATGAGGAGTCTTGGAATATCTGCGGCTCGCTGTGTACCATCAACGATATTCTGGTCAAACAGCTGCCCCTTCCCTCCCTGCATGTCGGTGACGTGCTGGCCTTTGAGCGGGCTGGTGCTTACTGCATGACCGAGGGCATATCCCTCTTCCTCAGCCGGGATCTCCCCGCCGTTTTATACCGTCACCCGGATGGTACGGTGGAGGAACTTCGTCCCCATCTGGAAACCCATCCGCTCAACGCACCCTGCCACAAAAAATAAAGAAACGAGGTAATGTAACATGGAACGTTTGTTGGAACTGCTGGAAGAAATTCGCCCTGACCTGGACTTTGAGAACTGCGAAAATCTCATTGACGGGCATCACCTGAACTCCTTGGACATCATCTCCATTGTGGCTGAGGTGGAGGACGCCTTTGACGTCACCATTCCCACCGTGGAAGTCATTCCTCATAACTTCAATTCCGCCCGCAATCTCTGGGATCTCATTGTACGGCTCCAAGAGGAGGGATAACATGAGCTCCTACTTTTCCCCCCAGTACCTGGCTCTGTTGCTACCTGCTTCGGTATGCCTGTACGCCATTACTCCCCAGAAGGCGCGACGGGTCATCCTGTTGCTGGCCAGTTACCTGTTTTTCTGGGCGGTAAGTGGGTCCCTGATTGTCTTTTTGCTCTTCTCCACCCTCTCCATTCATCACTTGGGACTTTGGTTGGACATGCTCCAGCAAAACAGTAAGAGGGAACTGGCGCAGGCAGAACCGGACCAAAAGAAAGCGCTGAAGGCAAAGGCCAAGAAACAGCAGCGGGGTATCATTCTCCTGGCCGTGGTCATTCACATAGGCCTGCTTCTAACCTTGAAATACAGCCATTTCTTTCTCACGAATGGCAATTCCCTGCTTCGTTTTCTCCACCTGCCTGCCATTCTCCCCGTTCCCACCTATCTGCTCCCCATCGGCATTTCCTTCTACACGCTCCAGTCCGTTTCCTATCTGATCGACGTGTATCGAGGAAAGATCCAAGCCGACAAAAATCTGTTCCGTCTGGCCCTGTTTTTGGGCTTCTTCCCTCAGATGATGGAGGGTCCCATCTGTCGCTATGAGCAAACTGCCCAGCGGCTTTGGGAGGCACCCAAGATGACTTGGAACAATTTCTTCCTGGGTGGACAGCGGATTCTTTGGGGTATCATCAAAAAAATGGTGGTGGCAGACCGACTGAACATGTTCATTCTCAACGTGTTCTCTGGTTACGACCAATACAATGGCTCGGTCATTGCCCTGGCCGCCGTGTGTTACACCATCCAGCTGTACATGGACTTTTCCGGCACCATTGACGTAGCCTTGGGCAGCGCTCAGCTCTTTGGCGTCGCCCTGCCGGAGAACTTCCAGCGTCCCTTCTTCTCCCGCACCATTTCGGAATTCTGGCAGCGCTGGCACATCACCCTGGGTACTTGGTTCAAGGACTACATTTTCTATCTGGTGAGCATGTCCAAGCCCATGAAAAACCTCACCTCCAAGGCCCGCAAACGCTTTGGGCCTCGGTATGGCCCCATCCTCACCAGCAGCGTAGCGCTGTTGTGCGTGTGGCTATGCAACGGCCTGTGGCACGGCTCCGCCTGGAACTACATCTTCTTCGGCCTGTACCATTTTGCTTTGATTTTCACCGGTAACCTGATACAGCCCATTGTGATCCAGGTGACAGAGCGTCTCCACATTGACCGCAACCACCTGGCCTACCGCATCCTACAGACGATGAAAACCACCATTCTGGTGTGCATCGGTGAGCTGTTTTTCCGGGCAGAAGGTCTGCGCAACGGTCTGAAAATGGCCTGGCGTATGGTCACCGACTGGTCCTTTGCCCCCATCACCACAGGTAATGTATTCGCCCACGGCATGGATGGCCCGGATTTGATTCTGGTAGCTGTGTTCTTGGTGGTACTATTCTTCGTAGGACTGGCTCAGGAGCGTGGGGTCCGATTGGGTGAACGTATCATGGCCAAGCCCTGGCCGATTCGTATCGCCGTGTACTATGCGGCCATCTGTTTTTTGGTTATCTTTGGGGCATATGGCATTGGCTATATCCCCGTCGACCCCATCTATGCTGGATTCTAATAAGGAGGTGTCCCTATCGTGAAAATTATAAAGCCTATCCTGGGGTTCACCGCCTTTGCTCTGGGACTTCTTATCATTCTTGCTGGCCTGTCCTATCTGTTTGTTCCCAGAACCAACACCCAAGCCGCCGGCATGGAGGAGATCATCGCCAACGGGATTCAAGGAGAACCCGCCAATTCCATCGACGTAGTGGTGGTGGGCGACAGCGAATCCTATGCCTCCATCTCCCCCCTTTTGATTTGGAAGGACACCGGGTATACCAGCTATGTGTGTGGCAGCGGCAGACAGTACCTGTCATACAGCAAAACCTTGCTGGAGCGTGCCTTTGAAAATCAATCGCCTAAGCTGGTGATTTTGGAAACCCTGTGCATTTATCGCCCCATTCCCTCCAAAACCATCGTCATGGACGAAGTTTCCCGCTATCTCCCCATTCTCCGCTACCATGACCGCTGGAAATACATTGCCCAGCATGGATGGAGCACTTCGGGCGGCGAGGTCTACACCTCTCCCTACAAGGGCCATCGACTCAACAGCAAAGTCAGCGGCGTGGAACCTTCCAATTATATGAAGGAGACCTCAAACATTGCGGAGATTCCCGTTTATAACCGGATTCTGGTGGAACAAATTCAGGAAATGTGCCAGGAGCATGGCGCTAAGCTTCTGCTACTAAGCACGCCCAGCACCGTCAACTGGAACTACCAACGCCACAACGGTGTGAGCGCACTGGCTCAGGAGCTGGGCATCGAGTACATCGACCTCAACACCATTCCCGATCAGGTGGGCATCGACTGGTCCACCGATACCTACGACCGGGGCGATCATTTGAATCACTCCGGATGTGTGAAGGTCTCTCAGTTTCTCTCCAATTATTTGGAGGGCACCAAGCTCTTCTCCGACCGACGCAACGACAGCCAATACGCCAACTGGAACACGTTGCTCCAAAATTATGAGACCGATGTCTCCTCTGGTAAGGGCGATCAACGATAAAAAAAGGGATGCCTGATGGCATCCCTTTTTTATGATTTAATTGCGGCTGCGCGAGCCCATAAACCGCAACAAGTACAAAAACAGGTTGATGAAGTCCAGATACAGCTGAAGCGCAGAATAAATGGAAGCACGCTCCAACAACGCAGTGTCGTGGCTGAAATACTGGTAATTCTTTTTGATTTTCTGTGTGTCGTAAGCTGTAAAGCACAGGAAGATCACAATACCAGCCATGCAAAGCAGCCGTTCCAGAGCGCTGAGATCAAAGAGCATCAGCAACAAGCCGCCCACCAGAAGGAAAATCAAGCCGCCAATTAAAAAGGGGCGCAGGCGGGACAGGTCTGTTTGGGTGAACCGGCCATACAGGGCAAAGCCACCAAAGAACAGAGCGGTGATACCAAACACCAGGATGACCCCAGCCACGTCATAAATGACGAAATAGGCGGAAAACACCAACCCATTCAAAATCGCGTAAGCCAAAAAGAGAACCCGACTGGTGTTCACCGACTGCTTGTGTATACGGGCAGAGAGCACCAGCACCACCGCAACCTCTGCCACTAACAGCAGAATGGTCACATAAGGAATGGCAAACAGCTGGAACACCATACCGCTGGCGGCCATATACCAGCCCAGGGCAAAGGTCACCAAGAGTCCCAAAAACATCCAGCCAAAAGTGCGCGAGATATAACGATTCAGTGACAACCCCCCGGCAGCATAGCTGCTGTCAAATTCACCGGGGTTAAAAGAATTATACTGTTGCATATCAAGTCTCCCGATCCACTTGTTTCATGGTTTTCAAATTGCCAATCTTCAAACTGCGGCGATCCAGCTCCGCCATCACATCCTCCAGGGGAATCCCCTGTTGGGCCATCATCACCATCAGGTGATAGATCAGGTCGGAAATCTCCCCCACCGTCTCCTCCTTCACCCCGTTTTTTGCGGCAATGATGGTCTCGGAACATTCCTCGCCCACCTTCTTGAGAATCTTATCCAGACCCTTGTCAAACAGGTAGCAGGTGTAAGAACCCTCCTGAGGATGTTCCTTACGATCCAGGACCACCGAGTACAGCTTTTGCATCGTGTCGTTCATGGGAATCCTCTCCTTCCAAGCATATCTTGGCTCGTATTCATTATACCGTGATCTCCCGGAAAAAACAACTGGTTGCTCCGGTGTGACAAGTGGGTCCTTTGGGCGTGCAAAGGTAGAGCAGGGTATCCGTGTCACAGTCGGTAAAAATCTCGTTGACACAGAGGAAGTGTCCACTGCTCTCCCCCTTGTTCCACAGCTTTTGGCGGCTGCGGCTCCAGAACCAGGCCGTTTTGGTCTCCAGGGTTTTCTCCACCGCCTCCCGGTCGGTAAAGCCCAGCATCAGCACCTGGCGAGTGTTGGAATCCTGGATGATCACCGGAATGAGGTCTGATTTTTGAAAGAGCAAATCCAGATCAAACATGACCGTTCCCCCTCTCCCGCACCGGGATGTTTTGCTCCCGCAGGTATTCCTTCACCTGAGGCACGGTGAGCTCCCCAAAGTGAAACAAACTGGCAGCCAGAGCGGCATCGCATCCGGTCTCTTCAAAGACCTGGGCAAAGTGGGACAGCTCTCCGCAGCCTCCGGAAGCAATCACAGGGATGGTCACCGCCTGGGTTACCGCCCGGGTGAGTTCCAAGTCAAAGCCCGCCTTGGTGCCATCGGCATCCATGGAGGTGAGGAGAATTTCCCCTGCCCCCAGTTCTTGGCCCCGCTTGGCCCACTCCACGGCATCCAGGCCGGTGGCAATCCGTCCTCCGGCCACCACCACTTCAAACCAGCCCTCTTCCCGGCGCTTGGCATCAATGGCCAGCACCACACACTGAGAACCAAAGAACTGAGCCGCATCGGCAATGAGCTGGGGGTTCTTCACCGCCGCAGAGTTGACGGAAATCTTGTCCGCTCCTACCCGCAGCAGGCGGCGGAAGTCATCCACCGTGCGGATGCCGCCCCCCACTGTAAGGGGGACAAATACCTGACTGGCGGTGCGCTCCACCACGTCCTCCACGGTGTCCCGGGCATCGCTGGTGGCGGTAATATCCAAAAAGACGATCTCATCCGCCCCTTGGTCGGAGTAGTACCGAGCCAACTCCACTGGGTCTCCGGCATCCCGGATGTTGACGAAGTTGACTCCCTTCACTACCCGTCCGTCCCGCACGTCCAGGCAGGGAATGATGCGTTTGGCTAGCATTGCGTTCCACCGTCCTTTACCGCTTGAGCCAGGTCAATGGCCCCCGCATAGTAGGCCTTTCCAATGATGGCCCCGTATACCCCCATGCGGTCCAGCTCCACAATATCCTGGTTGCAGGACACGCCGCCAGAGGCAATGAGCTTACAGGAAACAGCACCTTGCAGCTGTTGCAGTCGGTCAAAGGATGGGCCGGACAACATCCCGTCTGTCTCAATATCTGTAAAGATAATTACCTTTACTCCAGTCTGCTCCATATCCCGGGCAAGCTCTAGGTAGTCCAGGCCGGAGTCCACTTCCCAACCAGCGGTTTTCACCTTGCCATCCCGGGCGTCAATGCCCACAGCAATGCGATCTGCGCCATAGGTAGCAATAGCCTGGGCCACCAGTTCCGGATTGGATACGGCAGCAGAGCCGATGACCGCCCGGGTCACCCCCAAGGCAAACACCGCCTCCAAATCCTCCATGGAGCGGATGCCGCCGCCCAGCTCCACTTGGAGCCCCAAATCCGCCACAGAGCGCACCAGTTCCCCGTTGCGACGCACCCCGTCCCGAGCCCCGTCCAGGTCCACCATATGGATCCAGGTGGCCCCAGCCTCTTGGAAAGCCTGGGCCACGGAAACCGGTTCGGAGGCCACCTGATGCACCGTATCAAAGCTGCCTTTGTAGAGCCGCACCACGGCTCCATCCTTCAAATCAATGGCTGGTAAGATAATCATGGGTTCATCGCTCCAAAATTCTTTAGAATTTCCAGGCCCACCTCTCCACTTTTCTCCGGGTGGAACTGGGTGCCGAAGAAGTTGCCCTTTTGCACGGCGGCCACCACATCCATACCATAGTCGGTGGTAGCAATCACCTGACTGGCATCCGCGGCCCGCCCGGAAAAGGAGTGGACAAAGTACACCCAGGCTCCCTCTCCCAGCCCACGGAACAGGGGCGATGGATTGGGGAAGGACAGGCGGTTCCAGCCGATGTGGGGCAACTTATACTCTGTCTCCATGCGCTTGACCGTACCTGGAATCACACCCAAACCGGAACACGTCTCTCCTTCTTCCCCTTGGGCGAAGAGCAGCTGCATGCCCAGGCAGATGCCCAGCACTGGTCTATCCTGTCCCAGGCGGAGAATGGCCTGGTCCAGTCCAGTCTGGCGCAGCTTACGGGCGGCGTCTGGGAATGCACCTACCCCGGGGAGCAAGATGGAGTTTGCCCGCTCCAGCTCCTTCGGGTCCCCGGTGATGCGATTATCAAGACCCATGTAGGTCAGGGCGTTAGAGACACTTTTCAGATTCCCCACCCCATAGTCTACAATGGCGGTATAACTCATAGCTCTTCCTCGTTTCTCTAAAGTACCCCTTTGGTGGAGGTCACGCCGCTACCCACCACCTGGGCGGCTTCTTTCAAAGCCATTCCCAGGGATTTATACAGCGCCTCGGTGATGTGATGGGCGTTCTCCCCGTACTCACACTTTTGATGGAGGGTGATTCCAGCGTGGACGGCGAAAGCCTGCATAAATTCCTTTGTCAGGCAGCTGTCATACACTCCGATCATAGGTTGGGGCATGTCTGCCTGGAACACCAGATAGGGACGGTTGGAGCAGTCCAGCACCGTACGGCACAACGCCTCATCCATAGGGACAAAGGAAGTGCCAAAGCGGCGGATGCCCACTTTATCACCTAGGGCCTGACGGAACGCCTGCCCCAACACAATGCCGGTGTCCTCCACGGTGTGGTGGCCATCCACGTATAGATCCCCTTCCACCCGGAGGTTCAGCCCCCACCCGGCGTAGAAAGCCAGAGCAGTGAGCATGTGGTCAAAAAAGCCGATGCCTGTGGACACGGACACCTCTCCCCCATCCAGGCAGAGAGAAAGGGAGATATCCGTCTCCTTGGTCTTTCGGCTGATTTCTGCGCTTCTCATGGTCAGTCCCCCTTCTCAAAGCGCACTTGAATGGAGTTGGCGTGAGCGGTGAGGTGCTCGGATTGGGCCAAGGTGATGATTTCATCCTTCACCCGCTCCAGGTCCTCCCGACCATACTCCAGTACGCTGGTCTTTTTTAAAAACGCATCCACCGACAAAGGGGAGAAGAATCGTGCGGTGCCACTGGTGGGCAGCACGTGGTCCGGCCCTGCCATATAGTCTCCCAAAGGTTCGGGGGTATTGCCGCCCAGGAAGATGGCCCCGGCGTTGTGCACCAGTTCCATGACCTGACGGGGATTTTGCGTGACGATCTCCATGTGCTCCGGGGCCACCTGGTCGGCCAGTTTGGCACAGGTCTCCATATCAGGGCAGACGATGGCACAGCCAAAGTCCCGCAGGGATTGCTCCATGATCTCACTCCGGCTGAGATACCCCAGCTGACGGGTGATCTCCTTCTGGACCTCCTGGGCCAGCTCCATGCTGTCGGTGAGCAGCACCGCCGAGGCCAAGGGATCGTGCTCGGCCTGACTGAGCAAGTCTGCTGCCACATGGCAGGGGTTTGCGGTGGCATCGGCAATCACCAGCACCTCAGAGGGGCCCGCCACCATGTCAATGTCCAGGTTTCCATAGGCCATGCGCTTGGCTTCCGCCACGAAGGCGTTGCCCGGGCCCACCAGCTTGTCCACCCGAGGGATAAAGTCCGCCCCGTAGGTGAGAGCGGCCACCGCCTGAGCGCCGCCCACGGCGATGCATCGGTCCACACCGGCTACCCAAGCAGCCGCCAGCACCACATCACTGAGGTTCTCCGTGGGCGGGGTGACCATCACCACTTCTTCCACCCCAGCCACCTTGGCGGGAATCACGTTCATAAGTACCGAACTGGGATAGGCCGCCCGACCACCGGGGACATACACACCCACCCGCTGCAAGGGGCGGACAATGCGCCCCACTTGGCCCCCGCTGGGACTATCCCACATGCGAAGGCCCATCTGCACCTCACTCAAAAGTTCCTGCTGATAGACTCGGATGTGCTGAGCGCTGCGCTGGAGCGCTGCAAGCAGTTGTCCATCGATGCGCTTCGCTGCCTGCTCCAACTCCTCCATGGACACCTCCCGGGGAGGATTGCCGTCAAACTTCACGGAGTACTCCTCCACCGCTTCGTATCCACGCGCCCGCACGTTGGCCAGGATGGCAGCCACGCTGCGCTGAATCTCCGCTCCAGTCTCCGCCGCTCGAGCCCGCATACTGGTCAGTTTTTCTTGTTCACGGCCCTCTCCGGCCACCACGAGTTCCAACATATGTCCTCTCCCCTTTTCCCTCAAGTGCCGGACAGGTTGGTCTGGCACTGCTGGATGAAGTCCAAAATTTCCTGTTTGTGCAGCTTCATGCTGGCGGTATTCACAATGAGTCGGGCGGACACCTGGGCCACGTCCTCAATGGGGGTAAGGCCATTCTCTTTCAGGGTCGCCCCCGTCTCCACGATGTCCACGATGCCGTCAGCCAGCCCCAAAATGGGAGCCAGCTCCACGCTGCCCTCAATTTTGATGATGTCCACGTCCATCCCCTTCCCCTCAAAAAAGGCCCGGGTGACGTTAGGATATTTGGAGGCCACCCGGCGGGTTTTATAGGTGGCATAAAAATCGCTGCCCTCTTTCACGGCCAGGGCAAATCGGCACCGGCCGAAGCCCAGGTCCAGCACCTCATAAAAGGCGCCCCCCTTTTCCAGGATGGTGTCCTTGCCCACAATGCCCAAATCGCACACCCCGTGCTCCACGTAAGTGATGACGTCAGGCGCCTTGGCCAACACCGCATCCAGAGGATAGTTGGGCACGGCATGAATGAGCCGCCGCCCCGGATGCCGGATGGGGGTGCAGTCCAGGCCCATGGTTTCAAACAGCTCCACGGATTTGTCTTGTAAACGGCCCTTGGTCAGGGCAATTCTCAACCTCTGGCTCATACCTCCAACCACCTCTCTCCGGAATCGTCCAGGCACAGCACCTGGAGAGCCCCTTTTTCTTGGGCCAGGTTCATGGTGCTGGCCAAGGTCCGGCAGGGAGACAGCTCACAACTGCCCGCCGGCAAGCGGTCCATGACCTCCAAGGCGCGGCCCAAGCAGCCGCTTTCATAGTGAATGACGGTGAGCAATCGGGGAACATCCACGTCCAAGCAGGCCCCCACGGCATCCACATCCACGGCGAAGCCAGTGGCCTCCGCTCGCCTACCGAACAGCTCCACCAGATTGTCGTACCGGCCGCCGGACAGCACCGGAGCCCCCGCTCCCGTGGCATAGCCCCGGAACACCACACCGGTGTAGTAGTCGATCTGATGCACCAGCCCCAGGTCAAAGCGCACATAGTCTCTGTACCCAGCCTGACACAGCTCCCCATACAACAGCTCCAAATAATCCAGACTGGGACAGGCACCGGCCAAGGTGCGGGCTTCTTCCAGCACCTCTGCCCCTCCGAACAGGTAAGGCAAACGACATAACGCGGCACAATCCGGTTGGTTGGAATAAGGCTGCAAAAAGTCATTGAGCACCGCATAGTTTTTGCCCTCAATGAGCAGGCGCATCCGCTCCTGCTCCTCCAGGGACATGTTCATGCGGCTGGCCAAGTCCTGATAAAAGCCCACGTGGCCTACCTCGATATGAAATTCTTCCAGACCGCAGGCCCGCAGGGCATCTACCGCCAGGGCGATGATCTCCAAGTCTGCCTTCTTCCCCGTGGCACCCAGCATCTCCACGCCACACTGGGCAATTTCACTGCTGCCACCCTCATGGGCGTTTCCAGAGCGGAACACCGTCTGATCGTAGTACAGCCGCTGAGGCAGAGGCAGAGTTTTCAGCTTGGTGGCAGCCAGACGGGCAATGGGTGTGGTGGTGTCCGGACGCATAACCATGATCTTGCCGGAGCGGTCAATGATCTTCAGCATGGTCTCCTGGGGCAAAGGACTTCCCGAGTGGACGAATAGGTCGTAAAACTCCACCTCAGGGGTGATGACCTCCGCATAGCCCCGGCGTCGAAACAGATCCACCAGGGCACTTTGCACCTGCCGCCGTTCCAGGCACTCGGCAAAGAGCCGATCCCTGGTCCCTTCCGGAGTATTGAAGTGTATGTTCATGGTGTTCCCACCCTTTCTTTAGCTCGCTAGTGTAGTAAATATACCATAGCCCGCCCCACTTGTCAATGGGGGGATGTTCTAGAATTCACCGTTGACATTTTTCAGCCATGGACTATAATCGTAACGTTCACTTCCACGCAAAAAGGAGCATCCAACATGACCAAAGATTTGACCAAGGGAAAGCCCATGGGCCTGATCCTCAGTTTCGGGGTCCCGTTGCTGTTTGGATACCTGTTCCAACAGCTGTATAATGTGGTGGACACCGCCATCGTGGGCAAGACCCTGGGAGGATCTGCCCTGGCATCGGTGGGAGCCACAAGTTCCATCAACTTCCTGGTAGTGGGATTCTGCACCGGGATATGCAGCGGTTTTGCCATTCCGGTGGCCCGGACCTTTGGCGCCAAGAAATATGCCCAGCTGCGCCGTTTTGTCACTTGCGGCACATGGCTGTGTCTGATATTCGGGGCGTTGCTCACCGCAGGCACCACCATTTTCTGTTGGGATATTCTGGAGCTGATGCACACACCCAGCGACATCATCGTCCGCTCTCATCAGTATATCCTCACCATTTTCGCCGGACTGCCCGCCTATTTTCTCTATAACTACTGCGCAGGTGTGCTGCGGGCCATGGGGGACAGCCGCACCCCGGTGATATTCCTCATAGCTGCCTCCCTGATCAACATCGTACTGGATGTAGTCTTTATTCTGGCCTTTCACTGGGATGTGTTTGGGGCCGCCTTTGCCACGGTCCTGGCACAGCTGTTTGCCGGACTGGGATGTCTGGTTCACATGTGCCGCGGGTTTCCCATCTTACGCATGGAACCTGGTGACTGGCGGTGGAATTGGGGGCGGGCCGCTGAGATGTGCACCATGGGGTTACCCATGGGCCTGCAATACTCCATCACCGCCATTGGCAGTATTATGATCCAGTCCGCTGTCAACGGTCTGGGCACCGCCTATGTCACCGCTGTAGCCGCCGCCAGCAAGGTCTTTGTCTTTTCTGCCTGTCCCTTTGACGCCATGGGGGCCACCATGGCCACCTACGGCGGGCAGAACGTGGGGGCACAGGAGTGGAACCGGCTCCACCAGGGACTGCGTGCCTGTGTGCTGCTGGGTGCTATCTACTCAGCGGTGTGTCTGCTGGTGCTTTATTTCCTGGCAGATCCCTTGAACATGCTCTTTTTGGATGAGGCCAGCGCCTCCCTTCTGCCTCTGGCCCGCCAGTATCTGCTCACTGGGGCCCTGTTCTACTTCCCTCTGTCCCTGGTAAACATCATCCGCTTTCTCATTCAGGGCATGGGCTTTTCTCCTCTGGCCACCTTTGCCGGGATTCTGGAAATGGTGGCTCGCGGAGCGACCAGTTTCCTGGTTCCCTATTTTGGCTTCACAGCGGCTTGTTTTGCCTCTCCGGCAGCCTGGATTTTGGCGGATATCTTTCTTATTGCAGCCTATTTCCACTGCCACCGGCATCTGGTGGCCTCTGCTGCTTCTCCCATTTTACCACAAACATAACCCCAGCGGTACATACAAAAAGCACCCCATGCCCGGATAGACGGGCATGGGGTGCTATACTGTTTGGTTGCGTTTAGAAGAACGAGAATTGGCTGCTGTCCGGCAGGTCACCAAAGGCGCCTGCATCTTTCAGCTGCTGTAGGTGGGTATTGGACACCTTGGTACAGGCCAGGGAGAACTCCTCAATGGAGATGAAGGTTTTTCCCTTCCGCTTCTCCATGATATCCCAGCCCACGGTTTCACCCAGACCAGCCACCGAGGTAAAGGGCGGGATAAGGGCGTTTTGCTCCTCATCCACCAAGAAGTTGATGGCATGGGAACGAGAGATATCCATGCGGGTAAACGTGAGGCCGCGCAGGTAGAACTCGTAGCACACTTCCAAGGTCACCAGCATATCCTCTTCCACCGCCGAGGGGCGGTCTGCCTTGTCCTTGGCGTTTTTCTTGGCCTGGATCTCCTTCATCTTCTGCTTGACCACCTCAATGCCTCGGCACATATACTTCTCATCAAAAGCCTTGGCTCGAATGGAGAAGTAGGCCGCGTAGAAGGCCAAGGGGCGGTGCACCTTGTACCAGGCGATGCGGAAGGCCATCATCACGTAGGCCACAGCGTGGGCCTTGGGGAACAGATAGGCGATCTTCTTACAAGAGTCAATGTACCACTGGGGCACTCCGTGCTCCTTCATCTCGTCCTCGGCACCCTCCGGCAATCCTCTGCCTTTTCGCACCGACTCCATGATCTTAAAGGCTCGCGTGTCCTTGAAGCCCTTGGAAATGAGGAAGATCATGATATCGTCACGACAACCGATGGCCTCGTTAACCTGAGCCGTGCCGGACGTGATGAGGTCCTTGGCGTTACCCAACCACACGTCGGTGCCATGGGAGAAGCCGGAAAGTCGCACCAGAATATCAAACTGGTTGGGGGTGGTGTCCTCCAACATGCCGCGCACGAAGGAGGTGCCGAACTCGGGGATGGCCACAGCTCCCGTGGGGCCCAATATGGGGTCGTCGGTGAAGCCCAGCTTCTCCGAGGTGGTAAACAAGCTCATGGTATCCGGGTCGTCCAGAGGAATCTTCTGGGGGTCCACCCCGGTAATATCTTGAAGCATTCGGATCATGGACGGGTCATCGTGGCCCAGCATGTCCAGCTTCAAAAGGTTGGACTCCATGGAGTGATATTCGAAATGGGTGGTGATGATGTCCGAGTCCTTATCGTCCGCCGGGTGCTGCACCGGACAGAAGTCGTAAATCTCCTTGTCCTGGGGGATAACCACCATGCCGCCAGGGTGCTGACCAGTGGTACGTTTCACTCCCATGCAGCCACGGGCCAGGCGCAAGACCTCGGCAAAGGGCACGTTGCTGCGCCCCACCTGCTCCAGATACTTGCGCACGTATCCAATGGCGGTTTTTTCCGCCACCGTGCCAATGGTGCCCGCTCGGAACACGTGGTTGCTGCCGAACAGCTCAAAGGTATAGCGGTGGGCGTTGGCCTGGTACTCACCCGAGAAATTTAGGTCGATATCGGGGACCTTGTCACCGCCAAAGCCCAAAAAGGTCTCGAAGGGGATGTTAAAGCCGTCCTTGGCGTAGTCCGCTCCACACACCGGGCACTTCATGTCCGGCATGTCCGCGCCGCAGCCGTAACCGTGCTCCACGGCGTAGTCAAAGTCGGAGTGCTTGCAGTTGGGGCAGCGGTAGTGGGCAGGCAGCGAGTTTACCTCAGTGATGCCCGACATGAAGGCCACCAGCGAAGAGCCCACCGAACCACGGGAGCCCACCAGGTAGCCGTGCTCCAGAGAGTTCTGCACCAGCTTCTGGGCGGACATGTAAATGACATCGTAGTGACAGCCGATGATGTCTTTCAGCTCGGCGTTGATACGGTCCACCACGATCTGGGGCGGGTTTTCGCCATACAGGGCGTGGGCCTTGCCCCACACCAGGTCTTTCAACTCGCCCTCGGAATTCTCCAGCTTGGGGGTGAACAGGCCGTCGGGCAAGGGGCGCACATTGTCGCACCAGGAGGCCACCAGGGAGGGGCTATCAATGACCACCTCGTGGGCGGTCTCCTCCCCCAGATAGGCAAATTCCTTTAACATCTCATCGGTGGTGCGGAAGTACAGGGGATTTTCACTGTCGGCATCGTCAAACTCCTTGGCCGCCAAGAGAATGTGACGGTAAATCTCCTCCTCGGGGTCGGTAAAGTGGACATCACCGGTGGCACACACCGGCTTGCCCAGCTTGTGGCCCAACTCTACGATTTTCCGGTTGAAGTTGCGCAGGTCCTCCATACTCTGGGCGATGCGCCGCCCTTCCTTGTCGGGGCGGAGCATGTAGGCGTTATTGGACAGGGGCTGAATCTCCAGATAATCATACCAGGAAGCAATGCGCTCCAATTCCCGGTCGTCCTTGCCGTCCACCACAGCCCGGAACAGCTCGCCTGCCTCACAGGCAGAGCCGACAATCAAGCCCTCCCGATTTTCGTTGATGATGGACTTGGGCATGATGGGGAAACGGTTGAAGTGCTCCAAATGAGCCAGAGACACCAGTTTGTACAGGTTACGCAGGCCGATCTGGTTCTTGGCCAACAGGATCAAATGGTTGGCACCGCGGCGCACCCGGCCTCCCCGCTTCTTCCCTGCCAAGGCCCCGTTGATCTGAGACACCCGCTCCACACCCAGCTCTCGCAGCATGGGAATCATGGCTGCGAAAATCTGGCCACAGATGGCGGCATCGTCGTCCGCCCGATGATGATGGAAGGGCGGCAGTCCCAAATGGGTGGACACAGTGTCCAGCTTGTGGTTGTTCAGCTGAGGGCACAGATACTGGGCCAGAATGAGGGTATCAAAATACAGAGGATCAAACACCCGCTTGGCCCTGCGGCAATACTCCCGGACAAAGCCGGTGTCGAACTCCGCATTGTGGGCCACCAGAGGGGTGTCCCCCGCCCAAGCCAGGAAATTGGCCACTGCCTCGTGGGGCTTGGGTGCGCCCCGCACCATCTCGTCGGTAATACTGGTCAAAGACACCGTCTTGGGGCTCAGAGGATGACCGGGGTCTGCAAAGGTGGAGAAGTGCTCCAGCACTTCACTGCCCCGCATGCGCACCGCGCCAATCTCGATGATGGCATCGGTTTTGGGATCCAGGCCGGTGGTCTCCAAGTCAAAGGCAATAAACTCCCCATCCAGAGGCATGTCTCCAGGGCCGTGCACCGACACCCGCTCGTCCACGTCGTTTTGGTAGTAGGCCTCCACGCCGTAGAGTACCTTGATTTTCTCGCCGCGGCCCGAAGCGTTATAGGCATCGGGGAAGGACTGCACCACGCCGTGGTCGGTGATGGCAATGGCCGGGTGGCCCCACTCAATGGCTCGCTTGATGATGGCTTTACCGTCACATAGAGCATCCATCATAGACATACGGGTATGTAGATGCAGCTCAATGCGCTTCTCCTGTGCGGTATCTTTGCGTCCCTCCGGCATGGGCACCTCGTTGATGCCATAAGGCTCCAAAATCATGTCGCTTTCAAAGCGGCTGACGTTCAGCCGCCCCTGCACCTGCACCCGTTGGCCCTTTTTGATAGACTTGACGATGGGGGCAGCTACCTCCCCTTCCAAGAACTGATTGACCCGGATGGAGCCGGTATTGTCGGTGATATCAAAGCAGATCACCCACGCCTTGCGCCGAGGAAGTTCCCGGTGCTCCACGTTGAACACGGTGCCTTCCACCAACACGCTGCCCATATCCAACTGCAACTCGCCCAGAGGCACCGGCTTTTTCTTGCCGTTGATCTTGCCATAAATCTGCTTCACCTTGGGCTTGCCATGGCCGCCACCTGGGGTGCTCTGGCTGAGCACCTTGCGGCGCATGGCCTCCATCTGGGCAAACAGATCCCCTCCAGCGGCGGGCTGGGGTGCGGCTTGCGCCGGAGCCGGAGCTTCTGCCACTGGGGCGCAGGGCACAGGCGGGGCCACCGGTGCAGCGGCTGCCGGGTGGATGTTCACCGCCACCTGATGGAGGGAAAACAGCTGGGCCAAACTCTGCCGCATCTGCTCCACCATAGGCTCTCCCACCGGCTGCCCCTCCAAATCCAGGGTCATGGTCCGCGTCTGACGGCTGACCTTCACCTGGGTGGGATATTGGGCAAAACAAGCCAATACCCCTTCCGGAAAGGGGTATTTGCCAAAGGTCTGTTGAAATGTCACTTGCTTGTCTGACATGCGATGTACTCCTTGTCACAGGGTATCAATGAGCGCCATCAGGCGAGGAATCAGCTGGTCCTCCGGGACCTTGTCCACGATTTCTCCGTGGAGGAAGAGCACGCCCTCTCCCTTGCCGCCGGCAATTCCCACGTCTGCATGGCGCGCCTCGCCAGGGCCGTTGACCACGCACCCCATTACCGCCACGGTGATGGGCTTGTCCACCCCCTTCAAAAGCTCCTCCACCCGGTGAGCCATAGGAATGAGGTCAATCTGGGTGCGACCACAGGTGGGACAGGCAATGAGCTCAGGGCCGTCTTTGCGCAGGCCCACCGCTTTGAGAATCTTCTTGGCCAGGACAATCTCCTCCACCGGGTCGGCAGTGAGGGTGACCCGGAAGGTATCGCCGATGCCGAGACCCAGCAAGCCGCCAATGCCAGCGGCAGACTTGATGGAACCGATGTCTGCCGTGCCTGCCTCAGTAACTCCCAAGTGCAGAGGGAAGTCATACTTTTGGGACATGAGTTGATAGGCCCTCATGGTGGTGGGTACCGACGAGGACTTCATGGAAATGCAGATGTCCTCAAAGCCATACTTCTCCAACAGGGCCACATGGCCCAGGGCACTCTCCACCAGAGCCTCGGGGGTGGGGCCGCCGTACTTCTCCAACAGCGGCTTCTCCAAAGAGCCGCCGTTGACCCCGATGCGGATGGGGATGCCCCGCTCTTTGCAAGCCTTGGCCACCGCTTCCACCCGGTCCTCCGAACCGATGTTGCCGGGATTGATGCGGATCTTGTCAATGCCACCCTCCACGGCAGCGAGAGCCAGACGGTAATCAAAATGAATGTCCGCCACCAGGGGCAAGGGGCTGCCCGCCTTCAATGCAGCGATGGCCTGGGCGGCCCGCTCATCGGGCACTGCCACCCGGACAATTTCACACCCCGCAGCCGCCAGGGCCCGAATCTGAGCCAAGGTGGCCTCCACGTCATGGGTGGAGGTGTTGGTCATGGACTGAATAGAGACGGGGGCGCCGCCTCCGATAGCGACGTTCCCCACATGAATTTGACGAGTCATGCAAGGTCACTTCCTTTACAGTATTTACACCACAATTCTCCACACATCCTGGAAGGCAATGAGCAGCATCACCACCAGTAGCAGCACCAGGGCCACCGCATGGATGTATCCTTCCAGCCGCTGGGGAATATGCCGCCGGAAGAACAGATACGAAATGGCGTTAAGCACCACAAACAGCACCCGCCCGCCGTCCAGAGCGGGGATAGGCAGCATGTTCATCACCGCCAGGTTTACGGCAATGAGAGCCATGATATAAAACACATTCTGAATGCCCACCAGGATGGAATCGGACTGGGTACCCACCTCAGACACCACGTCCACTACACCGATGACGCCGGACATCTGGTCCACGCCCACGCGGCCAGTAACCAGATTGCCCAGGCTCATCCACACGGTGCGTACAAAGTCAAAGGTCTGGGTCGTAGCCAGCTTCACACGCCCCCACAAGGACAGGGACTCCACTTGCCCGAAGATCAGGCCAAACCCATAGGCATCCTGACCCTCATACCGGTACTCGAAGCGCTCCATGGGCAGGTCTTTGAGCACCACCTTCTCCCCGTCTCGCCGCACCACCAGATCCATGCCCTGGCCGTCGTTGCGGGAAAGGAAGGTGAGCACATCTTCATAGACCCAAATGCCGTGTCCATCCACAGAGAGAATTTCATCTCCCACCATGAGGCCGGACTCCCCTTCCAGCTGGAAGCCATCGGCCAACTGGGTGATCACCGGCACGCGCACCTGGGTCACACCGGTATAGAGCACCAGGACAATGACCAGGCCCATGAGAAAGTTCATGAAGGAACCGGCACACAGCACGATAATCTTCTTCCAGGCGGGCTGGATGCTGAAAGCTCGCACATCCCCGGTATCCTCATCCTCGCCTTCCATGGCGCAGTAGCCGCCGATGGGGAAGGCCCGCAGGGAGTACTGGGTCTCTCCACGGGTACGGGTCCACAGAGCCGGGCCCATACCGATGGCAAATTCATTCACTCGGATTCCCAACAGCTTTGCGGTGATGAAGTGGCCAAACTCATGAATGGCAATCATCACGCCAAAGATGAGAATTGCCAAGAGAATAAAAAAGATTCGCTCCAAATGTGTTCACCTCAGATTAACATGTCATGGACCGCCTGTCGAGCCGCGCGGTCCGCCTCCAGCACATCTTCCAGGGTATCGGCGGGCTTGGATGCCACCCGCTCCAACGCCCCTTCCACCAACCGGGCAATGTCCAAGAAGCCAATTTTATCCTGAAGGAACAGCTCCACGGCCACCTCATTGGCTCCATTCAAAATGGCGGTGGAGGTACCACCCTTCTGGGCGCACTCCAATGCCAATCCCAGACAGCGGAAGGTGTCCGGGTCGGGCTTGGCGAAGGTCAAAGGCGGGCAAGAGAGCAGATCCAAAGGTGTGGCCGGACCCTGGGTGCGTTCCGGCCAGGTCAGGGCATACTGAATCGGCACACGCATATCAGCGGTACCCAGCTGGGCCAAAATGGCCCCATCGTTGAACTCCACTAGGGAGTGAACGATGCTCTCTCGGTGCACCACCACCTGAATTTGCTGGGGCGGCATACGGTAAAGCCGCATGGCCTCGATAAACTCCAGACCCTTGTTCATCAGGGTTGCTGAGTCAATGGTAATTTTAGCGCCCATGGCCCAGTTGGGGTGGCGCAACGCCTGGGCACGGGTCACATACTCCAGCTCCTCCCGTGTCTTGCCGAAGAAAGGTCCACCGGAAGCGGTGATGATCAGGCGCTTGACTTCCCCACGGTCCTTGCAGCCCTGGAGACACTGAAAGATGGCGGAGTGCTCCGAATCCACAGGGACAATCTCCGCCCCCTTCTCCTCGGCCCTGGCCATCACCAGATCACCGGCGCACACCAAAGTCTCTTTGTTGGCCAGAGCAATGCGCTTGCCTGCATCTATGGCCGCCAAGGTGGGCTCCAGTCCGGCAATGCCCACCACAGCAGTGACCACCGTGTCCGCCTGGGGCAGCGTAGCCGCCTCCATCAGGCCTTCCCGACCACCCACCACACGGATAGAGGTATCGGCAAGGCGCTGCTTCAAATCCCGGGCAGCGGCTTCATCCACCGCCACCACCAGCTCAGGCTGGAACTGACGAGCCTGCTCCTCGGCCAGCTCCACACTGCGGTTTACCGTCAGCGCCGCCACCTTGTGGCCACAGGCCTGAGCCACGTCCAGGGTCTGGCGGCCGATGGAGCCTGTGGAGCCTAAAATGGAAATGGTTCGTTTCATATGATCCCTCGATTTCTATATCTGGGCAAAAATGGTTACATCACCGGCATGGCCTGGAGAATGAAAAGCACCACCGGCGCACAGAAAATCATGCTGTCAAAGCGATCCAGCATTCCCCCGTGTCCTGGGAGCAAATGGCCATAATCCTTAACCCCAAACTCCCGCTTGATGAAGGAAAAGGACAGGTCGCCCAGCTCGGTAGCCAGAGCCCCCACCAGACCGGAGAGCACCAGGGGCAGGAAGTTCACGCTCTGCTGGCTGATAGCCTGAATGATTCCGCCGTAGGCCAAAGCGTAGAGCACACCAAAGACAAAACCGCCAATGTAGCCCTCCAGGCTCTTGTTGGGGCTGACCTTGGTGATGCCCCGGTGTTTGCCCAAAAATACGCCCACAAAATAGGCGCCTGCATCGGTGATGAAGGCCATAAGCACCGCAAAGAGCACCCAATACTCCCCGTGAGTCATTTTTTTCAGCAAGACCAAAGCGGATAGTCCCAGAGGAATGAGCACACCAGAAAACAGGGTGAGCATCACATGGTAAAATCCAATGGGAGCTGTACCCTCATCATAAGCACGAATGGCACACCAGAAGGACACCGCCATCACCACAAAGGTACACACGCTGACCGTGGTGGTTCCCTTCCCCATCCAGCATCCCAGAGGAATGAGAGCGGCGGAGAGCACCGCAAATCCGGTCATCCAGGGGGAAATTTTATTCTCCCCCGCCGCCCGCAGCAGCTCAAAGGAGGCAGCGGCGGCAATGACTGCCACCACAATGGACCAAATCAGGGGTGAACTGGGCAGCATAGCCAGCAACAGCAGCGGGACGAACACCACTGCAACCGCAATTCGTACCAACATTCCTTACACCCCTCCAAATCGCCGAGAACGATTCTGATAATCCGCCAACGCCCGCAACAGTTCCTCTTTGGTGAAGTCCGGCCACAGTACGTCGGTGAAATAGAACTCGGAATAGGCGGACTGCCACAGTAGGAAATTGGAAATGCGCACCTCACCGCTGGGACGAATCACCAAATCCGGGTCAGGGACGCCGGCGGAATACAGCAGATCTCCCAACCGATCCTCGGTGAGGTCCTCCGGCTTGGCCAGTCCCTCCTGGCACAGACGGGCAAACTCCGATGCCGCCCGGATAATCTCCGCCCGGCCTCCGTAGTTAAAGCAGATGTTCACCTGACACCCGTCATAACCTTTGGAGATTTCCTCCGTCTGATGGCACAACTCTTTCAGCTTGGGGCTCAAGGGAGACAGATCGCCAAAAAAGGCCATTTTCACCTTGTCCTTGGCCATGGTCTCAATGGCTTCCTTCAAATACCGCTCCAAAAGGCCCATGATGGAAGACACTTCGTCCTCCGGCCGCTTCCAGTTCTCGGTGGAAAAGGCATATACCGTGAGGTACTCCAATCCCAACTCCTTGGCGAAGGTGGCAATGGTGCGGAACGTCTCCGCTCCGGCGGCGTGTCCTGCCTTGCGAGGCAGGCCGCGTTTCTTGGCCCAGCGGCCATTCCCATCCATGATAATGGCCACATGCCGAGGCAAGCGGCTCATGTCCACCTGAGGCTGGGCCGTTTTCCGACTAAATAACGCCATATGCACGCATCCTAATCTATTTCAAAGTATGGACATTTCATCCCAAAAATACAACACAAGCGGGGCGAAAACGGTCCGCCCCGCATGTGTATCCATGTGGTGAATCTTACACCGCCATGAGTTCCTTTTCCTTCTCAGCCGTCAGAGCGTCGATCTCCTTGCAACGCTTGTCGGTGATGGTCTGGATCTCCTCTTCGTAGTCCTTGTACTGATCCTCGGTGATCTCGGACTTCTTCTTCAGATCCTTGAAGTGCTCCATGGCGTCCCGGCGGATGTTGCGGATAGCAACCTTGCCGCTCTCGCCGTACTTGCGCACCTGCTTGGTCAGTTCCATACGGCGCTCCTCGGTGAGCTGGGGGAAAGCCAGACGGATGACACGGCCGTCGTTCTGGGGGTTGATACCCAGATCGGAACACATGATGGCCCGCTCAATCTCCTTGAGAATGGAGCTGTCCCAGGGCTGAATGGCCAGGGTGCGGGGGTCGGGGGTGGAAATGCTGGCCACCTGCTGAATGGGGGTGGGAGTACCATAGTATTCCACCTGGATGCGATCCAGAACACCAGCATTGGCGCGGCCTGCACGCACGCCAGCGAAATCACTCTTGACCACCTCGATGGTCTTGAGCATCTTACCGTCAAAGGGCTTGCACAACTCAGTCATGGTAGAGTCCTCCTTTAATCCTTCACAATGGTGCCGATCTTCTCACCGCGGGCCACGCGGAGAATGTTCTCCGGGTCCTTGAGAGCGAAGAGAATCACAGGAATCTTGTTGTCCATAGACAGGGACGTGGCAGTGGAATCCATCACCTGCAGGTGCTGCGCCAAAATATCATCATAGGTGATGGTGTCGTACTTCACGGCGTTGGGGTCCACCTGGGGATCGGCGGAATACACACCGTCCACGTTCTTGGCCAGCAGGATGACATCGGCGTCAATCTCAGCGGCCCGCAGCACAGCTGCCGTATCGGTGGAGAAGAAGGGGTTACCAGTGCCGCAGCCGAAAATCACCACGCGGCCCTTCTCCAGGTGGCGGATGGCCCGGGAGCGGATGTAGGGCTCAGCCATGGCCCGCATCTCAATGGCGGTCTGCACCCGTACGTCCACGCCCTTCTGCTCCAGGATATCAGCCAGGGCCAGACAATTAATAGTGGTGGCCAGCATACCCATGTGGTCGGCACGGGTGCGCTCCCGCATACCCTTGCCATCCTTCAGGCCGCGCCAGAAGTTGCCGCCGCCTACCACGATGCCCACCTGGATACCTTCCTTGTTGCAGCGGGCAATCACATCACACACCTGATCAATGACCTCAAAGTCCAAGCCACGGCCTGCTTCCCCGGCCAGAGCCTCGCCGCTGACCTTCAGCAGCACGCGCTTATACTTCCATTCACTCATGGGTGATACCTCCGAATTTTATGATCGGTTCTATTCTAATACAGAATCCGCTTCTTGCCTAGTGGGAAAATTAATTTTTTCCCAAATCCCCCGGTTTTTCTCCGGTATACCCGACGCCACAACAGGATACATTATATAAATCAAAACTTTGGGAGGGTACGTGATGGTTTGCAGCATTTCCGAGTTACAGTACAAAGAAGTCATTGACATTACCGATGGGACCCGATATGGTTACATAGCGGATGTGGAACTGGATCCCCAGGCGGGCACCATTGAAAGCATTGTCATCCGGGGGAAACCCCGCTGGTTTGGCCTTCTGGGCCGGGAGCCGGACACCATTTTCCCCTGGACCTCCATCACCCGCTTTGGTGAAGATCTAATTCTGGTGGATGGCCAACAGCGGCGCGCCCCCCTTTCCCCTGCCGCTGGCTCCCAAGAATCGTGAAATTCGCAGGAATTTCTTTTAAAAAACTCTTGCATATCCCCGGTTTCTATGATAGAATTTCAGGGCATTCCGCACGAGGGCGGATTTTTCGTCGTGTGCTTTCCTCGGAAGGTTGGCGCAAGAGATGAGGCTCTCGGAGGTAGTAACTAAAATTTAGGAGGAACAAATCAATGGCAGTCGTATCTATGAAGCAGCTGCTGGAGGCCGGCGTTCACTTCGGCCACCAGACCCGTCGGTGGAACCCCAAGATGGCCACCTACATTTACACCGAGCGCAATGGTATCTATATCATTGACCTGCAGAAGACCGTGAAGAAGCTGGAGGAGGCTTACTCCTTCGTGCGTGACATCGCCGCCAACGGCCAGTCTCTGCTCTTCGTGGGCACCAAGAAGCAGGCTCAGGAGGCCATCAAGGAAGAGGCTTCCCGCTGCGGTATGTACTACGTCAACGCTCGTTGGCTGGGCGGTATGATGACCAACTTCAAGACCATGCGTACCCGCGTGGATCGTCTGAATCAGCTCAAGAAGATGCAGGAAGACGGCACCTTCGACATGCTCCCCAAGAAGGAAGTTATGAAGCTGCTGGGCGAGATTGAGAAGCTGGAGAAGTACCTGGGCGGCGTCGTGGAGATGAAGAAGCTCCCCGGTGCTCTGTTCGTGGTTGACCCCCGCAAGGAGCGCAACGCCATCAACGAGGCCCGCAAGCTGAACATCCCCATCGTGGCTATCGTGGACACCAACTGCGATCCCGACGAGATCGACTATGTGATTCCCGGCAACGATGACGCTATCCGCGCCATCAAGCTCATCTCCTCTGTCATGGCCAACGCCGTGCAGGAGGGTCGCCAGGGCGTGGACGCTGCTCCCGCTGAGGCTGTTGAGGCTCCCGCTGCTGAGTAATCAGTGATCTGTTGGCGCCCGTCCCGTCGGGCGGGCGCCAATTCTTTTATTTACAATTTTGGAGGGAATATAATATGGCTATTACCGCTAAGGACGTACAGAAGCTGCGTGAAATGACCGGCGTAGGCATGATGGACTGCAAGAAGGCTCTCACCGAGGCTGAGGGCGATATGGACAAGGCCATCGAGATCCTGCGTGAGAAGGGCCTGGCTGCTTCCGCCAAGAAGGCTGGCCGTATTGCCGCTGAGGGTATGGCTTACGCTGCTGTCATCGACGGCGTGGGTGTTGTGGTCGAGGTCAACGCTGAGACCGACTTCGTGGGCAAGAACGAGAAGTTCGTCAACTTCGTCAAGGGCGTGGCCGCCACTGTGGCCGCCTGCAACCCTGCCGACCTGGACGCTCTGATGGCTTGCAAGTACGACGGCACCGACCTGACCGTGCAGGAGCAGCAGCAGGAGATGGTTCTGGTCATCGGCGAGAACATCAAGGTCCGCCGCTTCGCTCGCTTTGCTGAGGGCTTCTGTGTGCCCTACATCCACGCTGGCGGCAAGATCGGTGTGCTGGTCTCCCTGAACGTGGAGGGCGATATCGACGCCACCGAGATCGGCAAGGACGTTGCCATGCAGATCGCCGCTCTGAACCCCCGCTTCTGGGACAAGAGCCAGGTCACCGAGGACGTGCTGGCTGAGGAGAAGAAGATCATGCTGGTGCAGATGGCCAACGATCCCAAGATGGCCAACAAGCCCGACCAGGTCAAGGAGAAGATCGTGGACGGCAAGCTCAACAAGTTCTACTCCGAGAACTGCCTGCTCCAGCAGGAGTTCGTCAAGGACGGCGACATGACCGTGGAGAAGTATATCGCTTCCGCTGCCAAGGCTCTGGGCGGCACCGTCACCTTCCGTGACGCTGTTCGTTTCGAGAAGGGCGAGGGCATCGAGAAGAAGCAGGAGAACTTCGCTGAGGAGATCGCCAAGCAGCTGGCTAAGTAATTCAGCCCCTTTTTTAAGAGGATGCAGGGTTCACCCTGCATCCTCTTTTTGCGCCCCACCCCTGCCCTTTAGGTGCTTCTTTACAAATCCAGCCACATACAGTACAATGGGCTTAGAAGATTTGCATAGGAGGTGCCCTGGATGAAGCTTACATTTTTCGGCGCAGCCAAAGCCGTTACCGGAAGCTGCCACTGTGTGGAATGCAACGGACACAAGGTGCTCATTGACTGCGGTTTGCAACAAGGCCGGGATGAGATTGACAACACCCAGCTGGACTTTATGCCCGGTTACATCCAAGACGTCATTGTCACCCACGCCCACATCGACCACTCGGGCCGCATTCCCCTGCTCATCAAACAGGGTTTTGGCGGAAACATCTATTGCACCCGTATGACCGCTCAACTGCTGGATATCATGCTGCGGGACTCCGCCCACATTCAGGAGAGCGACGCCAAATGGGAAAACCAAAAGGGCCAGCGGGCCGGGCGTCCCCCGGTGGAACCTCTGTATACGCTGGCGGATGTGGAGCGCACATTGCGCCACCTGGTGGTATGTGAATATGGCCAGGAGTTGCAGATCAGCGATTCCATCCGCCTGCGCTTTACCGATGCCGGGCATCTGCTGGGCTCGGCCAGTGCAGAGTTGTGGCTGACGGAAAACGGAGAAACCAAGAAAATCGTGTTTTCGGGCGACATCGGAAACCGGGAACAGCCCATCATCCGGGACCCTCAATTCATCACGGAAGCGGACTATGTGGTCACAGAGAGTACCTATGGCGACCGCCTCCACGACATGGATGTGGACCCGGACTACACCGGCGATTTGGCCGCTCTCATCGACGAGACCCTTTCCAAGGGCGGCAACGTAGTCATCCCCTCCTTTGCCGTAGGCCGCACCCAAGAATTGCTGTACTTCATGCGCGAGATGAAAGAGCAAGGTATGGTGCGCAGCGTCCCTGATTTTCAAGTGTACGTGGACTCCCCCCTGGCAGGGGCCGCCACCCGGATCTTCTCCGGTGATCTCCATGGCTATCTGGACGAGGAGGCCATTGAAGCGCTGAAAGGCGGAGCGCTGTTCCAGTTCCCCGGCCTGAACATCACCGAATCCACCCAGGAGTCCATGGCCCTGAACTCTGACCCCAACCCCAAAGTCATCATCTCTGCCTCGGGTATGTGCGATGCCGGACGCATCCGTCACCACCTCAAGCACAACCTGTGGCGGGAGGAATGCGCCGTGGTCTTTGTGGGCTTCCAGGCTGAGGGCAGCCTGGGCCGACGGCTGCTGGATGGCGTAACCCATGTCAAGCTCTTCGGGGAGGAGATCTCGGTGCGGGCTCGCATCGTCAACTTCCCCGGCCTCAGCTCCCACGCAGATAAAAACGGACTCATTGCCTGGATGCAGGCCTACTCTCCCAAGCCCCAGCATGTCTTTGTGGTTCACGGCGAGCGCAGCGTCACCGAGGCCTACGCCCAAACCCTGCGGGACTTGGGCTTCCAGGCCCACTCTCCCAATTACGAGGAGGTCTACGACCTGCTGCAAAACCGTATGCTGGCCCCCGGCGTCATTCTGGAGCGGAAGACACCCACTGCTCTGCCTGCCCCCGCCTCCCCCGCCTACCGTCGTTTGGAGAATGTGGGCAAGCATCTGATGGAGGTCATTGCCCACAACAAGGGCGGTTCCAACAAGGATTTGGGTAAGTTTGCCGACCAAATCCGGGCCCTCATCGACAAGTGGGACCGGTAACACCCAGTCCATCACGGAAGGAGAACCTCATTCCCATGCACATACACCACGTGGCTCGAAGAAATGCCGCGCTGCTCCCTGCAGCCGCTGCCTTTGGGCTGTTCCTGATTCTCTACGGTTTGGTGCACACTGATTTTCCTGGTTTGATTCAAGGTCTTTACACCTTGCTCATTCATGAAGATGTGCTCATCACCGATTACATTTACCTTTCCGGCATTGGCTCAGCCTTTGTCAATGCCGGTCTGGTCACACTCATCTCTGTGGCCATTCTCTACCTGGTGGGAGAGACCCCCAACGGTTCCACCCTGGTCACCTTGGGGCTGATGGCTGGCTTCTCCCTCTTTGGAAAGAACATCCTCAACATCTGGCCCATCATGGCCGGCACCGCTCTGTATGCCACAGCCAGACGGGAGCCTCTTTCCAAATACGTCAACGTGTCCATGTTGGCCACCTCTCTGGCCCCCATGGTGAGTTTCTTATCCAGCGCCACATCCCCCTGGGTGGGTCTTCTGGTAGGGATTCTCATTGGATTTCTCATTCCACCCGTCTCTGAATACGCATTTCGTATTCAAAATGGCATGAATTTGTACAGCCTGGGCTTTGCCTGCGGGCTGGTAGCTATGATGTTTGTCCCAGTGTTCAAGGCCTTAGGGCTTTCCCCTGCCAGTCGTCTGCTCTGGTCCACTGGCAACAATCTGGATCTTGGCTTGATGCTCCTCGTGATATGCCTGGGCTGCATCTTATGCGGGCTGTTCCCTCACCCCCGCGAAGTTCTGAACCAATACCGGAAACTGTTACACACATCTGGCCGCGCCCCCAGCGATTACTTGCGTGTGTTTGGACACGGGCCGGTGCTGGTGAACATGGGGATCAACGGCCTGGTAGCCACAGGGTACATCTTGGTCACCGGCGGCGATCTCAATGGCCCCACCATCGGCGCTATTTTCACCATCATGGGCTTTTCCGCCTATGGCAAACACCTGCGCAACATTACCTCGGTGATGCTGGGCGTACTGCTGGGCAGCACCTTTCTCCACGTGGCCACCAACAATGAGGCGCTGCAACTGGCCGCCCTATTTGGCACCACCCTAGCCCCTTTTGCCGGATTTTTTGGCTGGCCTTTCGGGATTTTAGCAGGGCTCATTCACTCTGCTGTGGTGCTCCAAGCGGGATTGCCTCTGGAAGGCATGAACCTGTACAACAACGGCTTTTCCGGCGGGTTGGTGGCCCTGGTACTCTACCCTGTCATCACCTCTTTGTACCGGCATCGCCGTCCCGTGCTGCAAGATGAAGATCTGTTCGAGATCTACGAGGATGACACCCCACAATCCGAGGAACAGCTGGATGCCCACGCCAACGACGACATTCAAATGCTCCATTGAATCTCATCCCGTTTTTTGCCTGGATTGCCTGTGCGATCCAGGCTTTTTTCTACCTATTTTCCATGCCTGCAACAGAATTTACATCTTCGTGTGGGCATTGTTTACAACTTATTGCTTGTGGATGCGACGGTCTTTGGTATTCTTGTAAGTGAAAGGACAATATCACACGAAAAAGGAGGCAGACAACCATGGAGATTCACACCCGAAAACCAGAACATTCCCGTCCCAAACGCAGAGACGTTCTCTTCATGGGAGGCTTCTTTCTCCTTCTTCTCCTGGCCTTGCTCACTGGCTGTTCTTCGGAGGAAGCTCCTGCTCCAACCCCCACTTTTGACCAAGAACCCCCCATAATTTTTGGGGCTAAAGACCTGGAAGTGGTAGTCAACGGCACTATCTCCTACCGTCATGGGATTACCGTCACCGACGACAGCGGCGAAACACCTCAACTGACCATTGACGGCAGCCAGGTGGATCTTTCCACCCCAGGAAGCTATCCCCTCACCTACTCCGCTGTGGACAACAGCGGCAATGTGGCCAAAGTCACCATCACAGTTACAGTAGTAGTAGAAGAAGCCCAGTCTGATCCGTCTCCTTCTGTCTCTCCCTCTGCTCCGCCTCCCTCTCAAACCAAGAAACCTGGAGCCCATGCCAACGGGAGCAACGCCCCCTCCGCCAGTGAAAAGCTCAATGCCTTGGCAGACCAAATCCTCACTCAAATCATCAACGGAGGCATGAGCAAACAGCAAAAAGCCCGGGCCATCTACAACTACATCCGTTCGCACATGCGCTACGTGAATTCTTCGGATAAATCCAGCTGGATCTCAGCGGCCTATATAGGGCTCACCCAGGGGAAGGGGGACTGCTTCAACTACTTCGCCGCCTCGAAAATTCTCCTCACCAGAGCTGGGATTGCCAATGTGGATTTATATCGGGTGGGAGGACAAAGGCGAGGCATACTATGTGGAGCGCCTGCGTGAGCTGCTGAAGCAGGCCATCTCCCGGCGTCTCTTGGCCGATGTTCCCATTGACTTTTACATCTCCGGCGGATTGGATAGCTCTATGGTGGCCTGCTACATCGGTAAATACATGTTAGACAGTTCCTACTCCTTCTCTGCGGAAATTGGCTCGGGAGAGCTGGACGAGAACCGGTTCCAAGCTATGGTGCGCAAGTGCGTGGGCTCCACCCACTACGTCACCAAAGTCACCGAAGTGGAAATCTGGGATCACCTGTATCAAGTGGTCTATCAGGCCGAGTCAGCGGTGAAGGAGAGCTATGACGTAGCCGCTTTCCTCCTCTCTGATTTGGTGCGTCGCTCCCCCGCCAAGGCGGTGCTCACCGGACAGGGTTCCGATGAATTCTTCTGTGGGTATGTAGGCTATATGGTGGACCAATTCCGCCATATGCAGAAGGACAAGATGACCCCAGAGGAATGCCAGTGTAACCAACAACTGTGGGGGGACCCCTACTTTCGGTTTGAGCGCAACCACCCTCAGATTCGTACCATCCATGCCCAGCTGTACCACCCGGATGTATGCAGAGAGTGGAATACCTTCTCCGCCCTGGCCCAGAGCCCTATTAACCTGGAGCGGGTCAAAGGCCTCACCGACGCCCGGCGGAGATCTTACATCGACTACAAGCTGCGCCTGTCCGACCACCTTCTGGGGGAGCACGGAGACCGGATGTTCGCCGCCCACTCCGTGGAGGGCCGTCACCCCTTCCTGGACATGGAGCTTATAAACTTTGTCACCACCATTCCGGACCACTACAAGCTCAATGGCACCGACGAGAAATATATTCTGAAACAAGCAGGAAAAGGCATTGTCCCCGATGAAATTCTCAATCGCAAGAAGTTTCCTTTCCAGGCACCCGGTATGTCTGCCATGGTGAAGTGCCCTCACCTGGGTGGAGATTTTCTGGACACTGCCCTTCTGAAAAAACACGGAATCTTTGACGTGGCTTTTGTCCATCACCTCCAGGAGCTATATGCCCAAGAGGGATTCCAACTCATGGGAGCCTATGACATTGACTATCTGCTCATCGTTTTGACGGTTACCATGCTTTGTGAGGCCTATGGGCTCACCATATAACAAAATATCTCAAACATCTTGACAAATCCCTCCTGACAGGGTAATATACTCCAGACAATCAAAGATGGATTCGACAATAGAGGCGCGAATTTCAGGAGTATTCACTTCGAGGTCACGGAGACTTATGACGGGTGAAGAAAGGGACATTCGCCGAAATCCATACTCTTTCCGCAGGGTATGGGTTGGGGTGCAGGCTAATAGGTTGCACACTCTTACCAAAGAACCTTTGGTGATGGCGCTATTGTTTCATAATTGAAATGCAATTTGTGGAGCAACTGGTGATCTCATCAGTTGCTCCTTTTATTGTCGCTTCCAGGAGAGAAAGAGAGGACAAAAAAACAATGATCGATTTTCTAAGCTGGCTATCCGGCATGCTGTGGGGCCTCCCCCTCATTGTCTTGATGGTAGCCACAGGGCTGTACTTCACCATTCGTTCCCACTTCTTTCAGTTCCGTTATTTTGGGTACATTCTCAAACAGACCGGCGGGCAGCTGTTCAACAAGGAAAAGATGAACGACACCCACGAAAAGGGCATCGTTACCCCCTTTGAGGCCATCTCCACCGCCATTGGCGGCACCGTGGGTTTCGGCAACATCGCCGGCGTGGCCACTGCCGTGGCCGCCGGTGGTCCCGGCGCTGTGTTCTGGATGTGGCTCACCGCATGCCTGGGCATGATTTTGAAGCAGGTGGAGGTCACTCTGGGCTGCTACTATCGCCGTACCAACGAAAAGGGCGATCCCTACGGCGGCCCCACTTACTACATGGAGCGGGGCCTGGGTGAGGAGCGTGGCTGGGGTAAGCTGTGGCTGATTCCCGCCATCATCTTTGGCGCAGGTATTTTTACCACCTTCTTTGTCACCTCCTCCAACCTCACTGCCGCTCAGGTGGTGTCCGGCGCCTTCCACCTCTCCCCCATCCACATTGGCAACTTTGTGGTGGAAGGTGAAATTCTGGTGGGTCTTGTGCTGTGCGTCATCACCTACGTGATCACCAGCGGTGGCACCAAGCACATCGGTTCCGTATTCAGCAAGCTGGTCCCCTTCATGAGCGTGCTGTACATTCTCATGGGCATTGCCATGATCGTAGTCAACGCTGGCCGCGTGCCTACCGCTCTGGCCTCCATCTTCACCAGTGCCTTTACCGGCACCGCTGCTGTGGGCGGTTTTGCCGGTGCTGCTGTGAGCCAGATCGTACGGGTGGGCGTGGCCCGCGCTGTGTACTCCAACGAGGCTGGTTGGGGTACCTCTCCCATGATCCACGCATCTGCAAAGACCCGACACCCGGTGGAGCAGGGCCTGTGGGGCTCCTTCGAGGTATTTTTTGACACCTTTGTGGTGTGTACCATCACCGCTTTGTCTGTCATTCTCAGCGGCCACTGGGTGGACGGCACCGACGGCGGTACCCTGGCCCTGAGCGCCTTCTCCAGCGGCTTTGGCACCGCGGGAAGCCTGCTTCTGGCGGTGATTATGGTTATCTTTACCGTTACCACCTCCGGAGGCTGGTTTACCTACTATCTGGCCATCCTGGAGCATCTGTACAAGCGGGAAGGTCCGGTAAAAAAGGTCGTCATGAAGCTTTTCTACGCCGTGCGTGCTCTGCCCGGTCTGCTATGGACCATCTATCTGGTTAAGACCAACAATCAGGGCTTTATCTGGGTGGTGGTGGACATCACCTCCGCCATTCCCACCTTTATCAACGTAGCGGTCATTTTGCTGCTGTCCAAGCCCTATCTCAAACTATTAGCCGACTACAAAGCCCGATACCTGGGCAAGGGTACGGTAGACCCCAACATGCCGCTGTTCTACGAAGACAAGACCTGACATCCCATTGGGGTCCGGCTATGCCGGGCCCCAATGCGTGCGTTTTATGTAAACTGGAGGATTTTTCTATGAAAACCTTATACTTCAACGGTCAAGTATATCCCGGCTGTCTGCCTCTGGTGGATGCATTCGTGGTGGATGGGGACACTCTCTGTTATGTGGGTAGTGAAGCCCAGGCCCGTTCTCTGCTCTCCCCCCGGGATGCCGAAGTGGATTTACAGGGCCGCTTCGTCTGTGCAGGCTTCAATGACAGCCACATGCACCTGCTGGGCTATGGCAACATGCTCCACGCCGCTCAGCTGGCTCCACGCACCCACAGTCTGTCGGATATGCTGGACTGTCTGGGTGAGCATTTGAGCACCCATCCCATTGCCTCGGGCGGTTGGCTATTTGGCCGCGGCTGGAACCACGACTACTTCACCGATGTCTCCCGCATGCCTACCCGGGAAGATTTAGACCAAGTTTCCACCCAAGTTCCCATCTGCGCGGTACGGGCCTGTGGTCACTGCCTGGTAATCAACTCCAAGGGTCTGGAGGTTCTTGGCGTGGGTAAAAATCCCCAGCAGCCCTACGGCGGACAGATCGGTGTAGACCAGCAAGGGATGCCCAACGGCCTGTTTTTTGACAACGCCATGGATATGGTCTATGACGCCATCCCTGTGCCGGACAAAGAACACCTGAAAGAACTGATTCGCTCTGCGTGCCGAGCCCTCAATGCCCAGGGTGTCACCAGCGTCCAAAGCGACGACTACTGCCTGTTCCGTCAAATCCCCTGGCAGGTAGTCAACCAGGCTTATCAGGAACTGGAGACCAGCGGGGAGTTATCGGTGCGGGTATACGAACAGTGCAACTTCACCACTGTTCCAGACCTGCAAGAATTTGTGGAGCAAGGCAATCACACCGGTGTGGGTTCCACCTATTTTAAGCTCGGCCCTCTGAAGCTCTTAGGTGACGGTGCATTGGGCGCGCGCACCGCGTTCCTTAGCCGCCCCTACGCCGATGATCCCAGCACACAAGGTCTGGCCGTGTTCTCTCAGGAGGATATGGATGCCCTGGTGGAGTATGCACACACCCATCAAATGCAAGTTGCCATCCATGCCATCGGTGATGCCTGCCTGGATCGGGTGTTGAACGCCTATGATAAAGCCTTGTCTGCCCATCCCCGCAGCGATCACCGCCACGGCGTAGTACACTGCCAGATCAGCCGAAACGACCAGCTGAAGCGCATTGCCCAGATGAATCTGCACGTGTATTGCCAGAGCATCTTCCTGGACTACGACAACCACATGGTAGAACAGCGGGTGGGGCATGAACTGGCTCTGACCAGCTACAGCTGGAAAACTCTCATGGAGAAAGGCGTGTGCGTGTCCAACGGCAGTGACTGCCCCGTGGAGCTGCCCCGGGTAATGGCTGGCATCCAGTGCGCCGTCACCCGCACCACCCTGGACGGAAGTGCAGGCCCCTACCTTCCCCACGAGGCCTTTACGGTGCAGGAGGCACTGGACAGCTACACCCAGCAGGGCGCCCATGCCAGCTTTGAAGAGCACATCAAGGGCCAGCTGAAACCGGGTATGCTGGCCGACTTCGTGATACTCAACGCCAACCCCTTCCAAGTCGCTCCCGATCAACTGAGTTCCATCTCTGTATATTCCACCTATGTGGGCGGACAGACGGTCTTTGAGGACACCAAGCATTAAGTTCCATTTCCACGCAAAACGCCCCGTTGCAGTAGCAACGGGGCGTTTATCTTATCATCCAATTTCCGCCGGACGCAATACACCGTGGAGCACGAATCTGGCGTTGGCAAAGGCCGAGCTACAGGTGGACAGGGTCACAACCTTGTCCACCGCCTGAGGCTCCACCTGGCTGGTGAAGGCAGAGCGGCTCTTGATGTCCTGCAACCAAGTTACAAAGCTGTCCTCTGTAAAATTCAAATCCCAGGCGTTGGTGTCCACGCTGCTGACATAACCAGAGAAAAATTCGATCAGATATGTACCTTCCGGAGTCAACAGATATCCCACCGGCTGCTGGTCGTAGAAGCTCTGGTCCTCGTACAGCTTCAAATCATTGAACATGGTTTGGTTGTTCATCTGATGCCCGTAGATGATCGTGTGGAGATCGGTAAAATCAGCTTCATTGCGATAGTCTACGAAAATGGAGCCTGCACTGTTCCACTCCTTGGTGAACAGCCGATTGAGGTAGTAACTGTTGTCACTGCCCTGTACCACCGGGTAGTTGACGTGGGTGTTTGGAATGTAAAGCCACGCCACCACATCTTCATTGATCTGCTTGAGGGACTGAAAATCTACCACAGGGAATTGAGATTCTAACTCTTTATCTCCCTCAGGATTGACGGTAGTGGGTACTTGAGCAGGGATATCAATAAACTGCTCCATCTCCTCATAGGCGTCCTCTCCCGCCTTGTATTCCGCCATGATGTTCCAAATCTGATAACCCGACACCAGCATTACAACCACCAGTATGGCACAGACAATTCGATAAAGCCACTTCATGTGTTACCTTCTTTCCTGTTGTGCGAAGTCTAATGCTCCCAGCTTAGCATAATCCTTACGGAATTTCAACGACTATATATATACGAGATACACTTCTGTGTGTTATAATTGCTTCAGTCATATGAATCTGTCCACCATCTGGTCATGTTTTTATGAAAAACATGACCAGGCACATATTATTCATAACAAATTTGCGAATTTTGAGAAGTTCTCAGATGTAAAACAAAGTTATGTCGTTGGAAAGAGGTAATCTATGCCTGTGTCGAATTATCTAAATAACAATCTAGACTTGATTGACCAGTATCAGAAGCTATACTCGACTGGAATAAACATCGATTCAGTCATTGAGAAATTTAGAACAGAAGAAATCATTACGCACCATGGCCTTGATTATGGAAAATTTCGAGTATTTATCGATAGTTGTTTATTGTTATTAAATAGAGAAAAACTAAATACTTATTATAGAAACGGATATAGTTTCAAAGAGTTTCTAATAAAAGCTTCTCAAGACATACGTCTAAGAGATTATTTAGAGTTTATCAAGCAGGATCCATTCACCTGTGATATTTCCGATACATGCATATATTATTCTTTAGCGAATGAAAAAAAGAAACCGTGGGATCAAATTATGACCATACGAAACGCACTGGCACATATGCAATATGGTCATTTTTCGGCACAAGAAAATGGAACCATCGTTTTCTTCATGCTATACAACAGAGATCATGGAATCAGTAAGGATTTTGGAATTGTTTTGGAGCCCCTCCTCCACGAATTGGTCTACGGTTTTTTTAATAATTACAGCTCAGGGCTCTTGTTTAAGACCACCTTTTTTTCAAAATATTCCTTTCAATCAGGAAGAAAAAGTCTTTGGAGCTACTATTTTTACGAAATTACCCCTAAAATATCTGCTGCAATGCCATATGATGGCTACTCCTGCACAGTCACACGCGAACTAGCTCAAATATGGCCGGACGGCAGAAAGTTATTGGGATTTTTACAAGAAAACCATGATAAAATCACCATCAAAGAATCCAAACTAAATAGTCTTATCAAAATCCGTCATTATAAAAAACTGGCTAAGAACATGCATTTGACAACAAAACTTGAATACATCTATGGCCTAAAAACATTTCTTGATTTTCAAGGAGAATTATCGAATTTTTTGGTGCACATCGGTCAACTTAATGACGTTCTTTACCAATATTGCACCAAATCTGACAGCACGAATGTCGATCCACACGAATGTCAGGAATACAAAAAATGGCTCGAGCAAGCCATTTACGAATTACAAGAGGATCATAATTCAACGCTCTCTTTCAAACTTGGATTTATTTATTTGTATACCATGAATTTCATATTAAGAACCGAGGATGATGACTATATAAAACTGAACTATCAAGCTCTTGATGTATCTAAGTTTAAATATCAAATGGAGAATTGGACGCGATATCGCGACAGAGAGAACGCCCAGTCAGATTGTTTGCTCCAGAACTACATTGTTGAGCGCATGAGAAATTCTCTCATGCACGGCCTTATAGATGTTCTCCTGAACTCCAAAGGTAACATAGAATTTGTTTTTCGCGATAAGTATAATAAACGTGACGAACAAATTTCCATTCAAATGGAAGATCTGGAAGAATTTTTATCCCAAAAATGTTTATATGAGAACTCACCCGCCTCCTAATTCACCTGTGTGTTCCAGTAGAATTGTATACCAAATTTTGAAGGAGATATGATTATTATGATACGACTACTCTTTGTATGCCACGGCAACATCTGCCGCAGCCCCATGGCCGAATTTGTCATGAAACATCTGGTCAAAGAAGCCGGACTCAAGCAGGTCATTCATGTGGCATCGGCGGCCACCAGTACCGAGGAGATTGGAAATCCCGTCTATCCCCCTGCCGCACGCACCCTAGCCAACCATGGAATTTCCTGCGCTGGACACGCCGCTCGCCAGTTGCGCAAGGACGATTACGCCGCCTATGACCTGCTCATCGGCATGGATGAGGCCAACATCCGCAATATGCACCGGATGTGTGGCGGAGACCCCCAGGATAAAATCCATATGCTTCTGGACTACACAGACCGTCCCGGAGAGGTAGCAGACCCCTGGTACACAGGAAACTTTGAGGCCACTTGGCGGGACGTATGGGACGGCTGCCATGGCCTTCTGGCACAACTTCACCCGTGAGAACCTAAAACCGGCTGCGGAGAAATCTCCGCAGCCGGTTGTTTCATCTTATGGTGTTTAGCCCTCATCCTCGATCAGGCCATATCCACCGTCGTTGCGCTGATATACCACCGCAAATGCCCCAGTGTCTTCGTTCTTAAAGGCAAAGAATGTATGGCCCAACAAATCCATCTGCAAGATGGCCTCGTCCACCGTCATGGGCTTGATGGGGAATTTCTTGGTGCGAACCACCTCAAACTTGCTCTCCTCCACCACCTCAGGGACAAAGGAGGACTGCTCTTCCTGAGGTACTACCCGGGTAAAGGCATCCTGGCGCAGACGCTTCTCCAAGCGAGTCTTGTGCTTGCGCAGCTGACGCTCCATGGACGTGACGGCGGCATCCACCGATGCAAACATATCAGAGGTACTCTCCGCCACACGCAAAATCGTGGCCCCGGAGCGGATGGTCAGCTCTACCTTATTCCGGTCCTTCTCCACAGAGAAGACCAGATTGGCCTCACTGTCCGTCTTGAAGTAACGCTCCAGCTTTCCCACCTTTTTCTCTGCGTAGTTGTGCAGAGCCTTGGGCAGATGGACCTTCTTTTCCGTAAAGGTAAACTTCATGTGCTCAGCTCCTTTCGCCCCCCACCAGGAGGGCGTATCATTGGGAGGTTCTCTCCTTGTTAAAGAGTATAACACATTTCCTTTGTACACGCTATACCTTTATGAAAAATTCACAATTTCTTTTTCTCGTTACAGTGTGCCACAGGCATGGCGGGTGACGTGGCAGCCCAAGTTCACCACGCAAGGCATTCCTGCAATGTGAGTACCGAAGGGCTCGATGGCCACAGTCAGGGCGGTGGTGGTTCCCCCCATGCCCTGGGGGCCGATGCCCAGAGCGTTGATGCGCTCCAGCAGCCGCTGCTCCATCTCCCGGTAGAAGGGGTCCTGATTCCATGCATCTGCGGGGCGCAGCAGTGCCCGCTTGGCCAAAATGGCGGCCTTCTCTGAGGTACCGCCCAGGCCAACCCCCACCACCACGGGAGGACAGGGATTGGAGCCAGCCAGAGAAACCGCCTCCACAATGAAGTCCTCCACCTGCTGTTGGGTCACAGAAGGATTGAACATCTTCATGCGAGTCATATTCTCGCTGCCAAAGCCCTTGGGAGCCACAGTGACAGTAACCGTGTCACCAGGCACCATTTGCAGATGGACAATGGCGGGGGTGTTGTTCTGGGTGTTCACCCGGCGCAAGGGGTCACCCACCACAGACAGACGCAGATGCCCCTGAACATAGCCCTCCGCCACGCCTTGGTTGATAGCCTCTTCCAGGCTGCCATCCACCAGATGACAGTCCTGGCCCCAGTCCACAAATACCACCGCCATGCCGGTGTCCTGGCAGATGGGCAGCCCCTTCTCTTGGGCAAACTCAAAATTCTCCTGCAGGTCACCCAAAATGGCCTGTCCCACTGGAGATGCCTCCACCTGGCATGCCTGGCAAATGGCGTGGCGCAAATCCTGAGGCAACACGGTATTGGCCTGGATGCACAGTTCCCGAACCAGCTTGGACACTTGCTCGCTTCTAATCTCTTTCATCATCTCACACCTCTTGTCCGTCAATAAACACATGGGTCACTCTGCTGCGCCAGTCCAGGGGATGGCCATCCAGCACCACCAAATCCGCATCCTTACCCTGGGTGATGGACCCCATGCGGTGGTCCACCCCGGCGATGCAGGCGGCGTTGATGGTGATGGCCGCCAAGGCCTCTTCCTCATCCATGCCGCATCGGGCCGCCATGGCCGCGCACAACAACAGCTGCGGTGCCGTGGTCTCCGGGTGATCGGTGCAAATAGCCACCTGTACCCCTGCCTTGGCCAGCGCTGCGGTGTTGCCCATAGACATCTGCCGCAGTTCTCCCTTGGAGCGGTCCGTGAGAATGGGCCCGGTAATCACCGGAACCCCCTCTTGGGCCAAATAGTCCCCCACCAAATACCCTTCGGTGCCGTGGACAATGGCATAGTCCAGGCCAAACTCCTTGGCAATGCGAATGGCCGTGGCAATATCATCGGCCCGGTGCACATGGAAATGGGCGGGAATCTCCCCTGCCACCACTCCACGCAGTGCTTCCATATCCGGATCAAAAGATGGCATCTCCAGCTGGGCATCCGCCCGGGCTGTCTCCCACTTCACCTGATACTCCGAGGCACGGGTGAGCATTTCCCGAATCAGCGCCGCTGTTCCCATCCGGGTGGCTGGCCATCCGCTGCGCCCCTTAGGGTTCTCTCCCAGAGAGAATTTCATGGCTGCGGGAGCACGCACCACCATCTGGTCCACAATGCTCCCCGCCGTTTTCATCAAGAGGGCTTGTCCCGCAATGGGATTGGTGGACCCGGGGTGCACCATTACACAGGTCACCCCCGCCTCCCGGGCCTCCTTCACATAGGGGTCCATGGGATTGATGCCATCTAGCACACGGATGTACGGAGTACACACCTGGGAGGTCTCGTTGAGGTCCTCCCCATCACATCCGCACAGGCCCAAATGGCAGTGCACATCAATGAGGCCAGGCAAAATGTGCCCCCCTCTGGCATCCATAGCCTCCTCTGGCTCCACACCAGAGGGCAAGTCGGCCATATGTCCCACCTGCTGAATTTTTCCCTGCTCTACCCGCACAAAGCCACTGTCGATAGTCTTTCCATCCATGGTGTGGACCACGCCGTTGAGAAGAATCATGTTCCCCCTCCTTTCGACCGTATTTTTCTCTTGGACTTGCTATACTGATTTCTGCGGTGAATCCGCAGCACGGGAAGCCCCGTGCAGTCATTCCATTCTCCCGCGCAACAAACCACTGGGCTTCCTCTGCGCAGAGGAAGCCACTTTTTATGCGAAAAAAATAGGGCGGGCTTTCGCCCGCCCCCTAAGAGCACCGAATCAGCGGCGGCCGCGACGGCTGCTGCGCTTCTCATTCATATGCAGCTCGGAGAGCTTGCTGTCCGAACTGGCCATAAACTGTTTGAGCTGATCCTCAAAGCTCACAGGCCCCTTGGGCTGGGGCGGTGCTGCCTGGAAGCTGTTCACGCCCGGTCTGCGGTTGGGACGACGCTCTCCGCCGTTCTCCCCTCGATGTCCAGCAGGACGAGGACCCGGCCGACGCTCCGGACGGGCCGGAGGCGGAAGCGCCTGCTTCATGGACAAATTGATCCGGTTGTTGTCATCAATGCCGATCACCTTCACCGTCACCGTCTGTCCCTCATTGATGTGCTCATGAATGTCGTTGACATAGGTATAAGCAATCTCAGAAATGTGGACAAGACCGGAACGATTCTCCGGCAAAGACACAAACGCGCCAAACTTGGTGATCCCAGTCACCTTTCCTTCCAGGATGGATCCAACTTCAAACCCCATAGACTTCTCTTTTCCCTCTCCCAATTTTTTCAGAGCATTTTTCGCTCCGTTTTATTTGGACGTATCCACAAAGCGAATCTCGTCCGGTTCCATGAGCCCCAACATCGCTCTGGCAATATCTGCCAGATAATTGGGGTCACTGCTGTGCTGCATGTCGCTGGTCAGAGCGTCGTTTTCGTCTTGCTGCTCCTGAACCTGCTGGGCCAGCTCGTCTCGCTTTGCCTCTGCTGCGGTCAACTGAGTCCTCATGGACAGCAACGCGATGACGCCGGCCACCAGGAGTACCAGGACCAAAAGCTTTGTGCCAATGCCTGCGCGTTTGACCTTCACTATGGCTAGCCTCCTTTTCCACATGTGCATCAACATCATATACGACGTTTATTCTATACCATTTGAGCCATTTTTGAAAGTCTTTTTTTGAATTTTTCAAAACTTTTTTTGTTTTCCCCGCTGCTCCCCGGGCTGGAGCCGTGCAAATATGCAAAATTCGGCGCACCAGAGCAAAACATTTCACAAAAACAGGGAGCAGAATCCGACTGATGGTGGTCAAATATGCCACACCGCCCAACAAAAATGCCACCGCGTGATACACGCGCACCACGCCGCTGCTGAGCACCAGCGCATGGGCAAACACCATCACCGCTGCACTGAACCAGAACACTACATCCAGGATAAACCACACCCAACGCATGGTATAACATCGGCGTACTCCCCGCATCAGGTCGTAAAACACACCCAGGCCCAGGCCCAGCAAGAAACCTTGCCCGAGAACCTGAGCCTGAGTCATCACGTTGACTCCCATGTTTTAGCCAAACAGTCGGGAGAGAAATCCCCGTGCACTGCGATCCACACTGTCTTCGTAGCACAAGGTATCAATCTTTCCCTCCACCTTCAGGTCTCCGCCGTCCAAGGCCAGCTTTTCAATGCGCAGTCCCTCCCCGGTGATGGTCAGGACACCCTGGATGGTGGTGAGCACAATGTGGGTATCGTCAAACACGTCCACACCCTCTACCCCGGATACCATCAAACTTCGCCGGTCCTCCATGGACACATGATGTATGGTCGAGGCCGTTACCTCGTATCCCATAGAATCACCCCTCTTCGTCAGATGATTCATCTATATGGGGTTTGTCCGTGGTATATTCCCCCTTTTGGGGTAGACGACGGCGAAGATCATACTTCAAAATGGTGTACACCACAGCAGTGATGGGTACGCTGATGACCAGACCCACAAAACCAAGCAGGCTGCTGCCCACGGTGACTGCTGCCAGCACCCAGATGCCGGGGAGGCCCAGAGAGGTACCCACCACACGAGGGTAGATCAGGTTGCCCTCCAGCTGTTGCAAGATGGCCAAGAATACCAGGAACCAGAATGCCTTGATGGGACTGATCATAGCCAGCAGCAAAGCGGCCAGCACCGCACCAATGTAGGCGCCCGCCACAGGAATGAGGGCGGAAACGCCGATGATAACGGAAATCAAGGGCGCATAGTCAAAGCGGAACACCACCATACCTAAAAAGCACAAGCTCCCCAGAATGCACGCCTCGGTGAGCTGGCCAGAGACATATTTGGTGAAGGTGTCCGCCGTCAGCCTTGTCACGTCCAACACATGGCGAGCAATGTTCTCCGGCAGGTAGACAATCACCAACCGACGGCACTGCGCCACCAGCTTGGGCCCACCAGAGAGCATATACACGGAAAACACAAAGGAAATTACACCTGTGACCACCGCAGACACCAAGGTGCTGGTGGCAGAAATCAGGTGCGGGATCGTTCCGGTAAGGGTTGCCAACACTTGGTCAAAAGCGTTGCTCAAAATCTCGCTGATTTTATTGGACAAATTCAAGGTGGCCAGAGATTCCAGAGAGAGCTTCTCCACCACAAACTCAAACACAGCTTGGAGGTTCGCGGCGTACACGTTCATGTTGCCCGCAAATCGCTGGATGCTGCGAGTCAGCTCAGGCACCACCAGCGAAATCAGAATTCCAAACACTGCAAACAAGATGAGATAAGCCGTGGTCACCGCCAAAGGCCGAGCCAGACGCTCCCACCGTTTTCCCAGCCCGCGGCTGTACACCCGCACAAAAAAATTGCAGGGGCGGCTGAGAATAAAGGCAATGGCAAACCCAATGAAAATGGGACGGAAGGCCACCAACACCCCGGCTCCCCAGTCTAAGATCACATCAATCTTTACAATCACAACCACCAGTGCTACCGCATAGGTGATCAACAACAGCATATTACGAAACAATCGGTTGTCCAAACTCAGCACTCCTTCGCTTTGACACTTCCACCACAGTGTATCATTTTACCCACCTTACGTCAACGAATATCAAAGTTGAGTAGGTTCTCTTCAAAAGGAGTTGCGCACATCATCGCCGCGGGCCTGTTCCAAATTCATCAGCTTTTTCCGGGCCGCAGAATGGGTCAGCATGGCCGCCAGTAACTCCCGATCATCCGTCTCGATAGCACGACGGTACGCCGCCAGCCGTCCCTCCAGCCGCCGCACTGTCTGGCTCAGCGCCTCCCGGTTGAGGCTGAACAGCTGGGTCCACAAGGGAACATCCAGGGCAGCCACTCGGGTGCAGTCACGGAACGAGCCGCCCTCAAATCCCCGGCAGGAGAACAGCTCCTCATCATCGCACACCGACAGTGCAATGATGTGCATGAGCTGGCTGGTATATGCGATCATCTCATCGTGGCGCTCCGGCGTGGTGTGAATCACATCACGGAACTGGCAGAAGCGGGCCATCCGCTCCACCAATTCTACGTGCTCATCACTCACATCCGGGGTAGGCGTCATAATAAAATGGGTGTTGCGAAACAGTCCAGCTTCCGCATTGTCAATGCCGGAGACCTCCTTGCCCGCCATGGGGTGGCAGCCAATAAAGTCCACATGTTCGGGCAGGCACTTGGCCCCCTCCACAATGGCCCGTTTCACACCGCATACGTCCACAATCACGCTTCCCGGCTGAAACCGGTTTCGGTGCTCCTCCAAAAAGGACACGATCCCCTGGGGGTCCTGGGCCAAAATGACCACGTCCGCTCCAGGAAGCTCCGCTGCTGCATCATAGGTCACGCGATGGGCGGCGCGTCTCTCCACAGCCTTTTGATAGGTGGAGGCAGAGCGCACCACGCCTACCACCTCGTAATCTTCAAATCCCTGCAACGCCATAGCCATGGAGCCTCCAATCAGGCCCAATCCCACAACCACGATGCGCTTTTGTTCCATGTATACCACGTTCCCTTCTTCCCATACAGCTGCCATATTCTCCACCTGACGGCGTGACATCTATCTTGCATGCAGTTTAACACTTTTAACCGCAAAAGTCAATGTCCATCCAACTTGCGCAGAATGGGGGGCTATGCTACAATATGCATTATAAATTAAAAATGAACATCAAGGAGTAACGCTGTATGGCCATTGAACTTACCACACCGGAATTGACCCAGGCCGTCCAGAACGCACTGGCCCGCCTGTTTTCCCCCTGTGACCCCGATCAGCCCAACCTGCACTTGTGCCCTCGTCTGGTCTCCTGTGACGGACCATCCCTCACCATTGAGCTGGAGCACGACACCAAGCCTTGGGCCGCCAATCCCATGGGAATCGTACATGGCGGCGTGTTGGCCACTATTTTGGACAACGCCATGGGGCTCACCTGTTGCTGTCTGTACGACCACTTCACCCCAACCATCAGTATGAACATCACCTATTCCAGGCCGGTGCCCATCCCCGAAACGATCCGGCTACGGGTGGAGGTCATTCTGTCTGGTAGCACTACCGCTCAGCTTCAAGCCCAAATTTACCTTCCCTCCCAGCCCAACCGCATCCTGGTCTCCGCCACCGGAGTGTACTGCTCCCGAGTAAAATAAGAGAACAACGGCAGGCAACCTTTTTTCATGGTTGCCTGCCGCTTTTACTTTCTCATTGATACTTCAGCTCACTGCCAAAGGCCTTCAAATGCTCTTCCATGGCTTTTTGAGCCTGCACCGCATCATGCTCACGGATGGCCTGGAAAATAGCCAGATGCATGGAGTGAACCCGGCGGACCATGGCATTCCGCTCCTCCTCTGACATAGTGGCCATCTTCTTTTTGGCAAAAGACCGGTTCAACCGGCTGAATACCCGGCTGAAAATCTGGCTCACATCATTCTTGGCCGCCTTGGCCACCAATCCGTGAAAGCCGGAGTCCATGTCCACGAAGTCCTCGCTGTTGGCAATGGCAGCCTCCATCTTGGCCAGATACTGCTCTATGGCCTGGATATCCTCCGGAGTGCAGCGCTGGGCCGCCCAGCCAGCCGTAGCCAACTCACTGGCCAGACGATACTCCGCAATATCATCTAGACTTACCATACCGATGCGCAGGGCATCGGTGAGTGAATTCTCCAGATTTTTGTTGTTGGGGTGCATAACCACCGCTCCGCTACTGCCCGGAATGGTACGGATGTACCCGGAACGCTCCAGCATGCGCAACGCCTCCCGCACCGTGGGGCGACTGCGGTGAAAGGTCTCCATCATGCTTCGCTCGCTGGGCAGCCGGTCATCCGGTTTCAGATCCCCGCACAGAATCAACTCGCGAATTTGCTCATAAATTGCCTCACTGGCCCGCTTCGTCTCCACAGGATGGAACATAGACAGGGCCGATGCCCGTTCTTCCTTCGGCATGGCTCTCACGCCTCCTTATTGATGCACAGTTGTGTATATTTTATCATAGCTTTTTCATGAATTCAAGTTATATAATCCTGTTGGAGACAAAAAGGGAGGCGAATGGATACGCCTCCCTTTTTTACTTCCCGCAAACTTTTCCAGGATTGAGCAGTCCCTTGGGATCAAAGGCCCGTTTCACACCGCGCATCAGGTCCATGGTGACTTGCCCCATGGATTTTTCCAGATAGGACAGCTTAGCAGAGCCGATGCCATGCTCGCCAGAAACCATGCCCCCCAGTTCTGCGGCCTTGTCATACGCCAGGTCCATAAACCGCTGGGCTCGCTGCACAAACTCCTCCTGGGGCAAATCCAGGTGAGCACACACGTTCACATGACAGTTGCCATCTCCGGCGTGGCCACTGGCCAGAACCGCCAGGCCCACCTCGTCCTCCAGACCGGTCACGTAGTTGATAAACTCCGGAATCTGAGGAATGGGCACCACCACGTCGCACTCGTCCGACTGCTCGTACTTGGCCAAAATGGCCTCCAAAGTGGAACTGCGCACCATCCAAGCGTTGCGAATGGCATCGGGGGTATCGTACACGATGACATCCAACGCGCCATTCTCCAAGAAGGTCTCAGCGGCCTTCTCCATGATCTCGTCCAGTTCTTCCTCCTTTTGGCAGTCAAAAGTGGACAGCAGATAGGCCTCTACCTCTTCCCCGTCTGCTTTGTAGGGGTAGACCGTCTTGCCCAGAAACTCGTGGATCATCTCCACATTTCCCCGGGGCATAAACTCCAGCGCCTGGGGATCCAGGCCAGCCATCTTTACCTGGGGCACACAGGAAATGGCGCTGTTGAGGTCGGGGAACAGACCCAGCAGAGACACATTTTGCTTGGGCTGGGGAATCACTTTCAGGCTCAGCTCGGTAATAATACCCAGGGTGCCCTCAGAGCCGATCATCAAGTGCATCAGGCTGTACCCAGAGCTGGTCTTGCTCGCCTCTGCACCAAAGCGGACAATTTCTCCGTTGGGAAGCACCACAGTCATGGCCTTCACATAGTCCCGGGTGGTGCCGTACTTCACCGCGCGCATACCGCCGGCGTTGGTGGACACGTTGCCGCCCACAGTGGCAAACTTCTCGCCGGGATCGGGGGGATACATGACCCCTTTCTCCATGCAGTCGTTGGCCAGATCGTTGAGCAGCACGCCGGACTGCACCCGAACGGTGAAGTTCTCCAGGTCATAGCCCAGAATCTGATTCATCTTGGTGGTATCCACAATGACACCGCCCCCAAAGGCCACACAGCCGCTGCACAGGCCGGTACCTGCACCCCGGGGAATGATGGGCAGGTCGTTGTCATAGCAAATCTTACACACGGCGGCGGTCTCCTGGGTGTTGGTCACCTCCACCACCGCATCGGGCATGGCTTCCCCATAGATAGGCATCTCGTCGTGGGCGTAGTCGGCCTTAATGGCCTCCCCCACATACACGCGGCCGGGAACGGCCTGCTCCAGTTGAGCAATGATATCTGCATGCAATGCCATGATATACCCTCCTTATGCCTTACGCTTGCGAATCTCTTCGATCATCAGGGGGAGAATCTCGTGGACGTCGCCCACGATGCCCACATCTGCCACATCGAAGATGGAAGCGGCCTCATCCTTGTTGATGGCCACAATGTACTTGGAGGCCATAGCACCGGAAATGTGCTGCATGGCACCAAAGACACCGCAGGCGATGTACAGCTTGGGTGCCACCATCTTACCGGATTGGCCAATCTGGTGGGCACGGGAAATCCAGCCCTCCTCGATGGCGGGACGGGTAGCGCCTACTACGCCGCCTAACACATCTGCCAGCTCTTCCACCAGCTTGAAGCCCTGGGCATCTCCCATACCACGGCCACCGCACACCACAATGTCGGCCCCTTCCAGATTCACCATCTCAGTGATCTCGGTGACGGTCTCCACCAGGCGGGCACGGATGGCATCCTCAGCCACCGCAACGTCCACCTCTGTCACGGCGCCGTTGCCGGTCTGCTCAGGCTTGGCAAAGCTGCCAGAGCGCACAGTGGCAAAAGCAGGGGCTGCGCTGGTGAGAGCCAGACGCTCCAGCACGGTTCCACCGTAGGCAGGACGGGTGAACACCACGCCATGGGCCTCATCGGCTTCCACGGCCACCGCATCGGTGACACAACCGCCGCCCAGGCGGTGAGCCAGACGAGGGGCCAGATCCTTGGCAGCCAAGGTGGCGTTCATCAGCACCACCTGGGGCTTTTCTTCTCCTATGATGTGCTCCAGCAAGGCGGTGGCAGCGTCAGGGCAGCAGGCCTCCCCTGCCAGCAGCACATCCACACCGTAAGCTGCCGTCTGCTCGGCGGCCTCACGGCTGCCCAGCACCACAGCTTTCACCTCGCCCAGACCAGCGGCAGCGGTGAGCAGTTCCAGGCTGCCACCCTGGGCCTTACCCTCATGGGTCTCTACATATACCAAACACTTCATGTCTCTGTCCCCCCTTAAATCGCCTTGGCCTCAGCCATCATGGCTACAGCCTTTGCCACGGCATCCGCAGCTTCTTTCTCCTGAATGCGCACACCGGCCTGACGCTTGGCAGGCTCCGAATAGCCCAGGCAGGTCACGCGATTGTCCTGCTTGACGGCACCGGCATCGGCAGCGGTGAGCATGGGGATGGTGGCCTTACGGGCAGCCATTTTGCTCTTGATGGTGGGATAGCGGGGATCGTAGGCGGGCTTGGCCACGGTGAGCACGGCGGGCAGAGCCATCTCGTACACCGCATAGCCGGATTCGGTCTCCTGCTTGGCCTTCACACCACCTTCCACCGGCTCCACCTCCACAACACTGGAGACAAAGGGGGCTTTCAAGGTCTCAGAGAGCATGGCACCCACCTGAGCGCTGATCTCGTCGGTGGATTCTTTGCCGCAGAAAATGAGATCAAAGGATTCCCCCTGATCGGCTTCACACTTGGCGATCAAAGAGGCCAGTGCAGAGGCCGTAGCAGCCTCATCCAGATCCAACAGAGCGGGATCGCTGAGGAGCACCGCCTTGTTGGCACCCACAGCAATCAGGTTTTTTAGGCCGTTCTGGCACTTCTCGGGGCCGATGGCAGCCACGGTCACCGACCCGCCGTGGGCCTCCACGGCCCGCACGGCCATTTCCACGGCATAGGTATCAAAGGCGTTGTTCACCTGGTCAATCCCCTCCACATCAGGGGTACCGGTGGTGGGGTTCAGGTGAACTTCCACGTAATCATCTGGAACTTGCTTGACACAGACAAAGATATTCATGTGGGTTTCCTCCTCTTTCTTACAGCTTGCCAATCACAGCACGGCCTACCACCATGCGCTGAATTTCGTTGGTTCCCTCGAAGATCTGGAAAATCTTTGCATCCCGCAGCAACTTCTCCACAGGGTACTCGCGGCTGTAACCGTAACCGCCCAGAATCTGTACTGCGTCCAAAGCGGTCTGCACCACCGAATCACCGGAAAAGCACTTGGCCGCGGCAGACTCCTTGCTGAAGGGCATGCCCATGTCGGCCAAGGTGATGGCGTGGGCACACAGCTGGCGAGAAGCCTCGGTGCGAATCTCCATATCCGCCAGCTTAAACTCAATGGACTGGTGGCGGCAGATGGGCTTGCCGAACTGGACGCGCTGCTTGGAGTAGGCGGCAGCCTCGTCGATGCAGCGCTGGGCCAGACCCACGCCGATTACTGCACACCAGGTGCGGGCCAGATCCAGGGTCTTCATGGCGGTGGCAAAGCCAGTGCCCTCCTCACCCAGGCGGTTCTCCACAGGGATGCGCACATTGTCCAGCACCAGATCGCTGGTGGTGGAGCAGCGAACGCCCATCTTATTCTCATGGCGACCCACGCTCAGGCCCGGAGTGCCCTTATACACCAGAAAGGCGGACATGCCGTGGGTACCTATGGTGCGGTTGGTCATAGCGGTGACCACAAAGAAGTCGGCCACGCTGGCGTTGGTGATAAAGCACTTGCGGCCGTTGAGTACGTACTCATCTCCCTCCCGCACTGCGGTGGTCTTGCCGTTGGCTGCATCACAGCCGGCATCCGGCTCGGTGAGGGCGAACGCACCCCATCCACCATTGGCGATGATGTCGCAGCACTTTTGCTTCTGTTCCTCGTTTCCGGCCACCAGCACGGGCTTGAGGGCTAGGCCGTTTCCGTTAAGGGTGACCGCCACACCGGCGTCTGCCCAGGCGATCTGCTCTACGATAGCCGCCTGATCAATGTGGCTCAGGCCCAGTCCGCCGTACTCCTCGGGAATATCCATCATGTGCAGCTGCATCTCAATGGCCTTCTCATAGATTTCACGGGGCCACTCACCGGTGATGTCATACTGTTTGGCCTGCTCGACGATCTCATTTTGACAAAACTCTTTCGCATCCTTGAGCAGTTCTTTTGCGTCCTCAGAAATAATGTATGCCATATTGCATGCTCCTCCTTAATCCAATGATTTTGATTCATATTCCCGGGGCGGATGCTGTTCCACCGCGCCCGACTTTAACATAGATTCAATCTGTTCCCGGGTGTAGCCCAAGCTGGGCAGCAGTTCCCAGGTCTGTTCTCCCACGTACGGCCCTCGCTTGTATTCCGGCAACGGGGTCTCCCGCATATGCACCGGCGGACGCACCAGGGTGCGTTCCTGTCCCGTGGGATACTTCATTTTATAATAGCAATCGTTGGCCCAAGCCTGGGGATCTTCCAGCAACTCCTCCCAGGTCTGAGTCACCGCATACGGAATGTCGGCATCGGTGAGGATCTTGCACCACTCTCCTAGGCTTTGCTGGGCAATGCGCTCTACCAGCAGATCGTAGAACGTATGGAGGTGGGCCGGCAGGTGGCTCTGGGGATAAAACCTGGGATCTTCCTTCAATTCCGGCAATCCCAACGCCTCCATGCAGCGGTTGTACAGCGCGTCGTAGGCGGGCACCCCCAGTTGCAGCCATCGGTCATCCTGGGTGCGGTACGGCATGGTCAGCGGATTGGGAATGTCTCGGCGTGGAATGGGATAGCAGGCGGTGTACTGTCCGTACTGGGCGCTTTGGAGCATCACCGCTACCGACCAAATAGCACTGTGCAACAGGTTGACAGTGATCTTATCCCCCCGCCCAGTCTCCCTGGCCCGGTACAGCGCCGCCAGGATACCATTGGATAGGTACAGCCCCGTGGGGTGATCTCCAAACCCGGCAATGGGGGTCATGGGGGCCGAATCTTTGTCGTACATGGTGCCCATGATACCGCCCCGGGCAAAGTATGCGGTGAAGTCATAGCCCGGCAAATCCTTGTCCGGTCCATACTCTCCGTAGCCCGAAACTTGGCCCACCACCAACTTGGGATACCGTTGTTTCAGGCTGTCGTAGTCCAACCCGTGGCGTTTCAGGGATTTTTCCCGGACGTTGGTGACAAACACATCCGCAGTGGCCAGCAACCGCTCCAACACTTCCCGCCCTTCTGGCGTTTTGTAGTTGATGCACAGCCCCTTTTTATTGGCGTTTTCCAAATCAAAGCTGGTATTCTCCAGATCCCCGGTGGGACGTCCCTCGTTGATCCCGGTTTTCCGGTAGGGGTCGCCCCCCGGTCCCTCAATCTTAATGACTTGCGCACCTAAGTCCGCTAGGAACCGGGTACAGCAGGGCCCCGCAATAAAGGTGGCCAGTTCCACCACCCGTACCCCTTCCAAGGGATACTTCTCCGCTGCCACACCACCAGCCCCTTTCTCATAGTTGTCTGGTCAGACCAGTTAGTCGGAAAAGATGCCTCGCCACCATGGGCGAGGATGTTCTGTACTTAAACAATAGCACACCTAGTATACTAAGTCAAGGCATTTTGCCGATTCTCAATCCTGCACAAAACGTGTTATGATTTTTTGTCATTCCTCCCAAGGGCCCAGCATTGACATTGTTTTCACAACCCGTTATAATTTGGTTGACTGGTCAGACCAGATAACTCGGCTTGCGCTGTCGCGAGAATATAAAGAGAGGTTGACGAGCGTGTATACATTAGGAATTGATATTGGTTCTACCACATCCAAATGTGTCATTTTAGAGGATGGGGCGAACATCGTCGCCTCCTCCCTGGTGGTGGGTGGTATTGGAACCTCTGGTCCGGAACAAGCACTGTCTCGGGTGTTTCAGGATAGTGGCTTGACGCGAGAGCAGATGGACGGCGTGGCTGCCACCGGTTATGGCCGCAATCGCTGCGGCGAAACAGAGCTGAAGGTCAGCGAGTTGACCTGTCACGGATTGGGCGCCCATTTTGTGTTCCCTCAGGTGCGCACCATCATTGACATTGGTGGACAGGACGCCAAGGTGATTTCCCTGGATGATGCCGGGAGAATGCAAAATTTTCTGATGAATGACAAGTGTGAGGCCGGTACCGGTCGTTTCCTGGATGTCATGGCCAACATTCTCTGTATCCCGGTCAACGACTTTGGAGATTGGGCCGCCAAGGCCAAGGCCCCTGCGTCCATCTCCAGCACCTGCACCGTGTTTGCAGAAAGCGAAGTCATCAGCCAGTTGGCCGCTGGTACGGAAACCGCAGATCTGGTAGCTGGTATCTGTGCCTCGGTGGCGGGCCGTGTGGCCTCTCTGGCCAAGCGCATCAACATCGTGCCTGAGGTGTGCATGAGCGGCGGCGTGGCACAAAACAGCGGCGTGCGTCTGGCTCTGGCCGAAGCCATTGGTCAGCCCATTGAGTTTTCTCCCCTGGCGCAGCTGTTTGGCGCATTGGGCGCCGCTCTCTACGCCTATCACAAAATCAAGTAACCTAGTGGAGGAGTTCGACGTTTCCTTTGGGAAACTGGAAGATAAGGAGGTTTATATATGTCTGAAGAAATCAAAAAACACCGTCCCCCACCCGACCCCAACTCTGCCAAGTATAAGCTGGGTCAAATTGCCGCTAAGGCTTACAGCGACGCTCAGGAAGCCAAGGATCGGGGCGAGATGGTGGGCTGGTGCTCCAGCAACTTCCCCGTTGAGATCCCCGAGACGCTCGGTCTGGCTGTAGTCTACCCCGAAAACCAGGCCGCTGGCATCGCTGCCCGTGGCGGTGGCGAGCGCATGTGCCAGATCAGTGAGGCCGACGGTTACTCCAACGATATCTGCGCCTATGCCCGTATCAGCCTGGCCTATGCTAAGATCAAGGATGCTCCCGAGCAGAACATGCCCCAGCCCGACTTCCTGCTGTGCTGCAATAACATCTGCAACTGCATGATCAAGTGGTATGAGAACCTGGCCATCGAACTGAATATCCCCCTGATTATGATCGACATCCCCTTCAACCCTGACTATGAGGTCAGCGACGCTCAGGTGGCCTATGTTCGGGATCAGTTCTGGGCCGCCATCCACCAGCTGGAGGAGATCACCGGCAAGAAGTGGAGCGACGAGAAGTACAAAGAGGTCATGGAGTATTCCGGCCGCACCAGCCGCGCTTGGCTGGCCGCCACTGCCTGCGCTCACTATGAGCCCTCCCCCTTCAATGGCTTCGACCTGCTCAACCACATGGCCGTCATGGTCACCGCCCGCGGCAAGAAGGAAGCTGCTGAGGCCATGGAGACCTTGCTCAAGGAGTATGAGGACAACCACGCCAAGGGCGTATCCACCTTCCGTGCCGAGGAAAAGTACCGCATCATGTTCGAGGGTATTGCCTGCTGGCCCTACCTGCGCGCCACCTCCACCGGCCTGAAGAGCCGCGGCATCAACATGGTCACCACCATCTACGCCGACGCCTTCGGCTTCATTTACAAGGACTTTGATGACATGTGCCGTGCCTACTGCAAGGTACCCAACGCAATCAACCTGGAGTATGCCCGAGACAAGCGCGTGAAGCTGTGCAAGGACAACCATGTGGAGGGCTTGCTGGTACATACCAACCGCAGCTGCAAGCTGTGGAGCGGCTTCATGTATGAGATGAGCCGCCAGATCGGCCAGGAGTGCAACATCCCCGTGGCCAGTTTTGACGGCGACCAGGCCGACCCCCGCAACTTCTCTGAGGCCCAGTATGACACCCGTGTCCAGGGCTTGACCGAGATTATGGAAATCAACAAGGAGGCGAAGTAAGATGACTGTGCAAGAACTGCTGGGACGCTTTCATGAAGTCGCGGTCCATCCCGCCGCACAGAAGGATGCTTTGCTGGCCCAGGGCAAGAAGATTGTTCTGACCGCTCCCGTCTATACCCCCGAGGAGATCATCCACGCCATGGGCGCTGTCCCCATGGGCGCCTGGGGCGGTGATCTGGAACTGGAAAACTCCAAAAAGTACTTCCCCGCCTTCATTTGCTCCATTGCTCAGAGCATTGTAGAGCTGGGCATGAAGGGCGTGTACGAGGGCGTGTCCGCCATTGTCATTCCCAGCCTGTGCGACAGCCTGAAGGTGCTGGGCGAGAACTGGAAATATGCCGTTCCCTCCATCCCCTTCATTCCCATGACCTATCCCCAGAACCGAAAGCCCGCCTTTGGTCAAACCTTCACTCTTGCCGGATATCAGCGGGTCATTGCTGACCTGGAAAAAGCCACCGGTCTGACCTTTGACGAGGCCAAGCTGGCCGATTCCATGGAGGTGTACAACCAGCACAATGCCGCCATGCGTGAGCTCACTGCCGTTCTGGCCGACCACCCCGAGATCACCGCAGCCCAGCGCAGCGACATCTTTAAGAGCGCCTGGTTCATGCTCAAGGAGGAGCACACCGCCCTGGTCAACCAGCTCGTGGAGGCTTTGAAGGCCCAGCCCGCCGGCGCTGCCAAGACCCGGATTCTGGTCTCCGGCATCCTCACCGACGCTCCCGGTCTGACCTCCATTCTGGATGAGTGCGGCCTGCAGGTGGTGGCCGATGACGTGGCCGCCGAGAGCCGTCAGTATCGCACCGACTCCCCCGCAGAGGGCACTCCTCTGGAGCGTCTGGCTGCCAAGTTCTGCAACATGGACCACTGCAGCCTCCTCTATGACGTGGAGAAGAAGCGAGTCAACCTCATTGTGGATCAGGCCAAGAGCCTCAACGCCCAGGGCGTGCTGCTGGTTCTGACCAAGTTCTGCGATCCCGAGGAGTTTGACGTGCCCCTCATCCGCCGTGCCTGTCAGGCCGCCAGTCTGCCCTGCTCCGTCATTGAGGTGGACCGTCAGATGGTCAACTACGAGCAGGCCCGCACGGCCATTGAGACCTTCCGCGATCTGCTCAGCGAATCCATGTAATTATTAGGGAGGAATATTTCCATGAGTAAAACCATGAATCGCCCTCTGGAGGGTGTTCGTGTTGTGGAGCTGGCCACCTTTATCGCCGGCCCCAGCTGCGCCCGCTATCTGGCTGATCTGGGCGCAGATGTCATTAAAATTGAGGCCCCCAACGGCGATCCTCTTCGCTTTACCGCCGTCAACGAAGGTCGTCCCTTTGGCGATGCCGAGGACACCAGCTTCTGCATGGAGAATACCGGCAAGCGCTGCATTACCCTGAACACCAAGACCGAGGCTGGTATGAAGGTGCTCCATGAGCTGCTGGCCAAGGCTGACATCTTCATCACCAACTGGCGTCAGTCCCCCCTGAAGCGTGCGGGCCTGGACTATCAGACCCTCCACGCCAAGTACCCCTCCCTGGTGGTGGGCTTTGTCAGCGGCTACGGCGAAAAGGGCCCCGACAAGGATCTGCCCGGCTTTGACTTCACCGCCTTCTTTGCCCGCGGCGGCGTCATGGGCACCATGTACGACAAGGATTCCATCCCCATGTTCCCCATCGCCGGCTTCGGCGATCACCAGGTGGGCATCTATCTGGCCAGCGGTGTCATCGCCGCTTTGTATCGGGCCCGTGAGACCGGTGAGGGCGACCAGGTCATCGTCTCCCTGCTGCACACCGCTTTGTGGGATGTGGGCCTGTTCATCTCCAGCAGCCAGTATGGTGATCCCTCCACCCAGTTCCCCATCAGCCGCAAAATGGCTGCCAACCCTCTGAATACCGCCCACCGCACCAAGGATGGCCGCTGGATTCAGATTGCTATGCCCCGCTATGACTACTACTACCCCAAGTTCATGCCTGTCATCAACCGGGAAGACCTGATTGACGATCCCCGCTACTTCCCCCAGACCAACCTGCAGGCTCACCTGGAGGAGTTTTATCAGGTGCTGGTGGACGGCATCGGCAGCCTGACTTTGGACGAAATGTGCCAGCGCATGACCGAGGCCGACCTTCCCTTCGCCGTGTGCCAGACCTGGGATCAGTGTCTGGTGGACCCCCAGGCCTGGGGCAGCGACGCTCTGGCCAAGGTTACCTTCCCCAACGGCGCCGAGCGCACCATGGTGCGCACTCCCGTGCTGTTTACGGAGACCGATCTGCCCGCCTACGAGCGTGGCCGCTTCCTGGGTGAGGATACCCGCGCAGTTTTGACCGAGCTGGGCTACTCCAGCGAACAAATCGACGCCATGATTGCCGCCGGTGAGGCCACCGACGTCAAGCGCATCGGCTAATTTGCTGTCCTCGTCGAAACAAATTCGGCGTTGACAATACTCGCCAACGCACAACCCGTCAGGTCCCTTGTTTTTCAAGGGGCCTGACGGGTTGTGCCTATTTTGGTTGACAACTCCCCCATGACGTGATAGGTTATGTATGCAGCAACTCAAAATTTGCTGGCTATGGCTGTTTTGGAACAGTGAATCTCACGTCATAGAGGAGTTTTCGATATGCCAAAGGGACGCCCCTCCGGACTTGCATCACAGAAATCAGAAGATACCAAGCAGCTTCTCTCCGACATCGCTTACCGCCTGTTTAAAGAACAAGGTTACGACCACGTAGGCGTGCGGGAGATTGCAGCAGAAGCCGGAATGACCACCGGCGCTTTTTACTACTACTTCAAGAGCAAGGCCGATATTCTCAACCATCATGCAAAAATGAAGGGCGACTGGCTCTTCTTTCAAATTCCTCTCCAACTGGAAGGAAAAAATCCTCTGGACAAAATCCGCATGTTCCTGGCTCAATACCTGTGCGAAATTTTTGTGGAAGAGGGATGGGAGCTGTGCGAAAGCCGGATGTTCGCCCGCTATTACGATAAGCGGGAAAGCTCTGAACTTTTTCATATTGTCCGTCAGTTCTGCCAGGAAGCTCTGGAACAAGGTCTCTTCTCTCCCGATTGTCCGTTGGATGAGGCAGCCAGTGACATTATTCTGGTCTGCCGTGGCGTGGAGTACGACTGGTGTCTGCGGCAAGGTCGTTACGACATCCATCAGCGCATGCTCCACCTCATCAACGTGACCCTCAGCCACTACCAACAAACAGATGCCACTTGAATGACACGGTGTGTTTCGAAAGTAATCTCTTTCGAAACACACTTTTTTTATATCAAATGCTTCCCATAACACCCCTATTCCCTTCATCCATTCGACAAATTCTTAACAAAGATTCTTTTCCCTCTCATTTTATTCCACGGATTTGGCAGGATATACAATTTTCACATTGTCCCATTTTTGTTTCTTGACATTAAAACAAAACGTGTTATGCTATGTTTTAGCTTTAGATAACACGTTATCTTTCCGCGCATTCATAGAGAGAGGAGAAAATTTCATGAAGCAAACAACCAAACGCGCCGTGCGCTTCTTTGCTGCTTGCTTGGCCATCCTTCTGGTCTGTACCGTAGTCATTTGGGGCCTGGCCAGTAATTGGGGCAAGGTCGACATCAAGCGCATCACCATCACAGGTGACAACGGCAGCACCATCAGCAGTCTGATGTATGTACCTGAGACTGCCACCAATGAAAACCCTGCCCAAGTTGTGATGATCTTCCATGGTCGCTCCAACCACGCCCACTCCAATGACACCTGGAGCATTGAGCTGGCCCGCCGGGGCTATGTGGTGTTCTCTCCCGACCTGAGCGGCGGCGGACAGTCTGATGTCAACGACCGTCAGGCCCAGGCCATTGCCCTTACCAAATACGTCACCACGTTGAACTATGTGGACTGCTCTAACATGACTGTGGTGGGATATTCCGCCGGATGCGGCACCACCACCTTCGTGGCCACAGCTCTTCCCGAGTACGTTAAGAATGTGGTGCAGGTCATGTCTCCCATGCTGATCCACGAGATCAACATCGATACCCCCCTCAACTGGTGTATCATCAAGGGTCAGGCCGACCAATATAACTACGAGTTTGTGGGCGATCTGGAGGCCTGCCGCCAGCGTGTCACGGAATACTTTAACCTGCCCGAAACCGTGGAGTACGGCAAGGACTACACCGTGGATAAGGGCACCCTCCGCTACGAGATGGCCACAGACTTTGCCTTACACCAGACCGCAAACGTGTCTGCGGATACCCTCCAGTACCTGGTAGACTACATCACCTATATCAATCCCAGCAACACCAACACCATCGCCAACGACGACATGGTGTGGGGCTGGCATCAGGTAGTTTCTGCCGTGGCCTGTGTCACCATGATGTTCTTCCTGGCTTCCATCATCAACCTGCTGATGCAGCTGGACTTCTTTGCCAAGGCCGCCAACGTTGTGACTCTCCGTACTCCCCAGCGTGGCGTCAAAGCCTGGGTTCTGGATGTGGTCTTCACCATCCTCATCCCCGCCCTGATCTTCATCCATGTATCTGCCTACGCCATCAAGTGGTTCGGTGACGGCACTCCCGCCTCCAAGATCCTGACCTCCCCCAACCTCACCGGCATTATGGCCTGGCTGATTGTGGTGGCTGTCATTGGTGTGGTGCGCATGGTGATCCGTGCCCACAAGGCCAAGGCCTCCGGACACCCCCTCACTTTGTCCAACTACTGCCTGGGCGGCGCTGACGAGAAGCACATTGATTGGTCCAAGCCTGCCAAGGGCCTGCTCATTGGCATCATCTGCGCCACCATCGTCTTTGTGTGGCTGGGCGCCATGGAGCAAATGACCGGCATCAACTACCAGGTGTGGAACCTTTCCACCTACCTGCCTCTGACCACCGATCGCTTCTTCCGCGCCATTCCCTATGTAATCATCATTTTCGTGGTGATGTTCATCGGCAACATGAACCAGCGTGTCCTGCCCTCTACCGGAAACGAGCAGCGGGATTTGCACATCGCTGTGGCTGTGAACACCGTCATGACCGCCGCTGCTCTGGCCATCCTGCTCATCATCCAGTACGGTGGAAACCTGGCCATTGGTACCGGTCAGGCCGTGTTCCCCCAGATCGACGTCTACGGCACTGGTGTGAACACCTCTGTGGGCTCTTTGGACTTTGCCTTTGGTTACTGCTACATGATGGGCGGTACCACTGGCGTGGTCACCTACATCTATCGCAAGTACAGCAATATCTGGCTGGGTGTTATCCCCGCCGCCATCTTTGCCGGTCTGGTCACCCTGTCTGGTTTCACCCTGGTGGCTTAAACTGAATACGCAAACAGGCCCCCCGGCTATACCGGGGGGCCTGTTTGCGTATCGAAAAAGTTCAACACGCTTCTCAAAAATGCCTGCATTTTTGAGAAGGAATGCAGCGGGCTGAGAAGTGTTTTTTTCGATGCGCATGTCCCCAAAAAACAGATTTCAATTTATTTCCCCATCTGCGGATGGGAAAACTCTGCTGAGAGCTTTTTAATACAAGATCGTACGTCCTTCTTGCATCGACATGAGGTTTTTGACTGTTTCTTATTCAGACAAGGGAAAAATCAAGTTCAGAGTGAACCGCCCTTCTTCGCTGGTATCTACATTCAGCGTCCCTCCATACCGCTCCATAGTTCTGCGAATGTTATGCAGTCCAAACCCATGGAGATACGCCTGGGCCTTTGTGGTAACTGGGAGGCCATTTTTCAACGTCAAATTCCCCTCATACGGATTGGAAATGGAGATAAACACCTGTCCTCCACCCTCTCCCGTTCGGATGACGATCTTTCGTTTGGAACCTGGAGTAACGTTTCGACACGCCTCAATGGCGTTGTCCATGGCATTACCAAACACTGTGCAGATATCCACATCGGACACATCATGCACCCGACGAAAATCCAACTGCACGTCCACGGAAACATCCTCTTCCATGGCCTCCTGGCACTTCTGACTCATAAGGCCATCCAGCAAATCGTTTCCCGTCTGTACCAGCCGCTCATAGTCGTGGGAACGGTGGAGCAACTGGCCCGTGTATTCCACAATCTGCTCTTGGGCTCCTTCCTGGGCCAACTTCTGAATGGCCAGCAAGTGATGCTTCATGTCGTGGTGCAATGCCCGCAGATCCGCCTGGGCCTCCTGCCGGGTTTTCAAATTTCGCATGCGGTAGCCATTGACGATCTCCTGCATGCGGTTTTGCTCCAAGAGATGGGTGCTGTATGCGTAGCGTTCAAAGGCCAGGATAAAGCCCAAGAGAAAGAGATGGAGCAAAATCAAGGCCACAGAGAGATAATCCGGGGAGAGTGTCCCGGTATAATTGAGCACAAACAGAGAATTTTTCGTGTAAAGAAGACAGATGATGACCACTGAGAGCAAAAACCAGCGGCTGCGGGTGATACGCAGAAACCGCTCCGGCGGCAATAGCTTATAACAGCCGTAAATCACCGGGATGTACACGATGTTACGCAGCAAATTCTCCCCAAACTCTGTGGGCTCGTCAAAAAACACCGGCACTTGGAGCACCGCTTGGCTGGCCGTATAGATGCTGGTGAACAAAAGGGCCACATACACCGCAACCTTGATGGGACAGTCCTTACTCAGTTTGAGATAGATGACATAGACCCCCGCCCGGTAGAAAAACCGATACATGGTGTCCATGATGTTGTACGGCGGCACATAGTTGACGCTGATAAACAGCGGCAACATGATTCCCAGAGATAAAACTGCTACCACCTGCCGCCACACAGGCACCGGCCGCTGGGGCTGGAGCACCCGAAAAAACAGAATGCACAGCACACATTGAAACAGGAAATTGAACAAATGGATGTACAACGTATTCATAGCGGCCCCCTGACATAACGGCTGAACACTGCATAAAACTCGTTGCGGCGGTGCTTACTCAATGTCACTTCTGCCCCATTGCTCATCACCAATCCCTTGGGATTGATCTGCTTGACGTGGCGGCAGTTGACCAGATAGCTTTTGTGGCACCGGAAAAAGCCCATACCCTCCACTTGTTCTTCCACCTTCTTCAAGGGGATTTGAAACTCTTTTGTTCCCGTCACCGTCACCACATTGACGATGCGGCCATACACCTCAAAGTACAAAATATCGTTGGTGTGAAACACCACCACCTGATCATTTCCCTTCAAAGCCAGAGAGGCTCCCGCTCGATCTCGCAAGGTCCCCACAGCCTCCCGGAGCAGCTTTGCCACCGGCTCATATAACAGCGGTTTGGGCACAAAGCCAAAGGCGTGTACATCAAAGGCCTCCAGGGCAAATTGGGTCATGGTAGTGACAAAAATCAGGCACAGATCCGGATAGGTCTCCCGGAGCTTTCGAGCCGTCTCCATACCGGACACTCCATCCATCTGAATGTCCAAGAGCAAAATTTGAGTGTCAGGAGCCATGCCCTCCAACAACTGCTCCCCGCTGGCAAAACACGCCACAGAAAAAGGCTCTCCCCATTCCCGCTCCAAGTTTTTGATGTAGAGAAACAGCTGCTGTCGAATGATGGACTCATCGTCACAAATTGCAACTTTCCACATGGCACTCCTCCGCCTCCCTGTCCTCTGTGGTGGGAACTCACATATAACCTAGTTAACCAGGTCGATTATATCGTAATGTTACACATATGTCAACGCGATCACGTCCACTCATGACCTCAAAACGACCATTGGTGTCGTATGGGTTTCCTATGTACCACCAAGTGGGCCTGTTGTGTCCAAGCCATTGCTTTCGTATGTTTCGACATATATACTGGCCTTACCAGTTAGTTGATTCAACCAAATGCACAACATCTTTTGGGAGAGGAGGCCCGTGTGATGCTCCCCTGTATCATTCTCATTTTGCTTTTATTCGGCGGCAGCATTGCCTTGGGCGTTCGTTGGAAGATCAACATCGGCCCTGTCACCATGGCCATCGCGCTGGTGATCGGATGTCTGTTTATGGACCTTACGCTGGACGATATCCTCCAGGAGATTCCATTGAAGGTGATTTTCTATATTGTCTCCGTCACCCTCTTTTACGGTATCGCCCAGGAAAATGGGACCTTGGGACGTCTGTCCTGCCACGTGATGTACGCCATGCGGTCCGTCCCACGTCTCCTGCCAACCTGCATGTTCCTCCTCACAGCCATCATCGCTTACATGGGGGTCGGCATTTTCGCCGGAGCCTTTCTGGCCCCGCTGGCCTTTGAAATGGGGAGCAAAACCAAGGTCAATCCCCTTCTCACCTATACCTGTGTCAACTGCGGCGCCATTTTAGGCTCCAACATGCCGCAAAGCCTGGGCGGATTAGTCATTCAAGGGCTCATCGCCCAAGGGCCATATGGAGAACACGCCACTGCCTACACCTGGAGCGGCTCCATCCTCACCGCCGTCATCTGCATCATCATGGTTTTACTTTCTCACCTGCTGTACCGCAGTGAGGCCCCTGGCCCCGAGTGTTTCCCCAC
>NZ_NFHE01000140.1 GCF_002161235.1 Pseudoflavonifractor sp. An85
GGCTAATTGTTATTACCCATTTGACAGAAATGACTTTTGCCATTCTGATTAAAAATCTACTCTGTTGCTTGCTCTTCCATCTGGAATTATCACATTGTTCAGTTTTCAAGGTGCGGAATTCTGGTCTCGATTGAAACCAGATATCAACACTCAATCTCTTGAATGTTGATATCCATTCTCAATGGACGCTGGTGGGCCAAAATGGACTCGAACCATCGACCTCACGATTATCAGTCGTGTGCTCTAGCCAGCTGAGCTATTGGCCCGTCGTCGTCGCAAACTTCGGATCGTTCGCTTCCATGCCAGCATGAAAGCTCATTCCCTCCGTTGCTCCTCCTCTCAATTCAAAGCCCACTTCGTTGGGCTTTTGAATTGGTTTGGACGGGGGATGCGGGTTGCACCCTCTAAATTAAACAATGAGAAACAACACTCAGAAGTCTGACCAGGACGTTACAACAAAGAACTTGCTTTGTCGAAGTCTCCTTAGAAAGGAGGTGATCCAGCCGCACCTTCCGATACGGCTACCTTGTTACGACTTCACCCCAATTATCGAACCCACCTTCGGCCGCGCCCCCCTTGCGGTTAGGCTACGGAC
>NZ_NFHE01000141.1 GCF_002161235.1 Pseudoflavonifractor sp. An85
TCATGGACCGTGGCAGGCACCGACCTGCAAAACGTGACCGACTGGCTCAACACCGCCAAGGAGACACTGCAACCCGCCGTCGGAGAGGAACCGACCCCCGCGCCCGGCCCCGAAGAGCCATCCACCTATGACTACCAGCTCCTCGACCGGTTGAAGTCCGACTGCGACTACTACCTCGGCGCGTGCGTGGACTTCGGCATGGACATGACGGCTGCCCAGAAGAACCTGTGGGCCGGAAACATCGAGGCACAGGTCTCCAAGATGCGGGAACTCTACGACAAGCTCCCCGAGAAACCGGACTGGCTCACCATGCAGGACATCGACCGGTACGAGCACGACATGCTCGCCCAACGTGACGGCACAGCCGGGCAGAAGGAATCCGTGAGCCTCAGCGGGGAGGCCAAGAGCGCACGGGACTCCTCCCGCGCACTCGACGCCCACACGCCCGACGCCTCGACCCATGAAAACCAGCGATAGAGAAAGAAGGCCCCATCATGAAGGGAATGCTCATACCAACGGACGGCACGCCCCATGCCATCGACATCCAACAGGATGAGAACGGGTCCGCGCTCC
>NZ_NFHE01000142.1 GCF_002161235.1 Pseudoflavonifractor sp. An85
ATCACCCCCAGAGGCGTGATGGTCCACTCCACTGGGGCCAATAACCCCCTGGTGGCCCGATATGTTCAGCCCTCTGACAACGACCCCAACCGGGCGTATCTGCTGAAAAAGATCGGAGGGAACCGCAACGCCAACGACTGGAACAACCCTGGACTGGATGTGTGCACTCACGCTTTTGTTGGCAAGTTTGCCGATGGCAGTGTTGGCACTGCCCAGACATTGCCCTGGAACCGTCGTGGTTGGCACGCCGGCACCGGCACCAGTGGCGGCAGTGCCAACAACACCCACATTGCATTTGAAATCTGTGAGGATGCCCTCACCGATGCAGGCTATTTCCAGAAGGTGTACCAGGAGGCGGTGGAGCTCACCGCCATGCTGTGCAAGACCTACAACCTCAACCCTCTGGCCGACGGTGTGGTCATCTGCCACAGCGAGGGCTACCAGCGGGGCATTGCCAGTAATCACGCCGATGTGATGCACTGGTTCCCCAAGTTTGGCAAGTCCATGGACACCTTCCGCACCGATGTGGCCAAGGCCATGGGCTCCGCTA
>NZ_NFHE01000143.1 GCF_002161235.1 Pseudoflavonifractor sp. An85
CCGTAGGCCAGACCCTGGAGTTTTAGCTGGCCGCTGCCATCGGTAGCCAAAGCCACACTGGGTGCATCCTGTCCTGCGTCGTACTTATACACACCGTTGGAACCGTTGAACTTCACTTCAGTCTGGCAGGAGGTGTCGCGGTACAGCTTAAACTCCGCTCCGGGCAGAGGGGTAGTTCCGTCTTCCTTCACCTTGTTGACGGTAATACCATAGATAAACGTTTCCTCAGTCTCTTCGGTGTCATCGTCATAGGAGTTGTCATCATAAGGATCGTTGTGAACACCGGTATAGGCAGTGTTGGTAATGCCGGATTCCGTTTCTTCCTGGAATGCATCTTCATTGATGGTTGCAGTATATACCACATGGATGTACTTGGCCGTGGAATAGTCCCGAATCAGCTTATCATAGTTAAACTGCACCTCGAAAGTGGCGCCCTCTTTTTTGGTCTCACTCCCAGTTTTCACCGAGTAATGGTCTGCGCTGTTGGTCACAACCTGACCCTTAACAGCCTCATCCACCACGCCGTCATCGCTCCA
>NZ_NFHE01000144.1 GCF_002161235.1 Pseudoflavonifractor sp. An85
GGGGTCATACACCCCCGGCTCATATCTCATAATCATCGCCTTCCTGTGCGGTGCACTTCAAAATATATTCTGCTATTTTTCTATTTTACCACATTATGATGTCCTTTTCAATGGATTCCCGACCATCCGGCCAGTCCGCTGTTCCGTATAATTGTGGGCAAGGCTGTGCAGCCTGACCCTCATGGAAAGGACACCATCATGACAGATAAGCAAGGCATCAAGCGTGGGATCACGGTGTTCGCCGTCGTGGCGGGCCTGACGGGAATCCTGACCGGATGCGGCGGGCCGTCCCTCAGCGGCCACACCTATTACAGCATCTCCGCCATCGACGGCGGCGAAACCTCCATCAGCTTCGATGGCGATACATGGAAGATGACGGAGGACGACAACTGGTACTCGGGCAAATGGATGCAGGCCGAAAACGGCGGCATCACCCTGAACGAGTCCCACGGCGAGATCATCACCCTGACTCCCATCGAGGGCAGCGACGGATACCAGTATGCGGGCGAGGAGAAGCTGGGCACCCGCT
>NZ_NFHE01000145.1 GCF_002161235.1 Pseudoflavonifractor sp. An85
AGCAAGTATATGCCGCAGACAACTGCAAGAGCCAGAGTGAATTTGTGGAAAAGGCAATTCAGTTCTACGCTGGCTACCTGAACACCAAGAACGCCAGCGCCTTCCTGCCCGAAGTTCTCACCACGATACTCATTGGTATCATGGATGACTTCGCACAGCGCATGGGCAGACAGCTCTACAAGGTGGCCGTGGAACAAAATCTGTGCAACCACATTCTCATCTCCGACACCGACATGGACCAGCGGACCTACCAGCTCATGCGTGGCCGGAGTGTGCGGGAGGTGGACAGCACCAACGGACGCATCACATTCAAAGAAGTGTTGGACTTCCAAAGGTCTGTGTAACCTGTGACGAAGCTGGTACAGAAAAGTGGCTACATCCAAGCGTCTAAGGCCGGCGGGTACATGAAGTACATTGCCACCCGTGAAGGAGTGGAGAAGTTGGTGGGCAACGGCCCGGCCACCAAAGGACAGCGGGAATTCATTCAGAAACTGCTCCATGACTT
>NZ_NFHE01000146.1 GCF_002161235.1 Pseudoflavonifractor sp. An85
GCGCTCCACGACCTGCAACAGTTAGTGGGCGGATACATAGAACCGTTCGACGTGATCTTCGGGGAGAACATCTGCCTGTACGTGAACGAGGAGGGGCTGGGCAACTGCCCGCCCAACCGGGCCGTCTACGCCACCAAGAACATGGTGGAGGAAGGCTACCTCTCCCAGATGGACTACACCAGCGTCGTGCAGGAGGGCGAACTGTACACCATCCTGCGGGGCGACATCGTGGCCGTGGGTTTCGACCCGGAGACCGGCATGGACCGGGACCTGACCGACGCGGAGATTGCCCAAGTGGGCGACTACTTCACCAAGGTCTCCGCACCCGGCAGCGGCCTCGCCGAAGCCCTCGCCATCCAACAGGGACGCCACAGGGAGGAACCTGTGCAGGAGCATGGCGTGAGCCTCAAGGATGAGGCGGACGCCTCCCGCGACGCCTCCGACGCGCTCGGCGGAGGCCAAACGCCGGACAAGCCCCAGCGCGGCATGGATGGGCGGTGAGAGT
>NZ_NFHE01000015.1 GCF_002161235.1 Pseudoflavonifractor sp. An85
GGAGAAGCATGACACCCCCTTCCATGGGCACCTTTAGCTCAGTTGGTAGAGCACCTGACTCTTAATCAGGGTGTCCAGGGTTCGAGTCCCTGAAGGTGTACCACTCCCACTTGGGTGTGTGATGCACCCAAGTGGGAGCCCCAAAAGCTGGGTAAAAAACACTTGACAACGGCGGAGAAATCTGCTAATATGTCAAATGTTCAGTGCAGATCAAAAGGTCTGTGTCGACTTAGTCGGTGCTGATTGCAGTGAGGGTCCACCCGTACCCATTCCGAACACGGCAGTTAAGCTCACTTGCGCCGAAAATACTTGGCTGGCGACGGCCTGGGAAGATAGGTAGTGCCGACACAAAGAGGTTTGAGTTTCTCAAGTCTCTCAATATTCCTCCTTAGCTCAGTTGGTAGAGCATGCGGCTGTTAACCGCAGGGTCGTTGGTTCGAGTCCAACAGGGGGAGCCATTTCTGTACATGAGCCGTCACAGGTTTGTGACGGCTCATGTAGACAGAACAGATCGACGACATGGGCCTTTAGCTCAGTTGGTTAGAGCAGCCGGCTCATAACCGGTCGGTCCCGGGTTCGAGTCCCTGAAGGCCCACCATACAGGGGTATAGCTCAGCTGGTAGAGCATCGGTCTCCAAAACCGAGTGCCGAGGGTTCGAATCCTTCTGCCCCTGCCATAAAAATAACAGCGGAAGCTGATCAAATAGATTCCCCCAGATGGCGCGGTAGTTCAGTTGGTTAGAACGCCGGCCTGTCACGCCGGAGGTCGAGGGTTCAAGTCCCTTCCGCGTCGCCATTTGCTGCTATAGCTCAGTCGGTAGAGCGCATCCTTGGTAAGGATGAGGTCGGCAGTTCGAATCTGCCTAGCAGCTCCAAAAAGTCTTGAAAACTTCGGTTTTCGAGGCTTTTTTGTTTGCAATAATGATGTTTGGGTGTGGGTCAAAATGTGGGTCAGGGGCTTGACCCACACCGTGACCCACACGGGGAAAGGGTCAAAGAGTGCCGGACAGGAAGTTTCCGCTTCCTGTCCGGCTTTCTCTCTGTCTTATATCACTTGTGCCATAAAGCTGCCCATGGTGGCTGCTGCCTCGTCCTGCTTTTGCCTGGTGGCGTGGGTGTAGGTGCGGAGGGTGAATCCGGCGTCGTAGTGGCCCAGCATGGAGGACACAGTTTTTACATCCACGCCGTTTTGCAGGGCGGTGGTGGCGAAGGTATGTCGGAGGTCATGGAAGCGGATGTGGGGGAGCCCGGCATCCTTTAGAATTTTCTTGTGGAGGTTTACCACCGAATCCGGGTGGTACATGTCTCCGGTGATGGGGGAGGGAAACAGGTAGGGGCTGTGGGGGTGTTTCTCGTGCTCCTGGATCAGCAAATCCACCGCCGCCTGTGGGATGGACACCAGGCGGACGGAGTTTTCCGTTTTGGGGCGAGTTAATTCCAGAGAGCCGTCTGGATTTCGGACATACTGCTTGCTCACCGAGATGGTGTTGCTCTGGATGTCCAGGTCGTCCCACCGCAGGGCTACCAGTTCACCCTTCCGCAGGCCGCTGACCAATTCCAGATAGAACATGGGGAGCAGGTCCCGGGCTTTGGCTGCCTCCAAGTAGGCGTGCATGTCCTGGGCCGGTAGAATCTGCATCTCCACCTTCCTGGGCTTGGGAGGCACGCAGTCCTCCGTTGGGTTTCTGGGAATCAGCCGCTCCTTTACCGCCCGTTCCAGGGCTGCATGGAGCATGAGGTGGACGCTGTGGACGGTGGTAGTGCTCAATCCCTGGGGCTGGTTGCTCCCTACATGGATTCTGCCGCTGTCCAGCAGCTCCTTATAGAGCTTTTGCAGGTGGCGGGTGGTCAGCTTCTTCAGTCTGATGCTTCCAATTCTGGGGATGGTGTAGCGTTCAATCATCAGTTCATACCGATTGGCGGTGGCGGTGCGCACATTGGGCTTGGCATACAGCTCGTACCAGGTGCGCAGCCAGGTTGTCACGGTGTATTCCTCACTGCGGCTTACATCCAGCCCCTGACACTCTGCTATAGCCGCCTGGAGTTTCTCTTTTACTTGGGCCTGGGTCTTGCCCAGTACATTCTTGATGATCCGCTTGCCGGTCTTGGCATCGTACCCGGCGGTGTACCGGCCTTCCCACCGGCCATCCTTTCGCTTTCGAATATTTCCTTCGCAGTTGGCTCGTTTCTTTGCCATTTGGGGTCACCTCCTATTCAGTGACACAACATAGCACAGAGGGGAGAATAGCCAGGGGACACGAGCAGAGTTAAAAGAAAGTTATCAATTCCCACGTCAGGGGTTTTCATTGTTAACACTGTGCTATTTTGGGAAGTGCTTTCTTTGTTTAGGCGACACAAATTCTGAGCCACGCGAGCAGTCACAACCCCTGTAAATTTGTTGCGGCCCTAAGGATACGGGGAATCACGCCAGCCTTGGGGGAGTATTTTGCTGTTTACAACGCCCTGTTTGACCCCTGTAAAAATGCCCGCACTGCGGGCATTTGTGGCCGGAGAGGGGGCGCTTGCGACCCCTCTCCTTTCTCCTGCTTCTCGTCGTCGCAAGCTACATATCCCTCATTTCCGCCTGGGAGGGCGAAAACTTGCTCATTCCGCTGCTCCTCCTTTCCCCAACGAAACCGCTTTGCTGGGTTTCGTCGGGGGCCCCATTGACCGACTGTCCATGGTCGTGGAAAACGGCCCAAATTGAGCCGGGATTCCTTGGGTGGGGAAGTGGGCTGCCCTAATCCCAAGAAGGGCACACAGAGGCTTACAGGGGCAACAGTTGGGCCGTTGGCCTGTCCTGCGTGCCTGTTGGGCCAAAAAAAGAAAGACAATTCCATCTGTCCAAACAGGCGGGGGTATGGTAGGATACAAGGGAACAGGGAGACTGGTATGCATGTCCTTCATCCAATGGATTCCCCCTAAATTCTCCAGATAAGGGGTGTTTCTTGCAGGGCGTTTGGATTATGCTCTTGCCATCAAATGAGAGGAGGGGACTTTATTTCCGGTGTCCTGCTGGGGATCTCCGTAGGGGTGATGCTGGTAGGCATCTGCGTGACGATATTGGGTTTCTCAAAACGTGGCTAACAAAGGAGGCCTCTGGAGTTAGCGCTCCAGAGGCCTCGGGTGCGTTTTCTCAATAGTAGAAGCCCTCCCGACGCAGCAGCTTCACAAATTCATACATCCTCTGGCCATTCACATCAAAGGGGAAGGAAAAGGAAAAGCCAATTTCCTGCTCTTGGCAAGCACGGATGTTCTCTTTTAATTCCTCTATGGTCTGCCCAGGGTGATAAAAGTCAGCCAGGTAGTCCTCCACGCCGTAGGCTTCAAAGTCATATTCAGCAAACTTGACAAAAGAATAGTTCAGGGCAGTGGAACGCTTTAGTTTTGTGGACACGGAAATGTGATCCGGTTGAACTTCAATGTCGCAAAAACCTTTTACTCCAATCACCGGGATAGGATAGGCTTCTCGAGTCCAGTTTCCATCTTCCATTTTGTGATAGTGACCACTATACCATCCTACTTCCAATTCAAAGACCCTGTGAAACAGGGCGTGGAATAGTTGCCCCGATCTTGTCTCTAATCGGTCATAGAAACGTTGCATCTCATGGAAAAGTTCCTGATTCATGTGACCACCTCATACGCACCAATATGAAAACCAACATCAGTATAGCATAAAGATAGGACTTGCACCACAGGGACAGCGTGGGTGTAGTAAGCCTTATCCATGGACTGATATTAGAAGATTTTATGTTATATTTGTGCAAACAGGGATATGTTCAGCTATTTTTGGTAATCCCTCACGTTGTTTAAGTTAGATTCTAATATTTTTCTGCTATATGTTTTTCTCCTGCTGAATCTCTAACTTCTTTCCATAGGATAGAGGCTACCTTCAACTTGTTACAATAATTTGAGCTAATTGGATCTGCACAAAAATCCTTTAAAAACTGATTCCACTGGCACACTGAGTTATCATACCGAGCATAATCAGATTGCCCATAATAGATATCCAATAAATCTTGAATTGTAAATTTGGTATCTTTCTCTCGCTTTACTTTTCTCCAGGCTGTGGCCATGTCAGCTGTAAATTTAAATGGCGAAACTCCGGTTAAGACCGAAAAATATTCTCGAAACCTTGCGTTGAAAGAAAATCCGCAGGTAAGCAATGGAGTGTCCAGTGTAAGAATATCAGCGGTGTTAGAATTTTTCTGTATATCTGCTTTCTTGATATAATTACCATTAAAATATTCTTTGATTATGTTATTTAATTCTTGCTTAGTCCCCCTATGCTCGATCTGCAATGATTTGCAGATTTGAGAGAGTTCTTCACGATACCAATAATGTTGATTAAACTCTTCAAATGAGTTGATATCGCTGAACTTAGGCCTTTTTTCTACCAATATTTTCGCCCCCAGTAAGTTTAAACTTCGTGATATAGGCGGGAGTTTCGCCTGAATGGTCTGCAACAATAGTATAGCAGATGAATCTGCAACTACAAGGCTGTACCTTTCTACCGCACTTTTTGTAGAAAAGTCAATGGCTGGGTGAAAATTGCAACAGAATTCATTCTTTTGTTGGCCTGACCCACATGGGGAAAGGAGCGAACGGGACCAACGGAGACAACCGTGCCGCCCACCAGGCCCCTGTGAGCCTCCTAGAGGCATGTTCCGCGGCGGCCCATCCCCCAGGGGTGTACACGCGCCAGATGTGGCATACAGCCTATGCCTGGGCCGCCCAGGCTATTCCACACGATACAGCTTGCATCCAGCCATTGGCGCGTTGTCATGCCCACACGACAAGTGGTTTACACTCTATGAAGGATGGAGATCCAAGTGAGAATGGACATGGAGAAAAATAGATGTGGAATGTGGAGAAAATACCTGATACAATAAATACATACAGGAAAATTGGCGGAAAGCAGGTTTGAGGCCTGCCTGGCCCTGTGGTAGGTTCGTCAGGAGGAAAGCGCGTATGGGAACCCGATTGGACGGAATTATCAATCAAAATTACAACCGATTGAATCATCTGGATTTGCGTATTTTGGAATTCATTCAAAATCATCTCCATGAGAGCACCACGCTAAGCATAGCCAAATTGGCACAACGGTGCAATGTATCCACAGCAACGGTGTTACGCACCACGCAGAAGCTCAATTTCAGCGGGTATAGTGAATTTAAGTATTTTCTGAAAAGTGATGATGCACAAGAGGCAAGTCAGAATGTGGATGCTGTGGAGATTTTGAATCAGGATATAGCTCAGACCATCAAAATGTTTCAACAGAACGGGCAGATTGCGGAAATCTATCGGAAGATGGATGAGGCAGAAAATATATATGCCTATGGGACCGGGCAGGGCCAGCGATTGATGCTCCAGGAAATGGCCCGCTGCTTTCTAAATGTAAATAAGAAGATCATTGTCATATCTGCGTCGACCGAGTTGAAAATTGTAAAGAAATACATGAGTCAGAGGGATGTATTGTTCATTGCGTCTTGGTCTGGAAATATTGATAAATACCGAGAATCCCTGTTGAGTTTGGATGTTTTGGGGACCTCCATCGTATCCATTACAAACTTTCATAAAAATGAGTTGGCCAGAATTGCTCCCTATAATCTATATTTTCAAAGTACCAGCATTGATGAGGTGATGAACATCAATCGCTCCAGTTATTTGACTCTCCACTTGGTTCTCCACTTGTTGTATGATGGCTATATTGATTATTCTCTCAAGCGAAAAGAGACAACATGAAAAAATCTCCTGACTGTGGCGCACTTGGACCACAGTCAGGAGATTTTCATCTATCAGGTAGATATGGGCCGAACCTTCATGGCTTTTCCCTTTTCCAGAAGCAGGGGGCGCAGATAGGCCACCGTAGAGGTCAGCGGGAGGACGTGGGGGCTGAGTTGGATGCCAAGCTCTTGTTGGAGGTAGCGCCTTCTGGCACAAATGCGTGCCCAAAAAGCAGGTGCTTGCGCTTGAATCTCCTGCTGCAGCTCTTCATCCGCCAGCGCAACGGTACTTTCTGCGTTGGTAGCGCCGTATCCCGCCACCGAAGGGATCATATCAATTTGAAACAGCATGCCGCTGACGATGGCCTCTTGGCTTCCTTTGTAAATGGGGGAGGCCAGCCATTCCTCGTCGGCCGTCAGATGGCCCGGGCATAGCGACCAGTGATACTGGGATTGCGGCATGACGGTTTGGATGCGGTCATACAGATCTCCGCCAGACATGCCGCAGCGGATTTGCTCCAGCCAAGTCACATAAGCGTGGAAGTAGGGCTTAACCACCACGTCCACATAATCTCTGATGGGTTCCGGCAGCTGAGAGGCGTCCTGAACGGCGTACCCGGCCCGAGACGATAGGCCCCCTTTATATCCCACGGTCAGGCTGATGGGATCCCCCAGCGCTACGGTGCGCTGGGTGGGATATAGGTTGGCCTTGATAAAACGGGGGCCAGATGCGGCAATGGTGACCACGCTGTTTTTTTGCCCTAGGGCGTTCAGCGCCGATCCCAGCTCTGTTTCCCGGACGCCTTCCTCCACTAGATCCATGGCGGCCAGAATGCAGTCGCCAGCCAGAGAAGCACCAAACTCATAATGTTCCAGTTCATTGATGTTATTGGTGCGGCGAGCGCCCTGATCGCCGATGAAGATGGATGCGGCATTGGTAACCCGTCCAGAGCTGCCCACCAAGCTGCCAACGGCATCTACAATGTAATAGGGAACGTCAAAAAGCTGGGAATTATCTTCCTGGGAGCTGGTGAACATCTTCCAGCCTGCGATCCCCACGCAGGACCCCGCCTGAATCCCAGCCTGGGAAAGGATCTCTTGGAAACTCTGGGTGGTCTCCATGGGCTGGTTGGGCAGAGAAAAGTGGGGGGCATGGATGGGAGTTGCTGGGATGCGAGCGGAAGCCACTTTGTTGAGGTTCTCGTTGCCCATGACCATGTAGTGCTGGCCACCTTGATGCAGCACCAGAAGCGCCTCCTCAAAGCGAGGCAGGAATCCGGTCAGATACTCAAAGTTATTGCCATGTTCCAGGTCTGCATACACCACCAGAGTATCCAGAGCAGCGGCTTCCATCCGTTCCAGGACTTTGCTGCACCGCTGGGCCATGGTTTCGTCGGTGAGCATGACCGGGATCTGGGTACAATCCGGAGAAGGAGGGGTTACCTGTGTGTAGTCGATTCGTTCCAACGTATCCATATGATTCTCCTGACATTATGCTTTTGAAATCTCTTTGATGAACTCCAGCAGGACATCGGCGCCTTTTTTGATGCTCTCGTAGTCGGTGAATTCCTCGGGACAGTGGGAGACTCCGTGGTTACGGCTGGGGACATAAATCATGTTGGTATCACAAAAATCTGTCATAATCATGGAATCATGGCCGGTTCCGTTGTTGATTTCCAGGTAACGATACCCCAGATGATCGCAGATGGAGCGCAGCTTTTCCACGTTGTCCCCATTCATGATGCTGGGTCCGGTGGGATTGGAATACCCAACACGGCGGATTTCTTCCAGTTCGCAGGCAATGCCGTATTTGTGGCTTACCTCATCCAGAATGGTTTGAATCAGCTGCTTGAAGTCTGTGGTCTCCGTAATGGCTTTGCTGAAGGTGCGGATTTCAATTTTCCCTTCCACGCGTTCCGGTACAAACTGATTGGAATTGGGGGTGATGTCCAATTTGCCCATCATACCCGTGACATCTTCGCCCAAGGCCTTGATCTGTGCGTCAAAGGCTTGGATAAAGGCAGCGGCAGCCACCAAGGCATCTTTTCGAGAGGACATGGGCGCGGTGGAGTCTGCGGTTTGGCCATGGAAGCGAAGGGTATATCGCCCAATTCCGGCCAAATAGCGAATTAAGCCCACATCCACCTGGGCTTGATCCAGGACAGGACCCTGCTCCACATGCAGCTCCACAAAGTTCTTAATGGACCCGGGCTTGCGAACGCAGGAAGCCAAGTCGGGGTTCAGGCCGTATTCCTTCATGGCCTCCAGCTTGGTTTGCCCAAACCGGTTTTTGACGGTACGGAGCTCCTCCATGGTGAGGGTGCCCACCATGGCTCTGGAATTGGTCACTCCGGTGCAGGGGCCAAAGGTGGCTCCTTCTTCTGCATTCATGAGAATCAGTTCCAAAGGATAGTCGTTGCAAAAGTGTTCCTCCGTGAGCACGCGCATCACTTCCAGCGCAGCAACGGTACCGGCCGCACCATCAAAGGCACCACCGTGGACCACAGAATCATAGTGGGAACCGAACATGACCACCGGGGCATCCGGAATGGTGCCCTCTCTGCGGCCGAAAATGGTGCCTACGCTGTCCTGGTAAATGTGCAAATGGAGCTTTTCCATCTCGCCAATCAGATACTCCTTTGCCATGGTATCTTCCTTGGAATAGGAAGAGCGTGTTACGCCTTGGCCTGGAGTAGAGGTGTAGGTGGCCAGGGTTTCCAGATCCTGCTGAATTCGACTTGTTTGTGTTTGCATGGTGTCATATCCTCTTCCTTGTTATGTTTTTTAGGGGTGGTGCTGTATCATCCGGCTGGATGATACAGCACCACGGAGGGAGGGAGTTGGTTAGGTGTGGGATTTCACAGCCCGCTTCAATTCTGCAGCTGCTTTTTCCACTTTGGAGCCATAGACAATTTGGCAGGCAGTTTCGTTGATACGAATGAGGCCCAGAGCTCCGGTGGGTTTCAGGGCAGCTTCGTCCACCAAAGAGGTGTCTTTGAGAATCAGGCGCAGGCGGGAGATGCAATTGTCAATCTCCACCACGTTGTCGGTGCCGCCGATGGCGGAGAGAATGGCAGCGCCCAACTCGGTGACTTCAACACTCTGGCTGACCTGGTCGGACTCATCCTCGCGGCCAGGCGTTTTGATGTTGAACTTGACAATGGCCCACCGGAACACCAGGAAGTAGGTCACGGCATAGACCAGGCCAATGGCCACGTTGATATACCATTTGGTCTCAGGACCACGAAGGACGCCGAACAGCATCAAATCCACCAGACCGCCGCCGGCATTGCCGATGCACACACCCAGCAGGGTGTTGATGAAGAAGGACAGACCGGCCATAACTGCGTGGAACAGCCACAGCAGGGGAGAGATGAAGAAGAATGCAAACTCGATGGGCTCGGTGATACCAGTCAGGAAACTGGTGAGGCCAGCGGCCAGCAGAATGCCCTTGACTTTCTGACGGTTCTGGGGATAAGCGGTCTTATACATGGCAAAACATGCAGCGGGAAGACCGAAGACCATGAAGGGATGAGTGCCCTGGGTCAGGAAACGGGTTGCCTCTCGCATGGTGTCCATATCAGGATTGCTGGACATGAGCAGCTGGTTGAAGATGTTCAGGGCACCGGATACCTGCTCGCCATCGATCATGGCGGTGCCGCCGATGGGGGTAAAGCGGATCAGCTGGTTGAGAATGTGGTGCAGGCCCGTGGGGATCAGCAAACGCTCCAGGAAGCCATAAATGAAGGTGCCGAAAGCGCCTGCGGCAGCTAGCAGATTGCCAAAGCCATTGATTACCATGTTGAACAAGGGCCAAATGAAGTACATGGCAATGGCCACCAGGGGAATGGTCACCACGATCATGATGGGTACAAAGCGCTTGCCGCTGAAGAAGCTGAAGGCAGTGGGGAGCTGGGTTTCATGGAAGCGGTTGTGGATGAGAGAGGACCACAGACCCACGATAATACCGCCGAAAATGCTCATGCGGTAGGTGAAGATACCCAGCACGGTATCATACGCGGCATTGGTCTGGGTGGCGGTCAACACATCCATGCCTTGGCTGGTCAGATACTCCACGCTGGTGGTCTCAGCGGTGATGCCATTTAACTGAAGGAAAAAGCGGATGGTGATGTGGAACAGCACAAAGCCGATGACAGAGGAGAACGCTGCCACATCTCGATCTTCCTTGGCCATACCCTGTGCCACAGACATACAGAATAGGACCGGAAGAAGGCTGAAGAGGCCGCTGGCAAGGGCATTGACCAGACTGACAAAGTCGTTTACAAAGCCCACATGTGCCAGTGCGTTTCCGAACACATTGGGATTTTGCAGGGTAGACGCTAAGCCCAGGAGTAAACCTGCGGCAACAATGATGGATAGGGGTCCCATCAAGGACTTGCCCAGTTTCTGTACAAATGTTCTCATACGATCCTCCCATAAGTTTTTTTGTGAGTTATTCACATGCGCGCTGTGATCAAACCCTTGTGTATTTGTATTATAATTGCGTAAGAGGGGAAAGCAATCCTTTTGCCTGCTTTTGAGAGGATGTTGAGCAAGAGAAATTTGTATCATTTTGTGAAATAAATTACAACGTGACGATCATCGCAAATAACTGAATAAATAAAGGCGAAATTTACACAATAAAGTGATGGAAAAGAGTTGCACAGAAACAGTAAATCATGCGAGCTGAGAAGGCAGTGGGTCAAAAAAGAAATTTGCGCACCGGATAGAATGTTCTATCCGGTGCGCTTTTATAGCTTGGCTTATGGCTCTCCCACAAAGAGCAGATGATTGGAGGCACCCAGGTGTTCCGGTTTCTCACAGGTGTAGAAGTGATACCGCAGATACTGGGCATAGTTCTTTTCGTCCATGGCATTGATCTTCTCCTGGAGCAGCTCGCTGACCCCGTCCGAGGCCACCTGGTGGAGGATCTTCACACCGCCCTCCCGCAGCAGTTCCCGGCAGGCATCCACCGTGTGGAACACAAAGGGAAAGTCGTGACAGCGGAAAGTGTCCTTGTTGTAGTCTCCCGTCACGAAATAGTCCGGGACCTCGTGAAACATGGTGAGGATGACCATATCGTTGGAGATAAAGGCGAAGAACAGTTTTCCGTCCGGCTTGCACACCCGCTTGGCCTCTTGGATGCAGCGCAGCTTGTCGGCCTGGCTGTGCAAGTGATACAGGGGACCAAAGAGAAGGACGATGTCAAAGGAGCTGTCCTCATAGCGGCTGAGATCCAGGGCGTTGCCTTGCACCAGGTCGATGGTGTCCCGGTCCGTCAGCTTGGAGCGAAAGGCTGCTATGTTGTCCTCAGACAGCTCCAAAGCGGACACTTGGTATCCCTTTCGGGCAAAATACAGGCTATATTCTCCCGCGCCAGCTCCTATGTCCAGAATTTTTGCCCCCGGAGTGAGATACCGCTGGATATACTCCACCGTGGTCAAAAACTCCACCCGGGCGGCCTGGGAGTGATTGAGGCGGCTGTTCTCATCTAAACGGCGGTATAATTCTTGCACGAGTTGGGTGTCGTTTTCGTATATAAGCCCCTCAGCCAAGTCCCTGGGATGTCCCCACTGGCTTTTTAACATGGCATAGTGGACGGTATCACAGATGCCCTGGTTGTTGCAATCCGACTGCCGGGAAGTGCCTTCACAGGTCATACCGCATTTCTTCATCACACCACCGGAGTGGGGGTTGTTGGTGTCGTGCTTAGCGGTGATGCGGTGGAAATCGCAAGTGTCAAACAAGTAGCCCAACACCCCTTGCAAGGCCTCGGTGGTAATGCCCTGATGCCACCAGGGTCGCCCGATGCAATAGGCCACTTCTACGCTGGAGAGCTGGTCGTTGGGATTCATGCCGCTGATGCTCCCGATGGGCTGGCCCAGATCTTTGGGCACAATGAGCCACTGATAGAAGTTGTCCTTCTGGTAGCCATTCACCCAGAATTGCAGCACCTGCCGGGTGATGTCTGGGCTGGTGTGGGCCGGCCACATGAGGTACTTGGTGACTTGCGGGTCAGAGGCCCAGTGGTCAAACATGGCCTGGGCATCCTCCACGGTGGCCCGGCGGAGAATAAGTCTAGGTGTTTCAATGGTTTGGGTTCCTCCATGGGTGGGCATAGAATCAGTCCTTTCTAAAAAATGAAACGCAGTGCAAGCTGGCCTGTGCGGGGTGGGCTTGCACTGCGTCTGTTTTCTAAAAATATCCCTTGGGATTATGGTGAAAAAGAGCGTGACCATGCAAGCCCGATGCGACCATAAGGCATATCGGACGAAAGGGCGTTCATATTACTATGATCCATATGACAAAGCATGGTCACACCTCCTAAAAGTTTTGCACATTATACGTCTGCGGTGTGGAAAAGTCAAGGGATTATAGAAAAGCTGTGGAAGAAAGAGCTTGGATGGGGTTGGCCGTGCAGAGCAGTAGCTGGTGGCAGCCTATTACAACGCAATCGACCGCCCCTTGCGACGTCGTTATATTTGTGCTAAATTTGAACTATCAATCCTAACAGGAAAGTTAAAGGCGCTGTTGGTGGTATATCTTGCGAATAGGTGAAAAAAGAGCGGGAGGCTGTAACGGTATGAAAAAGTACATCATACTCGTGATTTTAGCTTTGTCGGTTGTGTTGCAAGGATGCGCCATAAAGTACAATGACATAACAGAGCAAACGGAATATGAGATTGTCAGCCAGGTGAAAGAGTACTTAACAGAGAAATACGGGAGTTTTTATTATGAGATAAACGGTTTTTTCAGGGCTGGTTGGGACCAAGAATATGATCTTTTGAACCTCTCCGTTGAAATGGATGGCATTAAAGAGAACTTTTCTGTTCAGAGATATAAAACAGAATCTGGATATGTTTTTGGAGACAATTATTTTGGCTTAGTCATTAGGCCAAGTTTTGAACAAAAGGTATCAGAGTTTGCTTCCCAATATTTCGATGAGTATGGTGTTTACGCAACGTTAGAGCAAAATTATCCCGACAAATTAACTCAGGCTACGCAAATACAAGAGTTGTTAGAGCTGGATAATCTCCAAAACATAACGATAGTCGTGGTGGTTGAAGAGGAATTTCGTAGTGTTGAGGAATTTGAGAAGGTTGCGAAATCATTTGTTTATCAATGGACTCAGGAAGGGGTACCGTCCACAGTTCGGGTTATTTATCTTAGTGAGGAAGTATTTAAGACGATTGATCGATCCAATGTTTCTTCTGTTTTTGTAAATAACCAACTGGCTGAGTACCGTGAAATTGTGAAATAGGTAATAAAAGATAACTTAGCATCTGAATTGAAAAGAACGGTAGGAAGCGAACTTGGGGTTCTTATAGACAATGAGGGAATAGATAGGGGAGAGAATGGGTGGGCAATATGGAAGGGCGGAATGTTTCAGACACCGAGAGCCCCCAAAGACATTTGATTGTACCCTGTTCATTGAGGTGTTGTGTTATGTCAAAAGCAAAACGAGTTTTTCTCATCCTCCTGGTGATTCTGGTCGGCACACTGTTTTCTGCCTGTGATCAGGGCAAATCTGATCCACAAGAAACAGAAGAGACTGTAACAAAGGTTGTTTTTTCAGAGAAAATTCTCGGGATTGCCCAAATGTCTCCAGAGGATTGGATGTCGGATTTAATGAGTACCAGCGAAGGGAATTATGAGAACGTATATGTGAATGATGCTGGGACAGCAGTGACATTGGAAATTACCGATACGCAAAAAGAGTATTGGATGACATCTAGAGAAAAGCTGCTGACCGACCTGAAAAGTCAATTTGCCCAACTTGGGACGGGATATAAAATTGAGTACAGTGATGATTATAGCCATATTGATTTGTACTATAACTTAGAATTGGATGCTTATGAGGCGATTCGCTACGTCATGTCTACAGAAGTGTTTTGTGCAAATCTGCAGCTGCTGTCCGGAGTTGAACACGACCAGTGGAAAGTGAGCTTCAATATCTATAATTCCGAAACGGGTAAGTTGGTAACAAGTGGAAACAGCGATACGGGGCTTTCCTATGATGCATCCGATTGGGAGGCAAGTATGTAAATGGGAGAAGAGCTGAAAAAGCCTGGAAAACTTCGGTTTTCCAGGCTTTTTTCTAAATGTAATTTTTGATGTGGGACAGGATGAGGGGGCCATCTGCCCCATGCGAAAAATGGGCAGCGTTAATCCAACCGGGAATCCATGAGTTTATATAGGACAAACAGGGTTGCCACACCACAGGCAGCCAGGGGAACGGGAAGCGTGGCCACTGGCTGGGATAGAAAGGTACCTGCACACAGCAGAGCAAATAACAAGAGGAAAATTAACACCCACGGCCCTTTTTTGGAGTTGGAGGAAAAGGAACTCCGGCAAATCCAGTAGACGATCCCGCAGGAAATCAATATAAGGCCCATGCCAGCCAGCAGTTGGCCAAAGGTTAGTGTCAGCCGGGGCCAACTTCCTATGCCCAACAGGCCCTCCAATATCCCAAATCCCAGCCAAATGGCGGCAAGAATGGACGCGGACAGCAGCCCATCTCGAAGGCTGGTGAGTAGACTAACCCACCGGGACGTGGGGGGCAACGCCTCAATTACGCTGTCGCAAAAGGCCTTGGGATCCGGGCCAAGGACATCTTCGGGTTTATCTCCCCGGGCCTGGGCATCCAACAGCATTTGGGTCATATCCCGGCGTACCTGTTCTTGCTCCCAAGTGCTGATTCGAGAACCTCGCAGATAAACCACCATATCCGTTAACAGAGTCTTGCTTTCTTCACTCAAGGCTTCTTCCAATCGGTTATTTTCCTCCAAAAGCTGCTTCGTCTTCTTGCGCATCTGGATAACCTCCTGTCATTTTGATGAGTTGATGGACCGCCCGGTTTAGCTCCAGGTAATGGTGGAAAAATTCAGCCAGTTCTTCTCGGCCCAATTCGGTCAGGGCATAATACTTCCGCTGAGGCCCCTCCGGTGAAGCCCGAAAACTGGCTGTAATGGAACCTCGCTTCTCAAGCCGCAGCAACAGGGGGTAAACGGTACCCTCAGGAATCCGGCCAAATCCATAGCCCTCCAACCTTTGTGAGATTTCATATCCGTAGTGTTCCTCCTCCCGAAGTACAGCCAGTACGCATCCTTCCAGCGTGCCCTTAAGCATTTGAGATGGTATCAAGGAATCACCTCCACTATCTTGTTTTACAAGGTAGGTGTTTACTATATTGTAATGCAAGATAGCAAAGCTGTCAAGAAGATTTAACGTGAGCGGTCAGGGGATGACGGGAAAGCAACAGGAAGCATGTCTGCTGCTGATATGCTGGTATGTTTCCCATGGGAATGGCTGTAGCGAAAAAAAGTGAAACTTGAAATAAACAACAAAGTTTGGTATAATATACCCGAATTGTATTGATATGGGTAGAAATCTACACTGGGTGCAAGACAAGTAGTAGTAATTCAAACATCTCTCTTATCTATATGTTGTGGTTCAGAGAGAAAGAAAACCAAGTTGCCTAGATTGCCTAGACCTGTCGAATAACATGGACGGTCTTTTATTTTTTTCAAAAATATGACCATGACGGTTTGGTTAGGGAATGCCATAGTGGGTACAGAGACAGAGGAGTTGGGATTGTGCAGTTTAGTACAACCAGTGATTATGCAATCAGGACAGTGCTTTATTTGGCTTTGAACAGCGGGAGTTGCGCCACGGCAAATGAGGTTGAGAAAGCGATGGGAGTACCTTCGCTATATCTGAATAAGGTGACCAAAAAGCTCAAGCAATCCGGAATACTGGAAACTGTTCGAGGAAATGGCGGCGGATACAGGCTGATTAAGGACCCGCAACAGATTTCTTTATACGATATTCTCAGCCTTACGGAACAGAGTATGGAAATCAATGGGTGCTTGGAGAATGAATCGTTTTGTTCCAGACATGCCGCTGCAACCTGTCCGGTTCGAAAGGTATACACGCGGATTAATTCTGCCTTAGCTGCGGCATTAAAAGAAACCACCATATTTCAACTGATGGAAGATGCCGCTGGTGACGAATGATGCACCGGTTTTATCACTGGGATAGGACTGTAAGTGTGTTGTGCCGTGCTTATGCGCAAGGACGCAGAGCCGTGAGCGGGGCAGAGGCATCATAGAGATATATAACTTCAAAGCGAGGTATTTGTGGATGGGTAGAATCCGAATATTGGCTGCAGCTATGGCGGTTGTTTTATCCATACAAATGCTTGTGCCGGTTCGGGCACAAGCTACATATTCAGAAGCCTTCCAATCGGAGGTTGTGGAGGACGTACAGCCAGAACCGCAGGCAGTCCAGACGGAAGAACCGACGGAAGAAGTTCCGGCCATAGAGGACGAATCTTCCATGCAGGAAGAGCCAGAAGGGGGAGACAGCACATCTGCCCCAGCGGTTTACCAAAATGGTGTCATTCTCCTGTACTCCTATGAGCAGCTCTGTGCGGTGGGGAGCGGCCAGCCGGTAAGGACTGGAGATGCCGCACAACTGGGAAGTGGCCAGACTGTAATGGATGACCAAGGCCGGGAAGTGGTGTACGGGCTGGATGGGGAATATAAGCTGATGAACGATATTCCCTTGAATGGAACCTCTATTTGGACGCTTCCCCAGGAATTTACCGGGCATTTCGTATCCGATTCAGTGGAAAAGGATGCTCCTTTGTATGACGGCGATACCGATACCATCTATGTCTACCACAACTATCAGTTGCTCACCATAGCTTCCGAGACAGCTGCCCAGGAGCCGGTGATGAGCGGTGATATGTATCCGGATCAGTTCGGTGTGGGCAATTTTGTCTACGCTCAAAATGAGGGCGGGGACACAGGGCCCTACCTCACCTACGATCTCAACCACAAGTATCTCCTTTCTAAGAACTTTACGCAGGAGATGCCTGAAATGATTGCAACCGTGGTGGAACGTGGTGAGGCGGACCCGGCGCAACTGGGCGGCCGGTCGCACATCGGACAGGTGTATGCGGAAATTGACGGAACGAAGTACATCCTCATAGGCAACGAGCAGCAGTTGGCCGCCATTGGCACAGATGCCCAGGTGGCGCCCATGTTATTTGTGCGGACGGAAACTAAGGTGTTGGGCGGACTGGGCGGCACGTATGTTCATTTATTTCCGTATTATCCCGGTGATGCGGATATTAACCTGAGAAATTTTGATGAAACGGGTTTCATAAGTTCAGATATTGAGGACAGCGAAAAAGAGTTCCTTTATTTTCAACAGGACCCCATTCCCACTGGTTTGTGGAATCCGGATTTGAGTTCTGATAATTTGCTGGAGGGGATTTCTAATCTGCTAAAAGATATTTTGAATGGCTTATTGGGGCTTATTGCAAATTATAAGGCAGAGCTGGTAGGCCTGAAAGATGAAAACACCGACAGCCCCAGCATTGGAAAGGACAGTGGAGGCCTGTTCGGAGAGCCGGAGTATATGACCTTTGAGGAGGTAAAAGCCACCTATCAGGACTTGAAATATACGTCAGATGCCAACTATATCATTTTCCGGGACATCGACCTGAACAAACGAAACAGCAATCCGGAGGAATCCAACTGGACACCCCTCATGTTTTCCGGCACCATGATCGGAGCTAAGGCCCAAAACGGAGAAAAGCTGACAGACGGCAGCGCCATTACCGCCACGGGCCGCCCTGTGATCTCCAATGTGCGGGTCATTCAGAAAGATGCACTGAAAGTCAACGAATATATGGGCATTGGTTTCTTTGCCACCATCTCCAATGAAATTAACAGGAATAATGTTGGCATCAGTGCTGGGCAAGTAAGGGTGGAAAATCTGGAGCTGGAAAATATTTCTGTACAGACGAAGACCAGCGATACCGAACAAGCAGACACCATTTTGAATGCACTGACATCTAGTCTTGGATGGATTGTGGGCGGACTTTTAGATTTGGTGACTACGATCATCACAGTGGGGAATGTAAAGCTAAACTTGCGAGATACGCTTTCCGGTCTGCTCAATGCCCGAGTGAAAAATCCCACTCGCTTTGCAACGGGGGCGTTTGCGGGAAGAGTGGAGGGCGATGTCCGGGTTGAGGATTGCATTGTGACCAACGCAACTGTGACCAACCAAAACGACTATACCGGTGGTTTCGTGGGATATGCCGTAGGTGTGACAGAGTACGATGGGCTTTCCGACACACTTGGCCTAACGGTGGATGTCCTGTCCTCGCTGCTGAATGCGATTCCTGGGCTTGGTCTGGGAGACCTCATTACAATCTTGCTTGACAATGGCCTTGCAGTGGGGAATTTGATCCCCACCGGCTACTACAACCCTGTTATGGAAAACTGCCACGTAAAGAACCTGAATGCAGGTATCGAAGGCCATGTTCTGGGAAGTACAGGAACGGATTATGCCGGCGGCTTTGTAGGAGCACAGGTGGGTACACGGATCATAGACTGCTCGGTTGTGTGCGAAAATGACTATACCGTCCAGGCGGCCACATACGGCGGCGGATTTTCCGGCCTTGCCCGAGATGCGGAAATCAAGGGTTTGCTCACCGACGTGGGTGTGGAACTGGTGCGGGTCACCCAGCCTCAGAGCCTTTTGTTGAACTGCAAGGTAGTTGCGCCCCAGGTTACCGTGACCGGCGGGGAGAACCTCGGCGGTTTCGTGGGTGCGCTGGCCAACAGCTATGCCATCAATGACACCATGGAAGTTCCCCAGATGAAGGTGACCGGTTCGGGCAGCTGTGTGGGTGGCTTCGCGGGCATTGCAACGGTGGGGTGGATTTCCAACCTGGGCAAAGACGAAACCACGGAGTCGAGTCTGCTCAGTACGGTAAAACAACTGCTCAACGGACTGCTTTCCACCGAACCTGCCAAAGTGCAGATGCTGCTCTCTCTGGTGGGCATTCAGCCTTCGGCCATCCTGGGCTGTCAGATCAACCCCAATATGGACAGCGGTGTGGCCTATGACATTCGAGTGCAGGGCAATGGCTGTGTGGGCGGTTTTGTGGGGAAAGGCGATGGTCTCTATTTGACCGAATCCTCCCAGACATATCTCAAGGAACTGCCCCTGTGGAAATGGAAGGGCACCAGTGCCCCAGTTGTGACAGAGCGGGAAAACCAGCTCAAAGGCATCTCCTCGGTGACGGCCAGCGGCGACTATGCCGGCGGCATTTCCGGCTGTATGGGTGCGGCCAGTGTCACGGGGCTGTTGAATGGGACCCTGGGAGTGGGGAATTTCCTGGGCTTTACCGCCACCAATTTCTCTGTCAACGGCGGAACAGCAGGTTACACGGTGGATGCAGCGGGTGACTATGCTGGTGGCGCATTTGGTTTGGCAACGGGGGGGCAGGTAACCAAGATTCAACTCCATGGGCTGGCTTCCGTGACGGCAAACAACCGTGCGGGCGGCTTTGTGGGCTGTGCTGGTCCGGGCGATCTGGCCGGAAGCAGCGGCTTGAAGCTGGGCTTGCTGGGGCTGGAATTGCTGGAACTGAAAAATCTGCTGTCTGTGGCGGAAGGCGTGCGTGTCCAGATACAAAACTGCACGGTAAATGGCATTGCATCGGGCTTTACGGTGACGGCAAGTGGAAGCAATGCAGCGGGTGAAGTGGCTAATTTTGTAGCTGGCGGCTTTATTGGGCAGAGCAACAGCACACAGATAGAAAACTCCCATGTCTATGGGCTCAAGTCGGTCCTTGCATCCAATGTAGATGGCTTTGCCGGTGGATATGTGGGCACCTCCCACACAGGGGGATTGGCAGAGGTTGCACAGGAAGACGATATTCTGACGCTGATTAAGGCGGATAACCTGTTGGGAGCGGTGGGATATTTGATTCCCACCTACACCAACTGTACCGTCACCTATCAGGATGGCGGCTATGTCCAGGCGGATGTGGCCGGAGGCTTTGTGGGTGAACTGCAAAGCGGAAAGGTGGACAACCAGAGCCGGGGAGAAGCCGACTATTATGCCGTGTACAACATAGATCATGTCAGGGGGCAGACCTATGGCGGCGGCTTCGGCGGCAAGGTCTACTCTGGTGCTTTGGCCGATGCTGGCGGTGGTATCTCTATCCTGGGTGGCATAGACGGGCTGAATATCAGCGTGGACAACCTGCTGAATGTGATTCAGGCCTATGTTCCCTATGTGGAGTACGCCGGAGTAAAGTCGGACAACGGCTTTACCGTCACGGCCAACCAGCTGGACGATTTGGACAGCCATTCCGGCAGCGCCGGTGGCTTCATCGGCTATGCCAGCGGCGCGCAGATCTCCACCTGTGATGTGACATATTTGAAGCACACAAAGGTGACCCCACCCGATGATCTGGAAGCGGTGGATACTCCCAGTTATTTCAATGAAGAAAGTTCTTACGCAGTCACCGGCGGGCGTTATGCCGGCGGCTTTGTGGGCTGCATGGACATCGGCAGTGCAGCTTCGGTGGGCAGCGGTCTGGGTGTACTGGGTCAGAGTATTCAGCTTACCGACGTGCTCCGCGCACTGTCGGTAGTGGTTACCACCATCGAGCACTCGGATGTCACCGGCGGCGTCGGCGGGTATTCGGTACGGGCCAACCAAACGGATGCCTCCGGTGCTGTGGGTCACGCTGGTGGATTTGCCGGTGCCATCTATGGCGGACACATCCAAAACTCCAACGCCCACAACTTTGAGTATGTCATCGGCCAGATTTCCGCCGGTGGCTACGTGGGTGAGATGGAGCCCGGGGATGTGGCAAAACTACTGGACCAGGGCAGCATTTTGGATAAGGTTCTCAATATTAAGGAAAGCGTAGCGTCCTTGCTCCAGAGCTTTGTCCCTACCATCCGCAACAGCAGCACCGATGCAGTGCCCTGCGGCGGCGTGGTACGGGCTCAGACCGCCTCGGATGCAACCATCCAGCGGGGCATGGCTGGCGGCTATGTGGGCCACAACATGGGGGGCAGCATCTGGGGGCTGAATACCGACCCCTGGAAGACGGCTTTGACCCCATATGACGGCCCCACCAGCATCTGCAAGGCCGAGCGCATTCGCTCGGTATATGGCGCGGAATATGCCGGCGGGTATACCGGATTTATGGAAGCGGCGGACACCGCCCATGTGGGCGGCTTGCGCATTCTTGACGGCTTAATCAGTGTCAACAATATCCTTGGTGCATTGAGTGTGGTCTACCCCACCCAAGAGAATACCGCGGTGTACGGTCCCCTGGCCAACCTGACGGTGGGGACCTGGAATCAGTGGGTGGAATATGTGGGTCAGTACGGCGGCTACGGCTATGAGCTGGCCCAGACCGGCAAGGTAGAAAACCAGGATGAACTGAATGCCAAGCTGGAGCAGTACGTTTACGGCTTCCACGTGGTGGCCGGGCGCAGCCAGAAGGACACCCTGTTGCCCAACCCCGGCGGGGATGCCGGCGGGTATGTGGGACTGATGCGCAGTGGCACACTCACCAACTGCATGGCCTATGACGTGAAGTTGGTGCGGGGCTGGCGCGCCGCCGGAGGTTACGCCGGGAGCATGGAGACCGGCGGGGCGGCAAACTTTGGCAGCGTCTCCATTTTGGGGTTGAATCTCAATGTGGGACAGCTGGTTGATCTGGCGGAGCTGTTTGTTCCTGCGGTGAAAAACTCCTCGGTCTATGGTTATACCTCGGGATTGACCGTCCAGGCCACGGGCTTGTCCACGGATGGAGCGGGCTATGCTGGCGGCTATGTGGGCTGCTCCTATGGGGCGCAGATTCAGCTCAATGACCAGGGCCTGCCTGCTGGAGGAAGCTGGGCAGAAACATCCAAGTACCCGGCCCCCACTGCCTCCTGTGATGTGGGCAACCTCCGCCGGGTCACCGGGCGCAATGCCATTGGCGGCTATGTGGGGTTGGCTTCGGCGGCGTCCCTGGCCAGTGTCAACACCAATGCCTCCGACGGCCTGCTCCAGGGGATTCTGGACAGCGTCATCAGCAAAGCCGGTGACCTGATTCAGGTGCTCCCCGCCACCTATACCACCATCCACAAGGCTTCTGTCTCTCCGGCAGATGGCCAGTGGGGCTTTGTGGTGGATGGAGCATATACCACTGATACCACAACGGTACAGTATGCTCCCTTTGCCGGCGGCTTTGCGGGATACGTCCAGGCGGCGGTGCTGGGCGAGAAGGGCGCCGCATCGGATGTTCTCACCGTGACTGGATTGAGAAGTGTAGACGGCGGCCTCTACGCCGGCGGCTTCCTGGGGCTGGCGGATGTGGCAGCTGTGGCGGAAGTGGGCGGCACCGATGGGGAAGGCAGCACCGTGGATGTAATAGGAGCCATTCTCAATTTGGGCAGTATAGATGCCCTGGATGTGCTCCGCTGCTATATCTATCACGCCGGAGTGACCGGGGTGGAGGACGGCTACACCGTCCAGGCCCACAGTGAAAACAGCCAGGGCATTTTGGACGAGACACGCCATACCGGCTGCGCTGGCGGATTTGTCGGAGGCCTGATGAACGGCACCATCCAAAACGGTACCGCCACCAACCTTTCCACCGTGCAGGCGCTGAACTACACCGGCGGCTTTGTGGGCCACATGGGCAAGAGCGGCGTGGTGGACGTGGACAGTGTGGAACTGTTGGCCAAGCTGGTAAATTTGGGTGCCGGTGTGGGGGATCTTCTGGGCTCCCAGATCTTTGACAGCTCGGTCACCGGTATTGCCCAGGGGGCCATCATCCAGGCCACCGGCGGAAAAGAACCCATTGCCGGGGGCTTCTCCGGGTACAGTGACTTGGGGCGCATCAAAAATTCCACCGTGACCAACCTAAAAAAGGTGACCAGCGACCAGATTGCCGGCGGCTTCATGGGTAAGACGGATATGGCATATCTGGTCAGTGTGGGGGCGGATTCTCCGCTGGTCAAGGCAGTGCTTATCATCGTCGATGAATTGCTGAAAGCACTCTATGTCAATGACACTGGGCTGGAGAGCATTGACTTGGTGGATTTGAACCTGGGCATCCTGAAAGTGGAAGTTCTCAACGACGGAAATACCCTGAAAGTGGAACTTCTGGGTCTCCCCATCACGGTGGCGCTTTCCAAGAAAGCGGACAACCCCCACCAGCAGACCGATGTGGCCATTGTCACCATCGGCGATTCCATGATTCGTCTGCCCTGTGACGAACACGGACTCACAGAAGACGGCGAAAAGCAGCTGGCCGAAGCTGAAATCAACCTCATCAAGGGCAACCGCACGGAGTTGGAGTCCTGCACTGTTACCGGTGTGGCCAACGGCTACGATGTGTTTGGCGGCGGAGCCACCCAGGATGCGGATGGAACCCACGCCAACGGCATGGCCGGCGGCTTTGTGGGCTACAACCACGAGGGTAAAATCAGCGATTCCCAGATGGTTCTGTGTGATGTGGTCCGGGGGACAGCGGAGCAGGTGGGACCCTTTACCGGGTACAACGACCTGAAATCGGTGTATGACTTCAATACTGTGGAGAACATCGAGGGTGACAACAACACCTACTCCATCTACCGTCCCAGTGACACTGGTCTGACTGCCATTCAGGCAGGTGGACAGCAAATTGGTGCAACGGCTGCCCCAGAGACCGTGGGTGGCACAGCGTATAACCGCTACGATATTAAGCACATTACAGATTTTGGTGAGCTGGTGGACACCGGCAAGGAACTGAGTGTTTACGACACGTTCCTGGCCTTGAAAGGGGCTATAGAGACCGGAATAGACGGCACTCAGCGGGATTTGAACGCCTATGTCAGCGATGCCAAGGCGGTGCTCATGCTGGACACCCAGTCCCCAGACAATCCCCCCTCCACGGTACCGGAACCCGGTGAGAACGCCGACCCCTGTTCGGAGAATGTGGACCTCACCATCCAGAAGATCTGGGAGGACTGGTTTAACCTGGGCCAGACTCGACCGGACAGTATTACCATCCGGGTATACCAGCAGAAGTTTGATACCAACGGTGCGGTGGAGGGCAGCAAGGTGGAGTATGAAACCATTGAGCTGACCAAAGCCAATCAGGAGAGCGTCTGGTCTGCGGTGTGGAGCACCGTTTTGAAGGATGTACCCCTGTATGAGTACACAGACACCAATGGAAATGGTGTCCGAGACCAGGACGAACCTATTACAGCCTACTACGTCTACACGGTGGAGGAAGTAAATGTCCCGGCAGGTTACGTGGTAACCTACGAGCCTTACGACCCCGATCAGGCAGGCGATTATACATTAACCATCACCAACACCTTGTCTATCCCTCTGCCGGACACTGGCGGGATCGGCAGCGCCATCTTTGTGGTGGTGGGAGTAGGAATCCTTTTGCCCGCGTTGACCATACGCAAACGCAGGAGCAGAGGGAGGGAGGATTGACAGTTCCATCAAACTTCCAAGCATAAAAGAAAGAGAAAGAAAGATGAAAGGACTGGAAGAAATGAAACAAACTATGAAACGTTTGGCAGCATCTGCCTTGGCCGCTGTAATGACCTTGGGCCTGTCTGCCACTGCATTTGCCGCTGGCAACGGAGGTGACCGCACCCTGACTGTGACCGGTGATACCCTGGACAACAAGAATGTCTATGCCGTGCAGATGTTTGACGCCCGTGTGACCGGCACCAAGGACGATTATACCTTTGACAGCTATGTGCTGGCTGATGAAGATTGGCTTACTTTCTTTACCACTGAGACAAGGTCCGGCGGCGTTGGCCTGACCGATCAAAATGGGGACAGTAAGGTGGACGGTGAGGATGCCCGTCTGTATGTGGAGAGCTTGAGAGGCCAGACTTTGGCTGACTTTGCACACCTGGCCCAGAAGTGGGTACGGTCTCATAGCAGTAACTTTGCCGTACTCACAGCCACTGCTTCCAACGACAAGGCCATCTTCACGGAGCTGAAAGCTGGCTATTATTTGGTCTACCCTGAGGGTGGTTCTACCGGTACTAGCAACCGTAACACCGATGCCATGCTGGTGAATGTACCTCGTGACAGCGATGCCGAGTGGCACATCAAAAGCACCTTCCCCACGGTGGACAAGAAGGTGGACACTGGCAGCGGCAATGCCGACAACGGCTCCGCCCAGGTTGGCGACATTGTCACCTTTACCCTGACCTCCAAGGTACCCGACATGACCGATTACGCCACCTTTTACTTTGCCTTTAAGGATACCCTGTCCAACGGCTTGGTGATTGTGGATAGCAACGGAGCTACTGTTCAGGACGGCAATAGTATTACGATCGACAATCTCACAGTTACCATTGGTGGAAAGACTGTCGCCACTGGGTATACGGTAAGCCTGAACAGCAATGTGCTGAAAATTGAATTTACAGATCTGAAAACCGCTACCCTTGCGGAGGGATCCATTACCACCGACGCCGAGATTGTGGTCACCTACAAGGCCATGATTACCGAGGACGCTGTTGTTGGAACTCCCGCCACCAACACCGTCGAGGTGGAGTACAGCAACGACCCCAGCACCAGCGGCCACGGTACCTCCACCCCCGATGAGACCGATGTTTACACCTACGAGATTGACGTGAATAAGTGGGCTACTGATGCTGGCGGCATGACCGGAAACCTGGCTGGCGCCAAGTTTGTGCTCAGCACCAACGCGACCCTTACCAACGGCGAGAGCGATACAAGCGTCATCAAGCTGGTAGGTTCCGGCAACAACTACCGTGTGGCCAAGCCTGGTGAGGGCGGCGCTGTGACCTTCTTCACCACTACTGCCACCAGTGACATCACCATCTCTGGTCTGGGAGAAGGCACCTACTACCTCCATGAGATAGAAGCCCCCACTGGCTACAACCAGCTGAAGGCTCCCATTCAGATCGTAATCACCATGACCAATACTCCGAATCCTGGCGATGCTACTATCACCGTGAATGGTGAGCCCGCCACCGGAGACGACGGCACTGTAGTGGACGTGGAGAACAAGAAGGGCATTGAGCTCCCAGAGACTGGTAGCATCGGTACCATTGGCCTGACTGTGGCTGGTGTAGCCATCGTGCTCTTCGGCATCTTTGCCCCCCACAAGAAGAAAAAGGCACAGTAAGGCCCACCCATGAAAGATAAGCTGTGGCGGCTGGTGCGGTGTCTGATTATTCTGGTGGGCATTGGCATTCTGGTGTATCCCTCCTTGAGTGAGTTTCTCGTCCAGCGCAACAGCAGCCGGGCCACTGCCTCCTATGATGATACGGTACTCCAGATGGAGCAGGAGCGGCTGGACCAGCTGTTGGCCCAGGCCCAGGAGTACAACCGGCAGTTGGCGGAGCTCAACACCGGCGAGGCTCCTTTGAGCGATGACAACGGCAACCCTATTACCCCAGAGAGCTACTGGGACTTGCTCAATGTGGACTCCACCGGCATCATGGGCTACATTGAGATGCCCAGTCTCAACACCACCATCCCCATCTACCACGGCACCCAGGAGGCGGTGCTCCAGGTGGGGGTGGGCCACTTGGAGAACACCTCTCTCCCCGTGGGTGGGCCATCCACCCACGGGGCGCTTTCCGGCCACCGAGGACTGCCCACCCGCAGCCTGTTCACCGACCTGGACCAGATGGAGGTGGGGGACCGGTTTTACATCAAGGTCCTCAACCAGACGCTGTGCTACACGGTGGATCAGATCCTCACGGTGCTGCCTTCTGAAATGGACGCTTTGGCCATTGAGGAGGGGAAAGACTACATGACCCTCATCACCTGCACCCCCTATGGCATCAACTCTCACCGGTTGCTGGTGCGGGGGGTACGCACCCCGTACGACCCCCAGGAGTATGCCCGGGATACGGAACAGACGATGTCCTTCTGGCACAGTCTGCCTGCCCAATACCGGCATATGCTCACCGGAGCCGGGGTGCTGGTGGCCGTTCTGGTCATTCGAGGCGTGGTATTATTCATTCTGCATTTGAGAAAAAGGAGGAGACAGCGACATGGATAAATACAGGACATCCCTGGGCCGATGCCGCTGGAGCATCCTGGTACTGGTGGTGTTGGTGCTGCTGAGCACGCTGCAGCGGCCGGTGAGCGCCAAACAGGCCACCGGCAGTCTGCGGTTGGATTGCCATGTGAATGTGGATGACCGGAAGATTCCTTTGGCGGATGACACCTATGCCATTGTAAAAATTGCGGACATCACCGTAGAGGGAAATCCCATTGAGCTTACCTATCAGGTGACTCAGGACTTTAAGGATTTCTCCTATGAATGGGACAAGCTGGACAACGAGGCCCGCCGTCAGGCCGCCCTGGAGCTGGAAACCTATGTGAAGGAACATCCCCAGCTGATTACCCGTACAGGGGTCACCGATGAGGACGGTGTGGTGGGCTTTTCCAAGCTGGAGCCTGCCCTCTATCTGGTCAGCCGCATTCAGGTGGACGTGGCCAACCAGGCCTGTACCATGGCCCCCCTTTTGGTCAGCGTGCCTACGGTGGTCAACGACACGTTGGAGTATAACCTAAACGCCGTACCCAAATATGATTACCAAAGTGTCAGCATCCGGCCCTGCAATGTGACCATTTATATGGGCGGTAACCATGGTTATGATGCCGTAGACGGGGATGAAACCACGTCCCTGCCCAAGCCCATGTTTGTCATCCAGGCCCCAGAGGGGATGGAGGTGGAGGACCTGACCCTGCTCTACTACGATGATCCCAATACCACCGATGCCCCTGGGAAACGGTATGAATGGACTCCGGTGGAGATCGGCGTGGATGAAGAAGGTAACACCTGCTATCGTCTGGACTGTACCGATGGAACCAATGAAAATTTCCACATCCAGTACTATGTGGATGGGGAAGCCGTCCAGGCAGACTCCTTCTTGCCGGAACTGGAGGAGGAACTGTACAAAATGTACCAGACCGGAATCCCTCTCAGTGAGGGAGAGATTCTGGTGGCCTACCAGAAGAAAGCAGATGGCGTTACCTTTTACCCGGTACAGCGTGGCACGGCAGAACTGACCGTACGTGGTGTGGAGCGGGACTCCATCCTCAGCAACCCGGACAATCCGGTGACCCGGATCTTGGAGGAGGGGGAGACCATTCCCCAGATTCCTGCCGGAGTGGGCATTGTGGCGGCCCAGGATGATACCACCTTTACCCTCAACGAGACCAACATCCGCCTGGAAAATCTCCACGGCGAGGACACAGAAATGGATGTGGGTCTGCTCTTTGACGATATTATGAATGAGGTCTATGATCGTCAGAGCGTTCTGGAGGCACAGGCTGATGCCCGTATGCCTGAACTGGAAGAGGGGGCCACTCGGTATTTCCAGAGCCAATACCTGGATCTGGTGGACATGAACAATGGCAACGCCTGGGTCATGGCCTCTCAGAACGTGGAGATTTACTGGGGCTATCCCGAGGGAACGGATGAAAACACCAGCTTTACTCTCTGGCACTTCCCCGGCCTTCACCGAGACGGTACCGATGATACAGGGGCGTCCGGCTACGACTTGGAGGATATCTATGCGGTAGAGCCGGAAAAGGTGGAGATTGAAAATACTTCCCAGGGTATTCGCTTTACCGTTGGACCCGGTGGATTTTCTCCCTTTGTGCTGATTTGGGAGGAACATGACGGCGCTTCCTCCGACCCGGGCTCCCAGCCATCTACGGGAGACACCGCCCGACTGAATCTGTGGGTGGGGCTGTTTGCGGTCGCTTTGGGCGGCATGGCCCTAACCCTGTCTTGGAAGAGAAAACATAACCTTTGATGAAATGAAACCCACCCGTTTGACGGGTGGGTTTCATTTTGTCCCTCTGGGCGCAGGGAAAGGGGAACTCGTGAAAATTTTACACACACCTCACGTAAGAATGCTTGGGGCCTTTACATGACTTTGATACCATAATATATCCCGTAGCATCGCAAAGGGGTCCCCTGGGCTGTTAATCCCCACGGGAGAGAAAAAAGTTTTGTATTTCTTACAAGGCACCCGCCTGGTTTTTGTAAGGGAAATCGGCACTGGGGAGAAGGGCCATGTAAGTTTGTTACAAAAGGAGGAAGACCCATGCGCCATGAGATTCAGGTATTAGATCGGGTGAAAAGCGCCTATGCCTCGCTGCGTCCCTCGGAGCGGCGGGTAGCGGACTATGTGCTGGGGGACCCGGAAGGGTGTACCCAGTGTACCATTTCCGAGCTGGCCGAGCGGGTGCAGGTCAGCCAGCCTACGGTGGTGCGCTTTGTCCAGGCCATGGGCTTTGACGGATACCGCAGCTTCAAATACTGCCTGCTGCGGGAGCAGAGCGGGGGCGCGCCCCAGCAGCCCTACTTTGAGCCCATGGGGGATTTTGATTTAAAACCCTGGGATTGCCTGGAGGAATTACCCCTGAAGGAGACCCGCATGGCAGGGGGATTGCTGGAAGACGCCCTGAAATCCCTGTCCACCCAGGCGTTGAGCCGTGCGGTGCGGATGCTGGCCACCGCCCGCACCATCGACATCTACGGGGTGGAAAACTCCATGACCCCGGCCAACGATCTGCTCACCAAGCTGACCTATTTGGGGCTCAACTGCCGGATGCACACCGACGCCTATTTGCAGCAGATCTCCGCGGCCCACCTGGGGGTGGCGGACGTGGCGGTGGCCATTTCCCACTCCGGCTGCTCCATAGACACGGTGAAGGCCTTGAAACAGGCCCGCAAAACGGGGGCGGGTACCATCGCCATCACCAGCCCCAAGGAGCCGCTGCTGGCCAAGTACGCCGACGTGTGCCTGAGCACCGGGGGACAGGCCCTATCCATTTACGGCACAGCCATCTTTTCCCGTATCCCGGACCTTGCCTTGATAGACCTGCTGTACATGGGTATTATCCAAAGCGACTACGAGCGATTTTCCCGCAATTTGGACAAGAGCGGCGCGGTGATCGCCGATCGGGGATACAAAGATGAATGAGGGCAAGCCGCCCATCCTTGTAAGGAAACTACAAGGGTGGGCGGCTTTTTTGACGGGTTTTTACGGTTCAATTACGGAAACTCAAACTTTCCCTGCTTGTTTGCGGCCACAAAGATTTGGTAGCATAACCCCGTCGCCAGGACGTGAGGCGACACACAAAACCGAACTTTCATCCTGAGAGAGGAGCTGTATGTATGCTGGAACTGGATCACATCCAGAAATCCTATGATGGCGTGCCGGTGCTGAAGGACATTTCTCTCCAAGTGGCCGATGGGGAGATCGTCTCCATTCTGGGCCCCTCCGGCTGCGGCAAGACCACCTTGTTGAATTTGATTTTGGGCATTGTGGATGCCGATGGTGGCCACATCCGGTATGACGGCCAGGACCTGACCCACACCCCCATGGAGAAGCGGGGCTTCAATATCGTCTTTCAAGACTATGCCCTCTTCCCCAACCTGAACGTGTATCAGAACATCACCTACGGCCTGCGCAACAAGCCGGGCATCTCCACCCAGCAAGAGGTGGAGGAGCTCATCGACCTGCTGGGCCTGCGGGATCACTTGAACAAGCGCATTGACCAGCTCTCCGGCGGCCAGAAGCAGCGGGTGGCTCTGGCCCGCACCATGGTGATGAAGCCCCGTATCCTGCTGCTGGACGAACCCTTGTCCGCCCTGGACGGGGTCATTAAGGAGTCCATCAAGGACCGCATCAAGACCATCGCCCGGGAGTATCACCTCACCACCATCATCGTTACCCACGACCCGGAAGAGGCCCTGACCCTCTCTGACCGGGTGCTCATCATTGAGGGTGGCACCATCTCCCAGTACGCCAAGCCGGAGGAGATCGTCCACCAGCCCCAGAACGACTTTGTGCGGAAGTTCATTCTCAACCAGCTGGAGATCAAGCGCAACAATATCTATGCTCTGTTTGGAGATCGCCCTACGCTGGCCGTCCAAGCGGGATGAGAGGGCGCTATGACACGGACAAATCGTGAACTAAAGCTTATTTTCCTGGGTGTCGTGGCCCTCTTCGCCGTATTTCTGGTGGCTCCCCTGGTGGTGCTGCTGGGCAAGTCGGTGTGGGATGGAGGGCTGACAGGGGAATTTTACACCTCGGTAGTGAGCCAAAAGGGTTTTCTCTCCGCCCTGGGCAACAGCTTTGCCGTGGCGGCGGCCTCGGCGGCGGTGTCCACCTTGCTGGCCTTTGTGCTGGCCTATGGGGTGCATTACACCTGCCTGCCCAAATGATTCAAAGGGCTCATCACCGCCGTGGCCACCCTGCCCATGTTTCTGCCCACCATCACCTATGGGTTTGCCATCATCTACTCCTTTGGCAAACAGGGTCTGATTACCCGCCTGCTGGGACGGCAGCTGTTTGACATCTACGGATTTTTCGGGCTCATGGTGGGCTACGTCATCTATACCGTCCCTGTGGCCTTCCTGCTCATCCACAACACCATGGGATTTGTGGATAAAAAGACCCTCACCGTCTCCAAGGTCATGGGAGATCACACCCTGGCCACCTTCTGGATTGCGGTGCTGCGCCCTTTGCTGGGCACCTTTGCCGGGGCGCTGATTCAGGCCTTCTTCCTGTGCTTTACCGACTTCGGCATCCCCGCCTCGGTGGGAGGCGGCTACGAGGTCATCGCCACCTTGCTCTACAACCAGATGTTGGGGGGTATCCCCGACTTTCACCGGGGAGCGGTCATCGCCATGACCATGCTCATTCCCTCCATTGGAAGTATCGCCATCTTGCAGATTTTGGAGCGGTTCAACATCCGCTACAACCGCATTTCCCAGGCAGAACTGCGGAAAAACACCCTGAGGGACACCGGATGGGGCCTGTCTGGCTCGGTGGTGTCCGTGGCCATCCTGTCCATCTTTGCGGTGATCTTTGTGGTGCCGCTGGTGGAGGCGTGGCCCTATCAGACCGGGTTTTCTATGGAACACGTGCAGGCGGTATTCACCGACAGCAGTTTGCTGGCCTCCTACGGCCACTCTCTGCTCATGGCTCTGCTCACCGCCGCTCTGGGCACTCTGGTGGCCTACGGTGGAGCGCTGATTACCGCCCGCAGCACGTTAGGGGCCGGATATAAGCGCACCATTGAGAGCATCGCCCTGGTCACCAACGCCATCCCCGGCATGGTGCTGGGCGTGGCCTACCTGTTCCTCTTTTCCGGCACCAGCCTGCAAAACACCCTGCTGCTCATGGTGGTTTGTAACGTGGTGCACTACTTCTCCACCCCTTACCTGATGATGAAAAACGCCCTGTCCAAGATGAACGCCGGGTGGGAGACCACCGCCATGCTCATGGGGGATAGCTGGCTGAAAACCATCTTGCGGGTGGTGACCCCCAATGCCCTATCCAGCCTCATCGAGGTGTTCGGCTACTACTTCATCAACTCCATGGTTACCATCAGCGCCCTGATCTTCATTGCAGGAGCCCGCACCATGGTGCTGACCACCATGATTAAGCAGCTGCAATACGTCAACCGCTTCAACGAGGTCTTTGTCCTCTCCCTGCTCATTCTGGCCACCAATCTGGTTGCCAAGGCCCTGTTCTCCTGGCTGGCCAACCGCCGGGGGAACTCCACCAAGAAATCCAAAGAAAAGGAAGGAATTCAATCATGAACGTGAAAAAGCTTCTTGCCCTGGCCCTGTCCGGCGCCATGTGTCTGTCCGCCCTCACCGCTTGTACAAGCTCCTCTGCCGGAGGAAGTGGAGATCAAGTGGTCATCTACTCCAACGCCGACGAAGAAGCGGTGACCGCCATGCAAAATGCCCTGGACAACAACGGCTACAAGGGCAAGTACATCTTCCAGACCTACGGCACCTCCGAGCTGGGCGGTAAGCTCATGGCTGAGGGCACCAACCTGGAGGCGGATCTGGTGACCATGAGCACCTTCTACCTCCAGAGCGCCCAGGATCAAAATGCCATGTTCCTGCCCCTGACCTTTGAGGTAAACACCCTCACCCAGGTGCCCGACTACACCGCCCCCATCACCGCCCAGGAGGGCGCTATTATCCTCAACACCGAGCTGATGAAGTCTGAGGGCCTGCCCACCCCCACCAGCTTGAAGGATTTGGCCGACCCTGTGTACGCCGGACACATTGCCGTCACCGACATCCAGTCCTCCTCCACCGCCTGGCTGCTCATTCAGGCCCTGGTGGATGCCTACGGGGAAGAGGAGGCCCAGGAGATTCTGGCCGCCATCTACGAAAACTGCGGGGCCCACATTGAAACCTCCGGCTCCGGTCCTCTGAAGCTGTGTCGTGCCGGTGAGGTGGCCATTGGCTTTGGCCTGCGCCATCAGGCGGTGGCGGACAAGGCCGACGGCCTGCCCATCGACTACGTTGACCCCGCCGAGGGCAACTTCTCCCTCACCGAGTCGGTGGCTGTCCTGGACAAGGGGGACAACACCAACCCTCTGGCCATGGAAATGGCCCAGTGCATCATTGAAAATGTCCGGGAGGAGCTGCTCCAGACCTATCCCAACCCCTTGTATGAAGGCGAGACCTCTGATTCCGCCCACAAGTCCGCCAATCCTCAGGTCTTTGATGAGCCTCTGACTCTGGAGCTGTTTCAGGCTCACCAGGAGTTGTCCGAGGCCGCCAAGGGCTGATGGAAAGGAGCGCTGCACTGTGAATACCTACAAACTGCTCACCCCCGGCCCTCTCACCACCACCGATACCGTCAAGCAGGAAATGCTGGTGGATCGCTGCACCTGGGATGACGACTACAAAGTCGTCACCCAGAAGATTCGCCGCCAGCTGCTGAAGCTGGCCCACGTCTCGGAGGACGACTACACCACCGTGCTCATGCAGGGCAGCGGTACCTTTGGGGTGGAGAGCGTGCTCACCAGTGTGGTGGGGGATCAGGACAAGGTGCTCATCTGCTCCAACGGCGCCTACGGCAAGCGGATGGTGGACATCTGCCTCCACAGCCGTGTCCCCTTCGTCCACTACGCCCAGGACTATGACAAGGTACCTGATCCCGCCCACGTGGCCCAGCTGCTGGCCCAGGACCCCACCATCACCCACGTGGCCATGGTGCACAGCGAGACCACCAGCGGCATCCTCAACGACATCCAGTCGGTGGGCAAGGTGGTGCATGACGCAGGCAAGACCTTCATCGTGGACGCCATGTCCTCCTTTGGCGGGGTGGACATCCCCGTGGCCCAGTGGAACATCGACTTTTTGATCTCCAGCGCCAACAAGTGCATCCAGGGTGTCCCCGGCTTCTCCTTCATCCTATGCCGGAGAGACAAGCTGCTGGCCAGCGAGGGTAAGGCCCGGTCTCTGTCTCTGGACCTGCTGGACCAGTGGAAGGGGATGGAGAAGGACGGCAAGTGGCGCTTCACCTCCCCCACCCATGTGGTGCTGGCCTTTGCCAAGGCTCTGGAGGAACTGGAGGCAGAGGGGGGCATCCCCGCCCGCAGCCGCCGCTACGCCGAGAACAACCGCCTGCTCATTGAAAAGATGAAGGCGTTAGGCTTTGCCACCTACGTGGGCGCCAGCCATCAGGGGCCCATCATCACCACCTTCTTCTATCCCGCCGGGGTGTCCTTCCAATTTTCCGATTTCTACAACTATATCAAGCAGCGGGGGTACGCCATTTACCCGGGCAAGCTCACGGAGATGGACAGCTTCCGCATTGGCAACATCGGTGAGATCTACCCCCAGGACATTGAAAAGCTCACCTCCATCATTGCCGCATTCTTGCACGAGAGAAAGGAGCAGATCGCATGATCGAACTGGTTATCTTTGACTGGGCAGGCACCACCGTGGACTACGGCTGCTTTGCCCCGGTGAAGGCCTTTATGGAGGCCTTTGCCCACTACGGTGTGCCCGTGACCATGGAGGAGACCCGCAAGCCCATGGGTATGCTCAAGCGGGACCACATCCGCACCATGATGGGCATGGAGCGCATCGCCCAGGCTTGGCAGCAGGCCCACGGCCATGCGCCCACCGAAGAGGACGTGGAAGCGGTGTACGCCCAGTTTGAACCCAAGCTGTTCTCCATCTTGGATCAGTACGCCGACCCCAAGCCCTTTGCGGTGGAGACGGCGGCCAAGCTGCGGGAAATGGGGCTGAAGATCGGCTCCTCCACCGGGTACACCGACGCCATGATGAACATTGTGGTACCCCAGGCGGCCCAGAAGGGGTATGCCCCCGACTTCTGGATCAGCCCCGACGGGGTGGACGGCAAGGGCCGCCCCAACCCGTACATGATCTTTGCCAACATGAAGGCACTGGGGGTGTCTGCGGTGAACCGTGTGGTCAAGGTGGGCGACACCGTCTCCGACATCTTGGAGGGGGTCAACGCCGGTGTATGGACGGTGGGGGTCATCGAGGGCAGCTCCGAGCTGGGCCTGAGCCAGGCGGAGTATGAGGCCCTGGACCCTCAGCAACGGCAGGAGGCCTGCCAGAAGGTGGAGGACACCTTCCGAAAGGCAGGGGCCCAGTTTGTCATTCAAAACCTGTCCCAGCTGCCCGATTTGATCTGCGCCCTGGGTAAATAAAGAAGAAAAAGCCTCGGAACTTTCGTTCCGAGGCTTTTTGCTGTAAAACAAAGAAAAGTCGGTCAGGCCCGTACGCTGAGCCGCCGGATGAGCCGGGTGGACACGGTGGTGGTCAGCCGCCCCACCTGCTCCATGGCGTGGGGCACCTCGTGGCGGGAAATCCGCCGGGCCAACAGTTCCGCGGCCACCACCCCCAGCTCCTCTTTAAAGCAGTGGACGGTGGTCAAGGGGGGATCCAGCATGTCGCACAAGGGGATGTCGTCAAAGCCCACCACCGACACATCCTGGGGGATGCGGTGGCCGTGGCGGTTCAAGGCCCGGATGGCGGCGGCGGCCAGCACGTCGTTTTCCGCAAACAGGGCGTCGGGCAGGGCGGGGGCAGTGTCCAACCAGGCTTCAAAGTCCTCATAGGCCCCCTCCGAGGAGATATCCACGTCAATGGTCACCGCAGGGGCACTCCCTCCCAGAGCGTCCTGCACCCCCAGCCACCGCTGGTCCAGATTGGCGATGCGCTGCTTGGCCCGGATGTAGCCCAGGCGGGTGTGGCCGGACTGGAGTAAATAGGCGGCAGCATCCCGGGCTCCACCCCGGCAGTCGTTGACCACGCAGTCGGTGCGGTGGGCGGGGGCGGAGCTATCCACCACCACCACCGGAGTGTTGGGCAGGGCCTGGAACAGGGCCTCCAGCTCCTCGTCCTGGTTCTGGGTCAGGTCGGTGCCCAGTAAAATCACTCCAGCCGCCCCTTGGAAAGTGCCCAAGGCCTGACATTGGCGCAAATCCCCCTGGTTGAGGTAGCGCACCTGGGTGTGATAGCCCAGCTGAGTGGCCCGACTCTCCACCCCCTGGAGCACATAAGAGGCAAAGGAGGTGTGCTGAGCCACCTGAACCACCCCTCCGGCGTAGCGCACAAAGCATATGGTATGCTGTTGTGGTGCGGGTTCCGGCCGGATATAGCCCAGCTGGGTGGCGGTGGCCAGCACCAAATCCCGGGTGCTCTGGCTCACCCCCGGCTTTCCGTTTAAAGCCAGAGATACCGCAGCGGGTGATAAGTTGAGTTTGGCGGCAATTTCTTTGGCGGTGATCCCCGACATGCCCCATCCCTCCTTGGTTTTGGTTGATGCTATTATACCCGGGGGAGCGGGGGAAATCAATCGCCCAACTAAATTTAGCTAAATTTAGTTGATGCACAGGAGAGTGTCTCTGATATGCATAAAATTGAGGAGAATATCTTTGCGTATATGACAAAAAGAAGGAGGGTGGAGCGGAAGGGATTGACATATAACTAAACTGGAACTAAACTGGACTTAACAAATGACCCCGGCGCAGACCGGGGAAAGGGGGAAGCGTGATGTACTACATCGGCATTGATTTGGGCACCTCGGCGGTGAAGCTGCTGTTGGTGGACGAGATGGGCGAAATTTGTAACACCGTCACCCGGGAGTATCCCCTGGAGTTCCCCCAGCCAGGGTGGAGCCAGCAAAACCCGGAGGACTGGCACCAGGCAGTGTGGCAGGGCATGGCCCAGCTGCTGGAAGGCTTTGACGGGGCTCAAGTGGCGGGCATTGGCTGCGGCGGCCAGATGCACGGCCTGGTGGTGCTGGACGACCAGGACCGGGTAATCCGCCCCGCCATTTTGTGGAACGACGGGCGCACCGCCGCCCAGGTGGAGTACCTCAATGAGGTGGTGGGCCGGGAGAAGCTTTCCAAGTATACCGCCAACATTGCATTTGCCGGCTTTACCGCTCCCAAGCTGCTGTGGCTGAGAGAGCAGGAGCCGGAGCACTTTGCCCGCATTGCCAAGATCATGCTCCCCAAGGACTACATCAACTACCTGCTCACCGGGGTGCACAGCTGCGACTACTCCGACGCCTCGGGGATGCTGCTGCTGGACGTGGAGCACAAATGCTGGAGCCGGAAGATGCTGGAGCTGTGCGGCGTGCGGGAAGAACAGATGCCCGCCCTGTACGAGAGCTATCAGGTGGTGGGTACGGTGAAGCCAGATGTGGCCAAGTCCCTGGGCATTCCCCCCACGGTGCAGGTGGTGGCGGGAGCGGGAGACAACGCTGCCGCCGCTGTGGGCTGCGGCGTGGTAGGCCCTGGTGGGTGCAACATCAGTTTGGGAACCTCGGGTACCCTGTTTATCTCCTCGGACCGGTTTGAGGTGGACCCCCACAACGCCCTCCACGCCTTTGCCCACGCCGACGGGGGCTGGCACCTGATGGGGTGCATGCTCTCGGCGGCCAGCTGCAACAAGTGGCTGTGTGAGGAAATTTTGCACACTACCGACTACCCGGCCGAACAGGCCCCCATCGCCCCGGACCGGCTGGGGCACAACCATGTGTACTTCCTGCCCTACCTCATGGGGGAGCGTTCCCCCATCAACGACACCAACGCCCGTGGCACCCTGGTGGGCATGACCATGGACACCACCCGGGCGGATGTGGTGCAGGCGGTGCTGGAAGGGGTGGCCTTTGCCATCCGGGACAGCCTGGAGGTGGCCAAGTCCCTGGGCCTGGACATCCCCCGGGCCAAGCTGTGCGGCGGCGGGAGCAAGTCCCCGCTGTGGCGCACCATCTTTGCCAACGTGCTGGGTATCCCTTTGGAGCTGCTGCAAACCGAGCAGGGGCCAGGCTTTGGCGGGGCCATGCTGGCCATGGTGGGCTGCGGACGCTTTGACAGCGTGCAGCAGGCTGCCGACGCTCTGGTGCACGTGTCCCAGGTGGTGGAGCCCCAGCCGGAGCTCACCGCCCTCTACGAGCAGCGTTACCGCCAATATTCCACCCTGTATCCCGCATTGAAGAACGTATTTGCCCGCCTGGTGTAATGCCGGGGGGCCAAGGAAATAAAGGAGTGACCATATATGAATATCCCTGAAGTAAAGCTTGGTATCATTGCCGTATCCCGGGACTGCTTCCCCATCGCCCTGTCCACCCAGCGCCGCAAGAACATCGTAGAGGCCTACGGAGAGGGCCTGTATGAGTGCCCCATCACCGTAGAGAACGAGGCGGACGTGGGCAAGGCCTTGGAGGACGTGCGCGCCCACGGGGTCAACGCCCTGGTGGTGTTTTTGGGCAACTTCGGCCCTGAGACCCCCGAGACCCTGCTGTGCAAGAAGTTCCACGGCCCCACCATGTACGTGGCTGCCGCCGAGGGAGACGGCGACCTCATCAACGGCCGTGGCGACGCCTATTGCGGCGTGCTCAACTGCTCCTACAACCTGGGGATGCGTCACCTGAAGGCCTACATCCCCGAGTATCCCGTGGGTACCGCCCAGGAGTGCGCGGATATGATTCGGGAGTTTGTCCCCATTGCCCGGGCCATCATCGGGGTGAAGAACCTGAAAATCATCACCTTCGGTCCCCGTCCCCAGGACTTCTTCGCCTGCAACGCCCCCATCAAGGGCCTGTATGAGCTGGGGGTGGAGATTGAGGAGAATTCCGAGCTGGATCTGCTGGTGTCCTACCAGGCCCACGCCGGAGACCCCCGCATTGCCGACGTGGTGGCAGACATGCGAAAGGAGATGGGCAATCACACCTACCCCGACCTGCTGGAGCGCATGGCCCAGTTTGAGCTGACCTTGCTGGATTGGGCGGAGAACCACAAGGGCGCCCGGAAGTATGTGGTGTTTGCCGACAAGTGCTGGCCCGCCTTTCCCCAGCAGTTTGGCTTCGAGCCCTGCTACGTCAACTCCCGTCTGGCTGCCCGGGGCATCCCTGTGGCCTGCGAGGTGGACATCTACGGCGCCCTCAGCGAGTACATTGGCGCCTGCATCACCGGCGACGCCGTCACCCTGCTGGACATCAACAACTCCGTGCCCCAGTACCTCTACGACGAGGACATCGCCGGCAAGTTTGACTATCAGCTCACTGACACCTTCATGGGCTTCCACTGCGGCAACACCCCCAGCTGCAAGATGTGCGACGGCTGCGGCGTGAAGTATCAGCTCATCCAGAACCGCCTGCTGGAAAACGGCGGCACCCCCGACTTCACCCGTGGCACCCTGGAGGGTGACATTGCCCCCGGCCCCATCACCTTCTACCGCCTGCAGTGTGACAGCGAGGGCACCCTGCGCTCCTACATCGCCCAGGGCGAGGTCCTGCCCGTGGCCACCCGTTCCTTCGGCGGCATTGGCATCTTCGCCATCCCCGAGATGGGCCGGTTCTACCGCCACGTGCTCATCCAAAAGCGCTATCCCCACCACGGGGCCGTGGCCTTCGCCCACTGCGGCAAGGCCCTGTTCGAGGTGCTCAAGTACCTGGGCGTGTCCGACATTGCCTACAACCAGCCCAAGGCCCTGCCTTACGCCACCGAAAATCCCTGGGCCTGATCCATACCACCCAAAACGTCCCGGTTTTCACAAACCGGGACGTTTTTTTCGAGGTGTTGCCACAGGGCGGCGGGCATATTATAATAGAGCCAAATCAAAACGGGAGGAGGGAGTAGGAGATGAAGCGACGGGGTGGCCAGGAAAAACCCTGGTTTCAGCTGGACAACGCGGCCATGATGTATTCCGCCATCCAAAGCGGCAACTATTCGGCGGTGTATCGCTTTTCCGCCGTCATGACTCGGGAAGTGGACACCCAGGCCCTCCAGCGGGCCATTGACATCACCATGCCCCGGTTTCCCGGTTTTCATGTGAAGATTCGGAAGGGCGTGTTCTGGTACTACTTCGAGCCCGACGACAGCCCCGGCCCCTTTTTGCAGCCGGACATTCAAAACCCCTGCCAGCCGGTGTACTTTCAAAACCGGGACCCTTTGATCCGCTTTTTCTACTACCGCCACCGGATCTCCATGGAGGTGTTTCACGCCCTGGCCGACGGTGGCGGGGCGCTAGTGCTGTTTAAAACTATGTTGGCGGTGTATTTGCGCCAGTTGGGGGAGGAGATCCCTAACGAAGAGGGTATTTTGGACGTGGAGGAGGCTCCTGACCCCCAGGAATGGGAGGATGCCTATGCCCGTTATACCCGCAAACGGGTGCGGCTGGGTCACTCCGATCCAAAGGCCTACCCCTGTACCGGTACCCGGGAGCCCTTCTACACCCTTAATGTCACCATGGGCTTTGTCTCGGTGCAGGCTCTGCGCCAGGTGGCCAAGAGCCACGGGGCATCCATCACCGAGTATTTGGCGGCGGTGCTCATCCAGTCCATTCTGGCCCGGCAACGTCGGGAGGGGCGACGGCGGGAGCTGCCGGTGGCCCTAGCCATTCCCATCAATCTGCGGCCTTATTTTCCCACCCGCACCCTGCGCAACTTCATCCTCACCGTGCGCCCCTCCATTGACCCGGAATTGGGGGACTACACCCTGGAGGAGATCATTGCCCAGGTGCACCATCACATGCGGCTGCACATCACCCGCCAGGAGATGCAGGGGGTCATCACCCGCAACGTGTTTCTCCAAAAATTTCTCCCCCTTCAGCTCATCCCGGTTCCGGTGAAAAATTTTGCGGTGGACCTGGGATACCGCATTGCGGGTAACCGCCCCTACTCCACCACCTATACCAACCCCGGGGCCTTCCGGGTGCCCAAGGAGATGGAGCCCCATATCCAGCACATGGAGGTGGTGTTGGGCCAGTCCTACACCCCACGGGTCAACTGCGCCTCCATCAGCTACGGGGACACCATGGAGATCACCTTTGCCGGTACGGTGAAGGAGACGGATGTGGAGCGGGACTTTTTCCGCACTTTGGTGCGGGACGGCCTCCACGTGAAGGTCACATCCAATCGAAGGGAGTGAAGGAGTATGTCATACTGTGTCAACTGCGGGGTGGAGCTGGACAAGGACGCTGCAACTTGTCCCCTGTGTCAGACCCCGGTGGTCAATCCGGTGTGCCCGGTGGACACCACCCTTCCCCCCAACTTCCCCGTGGAGCGGCGGGAGGTGGAGCCGGTGAACCGCAAGGAGCTGGCCCTGCTGCTCAGCACCATGCTGGGGTGCGCCGGTGGGTGCTGCCTGCTGCTCAACCTGGTGTTGTGGCGGGGGATGCACTGGTCCATTCTGGTGGCGGGGGCCTGCGCCATGCTGTGGGTGTGGACGGTGGGGCCGCTGCTGCTGCGAAAAGTGCCTTCCATCTTTCTAGTGGGATTGGATCTGCTGGCGGTGGCGGGCTATCTGTGGCTCATCGCCCTGGCGGTGGACGGCCTGGACTGGCTGGGTCGGCTGGCCCTGCCCATCTGGTGGGGGTGCTCGGTGGTACTGCTGTTTTTGTGGTACATTTTGCCCCGCCGCTCCATTTTGAGCCGGTGTATGCTGGTGCTGGGGGGCGGCGTGGTACTGATGCTGTGGCTGGAGTTTTGCATTGACCTGTTTTTGGGCAGCTACCAGCCCATGTGGTCCATTGTGGTGGCGGCGGTGGGGCTGGCCCTGGTGTTGCCGCTGCTCATCATCCGCTACCGGCCCGACTTGCGCCGAGAGGTGCGCAGACGATTCCATTTTTAAGAGAAAAACTCCCCCATTTGGGGGAGTTTTTTCACGTGTGAAAGCGTTGAAGAAGGGCCTGGGCCTTGGGGTGGTCCCGCAGCCAGGTAAAGTCCGGGTCGCGCTCCAGCTGGGAGAGGAGCAAGGTTCGCAGTTCACCGGGCTGGAAGTCCTTGGCCTGGGGAGCCATGCGGCGGTACAGCACCGTATCGCCCAGCTGCCAGGGTTGTTCCAGGACCTCCAGCATGTGCTCCAACTCCGTGAGGGCTTCTTGGGCGTTCTGGGTGTGGACGGCCACTTGCCACAGGGCGGTGTGCTGGTTGTACGGCCACAGGTCCAGCACCTGGGCCAGAGTTTGAGATTTCTTCGCCACGATTTGGGCGGTTGGGATGTCCCCACAGGAAAGCTCTGCATCCACCAGCTGGGACAAAAGCAGCTGTATTCGGCTCCCTTCTTGGAACAGAGCCTGTTCCAGGGCCAGGGCGGCCTCCTCTGGCTGCCCCCGTTTCAGGTAAATGGACACCTGGAGCAGGAGCTTGTCCGGCAGGGAGGCGGACATCACCCGTTTATCCGGGATGGTGTCCAGCACCTCCTGGGCCTCATCCAGCCGGTTTTGCCGGATGTAGCGGTTGACCTGCATGGAGTTGGCGCTGGCCTGAATGGTCTCATCCTCGCTCTGCCTCAGCTGGGCGTACCAGGCGGAGATTTCCGTCTCCAGTTCCGGGTGGATCCCGGGAGCCTGCACCAGTACAGCATCCAGAAGTATGGCCAGATTGAGGCGCAGATGTTCATCCCGGGGGAATTCCCGCAGTTTCTCCCGGGCCAGGGAGAAGGCTTCGTCTGGGGCCTTTCCCACCAGTTGGTTGCAGAACAGGCCAATCTCCTGACGAGACAGGGTTTCATGGAATCCAAACAGGGTGTTCATGTCTACATTTAAGAGGCGAGCCAGAGGCGGCAGAAGTCCCACGTCGGGGCTGGTGAGGCCGTTTTCCCACTTGCTCACGGCGGCGGTGGATACATTGAGACAACGGGCCACCTGTTCCTGGGTGAGGCCCAAGGCCTTGCGCTGCTGTTGAATGATGAAGTGCATAGGCATAAGTCATACCCCCTCTTGTGGGCTTTTTGTGCTTTTATTATACGGATATTTCAGAGAATGTACAATGGAGGCGTGGTTAAAAGACGGGTGAGAGAAGTTAACTCAGGGTTAAAAGAGGCATAAAAGCTCCCCCAGATGGGGGAGCTTTTCGCTTAATCGTATTGCTGCAAGAAAGCCGCCATGTGCTCCATGGCCTCTCCGGCGCTTTTTACGGGGAACATCTGGAACACATGCCACATGTCCGGCCAAGTGCGGATGATACAGGGCACTTCCGCCTGTTGCATGGTTTGGGCCAGACGGGTGGAGTCATCCCGAAGAATTTCCCGTTCACCCACGTGGATGAGGGTGGGGGGAAAGCCGTGGAGGTCGGCAAAGAGAGGGGATAGATGGGGGTCTTCCCAGTTGCCCTGGGGGGCGTAAGCGCCCCGTACGGCGTGGACATAATCGGATGTAATCATGGGGTCCAAGTCCCGGGCGGTGGTGTAGGACCCCCCCGAAGCGGTCATATCCGTCCAGGGGGAGAAGAGGAGCAGCTTGCTGGGCAGCATGCGGCCCGTCTCTTTCAGGCGCAAGGTCAGCTCCAAGGCCAGATTTCCCCCGGCGGAGTCACCGGCTACCACCACGTCCCGGGCACCGTATCCCAGATGCATCAGGTAATCCCAGGCGGTGAGGGCGTCTTCCAGAGCGGCAGGATAGGGGTGTTCGGGAGCCAGCCGGTACTGGAAGGCCAGCGTCTCCCGGCCGGTGGCGGAAGCCATTTTGGCCGCCAGCACCCGGGCGTAACCCAAATTGCCGCTGGTGTAGCCGCCACCGTGGCAGTAGAGAATGATTTTCCGGCGCTGGTGTCCCCGTTCTGGACGGACCCAAGCCATGGGAAGATCCTGGTGAACAAAGGGCTCCCAGCTAAAGCCGATGGGGGGAGAGGCCAGCCGCCCCAGCACCTCCTGGCCTCTGCGCTGGCGATTCAAATCGCTGGGGTCCATGGAGTCAGGGGAGGTGGCGGAGTGGATGGTTTTCAAAGCGGCCATCATGCCTTCGGTGAGGCGTTTGTTCAGCCGCTCGGCGCGCTCCCGGGGGAGCAGGGCGTGGTACTTCATGGGAAACCTCCTGGCATCAGCGGATGGAGCGGGCGGCGATGAAGTCGGCCACGCCGTCCAAAATCAGGCCCAGGCCGAAGAATTGGATCACCATCTGGGCGGCCTGGAAGGGATTGATGAGCAGCACGATGCCCAGAATGAGGGGAACCAAGGTGGAGGCCACGCCATAGGCCATGCCAGGGGCGTGGGTTTGGATGGCATCCAGCATCACGGGCAGTTTTCCCACCCCGTCCAGCAGCAGCAAAGCACCCAGCACAAAGGGGAGGAAGGAAAGGATCACGTGGGGGCGCAGCAGGGCAAACAGGGCAAAGAGCAGGGGGAGCACCGAGAGAAACAGGTCGCCTCCAAAGGCTTGGCCCACCTTTCGGCCCTGGAGATAGCGGACAAAGTGGGGTACGGCGTACACCAGGCAGCCGATGGCCAAGGCCCACACAAAGACAGTGCCTACGGCGGCGGGGAAGAGCAGCAGGGGCAGACCCAGAACGATATACACCACGGCCATACCCACCGAGGCGTTGCGGGACCAGAAAAAGTTGAACATATGCAGGACCTCCTTTGTAACGCCATTGTATCATATCCCCAGGCGAAAGGGAAACCAAAAAGGGGCCACGGCAACCGCCGTGGCCCCAAGAAATTATTCCGCGCACATATCCAGGATAATGTGGGCAAACAGCTTGGCCGACAGCATCAGATCGGCGATTTTCACCCGCTCGTCGGCGCCGTGCAGGTGGGTGTCGAATCCAGGCATGGTGCAGCCGAAGGCCACGCCGCCGGGAATTTCATGCACATAGGTGCCGCCGCCGGTGGACAGGCACTCGCCCTTTTGTCCCGTATACTCCTCGTACCGCTTGAGCAGGGTCTGCACAAAGGGAGAGTCGGCGGGGGTGTGGTGGGCCTCCTCCTGCTCACCTTCAAAGGTGAAGCCGCGGGATTCAAAGGCGGCTCGGGCCACGTTCTCGCAGTTCTCGCGGGTGGCGCACAGGGGCACCCGGGAGTCAAAGCGGCCGGTGAGGCCGGTCTCGGTGACCTCCAGCAGGGTGAAGGCCACGGTCAGATCCCCGGCGATGGGCTCGGACTGGGCGATGCCCAGGGCGCGGCCGTGGTAGTCCCCGTGGGGGAGCAGAGCGTTGAGGTCAGAAAGGGCCTGCTTGCAGGGGCCGTCGGCCAGGGGCAGGGCGCACAGCAGGGCAATGAGGCCGGTGACGGCGTTGTTGCCCCCCTCGGGCCAGGCGGCGTGGCTGCCCTCGCCCTTGGCGTGGATGACGGTGCAGTTGCCCTCGGTGGCAAAGGTGAAGGTAATGCCGGTACGGGCGGTGATGTCCCGGGCAAAGGGATGTACCTCGTGGAGGGTCAGGCCCTCCACCGCTGCCTCGGCATCACCGGGCAGCACGTTGATACGGAAGCCGCCGTGGAGCCACTTGACCCGGGGCAGAGCCTCCTGGACGGGCCAGGAGCGGGTGAAGGTGGGCTTCAAGCCGCCCTTCTCGGTGTTGATGACGGGATAACCGGAGTCGGGGGAGAAGGTGGCGGGGGCGAAGGGGTGGCGGGCAAAGTACCATGCGATGTCCCCCGAACCGCTCTCCTCATTGGTGCCCATGATGAGGCGGCAGTTGGCCTTCAGGGGCACGCCCAGGTCCTTCACTGCCTTCATGGCCAGCAGAGAGGCCACCACAGGGCCCTTGTCGTCGTCGGTGCCACGGCCGTAGATGAGGCCGTCCACCACCTTGGGCTCATAGGGCTGGGTGACGGTCCAGCCTTCACCGGGGGCCACCACGTCCAGGTGACCCAGGATGTGCAGAGCGTCCTCTTTGTCGCACAGGTCGGCGGTGCCCACATATCCCTCGTGGTTGGTGGTGATGAGACCCCACTCCTGGGCCAGCTTCAGACCCTCGCAGAGAGCGGCGGCAGGGCCGGGTCCAAAGGGAGCGCCGGGGGCGGGCTCGCCCTCCACACTGTCAATGGACACTAGGCGGCACACGGCCTTCACCAGCATGTCCTGTTTGTCCTGAAAATAGGCTTCTAATTGTTCACGATACATAATGTAATCTCCTTAGTGAAACGGGTAAACAGCTATCCTCCACATTGTATCCCACCGGGGGACAAAAAACAAGGGAAGAACGGTCGAAAAGGGCTCACTCTTCTTCGCCGTGTCCGGCCAGCTCGCCCAGGTATTTATACACCGTGTACCGGGAGACTCCCAGGTGCTTGGCCACATAGGGCACAGACTTGCGGAAGGAAAAGGCGTTTTTCTGCTCCAGCATGGCGATCATGCGCAGCCGGTCTTTCTTGTTCAGGGCGTCCACAGGCTTGCCTAGGGCGGCCAGACACCGCTCGAAGAGGTCGGCCAGCTGCTTGGAGTCCCCCTCCTGCCACAGGGCGGACTGCAAATCCGAGCTGGCGCTCATGAGATCCACCAAAATCCGGTTGGCAAACACCAGAGAGGTGTAATCGAAGTTGATGCCCAGGGCCAGGTTGTAGTCCTCTCCAATGAGATGGAAGGTGGAGGACTTGGTCTGACGTCCGTCGGGGGTGGTGGCGGCCAGGTTGACAAAGTCGGTGACCGAGGAGTCCTCGTCCAGCTCCAGGCCGATGCCCAGGATGTCCATGGTGGAACCCACCTCACGACCAGATACATGGCCATTGTAAATGGACAAAATGGGGTGGGAGGGAACTCCCATGTCGTGTACCAGGGTTTCGCAGGAGGAGCCGAACATCTCGGCAATGCCTCTTGCGGTGCGGTCTAAAAATTCAAAGGCCTCGTCTCGTGTCATAGGGAAGCCCTCCTTCTTTACAAACTGTTAACCTTTATTGTACTAAATTGTGGCCAAGTTGGCAAGGGGGCAAACGGATTCCTAAGGGGGTTTCAGCCGGGTGGGGACGCTCCGCTGGAGAACGCGCTCCACTGGGGTCCATGTGCTTTGCTCCGCAGGGTGACTTTCTCCCCCGATGAGAAAGTCACCAAAGAATCGCCTAGGGCGTTCCCCCCTAGGTACCCCCCTGAGGTCTCCTTGCCCAGCGCTGGAGCATTCCACCGCCGACGCTGAGGTATATGGAATTGTCTATTTTCCTTGCGCCGCTGCCGCTGATGCATTCCGTGTAGTACCATGGTGCTTCTTTGGCAACAGCGTCTGGTCTGGGAGCAGGCCGTCAGCTGCCACTGGTGGCAGGCCCTGTGCTTCTGGGGCAAATTCTCTCCACACAGGGACAGTGAGCGGCAGCGGATGTAGCGGCACAGAGTATCGGCTTACCTCTGGGTCGGTTTGAGTTGCTCCAGCATCAAAAGACTGCTGACCCAAGGGAGGTTCTTAGGGGGGAACGCCCTAAGCGGCTTTTTCGTCTATTTTTGGCCGCTCAAAAATAGACCCCCAGCGGGGAGCGTCCCCAGGCTTCCAAGGCTGAAAAAACAGGCGTGTTGCTTTTGATGCAACACGCCTGTATTTCTTATTCTCCCATAAACCGGGCCAAAAACTCCCGGGTTCTGATCTGCTTGGGGTTGGTGAACACATCCTTGGGATCGCCCTGCTCGCAGATGACTCCGTCGGCCATGAACACCACGTGGTTGGACACATCCCGGGCAAAGGCCATCTCGTGGGTCACCACCAGCATGGTCATGCCCTGGGCTGCCAGGTCCTTCATCACCGAGAGCACCTCGCCCACCATCTCAGGGTCCAGGGCGGAGGTGGGCTCGTCAAAGAGCAGCACTTCCGGCTCCATGGCCAGAGCTCGGGCGATGGCCACACGCTGCCGCTGGCCGCCGGAAATCTGCCGGGGGCGGGCGTTGATGTAGGGGGCCATGCCCACCTGTTCCAGGTACTTCATGGCGTTTTCCTTGGCCTCAGCTTTGGACTTTTTCAGCACCTTCACCTGTCCTACCATGCAGTTTTCCAGCACGGTCATGTTGTTGAACAGGTTGAAGGACTGGAACACCATGCCCACCTTGGAGCGGTATTGGCAGGGGTTGAAGCCCCGGGCGGTAATGTTTTCCCCGTGGAAGAGGATGTCGCCGGCGGAGGGGGTCTCCAGGAGGTTGACACACCGCAGCAGGGTGGACTTGCCCGAGCCGGAGGCGCCGATGATGGAGGTCACGTCTCCGGGGCGCACGGTAAAGTCGATATCTTTCAGAACCTGGTGACTGCCAAAGGACTTGGACAGATGCTGGATTTCCAAAATTGCGTCATTCATGTTACCGATCTCCTCTCGTGCTGCCATTTCGGTTTTTCAGGCCCAGGGCGATGCGCTCCCGCTCCTCCTTGCTGTGCTCATCAAAGGGAGTGCCCCGGTTGGGGTGGCTGTACGTTCCGGCGGTCATGGTTAAAGCGTCCACCTGCACCAGCTCGTAGTTGTCCGAGCCGTCCAGGCGCTTCTCAATGAGGCGCAGGGCGGCGGAGGCCAGCAGGGTCATGGTCAGGTAGCCGATCATCTCAATGGCGGCGGAGGGGAAGTACAGGTTGTTCACGCCCACGATGTAGCGGTGGAAGGCGAAGAACTCGGTGAAGCTGATGATGAACATGACCGAGGTGTCCTTGATGTTGATGATGAAGTTGTTGCCGATCTGGGGGATGATGTTGCGAATGGCCTGGGGCAGGATCACCGAGGTCATGGTCTGGAAGTGGTTCATGCCGATGGCCCGGGCGCCCTCGGTCTGGCCGGGGTCAATGGAGATGATACCGCCGCGCACCGACTCAGCCATGTAAGCGCCGGTGTTGATGGACACCACAATGATGGAGGCCAGCCAAATGCCTTCGGTCCCTCGGAAGGCCACCGAGCCATTGGTGAAGTAGGGCAGGCCGTAGTAGATAAACACCGCTTGCAGCACCATGGGCGTGCCACGGAACACCTCCACGTAGATGCGCACGATGGCCCGAATCACTTTCAGCAGGATGCGCTTGGGCAGGGAGTCCTGCTTGGCGTAGGGAATGGTGTTCAAAATGCCGCACACCAAGCCGATGACACAGCCGATGACGGTGGCGATCACGGCCAGGATGATGGTGTTGAGAATGCCGCTGAGATAGCCGGGATAATAGTCTCGCAACAGCTGGGCCATATCCTGTCCCAGCTTGACAAAGAGGTTTGCATCGGTCCCGTCGGTGGCGGGCTGAGCGGCGATAGCCTGGTCCATGATGGCGTCAAAGTCCTTCTGGGTGAGCTGGGAGAGGACGGCATCCATGGCGCTTTTCAGCTGGGTGTTGCCCTTCTTGACGGAAATGCCGATGTTCACATTCTCCGCTCGCTCTTCCTCGGTGGCAAACTGGAAGTCCCCATCGGTGCCGGAGAAGTCCAGCACCACCAGGTTGTCGTCCTTGGCGGCGGCGCCCTTGGCGGTGGGCATATCGGTGCAGATGAAGTCGGCCATGCCGGTTTGCAGCTGCATAATCATGGCGGGGGCATTGTCGGCGGGGGATAGAATGTTGGCGTTTTCAATCTGGGGCAGGCAGGAATCATACCAGATGGTGCCGGACTGAGCGGTGCAGGTGCCGCCGGCCAAGTCGGCGATGGAGGTGGCAGAGGCGTAGGGGCTGTCCTTGGTGGTGACGCACACGATGGTGGCGTAGTAGTAGGGGCCAGCCATGTCCACTTCCTTCATGCGGTCGGCGGTCATGGACTGGCCGGCGATGTTGGCGTCCATGGTGCCCGCCTGCACGGCGGGGGTCAGGGAGTCCCAGGCGCTGGAGACAATCTCCAGTTCCCAACCGTAGGCCTCACAGATGCGCTTGGCGATCATTACGTCATAGCCGTTGGCGTAGGAGCCGGGGACATTGGAGATCTCCACGGCTCCGTTGGAGTCGTCCATCTGCATCCAGTTGTAGGGGGCGTAGGCGCACTCCATACCCACGGTGAGTACGCCGTCCTCCAAGCCGGGGATGGTGGAAGTGTCCACGTCGGTGAAGTCGGGGACATCGGGGATGTCCGCGGCGGGGACCTGGCTGGTGGCGGCGTCGGAGCCGGAGTCCGACGAGCCGGCGGTACAGGCTGCCAGGGACAGCATCAGCACCGCAGCCAGGAACAGGGCAAAGATTTTCTGTTTCATGGGGGTTCCTCTCTCCTTCTTGGTGATTTGCCTTTGGGTGGCTGCACGGGGGCAGCAAAAAAGGCCATGAACCGCGTGATGCGATCATGGCCAACAAACCCCCGCGCCCAAAATGGAGCGGGAACCCGGTGTACACCATGATAGCGCTTCACACCAAGTCAGTGTGACAGTCCGCAGGGTATTCCCCTACGACCCAGGTACAAAGTGGGTGGAAGCCCCTTTGCCCTTCGGCAGTGACACCTCGCATCCCACGCCCTTCCAGGCAGATGTGGGATGCCCATTGGCACCGCGCCTCTATCAGTGGTTCATTTTGGCGGTATTATATCTCCCCCGGGCAGAATTGTCAACCAAAACAACGATTTTTGGCAAACCTGCCCGGGGGATGAAGGGGGGGACGGGAAAACTATGGGGAAATTCCCGTTATTTCAGGGCTTTTCCCCGATGCTGGGCGATGCCCACCACAATGGAGGACAGGGCAAACAGGGCGATGGCGTTGGGGATGACCATGAGGTTGTTAAACAAGTCGGTGAGGCCCCACACCAGGTCGTTGGACATGGTGGTGCCCAGGAAGATGAACACCAGGGCCAGCACCCCGTACACGGGGGCGGCCTTCTTGCCAAAGAGGTACATCACGTTGATTTTACCGAACAGGTTCCAGCCCAGCACGGTGGAGAAAGCGAAGAAGAACAGGCAGATGGCCACGAAGATGGCTCCAAAGTGGGCGCCAAACACGGTGCCAAAGGCGGTTTGGGCCAGGTTGGCGCTGTTGAGGGTGGCGGTGACGTCTCCCACATAGCCGCCAGCCAAAGGGCCGTCGTGGGTGTACAGGGTGGAGATAACCACCAGGGCGTTGAGGGTGAGCACCACGAAGGTGTCGATGAACACGCCCACCATGGCCACCACGCCCTGCTCGTGGGGGTCTTTCACGTTGGCCTGGGCGTGGGCGTGGGGGGTGGAGCCCATGCCCGCCTCATTGGAGAACAGGCCACGCTTGGCGCCCTGGCTGATGGCGGTTTTGATGGCGTAGCCAAAGCCGCCGCCAATGATGGCCTGGGGCTGGAAGGCGTAGCGGAAGATCATGGCGAAGGTCTCGGGCAGGTAGGTGATGCGGGCCACCAGCACCGCCACAGCGCCCAGCAGGAAGATGGCGGCCATGATGGGCACCAGCTTCTCGGTGACGGCGGCCAGACGCTGCACGCCGCCCAGGAAGATGAAGGCGCAGATGACCACCAGCACCAGACCCATCACCCAGGATGGCACGCCAAAGGCGGTCTGGAAGGTGGAGCCGATGGAGTTGGACTGCACCATGCAGCCCATAAAGCCCAGGGCCAGAATAATGGCTACGGCGAAGAAGCCCGCCAGGAATTTACCAAAAGCACCCCGGAAGGCGGTGGTAATATAGTACACGGGGCCGCCGTGGATGTGGCCGTCTTTGTCAATGACACGGGTGTGGATGGCCAGAGTGGCCTCGGCGTAGATGGTGGCCATGCCGAAAAAGGCAATGATCCACATCCAGAAGATGGCGCCGGGGCCGCCGGTGAGGATGGCGCCGGAGGCACCCACAATGTTACCGGTACCCACCTGGGCGGCAATGGCGGTGGCTAAGGCCTGGAAGGAGCTCATGCCCCGCTCCTGGGCGCCGCCCCGCAGAGACAGGTTGCCAAAAACCTTTTTCATACCTTCTCCAAAGCAGCGCACCTGGACAAACCGAGTGCGGATGGAGTAAAACAGGCCCACACCAATGAGCAAAAACACCAGAATGTAGCTGGATAAATAGTCGTTCAAGGTGTTGACCAGGGGTAAGAGCGTGGCTTCTACTTGCTGTAACATGGGTATCCTCTCCTTTTGTCTTTTGCCAAAACAAAAACAGGCTGCGGAAGTGAGAATCCGCAGCCTGAGGAAATGCTGAGCCAGCACCACGCCCACCCAAGGGGAACGGGTACCATCCAGAAATGATTTCCTCTGTCCTTTTGCCTGAGAGATTGGCCAGACCCCTACGGGGTCCGACGTTGCACCTTCGGCACTCATTGCTGAGCTTCTCCAGAGTTACATCCACGTACAGTCCTCACCCCGGGAGTCCGGGGAACCTGAGAGTGTCACTCCTTCGGTAGGCCGCTTGGCCTTTTCCTGCACGCTTCGTCTGTTTTTGTTTTGTTGTGATGGACATTATACCGCCGCTGACGGACAGTGTCAAGGGAAATGTTGCACAGTAAAGTGGCACAGAGATGCGCCAGGATTTGGATGCACCCCCAGGGTGTGCTCCGCAGGGTGACTTTCTCCCCGATGAGAAAGTCACCAAAGAATCGCCTAGGGCGTTCCCCCCTAGGTACCCCCCTGAGGTCTCCTTGCATGGCGCTGGAGCACCTCCCACCGACGCTGAGGTAAGGAGGATTGTCTTCTCTCCTTGCGCCGCTGCCGCTCATACTCACTGTGTAGGACCGTAGTGCTTCTTTGGCAAAAGCGTCTGGATTGGGAGCAGGCTGGCTGCCACCACCTACGGCAGGCCCTGTTCTTCTGGGGCAGGTGCTTTCTACACTGGAACGGTGAGCGGCAGCGAATGTAGCGGTACAGAGTATCAGTTTACCCCTGGGCCGGTTTGGGTTGCTCCGGCAGCCTAGGGCTGCTGACCCAAGGGAGGTTCTTAGGGGGGAACGCCCTAAGTGGCTTTTCGTCCATTTTGGCCACTCAAAATGGACCCCAGCGGAGCGCGTTCCCTGCACGAGGAACGTGGAGAATCGTTCCGTAGAACTTGGGAAGTGTGGGCCTGCCCCGATGAAACATGCGGGAATTTGCAATTTCCTCTTTTTTCTCCCAGTGGGTTATGGTATACTACATAAGTTAAAATGGGTTGTTCTACCCAAGCACTGAACCAGAAAGGAAGCGCGAACATGGGTTTGTTTACGAAAATATTTGGCACCCCGTCCCAGCGGGCGGTCAAGGCGCTCACCCCCATTGTGGATAAAATTGAGTCTCTGGAAGAGGAGATGAAGGCTCTCACCGACCAGCAGCTGCGGGCCAAGACCGACGAGTTCAAGGCTCGTCTGGCCAACGGCGAGACTCTGGACGACATTCTCCCCGAGGCCTTCGCCGTCTGCCGTGAGGCCGACTGGCGTGTGCTGGGTATGCGCCCCTACCGGGTGCAGCTCATCGGCGGCATCATCCTCCACCAGGGCCGCATTGCCGAGATGCGCACCGGTGAAGGTAAGACCCTGGTGGCCACTCTGCCTGCCTACTTGAACGGTCTGTCCGGCAAGGGCGTGCACATCATCACCGTCAACGACTACCTGGCCAAGCGTGACTCGGAGTGGATGGGTAAAGTTTACCGCTTCTTGGGCCTGTCCGTGGGTCTGGTCATCCACGGCGTGGAGAAGGAGGCGAAGAAGGCCGCCTACGCCGCCGACATCACCTACGGCACCAACAACGAGTTTGGCTTCGACTACCTGCGCGACAACATGGCCATCTACGCCAAAGAGCTGGTGCAGCGGGGCCACAACTTCGCCATCGTGGACGAGGTGGACTCCATCCTCATCGACGAGGCCCGTACTCCTTTGATTATTTCCGGCCAGGGCGAGAAGTCCACCCAGCTCTACCAGCTGGTGGATAACTTCGTGGCCCGTCTCAAGTGCGAGCGGGTGACCTCTGTGGACGTGAAGGAGGAGGAGGCCGCCGACATCGACGCCGACTACATCGTGGACGAGAAGGCCCGCACCGCCACCCTCACCGCTCGAGGCATTGCCAAGGCCGAGCAGCAGTTCAACATTGAGAACCTGTCCGACCCGGAGAACACCACTCTGTCCCACCACATCAACCAGGCCATCAAGGCCCGTGGCGTGATGCGCAAGGACATCGACTACGTGGTCAAGGACGGCGAGGTCATCATTGTGGACGAGTTCACCGGCCGCTTGATGTATGGCCGCCGCTACAACGAGGGTCTGCACCAGGCCATCGAGGCCAAGGAGCACGTCACCGTGGCCCACGAGTCCAAGACCCTGGCCACCATCACCTTCCAGAACTACTTCCGCCTCTACGACAAGCTGTCCGGCATGACCGGTACTGCCATGACCGAAGAGGAGGAGTTTGGCCAGATCTACTCCCTGGATATCGTGGAGATCCCCACCAACCGGCCCATCGCCCGTATTGACCACCCCGACCAGGTGTACAAGACCCAGGCGGGTAAGTACCGGGCTGTGGTGGAGCAGATCAAGGCTTGCCACGAAAAAGGCCAGCCCGTGCTGGTGGGTACCGTTTCCATTGAGATTTCCGAGCTGGTGAGCAAGCTCTTAAATCGGGCGGGCATCCCCCACAACGTGTTGAACGCCAAGCACCACGACAAGGAAGCGGAGATCGTGGCCCAGGCCGGTAAGCTGGGCGCCGTCACCGTGGCCACCAACATGGCCGGCCGTGGTACCGATATTACCCTGGGCGGTAACGCCGAGTACATGGCCAAGGCTCTGCTGCGCCGGCAGGGCATGAGCGATGAGATGCTGGCCGAGTGCGATGGCCACGCCGATACCGATAACCAGGAGATTCTGGCCGCCCGTCAGGCGTTTGCCGAGGCGGAGGCCCAGTTCAAGGCCGAGATCAAGGAAGAGGCCGAGAAGGTCCGGGAAGTGGGCGGCCTGTACATCCTGGGCACCGAGCGCCACGAGTCCCGCCGTATTGACAACCAGCTACGCGGCCGTGCCGGCCGTCAGGGCGACCCCGGCGAGAGCTGCTTCTTCCTGTCCATGGAGGACGACATTCTCCGCCTGTTTGGCTCCGAGCGCATCCAGGCCATGATGGAGAAGCTGGGCGTGGACGAGGACACCCCCCTGGACCAGAAGATGCTCTCTGGCGCCATCGAGTCCGCCCAGAAGCGGGTGGAGTCCCGCAACTTCCAGACCCGTAAGACGGTGCTGGAGTACGACGACGTGATGAACACCCAGCGTGAGGTCATCTACAAGCAGCGCCGCCAGGTGCTGGATGGGGAGGACGTCCACGCTGCCATTGAGAACATGCTTACCACCACCGTCACCAACCTGGTCTCCGGCCACGCCGGGGAGCAGGGCAAGCTGGACCTGGAGGGCTACCGGGTGGCCCTGGCCCCCTGGGCGGGCATCATGTTCACCCCCCAGCAGCTGCAAGAGGTGAAGGAGGAGCTGGACACCCTGTCCACCCAGGCCCTCACCGACAAGCTGTTGGACATGGCCCGGAGCAACTACCAGCTCCAGGAGGCCGCCATCACCCAGCAGCTGGCCGAACTGGGCCAGACCGGCATCCAGAACCCCATGCGGGAGCTGGAGCGGGTGATCCTGCTGCGGGTGGTAGACGAGTACTGGATGGACCACATCGACGCCATGACCGAGCTGCGCCAGGGCATCGGCCTGCGGGCTTACGGCCAGTCCGACCCCGTGGTGGAGTACAAGCGGGAAGGCTACGACATGTTCGAGGAGATGATCGCCGCCATCCAGGAGGAGACCCTGCGGCGTCTGTTCCGGGCCCGCATCCGCACCAACCAGGGCATCCAGCGGGAGCGGGTGGCCAAGGTCACCGGCGAGTCCGGCGGCGCTTCGGATGGGACTGTGGCCAAGCAGCCCACCAAAAAGACGGTGAAGATCGGCCGCAACGACCCCTGCCCCTGCGGCTCGGGTCTGAAGTGGAAGAAGTGTACCTGCGAGCAATATCACAGCCAGCAGCAGTGAGACCTCACTGCGGGGCCAAGTTATGAACGGGGAGGAAACTGACCATGACCATCACCCAAAAGCAGCATCAGGGAGTGACCTTTTTCGCCTCTCAGGAGATGGAACAGGCCGGTGGAGTAGCCCATGGCTTCTCCACCCGTCTGGGCGGCGTGTCCGGAGGCATGTGGGCGTCCCTGAATTTGGGGGTGAGCCGGGGAGACGACCCGGACCACGTGCGGGAAAACTACCGGCGGTTCTTTGCCGCTATTGGGGCGCAGAGCCCCACCATGGCCATGTCCAACCAAATCCATGAAAACCATGTGCGGGTGATTACCAAGGCGGACACCAAGCAAGATCCCTACGAAAAGGTGTCTTACGAGGCCGACGGGCTGGTCACCGACCTGCCCGGAGTGACCCTGGTGATCTTCTCCGCCGACTGCCTGCCCATTTTGTACTATGATCCCGTGCGCCAGGTGGTGGGCGCGGCCCACGCCGGGTGGCGGGGCGCCGCTGCCGACATTGCCGGGGCGGTGGTGCGCAAGATGGAGGAGGTCTACGGCAGCCAGCCCCAGGACATTCTGGCCGCCATTGGACCCGGCATCGGCCCCTGCTGTTTTGAGACCCACGAGGATGTGCCCAACGCCATGATGGCCGCCTTCTCTACCCCGGTGCTTCAATACCTGCACATCCAGGAAAACGGCAAGTATTCTGTGGATTTGAAGGGAATTAACCAGATGCGGCTGGAAAAGGCGGGGGTGCTGCCCGAGCACATCGGGGTGTGCGACGTGTGCACCAGCTGTAACCAGGACCTGTTCTGGAGTCACCGGTGTGTGGGCAACAACCGGGGCTCCATGGCTGCTGCCATTGGGCTCAAATGAGAAAACGAACCAAGCTTCTGGCGTTGGCGGCAGCGGGCATGATGCTCCTGTCCGCCTGCGCTGCGTCCCCACAGGAGGAAAACCCCTCGGCGGCCCCCTCTGGCACCACCCAACCGGTACAGACGGGGGTGTTTTCCCTGGCCTATGACCCCAAACAGACCATGCACCCCATCACCGGCACCAACGGGGTGAATGTGGAGCTGGGGGGACTGGTGTACCAGGGCCTCTATGAGTTGGATCAGAGCTTCCAGCCTCAGCCCCGGCTGGCCGCCGGGGCCACCGTGAGCCAGGACGGCCTGACCTGGACGGTGGAGGTGGCCCGGGGGGTGTGCTTTTCCGACGGCACACCCTTGACCGCGTCCCATGTGGTGCAGTCCCTGGAGCTGGCCCGCACCGCAGCCCGGTACCAAAGCCGCCTGTCTGGGGTGACCGGGGTGTCCCAAGTGGGGGGCCACACAGTGGTTATCACCCTGTCCGCCCCCAACGCACAGTTTTTGTCCCTGCTGGACGTGCCGGTGGTACTGGAGCGGGAGGGGCAGGACCCCTTGGGCACCGGTTCCTACCTCATGGAAGATGGGATGCTCAGCCCCAATCCGTACAGCGCCCTGGTGGACACCTTACCGGCGGAGAATATTCCCCTGGTGGAGGTCAGTTCCCCGGACCGGCGGGTGGCTGCTTTTGACAGCGGGGAAGTGTGGATGGCCACCACGGAGTTTTTCTCCCCCGACGCTCTGGGTTATTCCGGCACCTGTGAGGTGGTGGACTATCCTACCACCCAGCTTCTCTACCTGGGCTTTCGCACCCAGGGGGGCGCGTGTCAGGATGAGAATCTGCGCCGGGCCATTTCCGGGGCGCTGAACCGGCAGAATCTGGTGGATGTACAGCTGTCCGGCCACGGAGACCCCACGGCCCTGCCTATTTCCCCGGCGTGGGGAGAGCTGCCTGAGACCACGGTGGAGGAGGGGACAGCCACCCAGACCTCACTGCGGCTGATTGTCAATGAAGATAATCCCACCCGCCAACGTCTGGCCCAGGCCATTGCCACCCAGCTGGCGGGCATCGGCGTGACGGTCACGGTACAGACCCTGGCCTGGGAGGACTATGTGTCCGCCCTGGAGCGGGGCAATTTTGATTTGTACCTGGGTCAGGTGCAGCTGACCCAGGACTTCAACCTCACCACCCTGCTCACCGGCTCTCTGGCTTACGGCGGGAGCCAGAGCGAGGTGCAGGCCCTGCTGGACGGCTGGCGCAGGACCGGGAGTGAGACGGAGCTGGAGGCTTATGTGCAGGGCTTTGCCCAAAAGGCCCCTCTGGCTCCCATCTGTTTTCTCCGGGGTTCCCTGCTGGTGCGGTGGGGACTGGTGACGGGGGTGGCCCCCACCCAGGCAAACCCCTATGCAAAGGTGGATCAGTGGACGATATTCTCGTCCGTGGAAGATAAAAACACTGCAATCCAAGATCAAGATAAATAAGGGAGAGTGTGGCAATGAGCATGGTATTTCGCTGCTTTGTGGAAAAGAAGCCCGGCTTCGACGTGGAAGCGGGGCACTTGTTGGGCGAGCTGAAAGGCCCTCTGGGGGTGGATACCCTCACTGGCGTGCGGGTGATCCGCCGCTACGACGTGGAGGGTGTGGAACAGAAGGTGTACGAGGCTGCCCGCACCACCATCCTCTCTGAGCCCCAGGTGGATGGCATCTGGGACGAGGAGATGCCCGGCCTACCCCAGGGCGAGCACACCATTGTGGCTGTGGAGGCTCTGCCCGGTCAGTACGACCAGCGGGCGGACTCCTGCGCCCAGTGCATCCAGATGATGACTGGGGGGGAGCGTCCCACCGTGCGCTGCGCCACCGTGTATGTGCTGGAAGGCAAGTTGACCGGCGAGCAGTTGGACAAGATTCGAGGCCACCTCATCAACCCCGTGGAAAGCCGTGAGGCGTCCCTGGACAAGCCGGAGACCCTCCAGAGCCAGTATCCCGTGCCTGAGGCCGTGCCCGTGCTCCACGGCTTCACCAAGCTGGATCAGGCAGGCCTGGAGAAGCTGCTGGCCCAGTACGGTCTGGCCATGGACCTGGCCGACCTGACCTTCCTCCAGGGCTATTTCCGGGACGAGGAGCAGCGGGATCCTACTCTCACCGAGGTGCGGGTGGTGGACACCTATTGGTCCGACCACTGCCGCCACACCACCTTCTCCACCTACCTGGACCGTGTGAACGTGGAGCGGGAGGACGTGAAGGCCGCCTATCAGCGCTACCTGGATGCCCGTGTGGAGGTGTACGGGGAGGAGAAGGCCGCCAAGCGGCCCCAGACCCTCATGGATTTGGCCACCATCGGTGCCAAGACCCTGAAAAAGCGGGGCAAGCTGCCGGAGCTGGACGAGAGCGAGGAGATCAACGCCTGCTCCATCCATGTCCCCGCCCAGGTGGACGGCAAGGAGCAGGATTGGCTGCTCATGTTCAAAAACGAGACCCACAACCATCCTACCGAAATTGAGCCCTTCGGCGGCGCGGCCACCTGCATTGGCGGCTGTATCCGGGACCCCCTGTCCGGCCGTGTGTATGTCCACCAGGCCATGCGCGTCACCGGCGGCGGCGACCCCACCGTCCCCTTTGACCAGACCATTCCCGGCAAGCTGCCCCAGCGCAAGATCGCTCAGACTGCCGCTGCCGGTTACTCTTCCTACGGCAACCAGATCGGCCTGGCCACCGGCCACGTGGCCGAGGTCTACCACCCCGGCTACATCGCCAAGCGCATGGAGTGCGGCGCGGTGGTGGGTGCCGCTCCCGCCAGCCACGTGCGTCGGGAAGTGCCCGCCCCCGGGGATGTCATCATCCTGCTGGGCGGCCGCACCGGCCGAGACGGCATTGGCGGTGCCACCGGCTCCTCCAAGAGCCACAACATGACCTCTCTGTCCACCATGGCCAGTGAGGTCCAGAAGGGTAATGCCCCCGAGGAGCGCAAGATTCAGCGCCTGTTCCGCCGGGGCGATGTGACCCGCCTCATCAAGCGATGCAATGACTTCGGCGCTGGCGGCGTGTCCGTGGCCATCGGCGAGTTGGCCGACGGCCTGACCATCGACTTGGACGCCGTGCGCAAAAAGTACGACGGTCTGGACGGCACCGAGCTGGCCATCAGCGAGAGCCAGGAGCGTATGGCCGTGGTGGTGGCCCCCGAGGACGCTGAGGCCTTCATGGCCGCCGCGCAGAGCGAGAACCTGGAGGCCTATCAGGTGGCCACCGTCACCGAGAGCCCCCGCATGGTCATGACCTGGAAGGGCCAGACTGTGGCCAACCTCAGCCGCGCCTTCCTCAACACCAACGGTGCCGTCAAGCACGCCCAGGTGGAAGTGCCCCAGGGCACCGTGGAGCCTGTGGCCGGTGCCAATACCCTGCGGGAGATGGCAGGCAGCTTGAAGAGCGCCTCCCGCCGTGGCCTCACCGAGCGGTTTGACGGCTCCATCGGCGCCGGCAGCGTGCTCATGCCCTTCGGCGGCAAGACCCAACGTACTCCCGCCCAGGCCATGGCCGCCCTGTTCCCCGTGGGGCCCGGCCAGGAGACCGATCAGGCCAGCCTGATGGCCTGGGGCTTTGACCCCGACTGGATGAGCGCCGACCCCTACCGGGGCGCTCAGGCCAGCGTCATCACCTCCATGGCCAAGATCGTGGCCGCCGGTGCAGACTACACCAAGGCTTACCTGACCTTCCAGGAGTTCTTTGAGAAGCTACGGGACGAGGCCGTGCGCTGGGGCAAGCCCTTCCAGGCGTTGCTGGGCGCTCTGGATGCCCAGCTGGGTCTGGAGAGCGCCGCCATTGGCGGCAAGGACTCCATGTCCGGCTCCTTCATGGAGTTGGACGTGCCTCCCACCCTGATTTCCTTTGCCATCGCCCCCGTGAAGGCGGGCGAGGTCATTACCCAGGAGTTTAAGGCCGCCGGTCACCCCGTGTATCTGTTCGGCGGGGCCGAGCTCACCGACTACGCCGCCCATCGCGCCGCCTTTACCCAGTTCCACGCCCTGTGCCAGTCCGGCAAGGTGGCCGCCGCCTGGGCCGTGGAGAACGGCGTGGCTGAGGGTGTCATGAAGATGGCCCTGGGCAACGGCGTGGGCTTTACCGCTGAGAGCGGTGTCAACGCCCCCTGGTACACCGCCTGCCCCGGCATGATGATTGCCGAGTGCACCGAGGCCGTGGAGGGCGGCATTCTGTTGGGCTACACCAACGACACGGGTGTCATCACCATCGGCGACGACAGCGCCTCCATCGACGAGCTTTTGAAGCTCAACGACAGCGTGTTGGAGACCGTCTATCCCACCGACGCTGGCCTCAGTGGCGACGTGGAGACCATCTCTTGTGACAAGCGCTCTCCTGCTGTGTTCTCCGGCTCCATTGCCAAGCCCCGGGTGGTCATCCCCGTGTTCCCCGGCACCAACTGTGAGTTTGACTCCGCCCGGGCCTGCGTGCGGGCTGGTATGGAGGCGGAGATCGTGGTGGTGCGCAACCTCACCGCCGAGGATCTCCAGCAGTCCGCCGTGGAGCTGGAACAGGCCATTGCACGCAGCCAGATCATCTTCGTGCCCGGCGGCTTCTCCGGCGGCGACGAGCCCGACGGCTCCGCCAAGTTCATCTGCTCCTTCTTCCGCAACCCCCGGCTCACCGATGCGGTGCATGACCTGCTGAAAAACCGGGACGGCTTGATGCTGGGCATCTGTAACGGTTTCCAGGCTCTCATCAAGCTGGGTCTGGTGCCTTACGGCGAGATTCGGGAGATGGACGAGAATTGTCCCACCCTGACCTATAACACCATCGGCCGTCACCAGAGCCGCTATGTCACCACCCGTGTGGCCTCGGTCCAGTCCCCCTGGATGCTCAAGAGCCAGGTGGGCGACCTGCACTCCATTGCCATTTCCCACGGCGAGGGCCGCTTTGTGGCTCCTGAGAACGTGGTGCGGGAGCTCATTGCCAACGGCCAGGTGGCCACCCAGTACGTCAATCCCCTCACCGGAGCCCCCACCATGGACATGGTGGGCAACCCCAACGGCTCCGTGTGCGCCATTGAGGGCATTTTCTCCCCCGATGGCCGGGTGTTCGGCAAAATGGGCCACTCCGAGCGGTGCGGCGCCCATGTGGGCCTCAACATCGTGGGCGACAAGATGCAGCCCATCTTCGAGTCCGGCGCTTTGTACTTCAAATAAGCATAGAATGACAACATCCTCCAGGCGAAAGCCTGGGGGATGTTACTTTTGAGAAAGTTTTTGGCAGTTCTCCGGTCTGGGAACGCTCCGCTGGGCCCGATTTCTCCACGATGAGAAATCGGGGAAAGAATCGCCTAGGGCGTTCCCCCCTAGGTACCCCCCTGAGGTCTCCTTGCATGGCGCTGGAGCATCCCCCACCGACGCTGAGGTAAGGAGGATTGACTGTTCTCCTTGCGCCGCTGCCGCTAATGCCTTCTGTATAAGAATAGAGTGCTTCTTTGGTAACAGCGTCTGGATTGGGTGTAGGCTGGCAGTCACTACCGATGGCAGGCCCTGTGCTTCTGGGGCAAATGCTATCCACATTGGGACAGTGAGCGGCAGCGGATGTAGCGGCAGAGGGTATCAGCTTACCCCTGGGCCGGTTGGAGTTGCTCCAGCGGCATAGGGTTGCTGCCCCAGGGAGGTTTTTAGGGGGGAACGCCCTAAGCGGCTTTTTCGTCTATTTTTGGCCGAACAAAAATAGACCCCCAGCGGGTAGCGTTCCTACCAGGTTGGCAAGCCTGCTGAGGGTACGCTAGAAGAACGAATTCCCAATATAGAATACAGAAAAACACCGTCTTTCCGAAGAAAGACGGTGTTTTTGCTGCGCTTAAATGTCCAGAGCGGCGTGATAGCCCCAGTACACGGCGTTGGTGATGGTGGACACCCGGGCGGCGTCGCCAATCACCGCCACATAGGGAGCGGCATCCCGCAGCTCGTCCACAGTGTCGGTGCAGGAGACCTGGCCCAGGGCGCAAATGACGCTGTGACCAGCCACCAGCACCTCTTCGCCGGTAGCGGTGTTTTCGCACAGCACTCCTTCCTCGGTGACCTTCAGTCCACGGAAGCCGGTGTGGATGTGCACGCCCTGCTTGTCCAGCTCCTGGAGCAGCAGGGGGCGGTGACGGACATTGGCGTCGGGGGCCAGAGCGTCCCGCATCTCCACCAGATGCACGGTCTTGCCCTCCATGGCCAGGTGCACGGCGCACTCACAGCCAGCCAGACCGCCGCCCAGCACCACCACGTCGTTGCCCACCTTCTCAGTGTTCTTGTAGTAGTCGTTGACGATGGTCACGTTGTCCCCGGTGAGGCCGGGGATGGGGGGCACCAGGGGGTGGGAGCCCACGGCCACGATGAGCGCGTCGGGCTTCATCTCCTGGGCCAGAGCGGCGGTGACGGGGGTGTTCAGACGGATTTCCACCCCGGCCTGACGGGCCAGCAGCTCATAGGTGCCGGTGAGCTGATACATTTCCTTCTTGAAGGGGATGGCCTGCTCACTCTTGAGGATACCGCCCAGCTCGTTCTCCTTCTCGCACAGGATGACCTGATGGCCACGGCGGGCAGCGGTGTAGGCGGCGTACAGACCACCGGGTCCACCGCCAGCTACCAGGACCTTCTTCTTCACCGGGGCGGGGTGTACCTCGCAGCCCTCGATCTCACGGCCGATGAGGGGGTTGACGGTGCAGCGGCGGGTGGCGGTGGCGGCGCGCTCGGCCATGCAGGTGAAGCAGCGCAGGCAGCGCACGATCTCCTGGGGCCGGTTCTCGGTGACCTTCCGGGGCAGCTCGGGGTCGGCCAGCAGGGCGCGGGCCATGTACACCACGTCCGCCTTGCCGGAGGCAATGATCTCCTCCATCTGCTCCGGGTCGTTGAGGCCGCCCAGAGTGGCCACGGGGACGGAGACGTGCTTTTTGATCTCTGCGGCCAGATACACGTTGCAGCCATGCTCTTTGAACATGGAGGGGTGGGTGTCGCCGAAGCCCCGCTGATAGGTACCGGCGGAGACGTGGAGCAGGTCAATGCGGGACTCGATCTGTTGGGCGATGCGCACGCCCTCATCCAGGTTGTAGCCGCCCTCGAACAGCTCAGAGCCGCTCATGCGGAACTCAATGGGGAAGCGGGGGCCAACGGCGGCCCGCACGGCATCCAGAATCTCGCAGGCCAGACGGCAGCGGTTCTCCAGGCTTCCGCCGTACTCGTCTTCCCGCTTGTTGAAGTAGGGGGAGAGGAACTGGTTGATGAGCCAGCCGTGTCCGCCGTGGATCATCAGCATTTCAAAGCCTGCTCGCTTGGCCAGACCTGCCACCGTGCCATAGGCGGCCACGATTTCGGCGATCATTTCCTTGGTCAGAGCCTTCACAGGCACCCCGTCGGGGCGTACGGTGTCCGAGGGGCCCCACTGGCACATCTCGTGCTGACGGGTCTTGTCGGTCATGTAGGTACCGGCGTACATGCCGGAGTGGGACAGCTCCAGGCTGGGCATGGCCCCGTGGCGACGGATGGCGTCGGCGGTGTAGGTGGCAGAGGCCAGGGAGTTCAAAATGGCGGTGTCCAGGTGGTAGGCGTGGGAGCCGTCGGTCTGGGGGTGCACCATGCACTCACTGACGGTGACGGCGCCGGCGCCGCCTCGGGCCCGCAGCTCATAGAAGGCGGTGGACTTGGGGCCGATGCACCCGTCGTTGGTGATGTCGGTGCCACCCATGGGGGCGGAGAACATGCGGTTGCGGAAGGTTACGCCAGCCAGCTTGATGGGGCTACACAGGTGGGGAAATTGACGATTCATATTCCAAAAGCTCCTCTCTGCAAATTATCGGGTCTTTTTGCTCACAAGACGATAGACAAAGGTGGTAATGACACCGGCGATGCTCAGGCCGCAGGCAATGAGGAAGGCCCGGTGATAGGTGCCGTCGGCCTGGAGGACGCTGCGCATAATGGAGGGGCCGAAGTAACCGGCCACGGCAAAGCCAATGAACATGATGCCGTAGTTCACCGAGTTGTTCTTGGGGCCGAACTGGTCAGCGGTGAAGCCGGGGTACACCCCCATGAAGGAGCCAAAGCACAGGCCCACCACGGAAGAGCCCACATAGAACAGAACCACGGCCTCGGGACTGGAGTAGTACAGGCACAGCAGACCCACCGCAGCCAGCAGACAGGACAGGGTGAGGGTGTTGATGCGGCCAATCTTGTCGGACAGGAAGCCAGCGGCAATGCGGCCAAAGACGTTGAACAGAGACAGCACGGACACGGCAGTGCTGGCGGCCATGGCGCTCAGGCCCACCATGTTCTGGCCAATAGCGGAGGCCTGGGAGGTAATCATCATGCCGCAGAAGGCACCGCAGCACAGCAGTACGGCCATGACGTAGAAAATGGGGGTGGTGAGCATGTGCTTCCAGTCCAGATTTACCGCAGTGGCCTTCACAGACTGGGCAGGAGGGGTCCAGCCGTCGGGCACAAAGCCGTCAGGGCAGCGCACCATCAGCAAAGCGGCCACCACCAGCACCACGGTAAACACTGTACCCACGATCTTAAAGGCGGTGGGGGCGTCGTAGGCCTGCACCAGAGCAGTGACCACGGGAGGCAGCACCACGCTGCCCAGACCGTACACGGCGGTGGTGATACCGCCGATGAGACCCCGCTTGTCGGGGAAGAACTTGATGCAGCTGCTCACGGTGGCGCCGTAGGCCATGCCCAGGCCTAAACCGCCCACCAGACCGTAGGTGACAATGAGTGCGCCCACGCTGGTGGCAAAGCCGGACAGCACCATACCCATGCCCCACATCACGCCGCCCACCAGCAGGACAGCCCGGGGGCCCAGACGGTCATTGAACCAGCCGCCGGAAATCATGGTGATGGGACCAACGGAGTTGGCGATGGTGTAGACAATGGCCAAATCGGCGGTGGTGAGGGTGGCACCGGTGAGGCCGGTGAGATAGTCCGCCATGGGAGAGGCGAAGACGCTCCAGGTGTAAATGGAGCCCAGGCACAGGTTTGCCAGGCAGCATACCACCAGAATGAGCCAACGTTTGCGAGTGTAGTTCATGGAAAATAACGCTCCTTTGTTGTGTTGGTTCGGATCCTTGTCAAAACAATAACATGTCGACGCAAACCAGTCAATACTGACATGTGCAAAATTTCACAATCTCCCATTCAGAAAAATCTTGCCAAATGAATGGAAACAGGACGAATTCCGTGGTATAATCAGAGAAAAACCAGAGGACGACAACAGGAGCGTGTGCCAAATGGGAACGTTAAAATATGCGATTTTGGGGCTTTTGGAGCAAAAACCCCGCAGTGGATATGAGTTATCTCAGGAGTTTGAGAGCACGCTCAACGAGTTTTGGAGCGCCAAACACAGCCAGATTTACCCTGAATTGCGCAAGCTCACCCAAGAGGGAGCGGTGGAGTATCAGGTGGAGATTGTAGGCACGGCGTTGGAAAAGAAGATGTACTCCATCACCGACAAGGGCCGGGAGGAGTTTATGCAGTGGCTGGACCAAAACCGGCCCTTGCCCCCCACCCCCAAAAACGAGTTGCGGCTGCAGGTGTTTTTTTCCAGCTGCCTGGGCCCTCAGCGGCGGCTGGAGCTGTTGGAGTACCAGCTGGAAGAGCACCAAAAGCGGCTGGAGCATTTGCGCCACAACCAGACCAAATTTGACGCCATCCCCCCCAAGGACAGCCCGGAATTTGGGGACTATCTGGTGCTTATGGGGGCCATCATGCGGGAGGAGAACAACTGCCAGTGGGTGAGAGAGTGCATCCGGCTGTGCCAGGAATAACTCGATGAAACAAAAAAGCAGGTGAAAAACCACGGTTTTGTGGTTTTTCACCTGCTTTATGTCTGTGCGAGTTACTTCTCAGGGGCCGTTTGTTCCTTTTGCTGCTGAATCATGCGGTGCATGCCGCCGGTGCCAAAGGAGAAAATCCGGTTTACCCGGCTGATGGTGGCGGAGCTGGCTCCGGTCTTCTCCAAAATTTCCGTGTACACCAGTCCCTGGTCCAGCAGACGGGCCACATCATACCGCTGCTCCATGGCACGCAGCTCTCCCACGGTGCACAAATCGTCAAAAAAGGCGCAACACTCCTCCACGCTCTTGAGCTGGACAATGCTCTCATACAGCGCCATGCTACGCTCCTTGTTCGCTACTTTGGGCATAGGTTCCTCCTTGTCGTTGGGTGGATGATGGTACATTCATCGTAACACATTGAAGCAGTAAAGTAAACGATTTTTTTCACCGCCTTTCTACAGACGGGTTTCTTTTGCACCGGGGGGAAAGTCGTGGTATGATAAAAGAAAAGATATACCACACGGAAGGGTGAGTCCCATGAGTTCCACAGCCAAGCTTCTACGGCCCGCCATCCCTCCAGGCAGGCGGGTACTGGCCCTCAGTGACATCCACGGAAATGTTGAATTTTTTCAAGGTGTGCTGGGAAAAGCAAAGTTTACCCCGGAAGATGTGCTGATTCTGGTGGGGGACCTTTTTGAAAAAGGGGAGGAGAGCCTGCACCTGCTGCGTCTGCTGCTGGAACTGGACCAGACCCACACCGTCTACCCTCTGTGCGGCAACTGCGACCACCTGGATGTGATCTTTTTGGAGGGCAGGCCGGGCATCGACGAGGCCCTGTGGCCGGTGTTTCGCACCTGGGACCGCCGCTCCCTCATCCTGCAAATGGGGGAGGAGTTAGGGCTGCATCCCCAGGGGCCGGAGGATCTGCCCCAGCTGCGAGCGGCCATTTTGGAGAAAATGCCCCGGGAGGTGGCATATTTACGCTCTATGGCCCACATCCTAGAGGTGGGACGGTACATCTTTGTCCACGGCGGCATCGACCGGGAGGAGGACATGGAGTCTCTGCCCGCCTACGGCTGCATGAAAAACGACAACTTTGTGGGGCAAGGGCGCAGCTTTGACCACTGGGTGGTGGTGGGCCACTGGCCCATTACCCTCTACCGCACGGACATCCCCGTGGCCCGACCCTGGATCAAAGAGGATCAGCACATTGTCTCCATCGACGGGGGCTGTGTGCTCAAGGTGGATGGCCAGCTCAACGCCCTCATCATCCCCGATGTGTACCAGGAGCACATGGACTATGTGGCCTACGATGGCCTGCCGGTGGTGACGGCGCTGGAGGGGCAGGAGGCCTCACGCAATCCCCTAAACATCCGCTGGAGCGACAGCGTGGTGGAGGTGCTGGAAGAGGGGAAGGATGTGTGCTGGTGTCGCCACCCCTCCACCGGGCGCAACCTGTGGATTTTGCGAGACTACCTCTATGTGCGCAGCAGCGATGGCAAGCTGCACTGTGAGGACTCCACGGACTATGAGTTGCCAGTGAGCCCCGGGGAGCGGCTGGCTCTGGTGGCCTCGTGCAGCCGGGGATATCTGGTGAAAAAGGACGGGGTGACCGGATGGTACCGGGGAGAGATTGAACGGCTCTCCAGTGATGGATAAAATCCCCCATTGAAACATGCGCAAACCTTTGATATACTGCATCGGGGCATTCCCCAATTACATGTGAAATGAGGAACTTTCATGACCAATCGTTATGATGTTATGGTGCTGGGCACCGGTGAGGCGGGCATTTTTGCCGCCTATGAGCTGACCCTGCGCTGCCCTGAGGCCAAGGTGCTGGTGGTGGACCAGGGCGCGGATATCTACCACCGCAGCTGCCCCATTGTGGCAGGAAAAGTAAAGACCTGCATCAACTGCGCGGTGTGCGACACCATGTGCGGCTTTGGTGGCGCTGGCGCTTTCTCCGACGGCAAGTTTAACTTCACCACCGACTTCGGCGGCTGGCTCACTGATTTCCTGGATCAAGATGAGGTGATGGAGCTCATCGAATACGTGGACTCCCTCAACGTTAAGCACGGGGCCACCACCCAGTGCTTCTCCACCACCACTCCCCAGGCCCGGGAGCTGGAGAAAAAGGCCCTGGAGTTCGACCTGCACCTGCTCCAGGCCCGGTGCAAGCACCTGGGCACCGAGAACAACCTGCGCATTTTGACCAACATCTATGAGCACATCCGGGACAAGCACGACTTCCGGTTCCGCACCGCCATCCGCTCCATCACCGTGGAGCAAGACGGCACCTACACCCTGGAGAGCGAGCAGGGGGACACCTTCAACGCCCCCTACCTCATCGCCGCCCCCGGCCGGTCCGGCGCGGAGTGGTTTGCCAACCAGTGCAAGGGGCTGGGGCTGGAGCTCATCAACAACCAGGTGGACATCGGCGTGCGAGTGGAGCTGCCCGCCACCGTCTTCGAGCACATTACTGACGTGGTGTACGAGTCCAAGCTGGTCTACCGCACCAAGCAGTATGGCGATTCGGTGCGTACCTTCTGCATGAACCCCTACGGCCACGTGGTGGCGGAGAACGTGGAGGGCATCAACACCGTCAATGGCCACTCCTATTCCGACCCCAAGCTGCAAAGCCGCAACACCAACTTCGCTCTGCTGGTGTCCAATCGCTTTACCCAGCCCTTCAATGAGCCTTACCGCTACGGCAAGCACATTGCCTCCCTGTCCAACATGCTGGCGGGCGGCGTGCTGGTGCAGCGCTTCGGCGATCTGGTGTCCGGCATCCGCACCAACGAGCACCGCCTGTCCAAGTCCTTCGTGCGGCCCACCCTCACCGCCGCCGTCCCCGGCGATCTGTCCCTGGCCCTGCCCAAGCGGCAGCTGGACGACATCATCGAGATGATTTACGCCCTGGACAAGCTGGCCCCCGGTACTGCCAACTATGACACTCTGCTGTACGGGGCCGAGGTGAAGTTCTACTCCGCCCGCATCGCCCTGTCCAATCAGCTGGAGACCGCCCTGCCCGGCTTCTTCGCCATTGGCGACGGCGCCGGTGTCACCCGTGGCCTGGCCCAGGCCGGCGCCTCCGGCGTCAAAGCTGCCCGGGTGGTGGCCCAGCGCCTCAACCCCCAGGCATAAACAGAACCAAAAACACCCCGCTGTGCACCTGGCACGGCGGGGTGTTGGATTTTAGGGTCAAAAAGCCTCGCAGAGTTCGCACCGTTCCGGTGCGAAGGGTTGAAATCTATGTTATCCCAGGACATGCGCATGGGATAACATACTTCTCGCCCTGCAAGTGTGGTTTTGTTCGCCTGTGGCGGACAAAAATGCGCGCAGCAGGGTGCAAAAAAGTTCCACGGGAAAGGTGGCCTGCCTTTCCCGTGGAGAGAAGCTTCCACAGCTTCCACAAAGTTTTCCACATGGTGTACAAGTTGTGGAAGGCTATCCATAGATATGGTGTCAAGCTTCAAATTATGACAAAAACTGTCATTTTCCCACGCAAAAGCGCTGGAAAATTTGGGAAGTTATGTCTTCTCGTACCACCCGCCCGGTGAGTTCGCCCAAATGGGTGAGGGCTTCTTCCACATCGGTGAGCACCGCATCGGGGGAGAGGCCGGCCTGAAGGGCCTGTTGGGCTCGGGTGAGGCAGGTCTGCGCCTGTCCAGCGGCCTGGGCCTGACGGGCGTTGGTGAGGAGGGTTCCTGGGCGCAGGCCGGTGTCCTGGGGGAACAGGCGGCCAATGGCCAGCTCCAGCTGGTCGATGCCGTCCCCGGTGAGGGCGGACAGGGCCACCGTCTCCACCCCCATGGGCGGGGCAGGCAGGGGGG
>NZ_NFHE01000016.1 GCF_002161235.1 Pseudoflavonifractor sp. An85
TCTCGTATAATCTTGATCTTTTCTTCTACACCTAACTTTTGCTTCCTTGGCATGACAATGCTCCCTCCATGATTGACAGTGTTTTATTTCACTGTCTCTCATAGAGGGAGCATATCAATCTGAACTTCGGGCTTTCTTTTTCAACTTTATGGGATATCCGCAAAGAGTTTCCCGCCCACCAAAAGGCCACGCCCAATCCCCAAGCTAGATAGGGCGCCTGCCCCCACCTCATCATGAAGGCATTGACCAACGGTGTGTAGAGGGGAATGTGTGGAAAACTTCCGCTACCCGCTCCGATCCACTCCGCCATGAGCCACACTGCATACGGAACCAGGAGTAAAGCCACCACAACCAGAGCGATCCATAGGACAATTCGAAGCGGAATCGTATAGCTCCTCTCTCCCCGTTCCAGGTCTACCCCAAGCAAGCAACACACTCCCTGCATGATGGTCCATCCCAGAGCAAACATGGCACAGGGTAGCACAATCAATCTCAAAAACAGATACGGAAACATTGTGTAGCGTGTCCAGGCCACCTCCTGTGCCCAGGGAACCGCCTGCCCATACGCAACAAACAACCCCAAACAGAATACAGCCCCAACCCCGAAGCCTTTCCAAGCCATTCTTTTTCGCTGAAAGTCCGGCGGCCCGTACAAAAGCGTATTGGCATCCGTATCCAGCACCCGGGCAATGTTCCGGATCATATCCACATCTGGTTTGCTTTTTCCCATCTCATAATTGGAAATAGTTTGCCGGGTCACATAGAGCATCTGCGCCAACTGCTCCTGGGTCAGCCCTTTGGCCTCCCGCAGAGTACGAATGTTTTTCCCCACATCTGTCATAGCCCCTCACCTCAAAATCATCATAGGTCATTGGCACTTGCTTGTCTAGCAAAGTTTCTTTGCGCAGGTATTTTGAACCTAACGATGCTTGGAATGACGCAAAAACACAAAGGTGTTCTCATCGGATCGAGTGGAGTCGTAGTGGTAGTCCAGGCCGTCAAAGTTGGTAACCTCCTCTACCCGGGTCACTTGATTCTGGGCCAGAAAACGCACCATCTCACCCCGGGTCATTTTGCAGGCTGTCCCCTTCTCCATCACTCTTCCGTCTTTCTCCTCCCCAAACACACAGGTGATCCAGCGCACACCGGCGGGCAGGTGCTTGGAGATCGCCACACTATACTCTTTGGAGGCCAGGTTGAGGATACAGTTGGTTTCCTCGGCCAAGATTTGTGCCAACCGTACTCCCCAGAATTCATACAAATTTTTGCTTTTCCCCACTCGAAGTTTCGCCTGCATTTCCAGTCGATACGAGGTCACCCCGTCAAAGGGCTTGAGCACACCGTAGGAACCGGACAAAATGCGCAGGTGGTCCTGGATGTAGTCGTATTCCTGCTGGGTAAACACCCCGGGAGCCATATACCGATACTGAATCCCCTCATAGGCCAAAACCGCAGGGGTCAGATTGCGGCGCAGATCCATCTGCCGCAACCGCTCTACATTTAATTTTGCAATGGCATCGTTGCATTTCCAAAGCTTCTTCAGTCCCTCATCGGACATGCCCTGCATGGTCTTGCAAAGACGCTCTGTGTCTTGCAAAAAGGCGGGCAACTCCTTCCAGGGAAGGGTATCCGTATCCACTCTCATTTTCTTTGCCGGAGAGATGATGATTTTCATGGGTGTTCCTCCGAAATTCCAGACTATACTCATACCATATCACATGAAATGCAGTCCGGCAACACCTACAGAGGTGTCAATTCGCTCCCTCTGTAGGAACAGAGGAGTTGGGACATCTGGAGATGATCGGGACCATCGTCCACCAGCTCACTCGCAACCTCACCCAGGAGCAGCTGCGGGACGGGGGCTTCGCCCCCTATTTCATCGACCATACCACCGGTGTGTACCCCACAGCCGCCTCCGGCTCCCCCTGGAATGCCGCTGGCATCGGCGTCAAGGGGGACGTCATTGCGGACTTGACAGAAAATATGGCTGCCGAGCAAAAGGCTCGCGTGACCTACGACAACATTCTGCGCATGTCCGATGATCCCGATGTCAACGACGTCATTCGATTCCTGCGGGAGCGGGAAATCGTCCACTTCCAGCGATTTGGTGAGGCCATCTACCGAGCCAAAGAGCGCATGGACCAGAAAAACATCTATCTCACCAACCCCGCCTTCGACCAAAAGCGATGACAAAACCCCGGCAGCGAATGTTTTATTCGCTGCCGGGGCCTTTTTTATTTCTTCTGGGGAACAATCTCGATCCAATATCCATCCGGATCGGTGATAAAATAAATACCCATAGCGGGATTTTCGTAACAAATGCATCCCATCTCCTGGTGGCGGGCATGGAGACCATCGTAATCGTCGGTGACAAAGGCCAAGTGGAACTCACACTCGCCCAGATTGTAAGGCTCGGTGCGGTCCCGCAACCACGTCAGCTCCAGCTGAAATTCAGTCTGTCCATCGCCCAGATACACCAGTTTGAAGGAACCATCCTCCGCCAAGTGCTCCCGCACCGGCTCCAGATCCAAGGCCTTCCGGTAAAACTCCAGGCTCTTGCCCAAATCTAGCACATTGAAATTAAAGTGTTGAAATTGAATCATAGGGGTCACTCCTCCCAGTGGTTTACACGGGTTCCATTATATCCGACCCACTGCATTCTTGCAACTAAGTTGACGAAAAATTGAAAACCACTTACAATGAATACACCACCCCCATTCTCAGGAGGCACAACTATGGACCTAACGTTTCTCACTCAAACTCCCCTGTTTCGCAACATCCAAGCCCCTGATATTCCTGCCATGTTGGAGTGCCTCCGGGCCCGTGAACAGTCCTTTTCCAAAGGGCAAACCATCTATGATGCCGGAGACTGTGTCACCGCCATGGGTATGGTACTGGAGGGCAGTGTACAGATTCTGCGAGACGACTTCTGGGGCCACAGCAGCATTCTCTCCACCTTACAACCCGGCCACATGTTCGCAGAGACCTATGCCTGCGTGCCTAACCAGCCGCTGATGGTACGCGTAGTAGCTGCGCAGCCCACCACCATTCTCTTTCTGGAGACCCCGCGCATGCTGCGGGTTTGTAGCAACGGCTGCGGATTTCACCAGAGGCTGGTGGAAAACTTGCTCATGATCTCCGCGCAAAAAAACCTGGAACTATCCAAAAAGATAGCCTGCACCACCGCCAAAACCATCCGGGGACGGCTGCTGACCTACCTGTCCCAACAGGCGGCTCAACACCAGTCACCCTCGTTTGCCATTCCCTTTAACCGGCAGCAATTGGCGGATTATCTCAATGTGGAGCGCAGCGCACTCTCCAATGAACTGGGAAAAATGCAGCGGGACGGACTGTTGCAAGTGGATGGAAAGTTTTTTGTGCTCATGCCGGACGCCACCGCCGAGGTATAGCTTTCTGCTGGAAGGAAAAATACATTGCCTTCCTGGCAATTTTCGTATAGAATAGATACAAATTATGTTCGAATTCAAGGAGGACGCAACATGCGTGACTTTTTGCCCATTTCCAAGGCAGATATGGAGCAGCGTGGATGGGACCAGTGCGATTTCGTCTATGTCATCGGAGATGCCTATGTGGATCATCCTTCCTTTGGCCACGCCATCATCAGCCACGTGCTGGAAGCAGCAGGCTACAAAGTGGGTATCATCTCTCAGCCTGATTGGAAAAATCCCCAGTCCATCACCATTCTGGGCCGCCCCCGTCTTGGCTTCCTGGTCACAGGCGGAAACATGGACTCCATGGTCAACCACTACAGCGTGTCCAAAAAGCACCGCAAGATGGATGCCTTTACACCTGGTGGCGTGGTTGGGAAACGACCGGATTATGCCACGGTGGTCTACTGCAATTTGATCCGCCGGGTCTACAAGGACATTCCCATTCTCATTGGCGGCATTGAAGCCAGTCTTCGACGCATGGCCCACTATGACTATTGGTCGGACAAGCTCAAGCGCTCCATTTTGCTGGACAGCCAGGCGGATCTACTGATGTACGGCATGGGGGAGCGGTCTGTGGTGGAAGTGGCTGATGCCCTGGACAGTGGTCTCAAGCCCCAGGACATCACCTTTGTAGACGGCACCGTATACCGCGCCACTCAGGTGGATTTGATGGTTCCCTACCTCACCCTTCCCTCTTACCAAGAGTTGTGTGAGGACAAGCGGAAATACGCCCAAAGTTTTTACACCCAATACTGCAATACAGACCCTTTCTCCGGAAAAACCTTGGTGGAGCCCTATGGTCCCAAGGAGTACGTCATCCAAAACCCCGCACAAAAACCCTTGAGCCAGTCTGAAATGGACCGGGTATATGGACTGCCCTACATGCGCACCTATCACCCCTCCTACGAGGCCGCCGGCGGTGTGCCCGCCATCGAAGAAGTACGATTCAGTCTGGTCTCCTGCCGTGGCTGCTTTGGCGGGTGTAGCTTCTGTGCCCTGACCTTCCATCAGGGACGTATCGTGCAAACCCGGAGCCACGAGTCCATTTTGGCTGAGGCTCAACAGATGGTATGGGAGCCGGATTTCAAGGGTTATATCCACGATGTGGGTGGCCCCACCGCCAACTTCCGCCATCCCTCTTGCAAAAAACAGCTGACCAAAGGCGTTTGCCCCACTCAGCAGTGCCTGTTCCCTCGCCCCTGCAAGAACCTAGTAGCCGATCACCGGGACTATCTATCTCTGCTGCGTAAGCTGCGCAACATCCCCGGGGTGAAAAAGGTGTTTATCCGCTCGGGTATTCGCTTTGATTATCTGCTGGCGGATACCGACGACACCTTCTTCAAGGAATTGGTGCAGCACCATGTGTCTGGACAGCTGAAAGTGGCCCCGGAACACATTGCCGACCCTGTTTTGGAGAAAATGGGCAAGCCTCCCCGAGCCGTGTATGATAAGTTCCTGTCCAAGTATAAAAAGCTCAATGAACAATTTGGTCTGAAGCAATACGTCGTGCCATACCTCATGTCCTCCCACCCTGGCTCCACCCTGAAAGAGGCCGTGGCTTTGGCTGAATATCTCCGGGACTTGGGATATATGCCGGAACAGGTTCAGGACTTCTACCCCACTCCCTCTACGCTGTCCACAGCCATGTACTACACCGGTCTGGACCCCCGCACCATGAAGCCTGTCTATGTGCCCACCAATCCCCACGAAAAAGCCATGCAGCGTGCGCTGATTCAGTATCGTAACCCTAAGAATTACATGTTGGTGCACGAAGCCCTGGTGAAAGCCGGACGTGAAGACCTCATTGGCTATGACAAGCACTGCCTGATTCGTCCCAAAGGCGGCCAATGGGCAGGTAAAAAGCCCGTGGATGCACCCCGCCACGCATCCAACTCAAATAGAAACGGAAAATCAAAGGCCGAGCCTCCCAAGCCCACTCGTTCCAAGGAATCCCACAAGAAAAAAGCCGGGTGGGCCGTGGCCAAACCCAGCAACTCCCGCAAAAAGCGTACAGGCAGAAAGTAATCCGGTGAGAACATGAAAATTTCTGATTATTTTCCCATATGGGATCAATTGACCCCTCAGCAGCAAGATACCTTAGGGCGCTCTTCTCGCTACGCCAAGGCCAGTAAAGGCGAAATCCTTCACAATGGTTCTGCCGATTGTCTAGGACTACTTTTGGTGTGCAGCGGTCAATTGCGGGGCTATATTCTGTCGGAGGAAGGACGAGAGATCACGCTATACCGGCTTTTTGAGCAGGACATGTGTCTATTTTCCGCCTCCTGTATGTTGCAAAGCATTCAATTCGATATCCAAATCCAGGTTGAGAAGGATGCTACCTTCTGGGTAATCCCTCCCGATGTGTATAAAGCTCTCATGGAGCAGTCCGCTGCTGTGGCCAACTTCACCAACGAGGTCATGAGCACACGCTTTTCGGAGGTCATGTGGCTCATGGAGCAGGTGATGTGGAAAAGTTTTGACAAGCGTCTGGCCGACTTTTTGCTCCAGGAAAGTGTGCTGGAAGGGAGCACTCACCTGGAATTGACCCACGAAAAGATTGCCAACCACATGGGTACCGCCCGGGAAGTGGTGACCCGGATGCTGCGCTACTTCCAGCAAGAGGGCCTGGTGGCCCTTTCCCGTGGCGCAGTGGATTTGTTGGATGAAGCTACCTTAAAACAGCTGAGCCAAGCGTCGTAAAAAACAACGGCTGCTATTCCAAGGAATAGCAGCCGTTGTCCTATTCATTTGGATGTACAGGCGTTTTTAGCCTTACAAATCAGCTGGGTCATGGTGCCCATGGGGCAATACACACACCAGGAGCGAGGCTTGAACAGAACCATGGTAACCAGCCCTAACACCGTGGAGGTGAGCATCACGCTGTAAAAGCCAAAGGCAAACTGGGCCACACCGGGAGAAAACAAGGTCCCATGGTACGCCCAATGCCAAGGCAGACGGAACGTCCACAGCAAGGTCACCGCCTGGGACAGAGATTTCATCCCGGTAAACACCAGGTAGGTGTTCCACAGCATAGAGAAGAACATGAGAAAGAAGAACACCAAAAACCCGTAACGGAAGGCCTTGCTCTTCATCCAACCAGGGATATCCTGGCGGCGAGACAGCCCAAAACGACCACCCAGCAGGGAGAACAGCTGTCCACGGCCGCAATAGCGGTTGCAATAGCTCTTCTGCCCCGTGGCCACGGACAAAATTAGGGGAATGAAGAAACACAGTAGCCCCAGCCAGGCAAACAGAATATTGAAAAAGCCCAGAATGAGGTAGGCCGCGGATACAATCCAGAGGTAGTCATACCAGTGCTTTTGGTTCATCGTGCCACCTCCTCCATCCGGATAACGGACGCCGGACACTCCTTGGCACACTTCCCACACCCCACACATCGGGCAGGGTCCACTGCGGCATACAATCCGCGTTCCACCCGAATGGCAGACAAGGGGCAAACCTTTACACAGCAGCCACAGGCAACGCACACCGCCTGATCCACCACTGCACGTCGTTTTGTTGGACTCATAGCATTGACCTCCTAAACTCGATGGAAGGTATCATACTATGCGCCACATCAAAGTTCTGTGACCAGATCACACTTCAGCAGAAAGCTGTTCAAAGACCTGTTTGGCAATGTCCGCGGATTCCTTGGCATCTTTGGCGTAAAAATCTGCGCCAATTTGCTGGGCGTATTCCGGTGTCAACACTGCGCCACCCACCATCACCTTGCAGGGCAAGCCGGCCCGGCGCAGCTGCACAATGGTCTCCTCCATGCTCTTGACAGTGGTGGTCATCAGGGCTGACAGGCCCACCAAGGGGGCCTTGTGCTGCCGTGTGGCCTCCACCACCTTCTCGGGGTCCACGTCCCGTCCCAAATCGACCACCATGTATCCGTAATTCTCCAAAAGCACCTTCACGATGTTCTTACCAATGTCGTGTATATCTCCCTTGACGGTGGCAAGGACGATGGTTCCCCGCTCCACCTGGGCTTGTCCGCTACCCGACATGTGTTGACGGATCACGTCAAAGGCAGCCTGCGCCGCTCCTGCCGACTGAATCAGCTGGGGCAGAAATACTTTATTCTGCTCAAAATCACTGCCCACCCGATCCAGCGCCGGAATCAGCTTCTCATTGATGATGACCATGGGCTCGTATTGTTCCAACAACGCCTGGGTAGCAGCGGCAGCTTCCGCCTTCCACCCTGCCTGCACCGCCTCTTCCAAGGTCTTGCCCCCTGCAGCTTGCGGGGATGCATTCGTGGTCGTTTGGCTGGTGATGGAGGTGGATACCGTGGCATTTCCATAGGCCGCAATGAAGTCTGCGGCATTTTCATCCACGGTGGTCAGCAGATGGAAACACCGGACCGCCGCCATCATTGCGTCCAGATTGGGGTTGATGATGGGCAAATCCAAACCGGCGGCCATGGCCATGGTCAAAAAGTTCTGATTGACCAAACTGCGGGCAGGAAGCCCGAAGGAGATGTTGGACACCCCCAGCACCGTCTTCAGACCCAGCTCCTCCTTCACTTGACGAAGGGAGGTCAAGGTCTGCACCGCACCGGTGGGCTCTGCGGAGACAGTGAGGGTCAGACAGTCAATGTACACGTCCTGCTTGGCAATGCCGTACTCCTGTGCCCGCTGCAAAATGTGGCGGGCGATGTCCACACGCTGTTGGGCTCCCTGGGGGATTCCCTTCTCGTCCAAGGTCAGGCCCACCACTGCTGCCCCATACTTTTTCACCAGAGGCAGGATGTGGCAGCTGGTAGCATCTTCTCCGTTGACGGAATTGACGATGGCCTTGCCGCAGTATACCCGCAGGGCATCGGCCAGCACCTGGGGATCGGTGGAGTCCAGCTGCAAAGGAGCATCGGTGATCCCCTGGATGGCCTTCACCGCCTCCACCATCATCTCTTTTTCGTTGATGTCAGGCAAGCCCACGTTGACATCCAAAATGTCCGCGCCTGCCTCCACCTGCTCCAGGGCCTGGCCCAGCATATAGTCCACATCGCCCCGGCGCAAAGCTTCCTTCATCAGCTTTTTCCCTGTGGGGTTAATGCGTTCCCCGATGACGCGCACCCGGTCAATGGGTACCACCCTGGTGGCGCTGCACACCGCAGGAGGCACTTGGCGTGGCACATGGCGCACCTGGGTCTGGCTGAGGGCATCCCGCAACAGGCGGATGTACTCTGGTGTAGTACCACAGCAGCCGCCAAACACCTGTACCCCCAACTGGGCACATTGGGCCAAGCTTTGAGCAAACTCTTCCGGGGTAATGTCGTATCCCGAACCATCGGGATGGGGCAGCCCGGCGTTGGGCTTGAGCACCACCGGCAACGTAGTCCAAGCAATCAACTCTTCCACCAAAGGAGGCATCTCCCGCGGGCCTAAGGAGCAGTTGATACCAATAGCATCTGCCCCCATACCCTCCAGCGTCAAAGCTGCACAGGCGGGACGGCACCCCAGGAAGGTGCGTCCCGTTGCCTCATAGGTCATAGTGACCATCACAGGCAGATCGCTGTTTTCCTTGACAGCCAGCAGGGCCGCCCGGGCCTCCTGCAGGTCTGTCATGGTTTCGATGACCGCCAAATCGGCTCCGGCGGCTACGCCGGCCCGGACCACCTGGGCAAAAATATCCACCGCTTCTTCAAATTCCAGCGTTCCCGTGGGCTCAAGCAGCTGTCCAATGGGCCCGATATCCAGCGCCACCAGCCCCCTGCCCTGAGCCGCCTGCTTGGCCAGAAAGACTGCAGCGCGGACCACTTCTTCCACGGTCGCTCCGCAGTGAGACAGTTTCTCCCGGTTGGCGCCAAAGGTATTGGCATACACGATATGACTTCCCGCATCCAGATAGGAGCTATGGATGTCCAGAAGCCATTCAGGGTGCTCCAAGGCCACTAATTCGGGGGTTGCTCCCGTGGGAAGGCCTTTGGCTTGCAGCATGGTGCCCATGGCACCATCCAACAAAACAGGCTGGCCGGAGGCCAGTAAGTTACGCAGATCCACAGTGTCCACCTGCCTTTCGATATTGACAATGATCTCCCGCCGGACAGCTGATGCAGCTGCGTTTGGCGCTGGACACCGGCGCAGAGGCCACGCCAATGAGCGCTGTCACCGATTTTCGCGGGGTTAAAATATGGCTGGAGCTGGCACACAGCCCCAATTTACGAGGCGCGTCCAGCAGAGATAAGAAAGGTCCCTGCACCGAAAGCGGCAGGTCTCCATAGCCTGGGCTGTACCGAAACGGGAAGTAGCACTGAGGATATTGGGCGTGGATTTGCTCCTCCACCCAATCACACAGCTGTTCTACCGCCGCGGTAGCACAGCAATCCAGACAGAGAGCTCGCAGCATATCCCGGCTCTCCGCCTGACGGATGAGCTGATCCACCTGAGACGAAAGGGTGGCACAAAACAGCACCACCTCATGGCAGCCATCCAAGTGGGAAGAAATATCCTTGCCCGGTAGGAGTAGGCCGCTGGATAGACACACACCCTCTTTTTGATGAGAAATGGGCAACGCACGAGAGGTCCACCGAGGCCGCGCCATCTTCACCATCTGATCGGCACAGGCCTCTACCATCTGTTTCAACGATGCATCTGCCTGTTCTGGGGGACATCCCATATAGCGCAGCACTTCAGAGATGTCTATGGCTGTCAGTATAAATTCCTTTTCCTTCATACACTGCGGATGGCGGAGATGCTGTCGCTGATTTGGCGGGCCACTTGAGGATTGTTCATGGTATACAGATGGATGCCATCCACTCCCGCCGCAATCAAATCGGAAATCTGGTCAATGGCATAGGCAATGCCCGCCTCCCGCATAGCCTGGGGGTGGTCCCCATAGCGGGCCAAAATGCGGGTCAGCTTTCGGGGCATAGAGGCCCCGCACATAGACACCATACGCTGAATGGACGCCTTGCTCAGCACTGGCATAATGCCCGCCTCGATGGGCACGTCAATGCCAGCCAATCGGCAACGCTCCAAAAAGCGGAGAAAATCATCATTATCAAAAAACAACTGGCTGACCAGATGCGTGGCACCTGCATCCACCTTTTGTTTCAGATACCGAATATCCGAGACAATATCCGGGCTTTCCGGATGTCCTTCCGGGTAGCAGGCGCCAGAGATGCCAAAATCTCCGTGCTCACGAATCCAGGACACCAGATCGTTGGCGTGGAGAAAATCCGTATGAGACCCCACATTGGGGTTGTGGTCCCCCCGCAAGGCAAGGATATTCTCCACCCCGCCAGCCTTCAAAGTCTCCAGGATTTCCAGAGAACTCTCTTTGGTGCAGCCCACACAGGTCAGGTGGGCCATGGCCGGAATGTGGTATTTCTGTTCAATCATACAGGCAATTTCCTGGGTGGACTGATTCACCGCCCCGGAGCCACCGGCACCGTAGGTCACACTGATAAAATCCGGCCGGATATCTTTCAGCCCATCCAGCGTCTGATAGATGCTGTCAATGGGAGAATCCTTCTTGGGAGGGAAGATTTCACAAGAGAAAACCGGGCGTCCTCGACCAAACAATTCTGCAATTTTCATAGGGCACCTCACTCGTTTGCTTTTTTTCGCTAAACAGCTTATGTTTGTAAAGTATACAGGAAGCATAGGCAAAATGCAAGATTCTCCACGGAAGTTTACAGGGATGTTAAATTTTTATTAACCGGAATTATTGTGCCACTGTTTGCCCCAATGTAGAAAAAACAGCCAGAAATTCATTTTACAGATAAAAAGTTGTCAGACCTCGCCGGTTTCTGTAAATTTTAGTCTGCTATTGTTATCTACTGTTGGAAGAAAAATGAAAGAATTGCAAAAATGCAAGTTCAAGATTTTATCTTGCAAGAAAAGAGTGGTTGACAAGTGAATACCATGTTTGATACTCTACGTATAGAATGTTAAATTTCAAACTATGTCACGGAAAAGAGGTTTCGGTCTATGAGCGTGTTGTTGGAAGAATTCATTCTCCCCCCCGCCTTGGAAAAAATCCTGGACAATAGCCCCAGCATCATCATCCCCAAGACGGAAGAGATGCTGTATGGCCTGATTTTTGGCAATAACACCAATACCAATCAGGTGGATGTCTGCTACAAGGTCAACGGAGAGCTGGTTAAGGAAGCCGTGGTGTCTCGTTGCAAAAATGGTGCCGCCGTAAACTTCACCGAGGACTATATGCGTCGTCGCGATCCCGACTGTATGCGCATTGGCGACGATCAGCCCACGGATAAGCCTCGCTTCCGGGATGTGTACGGCTACGACTTCGATAAACTGAAGACAGAGACTTACCGCTGGTTGGCCCGTCAGGAGCTGATTCTGGTTCCCTTCATGGCTGGTGGTAAAGAGTACGGCTACGAGGCTCTGTTGGTCTGCCCCAGAAATGCAGCTTTCTTCGCCTTTGCCCTCTCCCAGCTTCAGGCCTTTGTCAATGCCAAGGATATCCACAACTTTGAGCCTCGTGCCATTGTCTACGTGGCTCCTCCCTTCCGTCACACCCACTTCAATGGCAAGCAAGTGTGCGTGCATAACCGTGTGGATGGTCGCCATGAGGTGTTTTCCTACAACCTGTATCCCGGCCCCTCTGCCAAGAAGGGTATCTACAGTGTGCTGCTGGATATTGGCGAACAGGAGGGTTGGGTCACCGCCCACGCCTCTGCCGCCCGCATTGTCACCCCTTATGAAAACGAGATGGTGATGATGCACGAGGGCGCTTCCGGCGGCGGTAAGAGCGAGCTACTGCAAGATGTACATCGTGTACCTGACGGCCGAGTGTTGCTGGGTACCAACCTGGAAAACGGGGAAAAAGACTATCTGCACATGAGTGATACCTGTACCATTCACCCTGTCACCGATGACATGGCCATCTGCCACCCCTCCTTCCAGAGTGGTAGCGGAAAGCTGGCTTTGTATGACGGTGAGGACGGTTGGTTCCTCCGGGTAGACGGCATCACCGAGTACGGCAGCGATCCCATGTACGAGCGCATTACCATCCAGAGCAAAAAGCCCCTGATGTTCTTTAACATTGATGGTGTGCCTGGAGCTACCTGTCTGATCTGGGATCACACTATGGATTCCACCGGGAAGCCCTGCCCCAACCCCCGTGTGATTATCCCCCGCAAAATGGTGGACAATATCGTGGAATCTCCCGTGGAAGTGGATGTTCGCAGCTTCGGCGTGCGTATGCCCCCCTCCTCGGCCGCTCACCCGGACTACGGCATTATGGGACTGATGCACATCATCCCCCCTGCTCTGGCTTGGCTGTGGCGTCTGGTGGCTCCTCGCGGCTTTAAGAATCCCAGCATCAGCGGAAACTCCCCCCTGGCCAGTGAGGGCGTGGGCTCCTATTGGCCCTTTGCCACTGGCTTAAAGGTGGTTCAGGCCAACCTGCTGCTGGAACAGATCCTCAACTGCCCCAACACCAAATACGTGCTCATTCCCAATCAGCACATCGGCGTGTACCGCATTGGATTTGCTGCCGAGTGGATTGCCCGTGAATACTTGGCCCGCCGTGGCGGCGTGAACATGAAGATGGATCGTCTCGCCCCCGCTCCCTGTGCCCTGCTGGGATACTGCATGAAGGAGATGAAGGTGGACGGCCAGGAGATCCGTACCACGTTCCTCCATCCGGAGACCCAGGAGCAGATGGGTATGGAAGGTTACCAAAAGGGTGCTCAGATCCTCTACGACTTCTTCGCCAAGGAACTGGAAGCTTTCGACGTGGAAGAGCTTCATCCCGTGGGCAAAGAAATTCTGGAATGCTTCAAAAAGCGTGGTACTGTGGAAGATTACTGTGCCATCACTCCCCTGGGCCTGAAATAATGAGCACGATCCCCCTCTCAGTTTTCCAGCATGCTGAGAGGGGGATTTTTTTAGAATTCTCTTGCCCCAAGCGCGGATTTCAGATATGATAGAGGTAATAAGAATTGTAGTCGGAGGATCAGACCATGACTTTGGAAATCTGTGTAGATAGTGTGGAATCCGCTCAGGCCGCAGTGGCGGGTGGAGCAACTCGCCTGGAACTGTGCGGAAACCTGATTATCGGCGGAACCAGCCCAAGCCCCTTCCTGATCGAAGCGGTGCAGCAACTAGGTGTCCCCGTCCGTGTTCTGTTACGCCCCCGCTTCGGTGATTTTCTGTATACCCAATCTGAAAAGGAAATCCTGCTCAAGGAAGTGGAAATGTGTCGTTCCATGGGAGTAGATGGCGTGGTGTTGGGTGCTTTGCAGGCAGATGGCAGCTTGGATGTCCCTTTCCTGTCCACACTAATTTCCGCTGCCGGCTCCCTGGGTAAAACACTGCACCGAGCTTTTGATGTGTGTGTGGATGCCCAGCAAGGATTGGAAACCGCCATTCAGCTAGGCTTTGACACCATTCTGACCTCGGGACAAGCTGCCACCGCCAAAGAGGGGGTGGAGACACTGTCTCAGATGCACCAGCAAGCCAATGGCCGGATCACCTTGTTGGCGGGCAGTGGCGTCTCTCCTGAGAACATCGACTTCATCCGTCAGCACACGGGGATCAATGCATTTCACATGTCTGCCAAGCGCACCGTGGACAGCGGGATGAAGTGCCGCCGGGACGGTGTGCCCATGGGGCTACCATTTGCCAGCGAGTACCAGAATTTTTACACGGACGAATCTGTTGTGCGCAAAGCACGTCAGATTTTAGAAAGCGAAAATTAAAATTTTACGAGTAATATTCACCAAAAATTTACCTGCAATTTTGTGGATGAGACCGGTATTATTGTTTTTACCTAAAACCCTATTGACAAACTCCCGCGTATTTTATAGTATTTATCCAGATGCTTGGATTGTTACCGCGGAAGCGGGCAAAACCGGGACTCACCTTGACGAAATTACAGAGCAAAGTGTCTGGGCGGTGCCCAATTCTCTGTTATGGGTGAGGCCTGGTTTTTCTCTTTTTCGTCCTTTGTTGCTTACTCAAAGGAGGAATCACTGTGGTATTCCATGTGCTTAAGGCAATCAACAACAACATCGTCAGTTGCTTGGACGAGGCCGAACAGGAACACATTGTCATGGGCCGAGGTCTTGGCTTTGGCGTCAAGCAAGGCCAGTTGATCGATCAAGCGCGTGTAGAGAAGATTTTCAGCATCACAAATCCGGATAACCTGGATCAGTTGAAAGAATTGCTGTCTCGTTGTCCCCAGCCTCAGGTGGAGTTTTGTGCGGAACTGGTGGAGTATGCCAATCAGATTCTGGACCACCCCCTGAACGAAGGCATTTATCTGACCCTGTGTGACCACATATGCTTTGCCATTCGCAGAGCCCGGTCTGGCCTTGGTTTTACCAATGCCCTTCACACAGAAGTTCGCTTGTTTTACCCTCAGGAATACAACATTGGGTGCCATGCGCTGACGGAGATTCAGCGGCGCTTTGATGTCTCTCTGCCGCAAGATGAGGCTGCTTCCATTGCCCTTCACTTGGTCAATGCAGAACACGAGATGTCCTTGGGCATCACATTAAAGGTAACCCAGGCTTTGGGCCAGATGTTACACACGCTGGAATCCAATGAGAACTTTCACATTGATCGCTCTACTATTTACTACGATGAGTTCGTCATCCATCTGAAGTTCTTAGCTTTGGATCTGTACTCTCCCCGTAGCTCACATACGCCGGATGCCGCTTTTTCCGATTTGATCTTAGAGAGGTTCCCCCAGGATTATCACCTGGCAGAGCTGCTCACGAAAGAATTGGAGGAGGCCTGCGGCAATCAGTTATCTAAGGAACAAAAGGCCTATCTGGCCGTTCACCTACACCGCATCAACACAGGAAAAGAAGGAGTGAATGAAAATGGGACTGTTTGACAAGCTGCTGGGCAAGTCCACAAAAACGGAAGAGGAGGATCTGGTGATCTACGCTCCCATGGAAGGCGAGGCTGTTGCGATCAGCCAGGTCAATGACCCCACCTTCAGCGAAGAGATTCTGGGCAAGGGCGTTGCTGTTCGCCCCACTGGCACTCAGGTGGTAGCTCCCTGCGACGGCACCGTGGAAATGATGTTCGACACCGGCCACGCCGTGAGCCTGCAGGCTGCCAACGGCGCTGAGGTTCTCATCCATGTGGGTCTGGAGACCGTGAACCTGAAGGGCACCCACTACACCGTCCACGCTGCCAACGGCGACAAGGTCAAGAAGGGCCAGCTGCTCATTACCTTTGACCGCGAAGCCATTCAGGCCGACGGCTACGACACCATTACTCCCATGGTGATTTGCAACTCTGATAACTTCTCTCAGGTTGAGGCTCACACCGGCCCCGTCAAGCCCGGTGATCCTCTCGTCACCCTGAAGAAGTAATGAAAAAGAAGAAAAACTGAGGAGGATGAACATGACGCAAGGTTCTGGACTGCCGGTATGTCCCGGTGTGGCCATTGGCCCGGTTTATCTCTATCGAAAGGGTCAGGCTACCCTGCCCGTCTCCTGCGGCGACCCCGCTGTGGAGCAGCAGAAGTTTGATCAGGCCAAGGAAGTGGCCGTATCTCAGCTGCAGCATCTCGTGGATCACGCCACCAAGGAGCTGGGTGAGGAGCAGGCCATGATTTTGGATGTCCAGATGATGATGCTGGACGATCTGGACTACCTGGAGAGCATCCAGGGTATGATTCAGGACGGACAGAGTGCCGCTCAGGCTGTGAAGCAGACTGGTGAGGATTTTGCCGCTGCCTTCGCTGCTATGGATGACTCTTATATGCAGGCTCGTGCTGTGGACGTGCGTGACGTGTCCACCCGTGTGGTGAACATTCTCTGCGGCGGCAGCTCTGGCTTTGAGATGGATCAGCCCGGCATTTTGGTTGCCGAGGATCTGACCCCCTCTGAAACTGTTCAGCTGCCCAAGGACAAGATTCTTGCCTTTGTTACCCAGCAGGGTTCCGCCAACAGCCACACCGCCATTCTGGCCCGTATCATGGGCATTCCTTCCCTGGTGAAGGCTGACGTGGCTATGGATGAGTCCCTCAACGGCCAGACCATGGTTGTGGATTGCTTGGAGGGTGTTTACTACATCCAGCCCGACGACGAGACCATCAAGGTCATGACTGAGAAGCGTGAGAAGCTGATCCGTCGTCAGCAGGAACTGGAAGCCTACCGCGGCAAGCCTTCTGTGACCCGTAACGGCCAGAAGATCAAGCTGTTTGCCAACATCGGCAACCCCTCCGACGTGGAGCACGTCATCAAGGGCGATGCCGAGGGCGTAGGTCTGCTGCGCAGCGAGTTCCTCTACCTGGGCCGTGAGGACTATCCCACTGAGGACGATCTGTATCAGGCCTATCGCAAGGTTGTTGAGGGCCTGGAGGGCCGTCCCTGCGTGATCCGTACCCTGGACATCGGTGCTGATAAGCAGGCCGACTACTTCAACCTGGATGCCGAGGAGAATCCCGCTCTGGGTCTGCGTGGCATTCGTATCTGCATCCGCCGTCCTGAGGTGTTCCGCACCCAGATGCGCGCCATTTATCGTGCCAGCGCTCACGGCCCCGTCAGCGTCATGTTCCCCATGATCGCTTCTGTGTGGGAAGTCAAGCGCGTGCGTGAGATGTGCGACATGTTCCGCAAGGAGCTGGAGGAGCAGGGTGTTGCCGTGGGCGAAGTGGAGCACGGTATCATGATCGAGACTCCCGCTGCCGCTGTCATCAGCGACGAGCTGGCCAAGGTCGTGGACTTCTTCAGTGTCGGTACCAACGACCTGACTCAGTACACCCTGGCTGTGGACCGTCAGAACCCCATGCTGGAGGAGTTTGGCGATACCCATCACCCCGCCATCATGCGACTGCTGCGCATGATCGCCGAGAATGCTCACAAAGAGGGCATTTGGTGCGGCATCTGTGGCGAGCTGGGCGCCGATCCTTCTTTGACCGAAACATTCCTGGATATGGGATACGACGAATTGTCTGTCTCCCCCACCCGGGTGTTGGAATTGAGAAAAAAAGTTTGTGAAAGCGAGGGAAAACCCCAATGATTACCATCAATTATGTGATTCAAGATCCCCTGGGCATCCACGCCCGTCCCGCCGGCCAGCTGGCCAAGACCGCTGGTGCTCACCCCGACTGTGACATCAAGATCACCGTCAACGGTCAGACCGCCGATGCCAAGCGCATCATGGGCCTGATGAAGCTGGGCGCCAAGCAGGGCCACGCTCTCACCATCACCTGCGAGGGTGGCGATGAGGCTGCCGCTGCTGCCGCTATGGAGACTTTCCTGAAGGAAAATCTGTAAGACACAGCATCTTCTAAAATTGCATACTCCTTGCGTTCTTTTTGGGTGTAACTGGGTGGCCGCAGTGGGCGGCGGCCACCCCCAAAGAGGGCCGGATGAATCCGGCCCGCACATCTATTGAGGGAGGGTATCATTTTATGATGCGATTTTTACAACGCCTCGGTAAAGCTTTGATGCTGCCCGTGGCTGTCCTGCCCATCTGTGGTATTCTGATGGGTATCGGTTACTGGCTCTGCCCCGCCTACATGATGGGCGGCGCTGTTGCTGAGGGTCTGGGCTATGCTACTTCTGGTCTGGGCTACTCCATCGGCTTCTTCCTGATCAAGGCCGGTGGCGCTCTGATCGACAACATGGCCATTCTGTTCGCCATCGGTGTTGCCGTTGGTATGGCCGATGACAAGGAAGGCACCGCTGGTCTGGCTGGTCTGGTGTCCTGGCTGATGATCACCAACCTGCTGAGCACCGGCACTGTGGGCGCAGTTGCTCCTTTCATGCTGCCTGTGGACGCTGAGGGTGTCATCTCCACCACCAGCACCAACTACATTGCTTTCTCTAAGATTGCCAACCCCTTCATCGGCATTCTGGCTGGTCTGATCGCCGGTCTGTGCTACAACAAGTTTAAGAACACCAAGCTGCCTGACTGGCTGTCCTTCTTCAGCGGCAAGCGCAGCGTGGCCATCGTCACTGGTCTGGTTTCCATCGTGGTGTCCGTGATCCTGCTGTTCGTGTGGCCCGTGATCTTTGGTGCTCTGGTTGCTCTGGGCAAGGGCATTGCCAGCTTGGATGCTGTTGGCGCTGGCCTCTACGCCTTCTTCAACCGCCTGCTCATCCCCACTGGCCTGCACCACGCTCTGAACAACGTGTTCTGGTTCGACACCATCGGTCTGGGCGACCTGTCCAACTTCTGGGCTGGTAAGACCACCGCCGATGTGGACTGGAGCCTGGGTATGTACATGTCCGGCTTCTTCCCCTGCATGATGTTCGGTATTCCTGCTGCTGCTCTGGCTATGTATCACACTGCTAAGCCCGAGAAGAAGAAGGTTGCCATGGGCATTCTGCTGTCCGCTGCTATCGCTTCCTTCGTGTGCGGCGTGACTGAGCCCTTCGAGTTTGCCTTCATGTTCCTGGCTCCCGGCCTGTATGTTGTGTACGCTCTGCTGTACGGCATCTTCGTGGCTGTGACCACCGTGGTTGGCTTCCGCGCTGGCTTCTCCTTCTCCGCTGGTCTGACTGACCTGATCTTCTCCGCTTCTCTGCCCGCTGCTCAGAAGACCCTGCTGATCATTCCTCTGGGCATCGCTGCCGCTATCGTCTTCTACGTGGTGTTCCGCTTTGCTATCACCAAGTTCAACCTGAAGACTCCCGGCCGTGAGGACGACGACGATGAGGACGAGCAGAACGCTGTCCTGGCCAACAACGACTACACTGCCATTGCTAAGGCCGTGCTGGAAGGCATCGGCGGTGCTGCCAACGTGACTTCCGTGGACAACTGCATCACCAGACTCCGTCTGGAGGTTAAGGACTCCACCCTGGTCAACGAGAAGATGATCAAGGCTTCCGGTGCTGCCGGTGTCATCCGTCCCAGCAAGACCTCTGTTCAGGTCATCATTGGTCCTAAGGTCCAGTTCGTGGCTGACGAGTTCAAGAAGCTGGTTCACTAAGTTTCTACTTTAAATCACCCAAAAAGAACATATTTTTCGTGAGTTAGTTCTCACAGAAAATTCCCTGTCCTGCGGTCCACAGCAGGACAGGGATCTTTTTATGCCAAAGGGCTGCCCAGAATCTATCCGGGCAGCCCTTTTATCGTGTATCCAGCAAATGATGCTTAGAGGCCGTGGAAATGGACATACGCTTTTCTCCCACGGAGGCAAAGGATATAGTTGCGATATCACCCACGCGGTTTCGAATGATACCCTCCCCATAGGTTTTATGTCGAACCATATCTCCCGTTTGGAACCTCTGCTCTCCCCTTGTCTGCACAGCTTCTTGGAATTGAGGCGGAAATAGCTCTCGGGTAAAGCTGGAGGTAAGATCCTCCTCCTGAAAGGACAGCACCCACAACTCGTCCTTGGCCCGCGTCATGGCCACGTAAAACAGCCGTCGCTCCTCTTGGTAGAGATCGAACTGGTCCTCATCCTGGCCCACCTTGGGTACTTTGGGCAAAATCCCTTCCGCAACATCCATAAGAATGACGTGAGAATACTCAAGCCCCTTGCTGGAGTGGATGGTAGAGAGGGTGACATAGGCCTTCTCCCCTCCCCTTTCTCCCTCCCGCATCAGCCGGTATAGCTCTTGCAGCCGCTTCAGCAGATCCAGAGGAGTGGCCTCATATTGCCCCAACGTTTCCAGAATCTCCGCCTTATGCAGATCTCCCCCGCGTTCCTCCAAGTACTTTCCATACCCCATGTAATGCACAATGCGATAGATGGCCTGGTGGGCTGGTTGGGAGAGAAGACGATTGCAGTGGGTTTGGAGAGCCGCACACTGTTCTCGGGACCAGGGACTGAGCATGGAGCACTGGGAGAGAAACTCCAAAATGGTCAAGCCCTCCCCGGTACAGCGATTCACCGCCTCCACCGCTGCCACTCGACTAATTCCCGCCCCCAGCTTATAATAGATATCCAGAAACAGCGTGCCATCGCACGGCTGGGCAGCAAAGCGGATGATGTTACATAGATCCCGCACCACACGATGGGAGAAAAAGCCGCAGTCCACCTGCCGACACCGATATGGAATCCCCTGACGCTGGAACACATCAATCAGAGGAATGGCGCTGTCATTGTCCCGGTACAAGATGGCGACGGGGCGGGTGGCTTCCTTGGCCACCTTGGCCAGATAGGTGTATTGATTTTTCCGTTTCCACAGGAAAACTTTTCGGAGATTGGGCCCGCTTCGCCCGGTGGAAATCATCTGTTTGGGGTGACGGTTGGCATTTTTCTCGATGAACTTCTGCGCAGCGGATACGATCTCCTGGGTGGATCGGTAGTTGGTCTCCATATACAGAACCTTGGCATTAGGATAGTTTTTCTCAAAATGGAGCAACGCCTGGGGATACGCCGCTCGAAACCCATAGATACTCTGATCCTCATCCCCCACCAGAAATAAATTCTGGTGACTTTGCGCCAAAAGGGCGATGATGGCATGCTGAATTTTAGAGGTGTCCTGGGCCTCGTCTACACAGATATAGCGATACCGCTGCTGAAAATGGCGAAGCACTGGCGGGCATAGGCGCAAAATCTTCCGGGCGTACACCATCTGGTCGTCATAGTCCATCTTCTGCTGTTGCTGCAACGCCTTGGTGTAGGCCCGGTACAACGCCGGAAACTCTACCCCATCCACCTCCACTTGGTCCAGCTCCTCATCCCGGAGCATCTGGTTCTTGGTGTAGGTGATGGCGGTCTGAATGGACTTGATGGTGCTCTCTGTGGCGTACTCCTGAGTCAGTTGATGGTACAGCTGTCCCAACAAGGCCGTCTGTTCTCGAACATCCTCCATCAAGGCGTAGGCTTTCCGCCCCGTCATGCGCTCGTAGCAGGAAATGATACGGCTGCACACCCCGTTAATGGTGCGAAACTCCAAGCGCTGGGCATATTCTGGCCCAAACAAGGTGGCAAACCGTTGCCGCATATCCTGGGCTGCCGATACCGTATAGGTCATGGTGAGAATGGATTGGGGCGGAATCCCCTGGTCTAAAACCATGTATCCAATGCGGCTGACCAACACGGTGGTTTTACCACTCCCCGGAACTGCCAGCAGCAGCACCGGGCCATCCAGTGTCTGGACGGCCTGTTGCTGCTGCTGGTTTAGGGTCAAGTGGTAGGTATGTAAGAATTCCTTCAATGACATAGTTGACTCCGTTGACCGATATTAGGGATGGCAGGCTCCGCAGGGCGTGTATCCCTGCTCCACCAGTGCCTCTCGGCTTCCCTGGTAATCCTGACGATTCCCCTCTTTGATGGTCTCCACGCTGGAGCAGCCAGGCAGGTGGAACTTCTTGGAGCTGGTGTTGAGCACATACTGAGCTCCCACCTCTTGGGAGGGCATGGCTTCTTCCTCTAACCAGCTCTCCCCCGTCTCATACTTGATACCGACGCCAGGCTGCACGTTGTAGACATAGACATGGAAGCGCACCCCTTCTCCCCGGTCTTCTACGGAGTAGGCTTCCATCTGTACCCCGGAGGCCACCAGGTTGGCTCCCTGGAAGATGGGAGTAACCCGATACAGCACATGGTTTCCCGTCTCCTTCACATAGTCGGCCACTTCATTTTCAAAGGGAAGCATGCCCACCACATTGAGATAGCGAGTACCAGTGATGAGGTTTTCTTTGTTGGCGTTTTCCCCAGCCAGCTGGAAGCCGATGAGGTGACAGCGATTGTACAGATATCTGCCATCCACCACATCATAGGTTACCGTGTGCCAGCCACTGGGCTTCACCTGGCCGATTTCTCCCCGTTCTTCGGTGGGCATCAACTCTTTGCAGATGTTGGCGTAGGCCACACCACAGCGGCCCAGCTCATCCAAGGGAGAATACGTTTCAAAAGCCTGGGTGGTCCAATCCGACTCTTGGAATCCCGGTACATTGTCCTGTAACACCACATAGGGTTGCTGGTCATAGGGCGGGATGGAATCCAGAGTGATGGTTTCCGCAGGCTGAGTGGGAGAAGAACTCGGCTGGGTGGTAGCGGTGGGCTCAACTGTAGACGTGGGCAACGTGGCAAGGCTCTCACACCCCGTCAGCCACAGGCAGGCCAGCAGTGCCAGAATCAGAGTGGCAGCTCGCTTACTTTTCATGGCCAATCATCCCGCTGGCGGCCACAGCAGCCACAATGTTTTTCATCTGCTCCACTGGCTGCACCAGGGCAAAGCGCACATGTCCCTCTCCCAAGGGACCGAAGGCAGAGCCAGGTGTACACAAAAGGCCCGTGCGCTCCAAAAGCTCAAAGCAGAAGTCCACAGAGTTGTGATAGCCCTGGGGCACGGGGGCCCACACAAACATGCTGCCCTGGCTGTCGGGAACCTCCCAGCCAATGGAACGCAAACCACCACACAGAGCATCCCGGCGAGCCTGATACTCCGCACGATTGCGCTCCACACTCTCCTGGGGGCCGTTGAGGGCCGCAATGGCGGCGTACTGCACAGGCAGGAAAATTCCGTAGTCGATCTGAGAGCGCAGACGACGGAAGGTCTGGATTATCTCCCGATTACCCAGCACAAAAGAAATACGTGCACCCGTCAAGTTATAGGTTTTGGACAGGGAGTTGTACTCCACGCCCACATCCTTGGCCCCTTCATAGCTGAGGAAGGACTTTCCTTCCCGGCCATCAAAGATGATGTCCGAGTAAGCATTGTCGTGGATGATGATGATATCATTGGCCTTGGCAAAGGCGATAAGCCGGTGATAAAACTCGTCGGGTGCGGTGACACACACCGGGTTTGCCGGATAGGAGACCACCATCATCTTGGCCTTTCGGGCAATCTCCGGGTCGATAGCATCCAAGTCCGGCAGATACCCCTTCTCCTCCACCAAGGGATAGTGGACAATGTGAGCCCCACAAAGGGCCGGGCCCACTTCAAAAATGGGGTAACCGGGGTCGGGCACCATAACCACATCACCAGGATCGCACAGGGCCCAGCCAATATGGGTCAGCCCCTCTTGAGAGCCGTATACACTCATCAGTTCGTCCTTCACCAGATGTACCCCGTACCGGCGCTGATACCAGTTCTGCACCGCCTCCACCAGCTCAGGAAGCTCGGTGAGGGAGTAGCGGTAATTGGCCGGGTCCGAAGCCGCCTGAGCCAGAGCCTGCACCACGTGGGGCTCGGGGAGAAAATCCGGCGTGCCAATGGACAGGTTATACACGGGAAGGCCCTGAGCCAGACGCTGTTGACGGCGCTGATCCAAGACATTGAAAATACCAGGCTGGAATTCCTCCATACGCTGGGCAACTTTGCATTTCATGGTGACATTACCTCGATTTCTATTTCTCTGCAGTGATGGCGTCCAGGATGGGTTGATACACCCCTGCATCCTCGCTGACCAGCTGGAGGAACTGCTCTTCGTCCAGCACAGGCACACCCAGTTCATTGGCCTTGCGCAATTTGGAGCCTGCGGCCTCACCTGCAATGACGCAGCTGGTCTTTTTGGACACTGAACCAGATACCTTAGCCCCTAAGGCCTCCAGCATGGCCCCCGCTTCCTTCCGGGAGTTGCGGGACAACTCCCCGGTGAGCACGAAGGTCAGACCCGCCAGACGATCCCCCACGGGCGCGGCGGTACTCAGGGTGTTCACCCCTGCCTGAGCCAAGCTATGCATCAAGTGCTGGCTCTGGGGAGAGGCAAACCACTGGGTGAGATACTGGGCCGTGATGGGTCCGATGTCGTCAATGGCGGTGAGCTCCTCTGCACTGGCCTGGGCCAGCACCTCCAGAGAGCCAAACTTAGCAGCCAACACCTTGGCCGCCTTTTGCCCCACCTGGCGAATGCCAAAGGCAAAGAGTAGTTTGGACAAATCATTGGCCTTGGAGCGCTCAATGGCAGCAAGCAAATTCTCCGCCGACTTCTGGCCCATGCGCTCCAGCTCTGCCACCTGCTCCTGCTGCAAGGTATACAAGTCCGCCGAAGTACGCACCAGCCCTGCCTGCACCAAAGCCTCTACCACAGCTGGGCCCAGGCCCTCAATGTCCATAGCGTCCCGGCTGGCAAAATGGGTGAGATTGCGCAGCAGCTGAGCCGGACACTCTGCCCCCGTGCACCGCACGTGGGCGCCATCCTCGTCTCGCACCACCGGCGCACCGCACACCGGGCACTGCTGAGGCAGCTGATAGGGCACGGTGTCGGGAGGACGCTTAGCCGTGACCACCGACACGATCTCAGGGATGATCTCCCCCGCTTTCTGCACCACCACGGTGTCTCCGATGCGGATGTCTTTCTCCGTGATAAAATCCTGGTTGTGCAGGGTGGCATTGGTCACTGTGGTTCCCGCCAGACGCACGGGGTCCACCACCGCCTTGGGAGTGAGCACACCGGTGCGCCCCACTTGCACCACAATATCCCGTACCACACTTTCCTTTTGCTCCGGCGGATACTTATAGGCCGCAGCCCAACGCGGGAATTTTGCAGTCTCTCCAAGAGCGGTTCGATCTGTCAAGTTATTTACCTTTACAACCGCTCCATCAATGTCGAAGGGATACTTTTCTCGCTCATCCCCCAGCTTTTGAATGCTCTCCTGAATCTCCTGGATATCCGAAGTTTTCAAATAGTCAATGACTTTGAATCGCAATCCACGCAGATAGTCCAGGCTATCGCTATCTGTTGTAAAGGAAATTCCATTTACATCTTGAATATTGAAGATAAGAATATCCAGTCCACGGGAAGCCGCCACTTTGGGATCCAACTGTCGCATGGAACCGGCAGCAGCGTTACGAGGATTGGCAAACAGCTGCTCCCCCCTCAGCTCCCGCTCTTGGTTGAGCCGCTCAAAAGTCTTACGGGGCATATACACCTCGCCGCGGACGATGAGGGACTCCGGCGCTCCCTCCAAAACCATAGGAATGGAGCGGATGGTACGCAGATTTTCTGTCACATCCTCCCCCACCATGCCGTCTCCACGAGTGGCGCCGCGAACAAACACGCCGTTTTCATATTCCAGCGCCACAGACAACCCATCCACTTTGGGCTCCAGCAGATACTCCACTGGCTCCCCCTGAGAAATGCGGCGGTGAAAATCCAGGAGTTCCTCGGGAGAGAATACGTCCTGCAGAGACTGGAGCGGCACCCGGTGGGTCACCTGGGCAAAGCTGTCCAGAGCCTTCCCCCCTACCCGCTGGGTGGGAGAATCAGGGGTGATCCATTCCGGATGGGCCTGCTCCAACTCCTCCAGTTGCCGCAGCATGCGGTCATATTCAAAATCGGAGATGGTGGGTTGGTCCAAGACATAGTATTGATAATTGTGCTGGTTGAGCTCCTCCCGGAGCTTTTGGATTTGCTGCAAGGAATCCATATCCGTTGATCTCCTTTGTGTTGTGTTATCCCGTTTGCAAATAGCTATTGGGTACGGTCCCCAGAAAAATCGTCTCCGCCAAACACACCGTGGTATCCACGGTGACCGACGTGATCTCGCCGGGAATAAACAGGTGCACCGTCACAGAAACATCCATGAGCACCTGGTGGTGGGTCTGGTTGATCCCGGCGCTGTCAAACTGGTTGTAGACCTGGGTCACCACATCCCCCACGGAATCAATGGTAACCCGAAGTTTGGGGCCTAAACCCGAAAACAGCATCCAGCCTGTTAGATTGCCCAGAGGCACTCCCAATTGGCCGGAATCTAAATTTTCCAGCTGCTCCACTAAGGCCTGGGTAATATCATTTCTCAACTGTTGGATCACTGTGGTGCGCCCTGTCACCGTAATAGTCCCGTTCTCCTCTTGCTGGTGCATCTCCATCAGGTCATTGTAGCTTAATCCCTGCTGGCTCATACACTGCTCCACCACCTGAGACACCGTCACCGAGATAAGATTGGTGGCCTGACTTTTAGCCACAGTCTCCACCATGGGTCTCAAATGCTCGGAGAAAAAGGCAAAAACTCCCCAGACGAGCAAAAGTGCAATGACCGCAGGCAGCGCAACACGCTGCACCGGATGTTGTTTCCACCGTTTCCAGCGGCGTCGCAATGGCACCGACACGGGATCACCCCCGGAACCATGGTATGATTCCGGGGGCTTGATTCATTCACCGGCCCAACAATTCCTGGGCCGCCAACATTAAGCCGGCCTTTCCAGACTCATAGGTGAGGCCGCCTTGCAGGTACACCGTATAGGGCTCCCGCATGGGGGCATCCGCAGACAGCTCAATGGAAGCACCCTGGATAAAGGCACCGGCAGCCATAATCACTTGGCAATCGTAACCGGGCATATCCCAGGGTTCGGGGGTGACATAGGAATCCACCGGCGCACCAGACTGGATGCCTCGACAGAAGGCCTTGACCCCTTCCCCATTGCCCAAGTGGATCATCTGGATGATGTCATGGCGGGGGGCCAAAGAGTGGGGCTCGGTAGCATATCCCATCTGCTCCATAAGAGCGGCGCCAAACACGGCGGTTTTCAGAGCCTGGGCCACCGTGTGAGGGGCCATAAACAAGCCCTGATAGAGCAGGCGGTTGTTGCCCAAGGTGGAGCCGCACTCCTTGCCAATGCCCGGGCAGGTCAGACGCATGGCAGCCCCTTCGATGAGGTGGTGACGACCGGCCAGATAGGCACCTGTGGGGGCCAACCCACCGCCGGGATTTTTGATGAGAGAGCCCACCACCAGGTCGGCGCCCACGTGAGTAGGTTCCTTTTCCTCCACAAACTCCCCGTAGCAGTTGTCCACCAGAATGGCAACGTTGGGGTTGTGCTGGCGGATGATGTCACACATATGGCCAATCTCGTCCACCGACAGAGAGGCCCGGGTGGAGTAACCCTTGGAACGCTGAATGAGCACCGCTTTCACCTTGGGGTCAGACACCGCCTGAGCCAGCCCCTCCAGGTCAGGGGTGTTGTCCGGGGTCAGATCCACCTGACGGTACTCCACACCAAAGTCCTTCAAAGAGCCGGTACCCTTGTCGGTGACACCGATGACGCCCAACAGGGTATCATAGGGCGCTCCCACCGCAGACACCAGTACGTCACCAGGCCGCAGGCAGCCAAACAGCGCCGCAGAGATGGCATGGGTGCCGTTGACAAAGCCAATGCGCACCAGGGCATCCTCGGTGCCAAACAAGTGGGCGTAGATTTCATCCAGCTTATCCCGGCCCAGATCATCGTATCCATAGCCGGTGGTGCCGGCAAAATAGCTCTCCGCCACCCGGAACTGCCGGAAGGCGTCCAGCACCCGCAGGGTGTTGGCCTCTGCCACGGCGTCGATGCGGGCAAATTGTTCCTTCAGCGTCTCCTCGGCCTGACGGGCCAAGGTGCGCAACTGCTCTGAAAATTCCAAAGACATTTCACTTAACACTCTTTCTGTAAGGTTGTTTGGGCCAAAGCGGCCACCAAGTCAATGCAGGCCTGCACGTCTTGCATGGAAACCATTTCGCAAGGCGTATGGACATTGCGACAGGGAATGGAAATTCCCCCGGTACATACACCGCCACGGGTCTGATGGATGACCCCTGCGTCGGTACCCCCCGCCTGGATCACATCCCGCTGGGCTGCAATATGGTGCTCCTGGGCCAGATCCATCAGAAGGTTCACCATGTAGGGATGGCAGATCACCGACCGGTCCATCACCTTCACTGCTGCCCCTTTGCCGGCCAAACTGCTAGCCGTGTGCTTGGCCCCCGGCTGTCCGTCCTCGGATGTAACATCCACGGCTACGCCGTAGTGAGGATCAATGGACCAGGCGGCGGTTTTTGCACCTCGCAGGCCCACCTCTTCCTGGGTGGAAAAGACGAAATAGACGTCGTTGGGACAGTCCTGAAGCTTCTCCATGGCCTTCAAAAGCACCAGGCAGGAGATGCGGTTGTCCATATACGGGCCACTCATCATATTCTGCACTGAAACCACCGGGGTGTTGTACACAGCCACATCCCCAATCTGCACCAGCTGCTGGGCCTCTTCCTGGGAGGAAACACCAATGTCCAGGTACAGATCCGCCACGGTGCGCTTGCCCGGTGTGGATCCCACCTGAGCCGCAATGACGCCACAGGTGCCATTTTGGAATCGGACAGGGGTATTTACCACGGCATCGGCATGCACACCGCCGATAGCCCCCACCCGAAGGAAGCCTTTTTCATCAATGTGGGTCACCACCAGACCGATGCTGTCCATGTGAGCGGAGAACATCAGCCGTGGCCCCGGGCCCTTTTTATGGCATATCAGATTTCCCAGAGTATCCCGGGCGATCTCATCCACATAGGGATGAGCCAGTTGCTCAATCACCTGCGCCACCGCCCCCTCAGCGCCAGACGGGCCAAAGGCGGTGCACAGGGTTGTCAAAGTCTGTATCATCGTCGCATTTCGCTCCTTTTATCAGCTCTCTTGGGCCATCGTGTGCACGAACTGCCGGAGAAGCTCCAGCACTTGCTCCACGTCCTCCACCTTCACGGCGCTGCTGGGCCCATGGAGATAACGTACCGGCGCAGCAAGGCCTGCCACACGTACACCGGATTTGGTGCGTTGGATGGCTTTGGCGTCGGTGGTTCCCGCCACATAGTGCTTCAACTGCCAGGGAATCTGGTGCTGAGTGGCCACCTGCCGTAAGGTCTGGAACAACTCCCGGTCATAGATGGTCCCACGGTCCATCCAGGACAGCACCGGGCCTTTCCCACACCAGCACACCTGCTCCTGGGGTTCCTGAGTGGGCGCATCCGCCGCCGTAGTTCCCTCCACCACCAGAGCAATCTCCGGGGTGACGGAAAAGGCAGCCCCAAACGCTCCCCGGGCTCCCACTTCCTCTTGGACGGTAAACACCACCGTCACATCCATGGGCAGCTCCTGGCGCAGCAATTCCAGCAACACCGCACAGCCCACCCGATCGTCCAGCGCCTTGGCTTTGAGGAATCCATCCCCAAACTCCACGCAGTCGCTGACAAAAGCACAAGGGTCTCCCGGCTCCACCAACGCTTCCGCCTCTTCCCGGCTTCCAGCACCAATGTCAATGTAATAGTCCTCCAACTTGGGAACTTTCTTTCGCTCCTCCGCTGTGGTCATGTGGATGGCCTTCAGGCCAATGACCCCAGGCACGCCCTGGGCGCCAATGCGAACCTGCTTGCCCAGCAGAACCCGACGGTCAATTCCTCCCACGCAGACGAATTTCAGATACCCGTCCTCGGTGATGGAGCGCACCATCAGTCCCACTTCATCCATATGGGCACAGAGCATCAGCTTATTCCCCGTAGCCTTAGCGCCCTTTTTCAACACAATCAGGTTGCCCATGGTATCCACCCGCATGGCATCCACATAGGGCTTGGCCTGCTGAATCAGGTAGTCCCGGACAGCGTCCTCGTAAGAAGACACCCCGGGCAGCGCACACAGTTGTTTTAAGGTCTCCAACATCATACCTGCGCCGCCTCCTCTCCCAGATGCAGAGCAAAGGCAGATAGCAGCTGCGCCGTCTGCTCCAAATCCTCCAAGTCCACCACTTCTACGGGCGTGTGCATGTATCGAAGAGGCAGAGAGAGTACCGCCGTGGCAATTCCCTCGTTGCAAATTTGCATGCCCCAGGCGTTGGTACCAGTGTCTCCACCCATCACCTCTTTTTGCACGGCAATGCCCTGCTCCCGGGCCTTGTGCAACAGGCGCTGGGTCATCCAACGGGTCATATTGGGGCCAATCCCCACGGCTGGGCCGCCACCCAACTCATAGGCACGGCCTTTCCCGCTGTCCGGCGTTGCCCCATGGGTGACATCCACGGCCACACAAAAATCAGGGTTGATGGTCTGAGTGGCCACCACAGCCCCCATACCGCCAATCTCCTCCCGAGTACTGCCCAAAATGTACAAATCCACATCCAGCGGCTGGTCATGGAGCAGCTCCACCGCGCGCAGCAGAGCTACAAAACAGGCCCGGTCATCTAAGGAACCCGAGCAAATACGGCCACCGGCCAGCTCCAGGAAACAGTCCCGGAACACCATGAGCGTACCCACGGGGATTTCCCGTTCCACCTGTTCCTGCGTCAAGCCGGTATCCACCACATATTCCGACAGCGCCGGGGCCTTCTCCCGCTCCTCCTGAGAGAGAATATGGGGCGGCAGACAGGCGATAATCCCAAAACGCGGCGGCTGGGTGAGAATGGTCACCTCCCGGCCCGGCAGCATGCGTGGGTCTACCCCGCCCACCGATGCAAAGCGGAGAAATCCGTCCTCCGCCCCGGTGACCATAAGGCCGATTTGATCCAGATGGGCATCCAAAAGCAGCTTTTTGGCGTTGGGCTTTCCGCAGCGGCGCACGCCCACCACGCTGCCCAGGGTGTCCACCCACACCTCGTCCATCCAAGGCTCCAAAAGCTCCCGGGCCACCTGGGCCACCGGCGCTTCATACCCCGAAGGGCCGCCCGTCTGGCAAAGGCGTTTGAGCTGATCTAAGGTATTCAAGGGGCGTTCACTCCCTCCAGGGCATTGACATACTGCTTAAACTTGTTGCCCCGCTCCTCAAAGTTGCGGAAACAGTCAAAGGATGCACTGGCCGGCGAGAGAATCACCACATCCCCATCTGTGGCCACCTGGTGGGCGGTGTGCACCGCCCGCTCCAAGTTGTCGCAGCGGATGATCTGGGGGGCTCCCTCCTGGTAGCCCTCCGCCTGCAGGGTGGCCTGCTGAATTTTATCCGCTGTAGCACCCGTCAAAATCAGGCATTTGACGGCCCGGACAATCTCAGGGCCCAGCACATCGTAGGGAATGTGCTTATCGTATCCACCTGCAATGAGGATCACCTTTTCCTGGAACGAGCACAGTCCAGCCATGGTACGGGTGGGGCTGGATGCGATGGAGTCGTTGTAGTAGCGCACCCCGTCCAGCTTGCGCACCAGTTCAATGCGGTGGGGCACGCCGCCAAAGGACTTGGCATACGCCCGGATGGTCTCGTCAGACACCAGCCCATCCACCGCGGCGATGGCAGCCATATAATTTTCCAGGTTGTGCACGCCGGGAATGAGAATGTCGTCGGCAGCCAGCACGGGACGGGTGCAATAGCACACCATGCCGTCTCGCACGCATACGCCCCGCTCCAGGTACTTTTTCCGGCTGAACAACGTGACCTCTCCCCGGGCATCCTGGGCAAACCCGGCAGTGATCTCGTTGTCTGCATTGAGCACCAGTTTGTCTCCAGTGTCCTGATAGGCAAAGATGTTTCGCTTGGCCTGGATATACTCCTCCATATCCTTATGGACATCCAGATGGTTGGGGGACAAATTGGTGATCACCGCCACGTTGGGGCTCTGGCGCATGGTCATAAGCTGGAAGGAGGACAGCTCCAGCACCACCATATCGTCGGGGCGAATTTCATCCACCTCACACAGGAGAGGATGTCCAATGTTTCCGCCCACAAAGGTGCGATAGCCCGCTGCTTTGAGCAGACCTGCAATAATGGTAGTGGTGGTGGTTTTCCCGTCCGAACCAGTGACCGCAATCACGCTGCAAGGGCACAGCTCCAAAAATGTCTCCATTTCTGAGGTCAGCTGAGCGCCTGCCTCCACAGCGCGGGCAATCTCCGGCAGGTCCGGACGCACACCAGGGGTGCGAAAAATCACATCTGCACCTTCCAGGCCGCTGAGGTAATCCGGTCCCAGGCTGGCCTTCAAGCCCTTAGCTTCCAGCTCTGCCAAACCGTCAAAATCCTCGCGTTCCCGCTTATCACACACCCGAACTTGCAGTCCGGCCTCTAACATTTTCTTGACCAATGGGGCATTGGAAACCCCCATGCCGATGACGGCAATCTTTTTCCCCTTGAGCGAGTTCAAGTAATCCATGAGAATCGATTGCATTGACCTCTGCCTCCTTTTCCCTTTCGGAGTAAATGACATCAGGATATTATAACGCATAAACTCCCATTTGACAATCATACAAAGTTAGAGTACAATCATGGAGCAAGTGGGCTGGACAGCCGCGTGGGCAGGTCGAAAGGCCGTCCATGAGGAAAGTCCGGGCTCCGTAGGGCAAGGATAACGGGTAACGCCCGCCGAAGGCGACTTCAGGAAAAGTGCAACAGAGATATACCGCCTTAGTCTATATGGCCCTCGAAAGAGGGGCGGGGGCTAAGGTAAGGGTGGAAAGGCGGAGATAAGCGCCCGCCCGATGACTGGGAACTGCTCATCGCTGTAAACTCTATCCGGAGCAACACCGTGGAAACGCACATAGGTCGGCCCGGCCGCGTTGAGGAGGTGGCTGGAGCGCAGGGGCAACGCTGCGCCTAGATAGATGGCTGTCTTAAAGGACAGAACCCGGCTTACAGGCCCACTTGTGCCATAAAACAGCTCGCTGATATTTAGCGAGCTGTTTTCTTTTCTCTTGACAGGTGAAAAAAAACCGTTATAATGAAATGCGCAATTCCATACAGACAGTTCGGAACCATCCTGTCTCTAAACAAAACTACGGGAAAACCACAACCCACAGTTGTGGTGCGCTTTTGTGCGCAATTTGGATGGTGTACTCATGTGTGAGTACACCATATTTTTTTGCTCTTTGGAGGGATCACGGTGGAACTCAGTCGCTATTCTGTCATCAACGATAAAAATCCGCGGGAAATTGTCCTGCTGCGCGGGAGAGGATGCGCGTGGAAACGGTGCCGGTTTTGCGACTACCACTTGGATGCCTCCATGGACGAGGACGCCAATCTGGCTCTCAACCGGGAAGCTCTGTCCCACGTCACAGGGGAATTTCGCCGTTTGGAAGTCATCAACTCCGGCTCCTTTGCCGAGCTCCATCCCTCTACCCTGTTGGAAGTAGACCGGGTGTGTCAGCAACGCGGCATCCGAGATCTTCACGTAGAGAGCCACTGGTTATTTCGCAAAACCTTGCCTGGACTGCGAGAGCATTTTGCCAACCTGGGCGTTACCCTCCACGTGAAAATTGGGGTGGAGACCTTCGACGCGGCCTATCGGGAGCAAGTGCTGGACAAGGGCATTGACGAAACCGATCCCGCCATCATCGCCGCCCCCTTTGACGAGTGTTGCCTGCTCTTCGGTCTCACCGGCCAAAGCGTGGAGAGCATGAAGCAGGACGTGGAAACGGGTCTAGCTCACTTTCACCGGGTTTGTATCAACATCATGGTTCCCAACACCACTCCTATTGTGCCAGATTTGGCGGTGCGGGACGCCTTTGTGCGGGAGATCTATCCTCTGTACAAGGATAACCCCAGAGTGGACATTCTGTTGGATAACACAGACTTTGGTGTAGGAGAGAAATTATGAGAAATGAACTACTTTTGATCGTCACCCTTTTGGTCCTATACGGCTCGGTGCTGCTGTGGTTTGCCCTGTTTGGCACCAGTGGTTTGATGGCATTTACTGTCTTTGCCACCATTGCCGCCAACATCGAGGTTTTAATTCTGGTGCAAGCCTTCGGGATGGAAATGACCTTGGGAAACATCCTCTTTGCCACCACCTTCCTGGTCACCGACATTCTCAGCGAGATTGCAGGAAAAAAGCAGGCCCAACAGGCGGTGTGGATTGGCATTGCAGCCAACATTCTCTTTGTGCTGGTCTCCCAGTCCTGGCTTATGTACATCCCTTCCGTCAACGACTGGGCCACACTCCCCATGCGAGATATTTTCTCCAATACTCCCCGGCTGATGCTGGCCTCCCTGGCGGTGTACGCCATCGTCCAGGTCTTTGATGTGTGGCTATACCATAAGTGGTGGGCCTTCACCCAGCGCCTCAGCGGAGATCGGCGGGCCTACCTGTGGGTGCGCAACAACGGCTCCACCTTGGTCTCCCAGCTGCTCAACGCCGTTTTGTACACCGTATTTGCCTTCTACGGAATGTATGACATTCCCACGCTGGTATCCATCGTCCTCTCCAGCTATGTCATCTTCATTTTCACCTCCCTGCTGGACACCCCCATTGTATACTGGGCTCGTCTCATTCACGAGAAAAAGAACCCTGCATAAACCAGGCCGAACCCCTCCACAATGGAATTTGTGGGGGGGTTCGATTTTCTTTTCTCAATTCTCCCCCTTGCTTTTTTTCTCATTTGCAGTTACAATGGTTCCAGCGAAAGAAATTCGCCCAAAAACGCCATAAGGAGGACTTCTAGGCATGAGCGAAGAATTTGGACCTGATTTCGTCACCGTCACCGACGAGGACGGCAACGAATTTGAATTGGAGCATCTGGGTACACTGGAGCACAAGGGCAACACCTACATGGCCTTTGTACCTGCTGATATGGACGAAGACGACGAGGACTTTGGTCTCATCCTTCTGCGCGTGGCCGAAGAAAACGGCGAGCAGATCCTGGCTGATATCGACGACCAGAGCGAACTGGACGAGGTCTACGAGCAGTTTGTGGAGACCTTGTTCGACGATTCCGAAGAGGAGTCTGAGTAATCAAAGAATTCCCTGCCTTGTCTCGTGACCGCTCTTTTAAAACCCACATCTCTTAAACGGGATGTCCCCTCACCTGGTGGAACGCAGGCCTCCCGGACCTCTTCGCGAGGATTTGGACGTTGGAAGTGTGGAACCCAGGTGGAGACAACCCACCTGCATTTGCGTGCAGGTTTTTAATTGGGCGGCACGGCTATGGCGGGGACTTTTTTCAGCGATGCAGAAAAGGAATCTGCATCGCTTTTTGCATGTTTGGAGCCTGCGTATTTTGATTTTCCTTGCATGCTCTCACCCACCGTGCTATAATATCTCCATTCGGCACATTCTCCTATCCGGACGATATGCCTTCCCTATACCCGGGAATACCATTGAAAACTTGAGAGGATTGATACCATGAGCGCATCCAGAGAGAAGAAGCAGCGCCAGAGCGTTGCCCCTTCTGACAAGAACGCGAAAGCCCGTTCCGAACAGGCAGCTTACAAACGAAAAGTCCGCACCTATACGGCCATCGGTGTGGTTGTCGCCATTTTGGTTGCCGCCCTTCTCACTTGGAACTCCGGCATTTTCCAGCGCAACGCCACCGCTGCCACGGTAGGCGATACCAAAATCAGTGTGGCAGAAATGAGCTACTACTACAACGGCATCCGCTCCGCTTATGCCAATTACGGCATCATCGACACCAGCAAGTCTGACAGCGAGCAGATGTACAATGAAGAGGAAGGCACCACCTATCGGGACTACTTCATGGAGAATGCTCTGACCCAGGCTCAAACTACCAAGGCCCGTTATGATGCCGCCCTGGAGGCCGGTTACACCGAGGCAGATATCCAGGAGGATCTGGACGAGACCATCCAGTACTACAAGGACTCCGCCGCCTCTTCCGGCATCACTTATGAGTCCAGCCTGCGCTCCATGTATGGTCGTTATATTACCGTGGGCACCTTCGAGGATATTTTGTCCCAGTCCCTGTTGGCCACCAAGTATTACAATGATACCGTGGAGAAAACCTCCGATGGCTACACCGACGATCAGCTCAACGAGTATTATCAGGAGCACAAGGACGATGTGGACACCTTCGAGTACTCCTACCTCTACTTCAAGGCGGATACTGTGAAGGAGACCGATGACGAAGGCAATGCCCTGAGCAACGATGAAATCACCAAGCTCAAGGAAGAAGCCATGACCAAGGCCAAGGAGGAAGCCGAGAAGGCCCTGGCCTCTTATAAGGATGGCCTGCTGGTGACCAAACTCATCACTGAGACCTCTCCCGATGCCTCTGGCGACCACACCACCGTGGTGGGCACCAGCTCTATCACCAGCGCCTATAAGGACGAACTGCTGAAGCTGGAAGAGAACGGCGCTACCGTGGTGGAGAGTGCCGACACCGGTTACTATCTGGTAATCTTCCACAAGCGTTATCAGGACACCTCTACCCCCGCCACCATCCGTGACATTCTCATCCAGGCTGAGACCACCACCGACGAAGATGGCAACGCGGTGGCTCCCACCCAGGAGGCTTGGGATGCTGCCAAGACCAAGGTGGACGAGGTTATGGCCAAGTGGGAAGAGAGCGACAAGACCGCCGAGGCCTTCGGCGAACTGGCTGCCTCCTATTCCGCCAGCAACACTTCTTCCAACGGCGGCATCTCCACTGGCGTGAAGTCTGGCTCTCTCACCGACGACCGGGACACCTGGCTGTTTGAAGAAGACCGCACTGCCGGTGATGTGACCACCACCAAGCACGAAGGTGACACCAGCTCCTCCTCTTCCTATTGGGGCTATCACATCACCTACTTCCAGGAGTGGGAAGAAGAGTCCTGGAAACAGACCGTCCGCTCCGCTCTCACCAGCGATGCTATGACCGAGTGGTCTGAGAAGCTGCTGGAGGGTGACGCCTACGCCGTGGCTGAGGCTGACGGTGCCAAGTACTTCGGCTATTAAGTCTACACAGGTACGTTTCCCCGGCGCAAAAGCGCCGGGGAAACTTTTTCACAGGAGGATCTGACATGGAAGATCAATTCATTCGAACTCGCATGTTGCTGGGAGATGACGCTTTTACCCGCCTTCAAAGCAGCCATGTGGCCATCTTTGGCCTGGGTGGCGTGGGCAGTTGGTGCGCAGAAGCCCTATGCCGTTCCGGGGTGGGTGAACTGACCCTCATCGATCTGGATGAACTGTCCGTGAGCAACATCAACCGGCAATCTTTTGCCGTCCACTCCACCGTAGGCATGAAAAAAGCGGAGGCTGCCGCACTCCGCTTAAGCGACATCTCCCCCACTTGTCGTCTCCACCCCATGGCAGCCCGCTACGAGGCCCAGACCCGAGAGGAGTTCTTTACCCAACCCTACGACTGTATCGTAGATGCCATTGACCTGGTCTCCTGCAAGCTGGATCTTATTGAGACCGCCCACACCCGAGGCATCCCCATGATCTCTGCCATGGGGACGGGCAATAAACTGGACGCCCAACAACTGCGCATTGCCGATCTGTCCAAAACCCAGGGGTGTCCCCTGGCTCGGGTGGTGCGCAAAGAATTGAAAGCCCGGGGGATCGTCCACCATCCTGTGGTGTTCTCCCCCGAGCTTCCCTCTCGTGCTCACGACGGGACAGAAGCGCACCCTCCGGGTCGCCGTTCCATCCCCGCCAGTTCCATGTGGGTACCCGCCAGCGCAGGACTATTGCTGGCTCAGTGGGTCATCTCCCACCTCACCGGTGTAAAAACCGCTCCTTGAAGCGCTGGACCAGCCATCTGGCCAGCAGTCCACAGCAAGTTCCAATCACCATTCCTGCCAGTACATCCGTGGGAAAATGCACTCCCACATACAGGCGAGACAATCCCATCAAGGCCGCAGCCACCAAGGCTGTGGCCTTGGCCCATTTCTGGGGCAAGGTCAAAAACAGCGCCACACCAAAGGCAAAGGCCGCCGTCGTATGCCCCGAGGGAAAAGAGTGGGGATCCGAACTGGTGACCAAGGAGACAAAGTCTTCCATGACCACCCACGGTCTGGGACGGGTAATCAGCGGTTTGATGGTAAGATTGGTCACCAAAAGGCCCAGCCCCATGGCGGTCAGGGCGGTAGCCCCTCCTTCCCTTGTTTTCCGAAAGCACAAAAGAATCAGGGCTGCTGCAATGAAGCAAAGCCCTGCATTGCCCAAGCTGGTGTAGGCGATCACCAGGGGGTTCAACCACTCCTGGCGCACAAACTGAGCAATCCAGCGCAGCGCCTGTTCATCCAGCTGCTGTATCATCTCCAACACGGTTACGCTCCTTCCCTTGACCCGCAGGCCAAGCATATTGTATAATAAATTAACGACACAATTTCTTGCATCTTGCCCCTATTCTACCGGATTTCTCCGGCATCGGCAAGATATTTTCTTGTGACCACTGAGGTGAACGATATGAAGCAACTGCTCTGCCTGTCCCACACTCCCTGGCAGGCGCGCCCCAATCGGACCCAGCAGCTGCTGGCCCGGCTCAATGATGTACAAGTTCTCTTTTTTGAACCCCCGGTACCCCGGGGCGCCGCCAAGCCCCGGCAAGGGCGTAAAATGCGCCCCCACATCACCGTCTACACGTTGCCTACCCCTCTGCTGCCCCGCTGGAGCAACGCCGCCATTCAGCGCCGCAATGACAGCAAAACCGTAGACTTCATCCAGCAGATTCTCAACCACCACCACTTTGTGGAGCCCGTGCTGTGGTGCACCGCCCCCGATCAAGCCATGTATCTGGATCACTTTGCATACAGCGGTTTGGTATATGATTGTTTCCGAGAATGGGGCGAGGAATACGTGGAGGAGGAAAGTGATCTGACCTGCCACGCAGAGGTGGTATTTGCCGCCTCCCAGGGCCTGGTGCAGCGGCTTGCCCCCTGCAACGACACCATTGTTCTTCTGCCCAACGGTGTCAATGACCGCATGTTCACCCGTCCCGGGCTCACAGTGCCCATTCAGCTGTCCAAGCTTCCCTCTCCCATTCTTGGTCGGGTGGGTGACATCAACAACCGCTTGGACTTGGCCCCTCTGGTACAAGCGGCGCAGACCCATCCCGAGTGGACCTTCCTGCTCATGGGCCGGGTCACATCCACCGTGCGTATGCATCTCAAGCACTGCCCCAACATCGTCTTGACCGGCCCCATCAACCCCGTGGAGTTGCCCGATTATCTGTACGCCTGTGACGTACTCTTTGACCTGTTTCATCGGGATCTCAAGGGCTCGGATATCATTCCCTCTCGCATGTACGAATATCTTGCATCCGGCAAACCCATTGTCACGATGATCGAATCCGACCAGGTAGAGCCATTCCCCGATGTTGTTTACACCGCATATGACTCTGCAGGCTTTATTCGCCGCTGTCGCAGGGCTTTGGAGGAAGAATCTACCATGGCCGCGCCACGCAGACAGGAATACGCCCGCAAGGCCTCTTGGGCCGGCAGAGCGCAGGTTGTCACTGAGATTTTAGAGCATACCGGGTTATTCTAACCAGCCCTCTTTTCCTTTTGGCGCTGTCACATTGTGTAAGCCTACGAAAAAAATTTTATACCTTGATTTGCGCAGGACTTTATGTATAGAATAAAGATACTTTTTGTAGAGAGGTGTTGCCCTGTGAAGGCCGAGCATTTTTCTGTTGCATCTGCCATGTCTCAGGGCATCTCTGCGTCCAAATTCCGTCCATAATCCAAACAGGCCGACTACGCTCATGTGGTTGGCCTGTTTGCTTTTTGGCATGCGTATTGTAAAGGAGACTGGAACAATGAGTAAAAAAGTCGCAATTATCATGGGTTCTGATTCGGACTGGCCTGTGGTAAAGGGTGCCTGTCAGCAACTGGCCCACTACGGCATCCCCTACGAGGCCCACATCATGAGCGCTCACCGCACTCCGGTGCAGGCCGCTGAATTTGCCCGCTCTGCCCGCAAAAACGGCTTCGGCGTGCTCATCTGTGCCGCTGGCATGGCCGCTCACCTGGCCGGTGCCTTTGCCGGCAACTCCACCCTCCCCGTCATCGGCATCCCCCTCAAGGGCGGCGCTGTGGACGGTCTGGACGCTCTCCTGGCCACGGTCCAGATGCCCAGTGGCATTCCCGTAGCCACCGTAGCTCTCAACGGTGCCAAGAACGCCGCTGTTTTGGCCGCTCAGATTCTGGCCGTGTCCGACGACGATCTGGCCGCTCGTTTGGATGAAGACCGCCAGATCATGGCCGCTCAGATCGCTGCCAAAGAGGACAAACTCCAGCAGGAGCTCTCCCAACTGTAATTTCCACCACTTGGACATAGAGAAAGGACGATGTATCATGAACAAACTGGAACAGCTGTATGAAGGAAAAGCCAAGAAGGTATTCGCCACCGAGAACCCCGACGTAGTGATCGTGTCCTACAAGGACGACGCCACAGCTTTTGACGGCACCAAGAAGGGCACCATCGTTGGCAAGGGTGTGATCAACAACCAGATGAGCAACTTCCTCATGGCCCAGCTGGAGAAGGCCGGTGTTCCCACTCACCTGGTGGAGGAGCTCAACGAGCGTGAGACCGCTGTGAAGAAGGTCTCCATCGTCCCCCTGGAAGTCATCATCCGTAACATCTCCGCCGGTTCCTTTGCCAAGCGCTACGGCGTGGAAGAAGGCATTGTCTTTGAGCAGCCCACCATCGAGTTCTCCTACAAGAACGACGACCTCCACGATCCTCTCATCAACGACTACCACGCTGTGGCTCTGAAGCTGGCCACCTGGGAGGAGATCGAGCAGATCAAGACCTATGCCTTCGCGGTCAATGAGTTTTTGAAGAAGACTCTGGCCGAGTGCGGCGTGACCCTGGTGGACTTCAAGCTGGAATTCGGCAAGACCTCCAACGGCACCATTGTTCTGGCCGACGAGATCAGCCCCGACACCTGCCGCTTCTGGGACTCCAAGACCGGCGAGAAGCTGGACAAGGATCGTTTCCGTCGTGACCTTGGTAACGTTGAGGGCGCTTATCAGGAGATGAGCCGTCGCCTCATGGGCAAGTAATTTACTAGGAGGAACAGCATGGGAGGCTTTTTTGGCGCCGTCTCCAAGCGGGACGTGACTCTTGATATCTTTTTCGGCGTGGATTACCACTCTCATCTGGGCACTCGTCGGGGCGGCATGATCATTCATGACGCCACCGACGGCTTCCAGCGTCAGATCCACTCCATCGAAAACACCCCCTTCCGCACCAAGTTCGAGAAGGATCTCCACGACTTTCACGGTTGCAGCGGCATCGGCTGTATCAGTGACACCGACCCTCAGCCCCTGCTGGTGCGCTCCCACCTGGGCCTGTACGCCATCACCACCGTGGGCGTGATCACCAACACCGATCAGCTGGTGGCCGAGCACTTCTCCACCCCTGGTCACCAATTCATGGCCATGAGCTCCGGCAAGGTCAACTCCACCGAGCTCACCGCCGCCCTCATCAACCAGAAAACCAACCTCATTGACGGCATCCGCCACGCGCAAGAGCAGATTGAAGGGTCTATGACCCTGCTCATCCTCACCGACCGGGGTGAGATCATTGCCGCCCGTGACCGCCTGGGCCGTCTGCCGGTGCTCATCGGCAAGGGCCCCGAGGGCCACTGTGTGTCCTTTGAGTCTTTTGCCTACCACAAGCTGGGCTACGAAGATGCCTACGAGCTGGGCCCCCGGGAAATCGTTCAGGTCACCGCCGACGGCTTCCAAACCTTGGTGCCCGCCGGCGATGAGATGAAGATCTGTGCCTTCCTGTGGACCTACTACGGCTACCCCAACTCCAACTACGAGGGGGTCAACGTAGAGGTCATGCGCTACCGCAACGGCGAAATCATGGCCCGGGACGAGAAGGCCCGGGGCGTCCAGCCCGACGTGGACTTTGTGGCTGGTGTGCCTGACTCCGGTGTACCCCATGCCATCGGCTACGCCAACAAAAGCGGCAAACAGTTTGCCCGTCCCTTCGTGAAATACACCCCCACCTGGCCCCGATCCTTTATGCCGGCCAATCAAGAGGTGCGCAACCAGGTGGCCAAGATGAAGCAAATCCCCGTGCCCGAGCTCATCCAGGACAAGAAGCTTCTGTTCGTGGATGACTCCATCGTCCGTGGCACCCAGCTGCGGGAGACTGTCGACTTCCTCTACGAGTCGGGCGCCAAGGAAGTACACATGCGCTCTGCCTGCCCCCCTATCATGTACAGCTGCAAGTATCTCAACTTCTCCCGGGGCAATTCCGACATGGACCTGCTGGCCCGCCGCACCATCCAGGAGCTGGAGGGTGACGAAGGCCAGAAGCACCTGGAGGAATACGCCGACGCCCACACGGAGCGTGGCCAGTGCATGCTCAAGGCCATCTGTGAGAAGATGGGCTTTGACTCTTTGGGCTACCAGTCTCTGGACGGCCTGCTGGAGTCCATTGGCCTGGATCGTGACAAGGTGTGCACCTACTGCTGGAACGGAAAGGAGTAATTTCCATGAATCATTCTGACTCTCACTCTGCTTCTTACGCCGCTGCCGGCGTGGACGTCACCGCCGGTTACGAGGCGGTGCGCCGCATCAAGCCCATGGTGGAATCCACCTACATTCCCGGGGTCATGGGTACCCTGGGTGGCTTCGGCGGCATGTTTGCCCCTGACATGAGCGGCATGAAAAAGCCTGTGCTGGTGTCCGGCACTGACGGCGTGGGCACCAAGCTGAAGCTGGCGTTTCTCATGAACAAGCACGACACCGTGGGCATTGACTGCGTGGCCATGTGTGTCAACGACATCATCTGCGGTGGCGCCATGCCCCTGTTTTTCCTGGACTACATCGCCTGCGGCAAGAACGATCCCGCCCGCATCGCTGACATTGTCACCGGCATCACCGAGGGCTGCCGTCAGGCTGGCTGTGCCCTGGTGGGCGGTGAGACCGCCGAGATGCCCGGCTTCTACCCCGTGGACGAGTACGACCTGGCCGGGTTCTCCGTTGGTATGGTGGACGAGGAGAAGATCATTGACGGCAAGTCCCTGGCCGAAGGCGATGTGCTCATCGGTCTGGCCTCCTCCGGCGTGCACTCCAACGGCTTCTCCCTGGTGCGCAAAGTCTTTGATGTGGAGCACGCCGACCTCACCACCCCCATGGATGAGCTGAACGGCAAGAGCCTGGGTGAGGCCCTGCTGGAGCCCACCCGCATCTATGTCAAGGCCGTGAAGGCCGTGCTGGGCGCTGGTGTGGATGTCCACGCCGTCAGCCACATCACCGGCGGCGGCTTCTATGAGAATGTGCCCCGCATGATGGTGGACGGCCTCACCGCCCAGATCAAGCTGGACTCCTTCCCCACCCTTCCCATCTTCTCCCTCATCCAGAAGGCAGGCAACATCCCCGCTCGGGATATGTACAACACCTTCAACATGGGCATCGGCATGATTTTGGCCGTTCCCGCCGCCCAGGCCCAGGCCGCTCTGGACGCTCTGGCTCAGGCTGGCGAAACCGCCTACCAGATCGGCAGCGTGGTCGCTGGCGAGGCTGGCGTGGAGCTGGTGTGATCCATGGGTAAGCGTATTGCCGTTTTGGTGTCCGGTGGCGGCACCAACCTGCAAGCCCTCATTGACGCCCAAGCTCGGGGCGAGTTGGGCGGCGGCACCATTGCCGCCGTCATCTCTTCCAAAGCCGGAGCGTATGCCCTGGAGCGGGCGGAGATAGCGGAGATTCCCCACTATGTCATCCCCCGCAAGGAGCACCCCTCCAACCAGGCCATGACCCAGGCTCTGGTGACCAAGCTCAAAGACCTGGACATTGACCTTGTGGTGCTGGCAGGCTTTATGATTATTCTTACCCAAGAGATGGTGCAGGCCTACCCCAACGCCATCTTGAACGTCCACCCCGCCCTCATCCCCTCTTTCTGCGGAGAGGGCTGCTACGGCCTCCATGTCCACGAGAAGGCGCTGGAGTACGGAGTGAAGGTGTCCGGCGCCACCGTCCATTTCGTCTCCGAGGAGTGCGACGGCGGCCCCATTGTGCTGCAAAAGGCAGTTGCCGTGGAGGAGGGGGACACCCCCGAGACCTTGCAGCGACGCATCATGGAGCAGGCCGAGTGGCACATCCTGCCCCAGGCCGTCTCCCTGTTCTGCCAAGACCGGCTCCGTGTAGAGGGCCGGGTGGTTCACATTCTGCCCCCCCAAGCTTGACAAAAGCGCTCAGGGCATGATATATTTAACAGGCTATATGACTGACGGAAGTGGGTTGACCACAGGGAGTATGGCCGTAGAAATGCCGACCGTCTGGGCGCACCTATGTTGTGGATAGGTGCGCCCTTTTTCTTTGAAACACATTGAGGAGGTACCACTATGACAACTTTGGATCTGTGCCAGGAGCTGTCCCGCAACCCCTATCCCGGCCGTGGCATCGTGCTGGGCCGCACCGCCGACAACAAGCAGGCGGTGATTGCCTATTTCATCATGGGCCGTAGCGAGAACAGCCGCAACCGTATCTTCGAGGAGACCGAGGATGGCATCCGCACCCGGGCCTTTGACGAGAGCAAGATGACCGATCCCTCCCTGATCATCTACCACCCCGTGCGCCAGGTGGGTGAGGACACCATCGTCACCAACGGCGACCAGACCGACACCATCCAGCAAGGCCTGTTGGCCGGCAAAACCTTTGCCGAGTCTCTGCGCTCCCGCTGCTTCGAGCCCGATCCCCCCAACTACACCCCTCGCATTTCCGGTTTGCTCCTCAAAGATGGCAGCTACAAGCTGTCCATTCTGAAGTCCGCCTACGGCAACCCCGACTGCAACCTGCGCTACTTCTACGAGTATGACGCTCCCCTGCCCGGCACCGGACACTTCATCCACACCTATCAGGAAAACCTGGACCCCCTGCCCTCCTTCGAGGGGGAACCCCGCCTGGTGGCCATCACCGCCCCTGATGCGGAAACCCTGGCTGGGGACCTGTGGCTGTCCCTCAACGACGAGAACAAGGTCTCCCTCTTCGTCCGCTACATCGACCTGGAGACCGGAGACACCGAGACTTCCATCATCAACAAACACTGGGAGGTTTAATCCATGACTGAACTGGAACTGAAATACGGCTGTAACCCCAACCAAAAGCCCGCCCGCATCTACATGGACCAAGGTGAGCTGCCCATCACCGTGCTCAACGGCAAGCCCGGCTACATCAACTTCATGGACGCCCTCAACTCCTGGCAGCTGGTGAAGGCTTTGAAGAAGGCCACCGGCCTGCCCGCCGCTGCCTCCTTCAAGCATGTCTCCCCCGCTGGCGCCGCTCTGGGTACCCCCCTCACCGACGTGGAAAAGCAGATCTATTTCGCCGACGGGTTTGACACCTCCCCCATCGCCTGCGCCTACATCAAGGCCCGTGGCGCAGATCGTCTGTGCTCCTACGGCGACTGGGCCGCCCTGTCCGACGTGTGCGACGAGGCCACCGCTCGCTTCCTGGCCATGGAGGTCTCCGACGGCATCATCGCCCCCGGTTACACCGACGAGGCCCTGGCCATTCTCAAGACCAAGAAGAAGGGCAACTACAACGTGGTGCAGATTGACCCCAACTACGAGCCCGCCCCCATTGAGACCCGCCACATCTACGGCATCACCTTCCAGCAGGGCTACAACAACTTTGAGATCAACGAGAGCCTGCTGGACAACATCGTCACCGAGAACAAGGAGCTGCCCGAGGCTGCCCGCCATGACCTGCTTCTCTCCCTGCTGACTTTGAAGTACACCCAGTCCAACTCCGTGTGCTACGTCAAGAACGGCCAGACCATCGGCGTGGGCGCCGGTCAGCAGAGCCGTATCCACTGCACCCGTCTGGCTGGCTCCAAGGCGGACAACTGGATGCTGCGTCAGCATCCCAAGGTTCTGGGCCTCCAGTTCGTGGACAACATCCGCCGTCCCAACCGGGACAACGCCATCGACGTGTACATTTCCGACGAGTATGAGGATGTGCTGGCCGAGGGCGTGTGGCAGGAGACCTTCAAGGTCAAGCCCGAACCCCTCACCCGCGAGGAGAAAAAGGCCTGGATCGCCCAGATGCACGGCGTGTCTGTGGGCTCCGACGCCTTCTTCCCCTTCGGCGACAACGTGGAACGGGCCCGCAAGTCCGGCGTGGAGTACATCGCCCAGCCCGGCGGCTCCATCCGGGACGACAATGTCATCGACACCTGCAACAAGTACGGCATCGTCATGGCCTTCACCGGCATGCGGCTGTTCCACCACTAAGAGGAGGGTTCTTTCATGAGAGTTCTCGTTGTGGGCAGCGGTGGCCGGGAGCACGCCATCTGCTGGAAACTGGCCCAGTCCCCCAAGGTCACCGAGCTGTTCTGCGCCCCCGGCAACGCCGGCATCGCCCAGGTAGCCACCTGTGTGGATGTCAAGGCCACCGATGTGCCTGGCATGGTGGCTTGGGCCAAGGAAAACCACATGGATTTCGTCATGGTGGCTCCCGACGATCCCCTGGCCATGGGCATGGTGGACGCTCTGGAGAAGGCGGGCATCCCCGCCTTTGGTCCCCGGGCCAACGCCGCCATCATTGAGGCCAGCAAAGCTTTCTCCAAAGAGCTGATGGCCAAGTACCACATTCCCACCGCTGCCTATGCCACCTTCACCGAGCTGGACAAGGCTCTGGCTTACATTGAGGAGCAGGGCGCTCCCATCGTGGTCAAAGCCGACGGCCTGGCCCTGGGTAAGGGCGTGGTGGTAGCCTCCACCGTGGAGGAGGCCAAACAGGCCGCCACCGAGATGATGGCAGACAAGAAGTTCGGCGCCTCCGGCTCCACCGTGGTCATCGAAGAGTGCATGACCGGCCCCGAGGTCACCGTTCTGGCCTTTGCCGACGGCAAGCATGTGGTTCCCATGCCCGCCAGCCAGGACCACAAGCGGGCCTTTGACGGCAACCAGGGTCCCAACACCGGCGGTATGGGCGCCATCTCTCCCCCGCCCCAGTACACCCCCGAGATTGCCAAGCAGTGCATGGAGGAGATTTTCCAACCCACCATTGACGCGCTCCAGGCGGAGGGTCGTCCCTTCCAGGGTGTCATCTACTTCGGTCTGATGCTCACCCCCAAGGGCCCCCGGGTGGTGGAGTATAACGCCCGCTTTGGCGATCCTGAGTGCCAGGTGGTGCTCTCCCTGCTGGACACCGACTTGATGGACGTGCTCCAGGCCTGTGTAAACGGCACTCTGGATCAGCTGGATATCCAGTGGAAGAAGGAAGCCGGATGCGTGCTGGTGCTGGCCTCCGGCGGCTATCCCCTGGACTACAAGAAGGGGTATCCTATCACCGGACTGGAGGAAGCCGGAAAGGCTTCTGTGGTGTTCCACGCCGGAACCGCTCAGAAGGACGGTCAGTTCGTCACCAACGGTGGCCGAGTGTTGGGCGTGACCACCACCGCTCCCACCTTGGAGGAAGCCATTGCCAAAGCCTACGAGGCAGGCAAACATATCTCCTTCACCGACATGCACTTCCGCACCGACATTGGACACGCATTTTAAGGAGTAGACCTATGGTAACCTTAGCCCAACGCATCACCGAACTGCGCACCCAAAAAGGCATGAGCCGCCCGGAGTTGTCTCTGGCTCTGGGCCTGCCCAAAACCGCGGTAGAAAAGTTCGAGACAGGTCGTCAAACTCCCACCCAGGATCAGCAGAAGAAAATGGCTGCCTACTTTGGCGTATCTCTGTTCTATCTGCGGGGTGAGAGCAGCGATCCCACCACCCAGGACAACTGGATGAACGGCTCCTTCCCCGAGGAGCCGGTGGATGTTCCGTCCAGAACCAAGCCTGTCTCTGCCCCCGCTCCCCGCTCTCACGGGGGGACAGGCAACATGCTGGACCCCATTTTGAAAAGCGACGGATTCCAGCAGGCCCTCCGGGCCGCCGTGCTGGATGTCCTGCGCTCCAAAGAGGGCCAGCAGCTGCTGGAGCAGGCTGTGGCTCGATACATGCGTAGCAAATAAACCCTGACAATAAAAAAAGATCGGACCGGGAGATTTTCTCCCAGTCCGATCTTTTTTTGTGTCATAAGAGCGGTGCAAACACCTGTAACACCTCACGCCCCAAGCGTCGATAGTAGGGTACGCTCTTGCACTGCTCCAGCGTCACCTCCACGCTCTTGTCCTGGGTGCTCAAAAAGTCGTTGCGGACTTCATGGACGGTGGGGGTTCCATAGAGGAGCACTCCATTTTCAAAGTGCAGGAACATGCTGCGGTAGTCCATGTTCACCGTACCCACGGTGGCGTAGCAGTCATCCACCACGAAGTTTTTGCTGTGAATGAATCCGGGGGTATACTCATAGATTTTCACTCCTGCGGCCAGCAGCTCATCGTAATGGGCCCGGGTCACCTCAAACACCGTCTTTTTATCGGGGATGTGCGGAGTAATGATGCGCACGTCCACCCCTGACTTGGCTGCGGTGGTGAGGGCCACCGTCATGGAGTAATCAATGACCAGATAAGGCGTTGTGATATACACATACCGCTTGGCCCGGTTGATAAGGTTGAGGTACACCGACAGCCCCACCGGCTCATTGTCCCAGGGGCAGTCCTGGTAGGGCTGGATATAGCCCACTTCGCTCCAGCCCGAAGGATCGGGCCGATAGCTGTCAAAATCCTCCTGGCTGTTTTCGGTAAAGTCCCACATGGAGAGGAAGGACACGGTCATAGACCACACCGCATCCCCCTCCAGGCGGATGGCAGAATCCTTCCAGTGACCAAATCGAGCTTTCACATTGATATACTCGTCGGCCATGTTGATGCCACCGGTAAAGGCCACCTGCCCGTCAATAATCATATACTTTCGGTGGTCCCGGTTGTTCTGGCGCAGGGAGATCACCGGCAAAATGCGGTTGAACACTCGGCACTGGATTCCCAACTTTTCCAGTCGCTCCGGATAGTCGGCAGGTAAGGTGAAAATGGAACCCACATCATCGTAAATGACCCGCACTTCCACCCCCTGCTGCACCTTCACTTGCAGCACGTCCAGAATGGAATTCCAGAGTTTCCCCTCTTCAATGATGAAGTATTCAATGAAAATATACCGTTTGGCTCCCCAAAGAGCGGAAAGAATATCGCTGTAGCAGTTGTCCCCCAGGGGATAATAGTGACTTTTGGTGTTGCCATACACCGGGCAGTGGGCCACACGCTCCAGATAGTTGGCCATACACGCCGCATCCGAGCCGATGAGCTGCGTGAGCGCCCCAGATCGGTGGCATTCATCCCCCAGGTTCTGGAAAATTTTATCCTCCATGATGCGCAGGCGCTTCTGGTTGAACTTGGACAGATGGTTTCCACCCAAGAGCAGATAGGCCAGAGAGCCAAAGGGCATCAGGCCCAGCACAATGATGATCCAGCTGATTTTATAGCCTGGATTGCTGTTGCTGGCCACAATCCACACCACCACCAGAATAGATAACACCAAAAACATCCCATGAATGACGTTGTAGAAGGGCATCTCTTGCAGTCTGGACAGGGCGAAGACATAAAAGCCTATTTGGATGACAATGAGGCCAGCCATAATGCCTACCCGGTGAAAGAGCAGGCTTCCCACATGTGTCAAGATTCGATTCATGGTCTTCACCTCTTATCGTACCACTACGCTGTCCACACCCAGCTTCTCTTTCAGTTCGTCCAACAGAGCAGTGTGGTGGAGACAGGTGGTCAGCAGCTTCTTGCCGCTGTCCTGCAAGTACACAATGGTCCGCTCCTTCCCCGGGAACATGCTCAACAGCTTTTTCAGCCACACCAGGGATTCCTCCCCGTCGGGCAGGCGAATCCACAAGGTATCCGCGTCAGCGGTACGCTTCTGCGTCGGTTCCGGTTCCGACGGCATTTCCTCACTGAGGGGGCCCACCCAGTCAGCCATGATCTGGGGTTCCTTTTCATCCCGCTGGGACAGCCGCCCGGTAACAGCCACTGGAAGCCCGGCTTTCAGGTAGTGGCCGCACTCCCCCAGTACCCGGGAGAACACCATCAGCTCCATCGTACCCGTGGCATCCTCCAGGTTGACATAGGCCATAAGGGTATTGTTCTTGGTGGTCTTGGTCTTCACCGAAGCAACCACTCCGGCCACGGTCACCTTCTGCCCGTCGGAAAAGCGGGGCGGCTGGTCTCCCTCCTCATTGCAGCCCTGGAGCAGCGTGGCGATGGGCACTGCACGGAGCTTTTGCACTTGGCGGCGGTACTGATCCATGGGATGGCCAGAGAGATACAGGCCGGTAACCTCTTTCTCCATGGCCATGAGCTCGGCGGGAGAAAACTCGGGGATGTCCGGCAACTTCATCTCCGGCTCCAGGCTTTCCTGCCCACCAAAGAGATCAAACTGCCCCTCCAGCTTCTGCCGCTGGTCCCGCAAAATGGAGTCCACCACCTGCTCAAACACCTTCAAAAGCTGGCTGCGGCGGTAGCCCATGCGGTCAAAGCAACCAGCCCGGATAAGACTTTCCAGCACCCGCTTATTCAGGTCGTTTTGGCTCATGCGAGCACAGAAGTCTGGGAAGGACGTGAAAGGCCCGTCCTGCTGCCGCTGGGCCAACACGGCGTTGACAAAGCCGCGGCCCACTCCCTTGAGGGCAGCCAGACCGAAACGGATGTTGTTCCCGGATACCGTGAAGCTCAAACCCGACTCGTTGATATCCGGAGGGAGCAGCGCAATTCCGTTCTCCTTACACTCAGCGATATACTCCGCCACCTTGTCCTGGGAATCCAGCACCGAGGTGAGCAGGGCCGCCATGTACTCCCGGGTATAGTGGTACTTAAACCACGCGGTCTGATAGGCCACAATGGCGTAGCTCACCGCATGGGCCTTGTTAAAGGCGTAGTTGGCAAAAGCGTAAATCTCGTCGTAGATGGACTGGGCATCCTCGGCCGGAATGCCCCGGGCCACGCAGCCTTCAATGTTGCGCTGAGGATCGCCGTGGATGAAGGCCTCTCGCTCCCGCTCAATGTCCTTGACCTTCTTTTTACTCATAGCCCGGCGCACCATGTCGGCCTGGCCCAGAGAGTAGCCCGCCAGGCGACGGAAAATCTCAATGACCTGCTCCTGGTACACAATGCAACCGTAGGTAACGGACAAAATGGGCTCCAGGGCGGGATTCCGGTAGGAGATGCACCGGGGGTCATGCTTGCTGGCAATGAACTTAGGAATGGAGTCCATGGGGCCGGGACGGTACAGGGCAATGATAGCGGTGATATCCTCAGTGTTCTGAGGTTTCAGCCCCACACACACGCCAGTCATGCCGGTGGATTCCATCTGGAACACGCCAGACGTGCGCCCTTCCGAGAGCATTTGGAACACCCCCGGGTCGTCGTCCCGGATGTCGCTCATGGAAAACTCCGGATGGTGCTCCCGCACCATCTTCACTGCGTCATCCAGAATGGTGAGATTTCGCAGCCCCAAAAAGTCCATTTTCAAAAGGCCCAGCTCTTCCAGGGTCACCATGGTGTACTGGGTCACCGCCAAATCGTCGTTGGTGGCCAGGGGCACATACTCATACACCGGGCGGCGGGTGATGACCACGCCGGCGGCATGGGTGGAGGCGTTGCGGGGCATGCCCTCCAGCTTTCGGGCCATGTCCACCAGCTGCTTGACCTTTTCATTGCCATTGTACAGGTCTGCCAGCCCCTTGGACAGCACCAGGGCCTTATCCAAGGTCATATCCAGGGCAAAAGGCACCTGCTTGGCAATGGCATCCACTTCCGCATAGGGCATGTCCATGACACGGCCCACGTCGCGGATAGCAGCCTTGGCCTTCATGGTACCAAAGGTGACAATCTGGGCCACATGATCCTCTCCGTACTTGCGGGAGACGTAGTCGATAACCTCCTGGCGGCGGCGAATGCAGAAGTCGATATCAATATCTGGCATGGTCACTCGCTCGGGATTGAGGAATCGCTCGAAGTAGAGATTGTACTTCATGGGGTCGATATCGGTGATATACAGGCAGTAGGACACCATGGAGCCAGCAGCAGAACCACGGCCAGGGCCCACAGGAATCCCCTGGCTCTTGGCATAGCCAATGAAGTCGGAGACAATGAGAAAGTAATCCACAAATCCCATGCGGCGGATCATGTTCATCTCCATCTCCAGACGCTGCTGGTAATCCTCCCCCGCCTGGGGATACCGCTGGGCAAATCCCTTTCGGCACAGACGCTCAAAGTAGGCGTCTCCGTCCGTCTCCCCTTCCGGCAGTTTAAACTCGGGCAAGTGATGCACGCCAAATTGAAAATCCACCTGACACATCTGGGCGATCTTGGCGGTGTTCTGAATGGCCTCCGGGCATTGGGGAAACAGCTGCGCCATTTCCTCCTCGCTTTTGATGTAGAACTCTTGGGTCTCAAAGCGCATGCGGTCGGTGTCCTCCAGCCGCTTGCCCGTCTGGACACACATAAGCACGTCCTGCATCACCGAGTCCTCCCGGGTGAGATAGTGGGCGTCGTTGGTGGCCACCAGAGGAATCCCCGTCTCGGCGTGGAGGCGGAAGATACCTGCATTCACTTGCTTTTGTTGAGGAATGCCGTGATCCTGGATTTCCAGGTAATAGCTGTCCTCCCCAAAGATGTCCCGCATCTCCAACGCGTGGGCCAAGGCCCCCTGGTAATCCCCCGCCATGAGCCGCCGGGGAATTTCTCCGCCCAGGCAGGCAGACAGGGCGATGAGCCCCTCACTGTGGGCCCGCAGCAATGCCATGTCCACCCGAGGCTTCCCGTAAAAGCCCTCCACGTAGGCCATAGATACCAGATAGCTGAGGTTGCGGTATCCCGTCTCGTTTTTACACAGCAAAACCAGGTGGCGGGGGGCTCCATCCAGCTCCCGGGTGCGGTCGAACCGGGAGCGGGGAGCCACGTACACCTCACAGCCGATGATGGGCTTGATGCCAGCCCCCAGACAGGCACGATAGAAGTCCACCGCGCCAAACATCACGCCGTGGTCGGTGATGGCCACCGCCTCCTGCCCCAACTCCTTCACCCGCTCCACCAACTGCTTGATGCGGCAGGCTCCATCCAGCAAGGAATATTCGGTATGTACGTGTAGATGGACAAATGCCATGGGTTGCTCCTCCTGTGTAAAAACTATGGTGATTGGATTATGTCTGGGCCAGCCGAGCCAGCTTGCGCAGACGGTGATTGAAGGCAGATTTGCTCACCGGCGGAGTACAAAGCTCTGCCAGCTGAGCCAGGGTCAGCTCTGGATGGGCCATGCGCAAATCCACCGCTTCTTTCAGTTTCTCCGGTAAATCCTCCAGCATACCCCGCTCTTCCAAGCGATAGATGGCCTCCATCTGCCACCGAGCCGCCTCCACCGTTTTGTCCAGGTTGGCGGCATCGCAGTTGACCCGGCGGTTGACACTGCCCCGCAAGTCCCGCTCCAACTTGGCGGTCATGATCTCCATGGCGGAGACAGGCGCCCCAATGGTGGTGAGAAAATCCTCAATATGGTGGCTTTGTTTGAAATAAGTCACGTGATTTCCCTTCCGTTGGGTGTCCTTGGGGGTAAAGTCCAGCTCTTGGAGCAGAGCAATGCTCTCCCGTCCCACGGCAGCGTGGGAGGTGGCCAATTCCAGGTGATAGCTCTTCCCCGGGTCGGTCACCGAACCGCCCGCCAAAAAAGCCCCTCGGAAAAAGGCGGTCTGGCAGTGCTCCTCCTCCAAGTGTGCGAAATTGATGTGCAGGGACACGGAGGAATCCCGCTCCAGGCCAAAGGTGTCAAACACCGTGTGGAGTTTCTGGGGGTCTTCCAACAAAAAGCTGCCCTTCCCCTCCCCTGCGGCTGGCAGCGCATCGAACTCCACCCGGAATGCCTTGCGGAACAGAACCGGCAGCCGCTGCTTGAGCTGAGGAGATTCTGTGATGATGCGCACCTGCCGGGCATGGAAGGTGTTGCAGTAGAGCAAAATTCCATAGGCCTCCGCTTGCGCACAACAGCGGCGGTTCACCGGCTGTCGGCACAGTTCCTGTTTTACTTGGGCAGAAAAGGTCACATGCATCTGCTCCTTTATCAAAAAGTCTTAGTATGGGCCCGCTGTTGATACAAATCCAGCACCGCTTGGGCCACTTTGTCCCCGGAATGGCGAGCAAAATCCTTCTGATCCTCGGTCAAAGGACGACAGACTACCTCTGCCCCCAAAATCTCCAATTCCTGTCGGTCCACCACCAGGGGCACCGCATCCTCCTGACGGTACCGGTTGAGCATCTCCCCGGAAATGGTGGCCGAGTTACATAGGCACAAATCCACCAACTCTGCCCCGCCGTGCTCCAGAAGAGCCGCCAAGTGCTCCGAAGCGGTCATACCCTCCGTTTCCCCGTCCTGGGTCATAATGTTGCAGATGTAAATCTTCAACGCTTTGCTGTCCTCGATGGCCTGAGAAATACCGTCCACCAAAAGATTGGGAATGACGCTGGTGTACAGACTTCCCGGCCCCAGAAGGATGATATCCGCCCGGGCCAGGGCCTCCAAGGCCGCAGGCAAGGCCGGCGGATGCTCCGGAATGAGATTCACGTGGTGAATCCCGCAGTTTTGCTGCTTTTTAAAGGCAAAAATCTTGGATTCACCCCGAACACGGGTGCCGTTTTCAAATACCGCTTCCAGCTGGATATCTTCGTTGGTGACCGGGAGAATGGTGCCACGAATGGCCAAAACCTGGCTCATCTGAGCCACCGCCTGGTCAAAGGAAGGGGCAATCCCGTCCAGCGCCGCCAAGAGCAGGTTGCCAAAGGCCTGACCGGCCAAACGCCCCTCAGGGTAGCGGTAGGCCAACAACTTCCGCATCAGCGATTCCTCGTCGGCCAGGGCCTCCATACAGTTTCGGATATCCCCGGGTGGGGGCATGCCCAGTTCCTCCCGTAAAGTGCCTGATCCACCGCCATCATCGGCCACAGTGACAATGGCCGTGAGATCGTCGGTGACATTTTTCAGCCCCCGCAAAATGGCAGACAGGCCGTGGCCGCCGCCAATGGCCACAATGGCTGGGCCCATTTTATGATTGTTTCCATTCATAAATTATGCCCTCGTCATGTCCCGATGGTTTTCCGAGACCCGGTACCCCAGGCCCTCTATGTACTGCGCCAAGGCGTGGGTCATGGCCACCGAACGATGCTTCCCGCCGGTGCAGCCGATGGCCACCACCACCATGCTCTTCCCTTCCTCCACAAACTGGGGAAGGAGAAACGACACCATGTCTTCCATCTTCTCCAAGAACTCGTGGCTTTGGGAAAACTGGAACACATAATCCCGAACCCCTTCATCCAATCCTGTGTGGGGGCGCAAGTTCTCTACGTAAAAGGGGTTGGGCAAAAAGCGCACATCGAATACCATATCCGCCTCCATGGGCAGCCCGTACTTAAACCCAAAGGATGTGACACAGACGTTGAGCTCACTGTCCTTTTTCCGACCGGGATACACCAGTTCCAGCACCCGATCCCGCAGCTTCCGGGTAGACATGGCGTCGGTCTGGAGCACAATATCCGCCCGGTTGCGCACCGGCTCCATCACCTTCCGCTCCGCTTCCACGGCGCCAGCCAACGTCCCCATTTCATCCATCAGGGGATGGCTGCGCCGGGTCTCCTTGTAGCGCTTGATGATGGTCTCATCCTCCGCCTCTACAAACAGAATCTCATAGGGCGTTTTCATGTGATCCAACGTGTCCAGCGCCTCAAACAGGCCTTGGACAAAGCTGCTGCCTCCCCGGATATCACACACCACAGCAGCTCGCTGATGTTCCCCGTTTCCCATCTGGCTCAGCTCGGCAAACTTGGGAATCAGGGCGGGCGGCAAATTATCCACGCAGAAATAACCGCTGTCCTCCAAAATGGACATCACGGTGGACTTTCCAGCCCCCGACAACCCGGACACAATAAAAAGCTGCATATGTGTTTCCTCCTTACTTTACGTATTTCACCTCAGGCTCCAGTTCCACTCCCGTGGCCTGGAACACCCGCTCCCGGATCTGATCCATCAGACGCAGAACATCCGAGCAAGTAGCTCCTCCTGCGTTGACCACAAATCCGGCGTGTTTCTCCGAAACCATGGCGCCTCCCACACGCAGGCCCTTAAGCCCACACTGGTCGATGAGCGCCGCGGCAAAATGCCCCTCTGGCCGTTTAAAGGTGGAGCCTGCACTGGGATATTCCAGCGGCTGCTTCTCTCGCCGCTTGGCAGCCAGGTCCCGCATGGTCTCCCGAATGGCGTCCGGCTGGCCCGGCTGCAAGCGCAGTTTGGCCCACAACACCAGGTGCTTCCCGTCACTGAATGCAGAGTGGCGGTAACGGAACTGGCACCGCTGTGCCTCCCACTCCTCCACCTCGCCGCTGGGAAGTAGAACCCCCACCTTGGTAACCACTTGTACCATCTCGCCGCCATAGGCACCGGCGTTCATGGTCACACCACCACCCAGGCTGCCAGGAATCCCGTGGGCAAATTCCAGCCCTGTCAACCCCGCCTCTGCGGCGCGAGTGGCCAGTTGAGACAACAAAATGCCACTCTGGGCCGTCACTTCACTTCCTTGAATCTGGCACTTGGAATATTGAGGCACCGTCTTGACCACAAAAGCATTCACGCCTTGGTCATCTACCAGCAGATTGGAGCCGTTGCCCACCACAACAGTGGGCACTTCCAGTTCCCGGGCCAGCTTCACCGCCTCCACCAGTTCTTCCGTTTCCCTGGGACAGGCCATCAACGCCGCCGGTCCGCCCACCCGAAAGGTGGTGTGGCGGCTCATAGGCTCACCGGGGCGCAATTCCAACTCCGGCATCCGCTGTTCCAGCTGCTGTTGCAGCATTTGTATCTGATTCATATGCAAACCCTCCGGCTTGTGACACGCAAAATAGAAATATGTATGAGGTCATAAAGACTCTAGTGTATTATAGCAGACTTTGCCGCAAAAAAAAAGTGTCCTCCTACAGAAAGGGAGAGGGGCGTTGTGTGGCAACGCCCCTCCCAGGATGGGTCAGCAACAGGGTTTGCAGTTTTTCGCCTCTTGATATCCTTCCGGAGGAGAGACGGTGTTGGGTGGGAAAAACTCCTCCGTGGGGAACTGCACCTTGCGGAACAGCGCACAGGGGTCCTCCTCATTTCCACCGGTGCACTCCTTGCTGGGAATGCAGTAGTCATAGGCGGGAATGAGCAGCTGGCTATCCCGCTCCAGACGAATCATAGAGAACTGCCCCAGGGTCACATATACCCGCTTCCCCTCACTGCCCATGGACAGCTCACCGGGGAAGCAAGAGGTGATGCAGCTGGGAATGTCGCTGGGATCGCAGCAGCCACAACCGCAACAACTGCTGTCGCAGCTCTCCACCAGCTTCATGCTGAGAATGATGGGATCCACAGCCTCCACTATGGCGATCAAACCGGCAGGTGTCGCAGCAACACCTTTACTCCCCCTGCCCCATTCACCGTGATTCGCTCCACCAACTTGGCCATGTCCGCGCGATTCCACCCCTGCCACACCATGGCCTGGGCCACCCGTTGGGCAAGGTCATGGTCATCCGGCATCTCCCCCAAGGGCTGCAATGCTTCCATCCGTTTCATGATGTCTCCACGCTTCTGCAAATAGTCCTCCAAGGTCATGGCATCTTTGGCATAGAGCTCGGCATAGCGCGCCGCCTTCCGCTCCAGTCTCTGTCGTTCCTCCTGGGCTGTCCACGCCCCCGGTTGTGTTTGCCTGAGCCGCTGCTCTAGCTCCTGGGCAATCTGATTCGGGTGTACAATATGGGCGCTGACATAGGCTGCAATCTCCTCTAGCAGCTGTGCCTCCTCGATTTTTGTGCGATTGTCGCACTGTCCCTCCTCGTTTCCGGAGCACTTCCAATAAACTCTGGTCTTGGCATAGGTATAGCTTTTTCGACAAAAGCTTCTGCCGCACTCCTGGCAGACCATCAAGCCGCTAAACAGGTGCCGACCGCTGTACCGGGTGCCTCCCTGCCCCCGCTGCCGCTGTTTCCGCTGCTGCTGGGCCTGCTGAAACTGTTCTTCTGTGACGATGGACCACTGGGGACGGGGATGGTGAAGCTGCTCCTGGGCAGGAAGTTTTTTCTGTTTGCCGGTTAAGTAGTTTTCTACTTCATATTTGTGGTTGATGTGGTGCCCACAGTAAATAGGGTTGGTCAATATGCGGTGGACCGCCGACGGGGTCCACGCACACCCCAATTTGGTGGCATATCCTTGGTGATTGAGCTGCTGGGCGATGCTACGACACCCTAACCCCTGGGCCAAATACCACTCATACACCAGACGTACCACATGCCCTTCCTCAGGGTTGATGCGCAAGGTAAAGTTGTCCACCCGGTCATATCCATAAATGCGCTGAGGTACCCGCCCCTTCTGGGCGTTCAGCTTTTTCCCAAACTTCACCCGCTTACTGAGATTGGCGCTCTCCTCCTGGGCCAGCGCTCCAAATACGGTGAGGACAAACTCAGATTCTCCCAAACTATCCATATTTGCGGTGAGAAATCGGGTGTTGACTCCCAGTTCTTTTAGCCTTCGGACACTTTGGAGAAAGTCCACGGTGTTGCGGGCAAATCGGGAAATATCTTTGACCACCACCACGTCAAACCGGTCCTGCTCTGCATCCCGCATCAGCGCCTGAAACTGTTCTCTTCGCTGCAATCGTGTTCCTGACGTGCCCTCATCGGCGTAAATCCCCACCAACTCATCCCCATGTAGGCGAGCATAGGATTGGAAGAATTCTTTTTGATGGGCCAAGCTGTCCAGCTGCTCTTCTTTGGATGTAGATACGCGGCAATAGGCTGCAAGCCTCACGTCAATCCCCCCTTATAAAAAGAAAGAGAAGGCTCTCCTTCTCTTTCCCGTCTATATGCTGTTTTGGCACAGTTTTTCCATCAAAATCTGCTTCCAAAGTTGCTCCAGTTGGTCCCGCTGATTGGGGTCTACCATTTCAATGCGTACCAAGGGTTTCATGGCCCCACCTCCCATACATCGTATGTATAGCGTGGGCAACTATGCAAAAAAGATGTGCCGCAAAGCATCTACTCTGCGGCACATCTCAACCGATACGTATGGAATTACAGGCTTCCGTGCACCACTTCGCCGTGGAACACAACGGCCTTCAAGTTCAGCTCCTGATCCAGAACCACCACGTTGGCGTCCTTGCCCACATCCAAGCTACCCACACGGTCATAGATACCGATGGACTTGGCGGAGTTGACAGCGGCAGCCATCACCGCATCCTCCAGAGGGATACCGAAGGAGACAGCGGTCTTCATGCAGTTCATCAGGTCAGTAACAGAACCAGCCAGGGTACCGTCAGCCAGCTCGGCCCGGTTTCCCTTGACGAAAACAGCCTGTCCGCCCAAAGTGTACTCACCATCGGGCATGCCAGCAGCGCGCATGGTATCGCTGACCAGCACCATCCGATCCCGGCCCATCATACGGAAGGTGGCCCGGATCACGGCGGGGTGCACATGCACGCCGTCACAGATGATCTCCACGAAGGCATCCTTGCTGTCAGCAGCGGCACCAATCACACCGGGGTCGCGGTGGGCAAAGGGAGGCATGGCGTTATAGAGGTGGGTGACATGGTTGGCACCAGCCTCAAAAGCAGCCATAGCAATGTCGTAGTTGGCGGTGGTGTGGGCCAAGCTCACGGACACCTCGTCCTTCACCTCACGGATGAAGTCCATAGCGCCCTCCAGCTCGGGAGCCACAGAGACCAGCTTCACCAGACCCTGAGAGCACTCCTCCAGGCGGCGCAGCAACTCCACATCAGGGTTGCGCAGCCAAGCGCCATTCTGAGCGCCCTTCTTGGCAGCAGCCAGGAAGGGGCCTTCCAGGTGGATGCCCACCAGCTCAGCGCCGGGCACCTGATTGGCGCGGTGCTGGGCAGCGGTGGTACACACCTTCTCCAGCTGCTCCGCGGCCAAAGTCATGCCAGCGGGGCAAATCTGGGTCACGCCGCGGGACAGCTCATAAGCGGCCATATCCGCCAGACCCTGAGCGTCTGCATCGGAGACGTCAGCGCCTACGCAACCGTGGAAATGGACATCGGTGAGGCCGGGGATGACATAGCATCCAGACACGTCCACCACGTTGTCCTGACAATTCTCTACAATCTTTCCACCCTCCAGGCATACGTCCTTGCTTACAAAGCCAGCCTGGGGATCAAAGACTTGTCCGCCCGTGAGTCTCACAGGCATCCCTCCTTACGCAGAACGGAGAAGGCAGCCTCGTCGCCCACCACAGTCACATTGGGGTGCAGCTGGAGCAGAGAGGCGGGAACACGGGGAGTGATGGGGCCAAAGAAAGCCTTGTGGACGATCTCAGCCTTGTCCTCACCGCTGACCACCACAACCACGCTGCGAGCCTGGAGAATGGCGGCCATGCCCATGGTCAGAGCCTGACGGGGCACGTCGGCCTCAGAGGCAAAGAAACGCTTGTTGGCGTCAATGGTGCTCTGAGCCAGCTCCACCACGTGAGTGGGGCCCACGAACTCGTCGGCGGGCTCGTTAAAGCCGATGTGACCATTGTGGCCCATGCCCAGCAGCTGCAGGTCGATGCCGCCCAGCTCACGGATGTGAGCATCGTAAGCAGCACACTCAGCGTCAGCATCCTCAGCCTTACCGTTGGGGACGCTGGTGTTTGCCACGTCGATATCCACATGGTTGAAGAGGTTGTTCTGCATGAAGTAGCGGTAGCTCTGGTCGTGATCGCCAGACAGGCCCTTGTACTCATCCAGGTTGACGGAACGAACCTGAGCGAAGGACAGGTCGCCCTTGTTGTACCACTCGATCAACTGCTTATAGGTCCCAATGGGGGTGGAACCGGTGGCCAGACCCAGGACACAGTTGGGCTTGACGATGACTTGTGCAGAGATGAGATTTGCAGCCTGACGGCTCATGGCCGTGTAGTCCGCGCAGGAAATGAATCTCATAATGAAAACCTCCTAAAAATACAATCCGACTTCCAAGCATGCAGGCAGATCGCCATCCTCCATCCTCAGAATATCGCTTCCCCTATTTCTTGCCCTACCCACAAGCATGGCAAGCTGGGTTACTTCTATCATAGCTTTGAATCCCTAAAATAGCAATAGATTTTCACAAACTTTTTTCCAAATCCTATTGGATTTCAGGTATTCGCCATTTTTTACCTATATTCAGAGCCTCAAGCGACACCTCCAACCTGCCTATTTGTACACAACAGTCTCCACCACTGCAACCGGCAGGTTGCTGCTCTCCAGGGCCTGACTGTCCAAGCTGCCCATAGAGGCGTTGGATGCAAACACTTTGGCCGAGCCCTCGCTGCCAAACAGGATGGCCCGCTTGTCAAACACAGCAAGCCCGCACACAGACACGGGGCGGGATGCCCCCACAAAGGCATCCGCCGTGATCCGATAGAAATAGCGCACATCTACGGTGTAGAACCCCCGGTGAAACCCCATAGGTTCCACATCAATGTAGGCATACAGCAGCTCTGCCTTCCCTGCTTTCAGGCTAATGGCCCGATCAATGACGGCCTGGGAACTGGCCGTGGGGTACAAGCGCAAATCCTCTACGCAGTCCTTATCTCGACAGCTGTCGTAAATCTTTCTGGTGTGAATGCACACGGCCTCGCGAATCCCTGCGGTATCGCAAACGGGGCCGGGCTCAATCAATTCAGCCATAGATCTTTACCTCCCGATGGTTGATGGGAACAAGAAAAGAGACGTCTCCTTTCTTCCATTCCCATTGTATGACCACCGGAAAAAAGGGTGCAAAAACCCCCTTGTCCACAGGGTTTGTGACAAGGGGGTTTAATGTTATCGGGGCTGACGCAGAGCAATTTCGTGGCGCTTGGGGCCGGTGGAAACAATGGTGATGGGCACACCAATGTGGGACTCCAGGAACTTCACATAGCCCTTGGCCTGCTCGGGCAGGGCATCGAAATCCGTGATGCCACGCACATCGCACTTCCAGCCGGGCAGGGTCTCAAAGACCGGCTTAGCCCGCATCAAGCTGGGAGTGGTGGGGAAGTTGGTGGTCACCTGTCCGTCGATCTCATAGCCCACGCACACCTTGATCTCATCCAGATAGCCCAGCACGTCCAGACAGGTCAATGCCACCTGGGTGGCACCCTGCACCATGCAGCCGTACTTGGTGGCCACAGCGTCGAACCAGCCCACACGACGGGGACGTCCGGTGGTGGCACCAAACTCACCCTTGTCTCCGCCACGGCGGCGCAGCTCGTCTCCCTCTTCCCCGGTCACTTCGCTGACAAAGGGTTCGGTGTTGGAACCAACGCTGGAAGAATAGGCCTTGGTGACACAGATAACGTCTTTAATGGCCGTGGGGGGCACAGCAGCACCCACGCAGCCAAAGCCAGCCAAGGTGTGAGACGACGTGGTCATGGGGAAGATACCCAGATCCGGATCCTTCATAGAACCCAGCTGACCCTCCAGCAGCACTGTCTTGCCCTGGGCCAGAGCCTCGTGGACAAAGGTCACGGCATCGCCCACATAGGGGCGAATCATCTCCCGGCACTCCAGCAGCTGCTGGAACAGCGTCTCTACATCCAGAGCAGGCTTGTGATACAGGTGCTGGAACATCACGTTCTTCAGCTCCACCGCCCGGGTCAGGCGGTCGCGCAGACGCTCCTCATCGAAGAGGTCGCAGACTTGAATGCCAATCTTGGCATACTTGTCCGAATAGAAGGGAGCAATACCGCTCTTGGTGGAGCCAAAAGCCTTTCCACCCAGGCGCTCCTCCTCATAGGTATCCTGAAGCACGTGGTAGGGCATGAGCAGCTGAGCACGCTCGGAAATGATCAGCTTAGGCGCGGGCACGCCCTGATCGGTGATAGACTTGAGCTCCTCCACCAGCTTCACCACGTCCAAAGCCACACCGTTGCCGATGATGTTGGTCACGTGGGGGTAGAAAATGCCCGAGGGCAGAATGTGGAGAGCGAACCGTCCAAAATCATTGATAATGGTATGACCGGCATTGGCACCGCCCTGAAAACGGATGACCACATCGGAAGTCTCCGCCAACATGTCGGTGATCTTACCTTTTCCTTCGTCGCCCCAGTTGGCGCCTACGATTGCTTTAACCATAATTACCTCCGCTGCGCGGGATTCGCAACCATCAATATGGATTTGCCTTATCCGCACGGCATTATGTTTGTATTATAATATGATATCCCGTCCTGTGCAAGGGTTTTCCCGTTTTTCTATTTCTTATATTTTCGCTCTCCACCCTGTTACCTCTTTACTTTCTTGAAGCGCGATGGTATGATATATATAAACCACCGCACTACTATAACTTACAGAAACGGAGGCAGCACTATGCAGAAAAATAACTCTGAGAATGCTGAAATGCTGTATCAGGCCATTTTGTCCCTCTCTTCCCCTGAAGAGTGCAAGGCGTTTTTCCAAGACTTGTGCACGGTGGCTGAACTGCGAGCTATGGCACAGCGCTTGGAAGTCGCTGTTTTACTGGACAGTGGCATGATTTACAATGATATTCTGGAACGCACCGGAGCATCCAGTGCTACCATCAGCCGGGTCAACCGTGCCCTGCAATATGGCGCAGACGGGTACAAAACCGTACTGCCCCGCCTGAAGTAACTCTATGGAGCAATATACCACTCTGGCGGAATACTACGATCGGCTCACTGGCGACGTGGGGTATTCCCGCTGGGCGGACTATGTGGAACGGCATTTCCGCCGCCTGAAGCGTCCTGTGCGCTCGGTGGCGGAATTGGCCTGTGGCACTGGCTCTCTCACCTCCATCCTGGCTTCCCGAGGCTACCAGATGACGGCCGTGGATCTCTCTGCGGACATGCTGAGCGTAGCGGCCCAAAAGTGTCAGGATCAGGAGGTTCTTTTTCTGTGTCAGGACATGGCACAGTTCACCCTGTTAGAGCCGGTGGACGCGGTCATCTGCTGCTTGGACAGCGTCAACTATGTTACCCGCCCCCAGCGCCTGCGTCGCGCTTTTTCCCGGGTCTATCAACATCTGGCGCCCGGCGGTCTCTTCCTCTTCGACGCCAAGACGCCTCTGGCCTTTGAGCAGGCCGACGGTCAAACCTATCTGGACGAGGACGAATCTCTTATGTGCGTGTGGCGAGCGGATTATGAGCCACGCCGCCGAATCTGCGGCTATGGTATCGATCTGTTTACCCTTCGTCCGGATGGTGCCTGGAATCGGGAGAGCGAATACCACGAGGAGTTTGCCTACACCCCTGAGGAACTTCATGAGTTTCTGGACCAAGCAGGCTTTACCTCTATTAAAATCTATGATAATTTGAAGATGCGCGCTCCCAAAGAGGATAGCGAGCGCATATTCTTCGCTGCTCGAAAGGATTAAAACATTTTATGGATCAACTTGTACGTGTGATTGCCAAAGACGCCCCCATCAAAGCTACGGCTCTGTCCGCCACTGAACTGGTGGAGCGGGCCCGCGCCATCCATGACACCTGGCCGGTGGCCACGGCTGCCTTGGGTCGACTGCTCATGGGTGCTTCTATGATGGGTAACATGTTAAAGAACGAGGACGGCTCGGTGACCCTCCGCATTCGCGGCGGCGGCCCTCTGGGCTCTGTAACCGCTGTATCCGACAGTCAGGGCAATGTCCGTGGCTATGTGGCCAACCCGGCTGTGGATGTCCCCCGCAAGGCCCATGCCAAACTGGATGTGGGCGCTGCTGTGGGCTGCGACGGTGAACTCACCGTTATCAAGGACATTGGAATGCGTGAGCCTTATGTAGGCTCGGTACAGCTGGTGGGCGGCGAGATCGCTGAGGACATTGCTGCCTACTTCGTGGAAAGCGAGCAGATCCCCACCGCCTGCGCCCTGGGTGTGCTCATCGCTCCGGACCAGACAGTTCAAGCTGCCGGCGGCTATCTCATTCAGCTCCTCCCTGGCGCCGACGATGCCGTCATCTCCGCTGTAGAGCGTGGCATTGCCAAAGTGGGTGCAGTGAGCGCCAAATTGGATCAGGGCATCAGCCCCTTGGATCTGCAGCACGAAGTGCTGGGCGAGTTTGAGCTGGAGGTACTGGAGACTACCCCAGTGGAATACCGCTGTCAATGCTCCCGAGAGCGGGTTTCTCGCGCCCTTATCAGCATGGGAAAAGATGAATTGGAATCCCTCATTGCAGAACAGGGCTCCGCAGAACTCACCTGTCAATTCTGCGATAAAGTGTATCATTTTACCGAGGATGACCTAAAACAGCTACTTTTGGAGGCAACTTCATAATTTTCAAAAAAACTTGAAAAAAGGTGTTGACATTTCCCCCAGTGCTTGCTATAATAACCAACGTCGTCTGACGAACGACAGCGCCGAGCAAGGCGCAAGCAACTGGGGAGCATAGCTCAGCTGGGAGAGCACTTGCCTTACAAGCAAGGGGTCACAGGTTCGAGCCCTGTTGTTCCCACCAAGACATTCTAGCTGGAATGTCAACACATGTGGCGCGGTAGTTCAGTTGGTTAGAACGCCGGCCTGTCACGCCGGAGGTCGAGGGTTCAAGTCCCTTCCGCGTCGCCACTTTTATGCCTCTGTAGCTCAGTTGGTAGAGCAGTGGACTGAAAATCCACGTGTCGCTGGTTCGATTCCGGCCGGAGGCACCATTTGCGAGTGTAGCTCATCTGGTAGAGCGCCACCTTGCCAAGGTGGAGGTAGCGAGTTCGAGCCTCGTCACTCGCTCCACTTAAAATAGAAGCGGATCTTCCACTTCTATTTTAAGTGGAGGGTGCATACCATAAAAGTGTCTCTGGCGCCATAGCCAAGTGGTAAGGCAAGGGTCTGCAAAATCCTGATGCCCCAGTTCGAATCTGGGTGGCGCCTCCATATCGCCGCAAGTGTCGAGGCGCTTGCGGCGATTTTTCTTTTCCCTCTTCCCTGTTATGTGCCCCTAAAAATCATCCGGGTGTGGCGAAGCTTGGTATCGCGCTTGGTTCGGGTCCAAGAGGCCGCAGGTTCAAATCCTGTCACTCGGACCAAAAATCCGCTGTTTTCTCGAGAAAACAGCGGATTTTTCTTTTGATTTGTGACTGAATTTTGGGCTAAATTTTTCGTTTTTCAGTTTGACCACATAAATACCACAGACAGGTTTTATTTTTGACCACAGGAAGGGTGCTTCTTTTTATAGGGAGTGCCCTTCTTTTGTTTTCTGTGGCGCAGGGTTTGAGGGGGCCACGCCTCACCTTATAAAACCTTTTCGTATTCCAGTTCTCTATCACCGAAGATTTCTCGACACTCCCCCGTAGGGGCAAAGCCGTGCTTCTCATAAAATCCTCTGGCTCTAACATTGTCCTCAAAGACCCAGAGAACAACCTTGTGATACTCTGCCTTTTTCATTTCCTCCATCACCTCAAGGAGCACCTTCGAGCCATACCCCCGGCCTACCCTGTCCTTCAGGCTATGTATGCACACCAGTTCTGCCGTCCCCTCTGGGGCATCCTGACGCTCCCGCCAGGCAGCCATACACTGGGGCTGACCATGCACTAATGCAAGGGTAACCTGAGCCAATCCACGCTCTAAAATCATGGCGTAGAGCCGTTCTGCCTGGGCCTCATCTGTCTGCGCCTCCAAGACCTCCTGGGGAACCATTTTCCCAAGGGCCCAGCTCCAGGACTGGGTATGTATGTAGGCCAGAGCCTTTTCATCTCCTGGCGCAGCTCTTCTGATCACACAGTGTTCCATGCTTTCTCTCCCTCCTTTTTCACCCAGTATACCCACCCCCTATTTTTCTGTCAACATTTCGGAAAACGCTCTGTCCCGATATCCGCCATTCCAGCGAGTAAACCCTTCACATCTTTTCCATAACCTCATCGTAGTATCGGAAATGGAAACGCCAGACCGCTTCCGCATTTGAAAATATAAATTGCTGTCCATAGTCCCGTTGGGCAGCGTTTTTATATAAAGTTTATTTACTTTAGTAAATTTAACGAGTATAATGAACATATCACATGCAATTTAAGGGGTGATATAAATGCGCATTTTTATTTCTCATAGCAGCAAGGACAAAACTCGATATTGTAACGAGGTTGTTGATAAGCTTATAGAAAAATTAGGAAAAGACTCGGTTGTATATGATGCATTGACTTTTGAAGCTGGCGAAAAATCAATTGATGAAATCAATAGAACTCTTGCCTATTCTGATTTATATGTGATTCTCCTCTCAGGTTTTGCTGTTGATAGCAATTGGGTTAAACACGAATTAGGTGAAGCGCATAGAAAACTTGAAGAACATACATTGGACAGGGTATATCCGCTAATTATTGATCCTGAATTGAAATATACGGATGACAGAATCCCTGAGTGGCTTAAAGATTATAATTTGAAATATATCGCTCGTCCAGCAAAAGCTGCTAAGCTAATTATCGAGAGAGCTAAAGATATAAAATGGTCTCGCCATCCTGCATTTCAATATAGAAATACGATCTTTGTTGGAAGAAATGATTTAGTCAATAATTTTGAAACCCGCATAGATGATTTTGACAAACCTCCTATAAATACATTTATCATCAGCGGCCTTCCGAATATTGGACGCAAAAGCTTGGCTCGGCATTGTCTAGTCAAAGGAACTATAATGCCTCCGTATTATGACTTTCCTCAGATATCTTTAAGTTATCAAGAAAGTATTGAAGATTTCATAGTTAAAATTCAGGATCTTGGTTTTACAGAGGGAGACGAACTTCCAAAGATAGCCACAAAAACTTTTACAGAAAAAATAGAGTGTGCAATTGAACTTTCCAAGGAAATATCAAAGCTCTCAGAGATTATTCTTATTAAAGATGATGGATGTCTTTTAGACTATAGAGGAAATATAGCTGACTGGTTTAAAGAAATAATTCTATCCCCCAAATTGTGTTGCCAGATGCTTTTTGTTATCATTACTAGATATAAAACCAATTTTGAATCAATCCGGAATATAAGTTCTGCGTTTTTCCTAAATGTTCCGGAGCTAAACAAATCGGAGAGAAAAGGCCTGTTGCGTCGTTTAGCACAAATAAAGCAACTAGATCTGGACCGAAATAGTCTGGAAACTATTAGTCAACATCTCACGGGTTATCCCGCACAGATTTATTATGCCGTGGATCTGATAAAACATAATGGATACCCGTATTTGCAAAGAAGATATAACCTGTTGGCCGATTATAATTCACAAGAAGTATCGTTACTATTAGAGAAATACAAGGATAACCCCATCGTTTCTAATATTTTGGCTTTATTAAGTAGATACGATGCAATTAGTATTAATATGCTTTATGAGATTTTGAGTGTTACTCCTGGATATAGTGAAGTATATGATACATTGTTCCAAGAATCTTTTTTTGAACTTGAAGGTGTCAACGGAGAGTATGTCAGACTTAATGAAGTAATTAGGAATTATATAGCACGATCTGACTCAAAAATTTTGCCAGCGCACCGAAAGAAAGCACATGAATTGTTTGAAAATATCTTTAGGTCAGTTTACAAGGAACTACACGCAGACCGTGAAACGGGCTGCTGACAACAAACGGCGCTATTATAATGGTCTCATAAATTAAGACACTTTTTCGGACAATTTTTAATGAATCTGATATACTAAAATCAATACGAAAGAGAGGATTCATTACTATGTCCAGACAAAGAAGAAGTTTTAGC
>NZ_NFHE01000017.1 GCF_002161235.1 Pseudoflavonifractor sp. An85
GGCTATTTCCAGAAGGTGTACCAGGAGGCGGTGGAGCTCACCGCCATGCTGTGCAAGACCTACAACCTCAACCCTCTGGCCGACGGTGTGGTCATCTGCCACAGCGAGGGCTACCAGCGAGGCATTGCCAGCAATCACGCCGATGTGATGCACTGGTTCCCCAAGTTTGGCAAGTCCATGGACACCTTCCGCACCGATGTGTCCAAGGCTATGGGCGCCACTCAGGCGCCTGCCACCGGTGGAAGCACCAACACCGCCCAGGAAATTGTCAAAGGTTCCACGGTGCGCCTCAAGCAGGGGGCCAAAACCTACGACGGTGGAAGTTTGGCATCCTTTGTGTATGAGCGGGATCATGTCGTCAGCGAGATCAGCGGCGACCGTTGCGTCATCACCTACGGCGGCGTGGTGGTGGCGGCCGTGCGCAAGGCGGATCTGACCCTGGTGGGTGGCGGGGCCTCCGTGCCCACACCCCCCTCCTACACCGTCAAGGTATCCGTGACCGAACTGCGCATCCGCAGCGGCCCCGGCACCAATACCGCCGTCCGGGGTGTCATCCAGCCCGGCGTGTACACCATTGTGGAGGAGGCGGACGGCCCCGGCGCCAAACGCTGGGGCAAGCTGAAATCCGGAGCCGGATGGATCAGCTTGGACTACGCCACCAAGTGCTGACCACATAAATGGTAAAACCCCGCAGTGGCATTGGTACCACTGCGGGGCCTGGGGCTTGGATGCTCAAGCGCATTCGTTGCTTGCGGAGACAATCCCGGTGAAATAGAAACGTCCCGGACCACCAGGGCAGATGGTCCGGGACGTTTTGCATCGCCGGGGCAGGAAATGCAGATTCCAAAGAAGGGAACAATGTAATTGTACAGCAGATTGGCGCGGCTATCAATACAATCGGGCGAATTGTGTATTTAGAAGTCTGGCAAACGGTTGTCGCAGCAAAAGTTTGATGCATCTTGGATTAAACCGACCACAGTATTTTGCAACCACTTTTGCAACCACCCAAATGGTGTCAGATGCGGTTAAATGCGGTTTTCCCAAACTGCGCCAGAGCATGAAAAAAGCCCTGAAAGTGTTGCAGTGCAACGCTTTCAGGGCTTTTCAGCTTGGTACGCCCGAAGGGACTCGAACCCCCAACATTCAGAACCGGAATCTGACGCTCTATCCAATTGAACTACGGGCGCATCTTGAACGCTAGGATAGTATAGCAGATAATCCAGCCTTTGTAAAGAAGAAAATAAAAAAATAACCTCCAGAAGGTGAAAATAAGCATAGGCAAGGGCAGGGGATTGTGGTATCATACTATAATGGTAAGACTTAGACTCCCTGGATGGTTTTCCAACGGGGAGGAGCCCAGCAAAAGAAATGAGGTTGGAACGGTGATCAGACGAGTGTTGCGCGGTGTAGGGCTGTGTGCTACGCTGCTTTTCCTGTCGATGAGTTTGTGCGGATGTATGTTCGAGCAGGCGGAAGGGTTGTATGCTCTGCCCATTTTGCCAGAGGAGTATTCCCAGCTACAAAGCACCATTCAAGACGTGATGGACCAGCAGGGGGCGGAGTATGCCACCATCAGTTCGGGAGACAACACCTCCACGGTGCAGCTGTTGGACTTGAACGGAGATGGACAGCAGGAGATGGCGGCGGTGTTCCTTCGTGTGACGTCCGCCGAGGAGAAACCCCTGCGGGTATGCTTGTTTCGCAAGGGGGCGGACAACAACTATCGCCTGACCTATGTGGTGGAAGGAGATGGAACCTCCATCAATTCGGTGGGCTATGAAGATGTGACGGGAGATGGCGTGCTGGACCTGATTGTCAGCTGGCAGATGAGTACCAAGGTACATATCCTCTCGGCCTACGCACTGTTGGATGCTGGAGTCTATGAGCTGATGAGCACCACGTATAATGAGAGTTACTTGGTCTCTGATATGGACAAGGATGGCGTGAAGGAGATTGTCGTCTGTCATCAGGACAGCACAGGAGAAGGCATCAATCTGGCGGAATATTACGATTACAGCGGCGGTGTGATGACTATGTCCTCCTCTGCACGCCTGTCCAACGAAATTTACGGTATTTATTCCATGGTGGCTGGCAAACTGTCTGACGGTACCCCGGCGGTGTTTGCCTCGTCCCTGTTTTCCGGCGGCTCGTTGACCGATGTGCTGACGGTGCAGAACGGACAGATGCGAAACGTCACGTACAACAAGGAGGCCGGATACAGTCAGGTGACTGCCCGTGTGGATACGGGGGCCATGCTCTCGGACATCAACAAGGACGGCATACTGGAGATTCCCATCTCCATGCAGTTGCCCAACGTCAAGGAGACGGAAGAATCCGGGGAGTCAGTGGTGTATTGGTGCCAGGTGGATGGAAATGGCAGTCTGGCGGTGAGCTGCGTGACGTATCACTGCCAGACCGACGGGTGGTACTTGGTGCTGCCAGACAGTTGGCCGGAGCACATTACGGTGGCCCGGGACGACTCTTTGAGCCATCGAGGGGAGCGTTCGGTGGTCTTTTACCACTATTCCGGGGAAGAGGGGGCAAAACCCCAGCCGTTTCTGACCATCTATCGTCTGACGGGAAGCAACCGGGAGGCTCGGGCCATGTTGCCGGGCCGGGTGACCTTGTATCGAGACAGCACCACCATTTATGCCGCCGCCTTGGATGAGAGCGTGTGGGACTGCGGGCTGGAGCAAGAGGAATTGGCCCAGCGGTTCTTCCTCATCACTGCGGCGTGGGACAGCGAATGACAAAGGAGTGAGCATATATGAAAAAAGTATTGGTATTGGAAGACGAATCCAACATCCGTAGTTTTGTGGTCATCAACCTCAAGCGTGCAGGGTATGAGACCATTGAGGCAGGCACCGGTGAGGAGGCCCTGGAGCAGATTGCCCGCAACCCGGATGTGCGTGTGGCTTTGCTGGATATCATGCTCCCCGGTGAGATGGACGGCTTCGAGGTGTGCCGCCGCATTCGGGCGGGCAACTCCCAGATTGGCATTATCATGCTCACCGCCCGTACCCAGGAGATGGACAAGGTCACTGGCTTGATGACCGGTGCAGATGACTATGTCACCAAGCCCTTCTCTCCCGCGGAGCTTACCGCCCGGGTGGATGCGCTGTATCGCCGCACCGGTGGGGAGCCGGCCCGAGAGTCCGACGAGATTTCCCAGCCGCCCTTCCTGCTCAACACCCGCAACCGCACCCTGGAGAAAAACGGCCAGCGGGTGAAGCTGACCCAGGTGGAGTATTCCATCGTCAAGCTGTTTATGGATAACCCGGGCAAGGCCCTGGCCCGTGAGGAAATCCTGGATGCCGTGTGGGGCAAGGACTACATCGGCGAGCTGAAAATTGTGGATGTAAACATTCGCCGTCTGCGCATCAAGCTGGAGGACGACCCCCAAAGTCCTACCTACATCAATACGGTGTGGGGCTTTGGCTATAAATGGGGCTGCTAAAGGGCGAAGGAATAAATGGAGAGGATTCAATCATGATATGGAAGAAGATCCCCTTTCTCAAACAGAAAGAGGAGCAGGGAAAGAAGAAGGGGGTGCGCCGGGGTGTACTGCGCCGCCGGTGGCTGGTCAATACTCTGGTGACCACCTTTGCCATTGTGGCTATTGCGGTGTCCGCCTTTTCCCTGGCAATTTACAACTACTATTTGGCTACCATTCAGGCTACCCTGGAGAGCAAGGCCCAGACGGCGGCCGGTATGTTCCAAAACTATACCGAGACCACCTATCTCTACGCAGCCCGCCAGTTTATCAACCAGTTTGAGGAGAAAACCACCATTGAGGTGCAGTTTCTTACTCCAGATGGTGAGGTGCTCATGACCTCGCTCATGGATATTTCCGGTGCCACGCCCCAGGGGCAGGACATTGTAGATGCCATTTCCACCAAAACCATTGCCACTTGGCGAGGAGAGGACACTTCCACCCAGGACTATGTGATGGCCGCCTCTGCTCCCATTGTGTACAACGGCTCAGTGGTGGGGGTGGTGCGTCTGGTCACCTCTCTGCGCCTGCTTCAGGCCCAGATGCTCAAGGTGGTGGGGGTGAGTGTGCTGATTGGCATGATCATCATCGCCCTGATGGTGCTCTACGCCTCCTACTTCATCCGCATGATCCTGGAGCCAGTGACCCGGGTCACCGAGACTGCCAAGCGCATTGCCGCAGGCAGTTACGGGGTACAGATGGAAGTGCGGGGGGACGATGAGATGGGCCAGCTGGTGGACGCCATCAACGACATGTCCCTGAAAATTGACCAGGCGGAGAAGACCCAATCGGAGTTTATCTCCTCCGTGTCCCACGAGCTGCGTACCCCCCTTACTGCCATCAACGGCTGGGCTGAGACTCTGTACAACGGCGAGGTGCGGGACGCTGAGGACGTGAAAAAGGGCATGGGCATCATCGTCTCTGAGGCCCGCCGCCTGACCAACATGGTGGAGGAACTGTTGGAGTTCTCCCGCATTGAGACCGGGCGGTTTAACCTGTCCGTGGAGCCCATCGACATCAAAGCGGAGCTGGAGGACGCGGTGTATACCTACCGGGAGTTCTTCCGCCGCAAGGGCCTGGTGTTGGACTACATCGAGTGCGAAGAGGAGTTTCCCCCCATCAGTGGCGACCCGGAGCGGCTGCGTCAGGTGTTCTGCAACCTGCTGGACAATGCCGACAAGCATGGCGGTTCGGGTGGTAAGGTGGATGTGTCCATCCATCCTGAAGGGAATGTGGTGGCCATTCGGGTGCGGGACTACGGCCCCGGCGTGCCGGAGGAAGAGCTGCCCTACGTCAAGTACAAGTTCTATAAGGGCTCGTCCAAGGCCCGCGGTTCCGGTATCGGACTGGCGGTGTGCGAGGAGATCGTCACCTGCCACGGCGGCACGCTGGACATTGAAAACGCTATGGGCGGCGGCTGCGTGGTCACCTTACGTCTGCCCATGACCTTGGAATAATGAAACAAATGTACGAAAGCCCTTGTTATTTTTCCTGCCATCTGCTAAGATGTTGCGTGGAAGGGCGACAGGGGGAACTTCCGTGGAACCCCCTGGATGCGTAAGATAAAGGAGTCATTCCCATGGCAAAACAACCCGCGTCCCCCTGTGGGACGCCGTATAAGACCACCTGTGGTGGTCAGGCTTTGATTGAAGGAATTATGATGCAGGGCCCGGAGAAGCGGGCGGTGGTGGTGCGCAAGCCCAACGGCGAGTTGGATATCACCACCACCCGCAATAAGCCCCGGAGCAAGTGGGCTTCGCTGCCTCTGGTGCGGGGCGTATTTGTCTTTGGCTCTGCCATGGTGCACGGGGTGAAGGCGCTGATGCACTCGGCCGAGGTTTCCGAGGACGGCCAGGAGCAGGAAGAGGAGGAACCGGGCTGGCTGGAACAGTGGCTGGAGCGGCATTTCACTCAAGAAAAGGCCATGTCCATCTTTGTCACCATCGCCGCGGCTTTGGGCATTGCATTTTCGGTGGGGCTGTTTATTTTGCTCCCCACTGCCATCACGGGGCTGGTTCGTCTGGTGTGGCCTCAGATGCCCCTGTGGGTGCAGGCGGTGCTGGAAGGCGTGCTGAAGGTGGCTATTTTCCTGTGCTATTTGTGGTTGTGCTCCCGCACCAAGGAGATGCGCCGGGTGTTTTCCTACCACGGGGCGGAGCACAAGGCCATTTACTGCTATGAAAATGGACTGGAGCTCACCGTAGAGAATGTGAAAAAGCAGCCCCGCCACCATCCCCGCTGCGGCACCAGCTTCCTCTTTGTGGTGATTGTGGTGTCCATTTTTCTCTCCATCGTGATTTTCACCCCCTTGGAGATCAAAAACACCCTGCTGCGTATGGCGCTCCACCTGGTGCTATTGCCCATCATTGTGGGGGTGACCTACGAGTTCAACCGCTATGTGGGCGGGCATGACAACACTCTGTGCCGAGCACTGCGTGCTCCCGGCATGTGGATGCAGAACTTCACCACCTTTGAGCCGGATGAGAGCATGATTGAGGTTGCCATCACCGCCTTGAATCTGGTGCTGCCGGAGAAAAAAGGCGCCGATGCCTGGTGAGAAGGAGGCAGCTACGTGCAGACGTATAATGACATTTACTTAGATGTGCGCCGCACCCTCAAAGAGATGGGGGTGGAGCAGGCCCAGCTGGAGGCTATGGAGCTGATGTGCGCCGCTCTGGGCAAGCGCCGGGAAGAGGTGCTGCGAGATCTGTCCCTGTACGCAGGGGAACAGACCAAGCAGCAGGTGGGGGAGCTGTTGCAGCGCAGACTGGCTGGGGAACCCATTGCCTATCTGATCGGGGAGTGGGAGTTTTACGGCCTCACCCTCACCGTCACCCCTCAGGTACTCATTCCCCGCCCGGACACCGAACTGCTGGTGGAGCGGGGGATACTGGCGATACGGGACCTGCCCCAGGCCCGGGTGCTGGATTTGTGCACTGGCAGCGGCTGTGTGGGCTTGGCTCTGGCCTATAACTGCCCCAACGCCCAGGTGGTGCTGGCAGACTGGTCGGAGGAGGCCCTGGAGGTGGCAAGGCAGAACGTGCTGCGCAACCAGCTCTCCGATCAGGTAAGCTTGGTGCGGGCCAACGCCCTGGAGACACCGGATCGAGAGTTGGGCGACTTTGACCTGATTCTCTGCAACCCTCCTTACATTCCCAGGCGTGTGGTGGAGGAGGAGCTGGACCCCTCGGTGCGGGATTACGAGCCCCACATGGCCCTGGACGGGGGAGAGGACGGCCTGGACTTTTACCGGGCCATTACCCTGCACTGGAAGTGGGCCCTGCGCCCGGAGGGCAAGTTGGCCTTTGAAATTGGATACGACCAAGCCCCTGCGGTCCAGAAGTTGATGGAGGACCGGGGCTTTGTTCAGGTACACAGCTTCCGGGACCCCGGCAATCACTGGCGTGTGGTGGAGGGCATCCTGGAACCCATACAAACGCAAGGAAAGGACGAATGACATATGGCAGATAAGAAAAAGCCCGTAGATCCTGTGGGCCCTGCATCGGATAAGAAGAAAGCTTTAGAGACCGCCATTGCCCAGATTGAGCGGGACTTTGGCAAGGGCTCCATCATGCGCCTGGGCGAAAACGCCGACGTGATGGTGGAGGCCATCCCCACCGGGTCCCTGTCTTTGGACATCGCCCTAGGCATTGGCGGCGTACCCAAGGGACGTATCATTGAGATTTACGGCCCGGAATCCTCCGGTAAGACCACCCTGGCCCTCCATGTGGTGGCCGAGGCCCAGAAGCGAGGCGGCGAGGTGGCCTTTATTGACGCCGAGCACGCCCTGGATCCCACCTATGCCCGTGCTCTGGGCGTGGACATCGACTCCATGCTTATCTCCCAGCCGGACACCGGCGAGCAGGGGCTGGAGATCTGCGAGGCCCTGGTGCGCTCCGGCGCCATTGACGTGGTGGTGGTGGACTCTGTGGCCGCCCTGACCCCCCGTGCGGAAATTGAGGGCGACATGGGCGACTCCCACGTGGGTCTGCTGGCCCGCCTGATGAGCCAGGCCCTGCGCAAGCTGGCCGGTTCCATTGCCAAGACCAACTGTGTGGTCATCTTCATCAACCAGCTCCGTGAGAAAGTGGGCGTGGTGTACGGCAATCCCGAGGTCACCACCGGTGGCCGTGCCTTGAAGTTCTACGCCTCGGTGCGTATGGAAGTGCGCCGGGTAGAGGCTCTGAAGAATGGCACCGAAGTGGTGGGTAACCGTACCCGGGTGAAGATCGTGAAGAATAAGGTATCTCCCCCCTTCCGGGAGGCGGAGTTTGAGATTATGTACGGCGAGGGCATTTCCAAGCTGGGTGAGCTGGTGGATCTGGGCGTGAAGCTGGACCTCATCCAGAAGTCCGGCTCCTGGTTCTCCATGGGTGAGACCCGCCTGGGCCAGGGCAAGGATGCGGTGAAGAAGTACCTCACCGACAACCCCGAGGTAGCCCAGGAGATTGAGGATCAGATCCGTGCCAACTCCTTCAAGCTCATGAGCCGGCAGTCCCAGATTGCTGCTCGGGCCGCCGGTCGGGCCGTGGATGTGTCCGCCGACGACTTTGAAGGATGAAACTTTTAAAGCTAGAGCCATCGTCCCGGATTGAGGGGCGGTGGCTGGTGTGGCTGGAGGACGGCACCTTGCTGCGGGTAGGGGAGGCGGACGTGGTGTCCTTTTCCCTCTACGCCGGGATGGAGCTGAGTGAGGAGCAGCTGGAGGGGCTCAAACAGGCCCAGGAGAAGGCTAAGCTGAACAACAAGGCCCTCACCCTTCTGGCCGCCCGGCCCATGTCCCAGCGGGAGCTGGAGCGCAAGCTGTCCGCCAAGTCCCCCAGAACGAGAGACCCTCAGGAGGGGGAGGAGCAGCGGCAGCAGCGCCGGGAGCTGGCCCAGGAGGTGGCCCAGCGCATGGCCCAGGTGGGGCTGGTGGACGACCGGGAGTACGCCTCCACGGTGGTGCGCCACTACAGCCGCAAGGGCTACGGCCCGGCCAAGATTCGGGATGAGCTGTACCGCCGTGGTGTCCCCAGAGAGTTCTGGGACGAGGCCATGGAGGAGCGGGACCAGGGGGACGACAAGCTCCGGGCCCTGGTGGAAAAGAAGCTTCGGGGGGCAGCGCCCACCCGGGAAGAACTGAAAAAAGTGTCTGCCTATCTGGCCCGCCGTGGCTTTGGCTGGGAGGAGATCTCCCGGGTGCTGAGCCAGGTGGAGCAAGAGGCGGAGTGAAAGGATGGAACCAATGAGTTATACCGTGGCATTCCAGTCTCTGGGCTGCTCTAAAAACCTGGTGAACACCGAGCAGATGATGGCCCTGTGCCGGGCCGCTGGCTACAACGTCACCGGGGAGCCCCGGGGGGCGGACGTGGCGGTCCTCAACACCTGCGGGTTTATTGAGGCGGCCAAGAGCGAGGCCATCGACTGCATTTTGGAGCTGGCCCAGCTGAAGAAAGAGGGGCAGCTGAAAAAGCTGCTGGTCACCGGGTGCCTGTCCCAGCGCTACCCCCAGGACATCCGCACCGAGTTGCCCGAGGTGGACGGCCTGCTGGGCACCGGCAGCTACACCGACGTGGTGTCCGCCATTGAGGCGCTCATGGCCGGGGAAGAGGCCCAGCACTTCGGGGACATCCACCGCACCTACGAGGACGGGGAGCGGATGGTCACCACACCCCCCTACACCGCATACCTGAAAATTGCGGAGGGGTGCAGCAACGGCTGCGCCTTCTGTATCATCCCCAAGCTCCGGGGCCGCTACCGCAGCCGCTCCATGGAGCATATTCTGGAGGAGGCCCAGAAGCTGGCGGACAACGGGGTGCAGGAGCTCATCGTCATCGCCCAGGACATCACCCGCTACGGTCAGGATTTGGAGGAGCCCACCACGCTGGCGGCGCTGCTGCGCGAGCTGTGCAAGCTGCCCTTCCACTGGATTCGTCTCCACTACCTCTATCCCGAGGCGGTCACCGACGAGCTCATTGAGGTCATCGCCAAGGAGCGGAAGATCGTCAAGTACCTGGACATTCCCATCCAGCACGCCAACGACGGCATTTTGAAGGCCATGCGTCGGCGCAGCACCAAGGCCGAGATCGAGACCCTCTTTGCCAAGCTTCGGGCCGCCATGCCCAAGGTGGTGATCCGTACCTCCCTCATCTGTGGTCTGCCCGGAGAAGGGAAGGAGGAGTTTGAGGAGCTGTGTGAGTTCCTCAAAGAGCAGAAGATCCAGCGGGCCGGTGTGTTCCAGTTCTCCCCTGAGGAGGGCACCTTGGCTGCGGCCATGGAAAACCAGGTGGATCCCGAGGTGGCGGCTCGCCGGGTGGAGCTGGTGGTGGACCTCCAGTCCCGCATCATGGACGAGTACAACCAGGAGCGCCTGGGCACTTGCATGGAGGTTTTGTGTGAGGGATTTGATGCCAATGAAGGGTGCTTTGTGGGCCGCACCTACGCCGACTCGGTGGACATTGACGGCCGGGTGCTGTTTACCGCTGCGGGCGACGTAAAGGCAGGAGAATTTGTGTGGGTCCGGATCACCGGTATGTCTGACGGGGATCTCACGGGCGAAATTGAGGAGTGAACGACATGGAATGGAATACCGCCAATAAATTGACCATGCTGCGGGTGATTTTGATCCCCGTATATCTGGTGGTCTGGTACCTGAATATGGAGACCAGTGCCTATTGGGCCCTGGCCGTGTTTGTGGTGGCCAGCGTCACCGACTTCGCCGACGGATATGTGGCCCGGCATTACAACCAGGTGACCACCTTTGGTAAATTCATGGACCCCCTGGCGGATAAGATTCTGGTGATCACCGCCATGATCTGGTTTGCCTCGGTGGGTATGCTCCCCGTGTGGGCTCTGGTCATTGTGGTGGCCCGGGAGTTTGCCGTGTCTGGTCTGCGCCTCATCGCCGTGGACAATGGTCGGGTGATTGCTGCTGCCTGGTCGGGCAAGGTGAAAACCTTCTCCACCATGGTGTGCCTGTGCCTGATGCACTTGCCCATTCCCGAGGTTCTGGTTCATGTGTGCGTGTGGGTGATTGTGATTACCACCGTGTACTCCGGCATTGAGTACTTCTGGAAGAACAAAGACGTAATGAAATAATAAAAAGGCCTGTTGCAGAGAGCAACAGGCCTTTTTTATGTAGTTGTTAAACGAACTTGTACACAGTCTCTTCCCGATAGACCTCTCCCACATGGAGCACGGCAGAGGGGAAATTCTCGTGGTTGGGGGCATCGGGGAAGTTCTGGGTCTCCAGGCAGAAGCCCCAGCGCTTGTCGTAGGGGGCGCCATCTTTGCCCGTCGGGCAGCCATCCATGTAGTTGCCGGAGTAGAACTGAATACCGGGGGTGGTGGTATGTACCTCCATGGTGATGCCGGTGGCGGAGGAGTGGGCGGTGGCCACGTGGCGCAGCTGTCCGGCATGGCCGTCCAGCACCCAGTTGTGGTCATAACCACGGGCCATAGTCAGCTGCTCAAAATCGTCGTCCCAGTGTGCGCCAATGGCCACAGGAGTACGCAGGTCCATGGGAGTGCCCTCCACGCTGGCGATCTCACCAGTGGGGATGGAACCGGCGTCGGTGGGGGTGTAGGACTGAGCCTGGATGGAGATGGTCTGCTCCCCCACGGGGCCGCTGGCGTGGCCGGAGAGGTTGAAGTAGCAGTGGTTGGTGAGGTTGCACAGGGTGTCGGCGTCAGTGGTGGCGTGATAGGCAATGGACAGCCCGTCCTCCTGCAAGGTGTAGGTGACGATAACCGTGAGGTTGCCGGGGTAGTTCTCCTCGCCGTTGGGGCTGGTGAGGGAGAGCACTACCTGGTTGTCCGTCTGAGACTCCACCGTCCAGATCTTCTTATCAAAGCCGATGTCGCCGCCGTGGAGGTGGTTGGGGCCGTTGTTGGTGGCCAGGGTGTAGTCCACGCCGTTCAAAGTGAACTTGCCCTTGCCAATGCGGTTGCCAAAGCGGCCAATGAGAGCGCCGATGTAGCAGGTCTGGCTCATGTAGTCCTCCATGGTATCAAAGCCCAGGGCCACATCCACAGGATTGCCGTCTTTGTCCGGCACAACCAGGGAGCGGATGGCTCCGCCATAGGTGAGGATGGAGCAGCGAAGGGCGCCATTGGTGAGGATCAGCTCCTCCACAGCTGTTCCGTCGGGCAAGGTAGAGAAAGGAATACGAGTTGCAGACATGGGAAAAACCTCCTGTGCTTTTTTCTCGATTGTAGCACCCGGCGGCTCCGTCGTCAACTGCTCTTACAGGCTGAGAAGGCCCAAATGTTCCACGAGAATTTTGCAGCCGATGAGCACCAGCACCACGCCGCCAAACAGCTCTGCCTTGGACTTGAACCGGGCGCCGAATACGTTGCCGATTTTCACACCGGCAGCTGAGATGACAAAGGTGCACACGCCGATGAGGGCCACGGCGGCCCAGATGTTCACCTTTAAAAAGGCAAAGGTGACCCCTACGGCCAGCGCGTCAATGGACGTGGCCACCGCCAGCAGGAACATACCTCCGGCGGCCAGAGAGGGGGAGACCTCTTCGTCCTCTCCACTCATAGCCTCCCGAATCATGTTGCCGCCAATGATGAGAAGCAGCACAAAGGCAATCCAGTGGTCCAGAGCCTGCACTAGCTGGGCAAAGGTGGAGCCCAAAAAGTAGCCCAGGGTGGGCATCAACGCCTGAAAAGCGCCAAACCAAAGGCCTACCACCAGGCAGTGCTTGAGCTTCAACGTGCGGATGGACAATCCCTTGCAGATGGACACGGCAAAGGCATCCATGGCAAGGCCCACAGCCAAAATAAACAATTCCAAAAATCCCATACCATTCAAACCTTTCTGAAAAATGAAAAACGAGCACAAAAAAAGAGACTCTCCGCCTATGCAGCGGATAAGTCTCACTGTTTCAGACCCGACCAGACGGACACGCCGCCAGTATGTTGACCAGGCCACGGCGCGGGAAAGCGCCGCCAATTACTCCCTTATCTGAGGATGATTGTACCGAAAAGATGGGAGGTTAGTCAATGATAACACAGGAGACCAACTGGGATTGATAAACTTTTTTTGAACAATGTGGAGGAAGGATTGCAGGCGGAGGAAAGAACGTGTACTATATAGTTACGATAACAATATAGCGGGATGGTGGTAATTATGAGTTATATCTCTTTCAAAGACGTGCGCAAGGAGTATATCATGGGAGAGGTGACCATCAAAGCGGTGGATGGGGTGAATTTCCACATTGAAAAAGGGGAATTTGCCATTATTGTGGGGCCATCCGGAGCGGGAAAAACCACGGTTCTGAATATGTTGGGCGGCATGGACGCCTGCACCAGCGGTGAGATTTTGGTGGACGGGACAAAGGTCAGTGACTTCAACGCCCAACAGCTGACCAAGTACCGGCGCAACGACATCGGATTTGTCTTCCAGTTTTACAACCTGGTGCAGAATTTGACGGCGCTGGAAAATGTGGAACTGGCAGCGCAGATTTGCAAAGATCCATTGGACGCCAAAGATGTGTTGGAGCATGTGGGATTGGGACACCGGTTGAGCAACTTCCCGGCCCAGCTCTCCGGCGGCGAGCAGCAGCGGGTGGCCATCGCCCGCGCCCTGGCCAAAAACCCCAAGCTGCTGTTGTGCGACGAGCCCACCGGAGCTTTGGACTACGTCACCGGCAAGGCCATTTTGAAGCTCTTGCAGGACACCTGTCGCCAGCACGGCATGACGGTGGTGGTCATCACGCACAATACGGCCCTGACCCCCATGGCGAACCGTGTCATTCACATCAAAAACGGGCGTGTGGAGGAGATGACCTGCAATCCGCATCCCACGCCGGTGGAGGCGATTGAATGGTGACCAGAAAGAACAGACTGCTCACGGACTTCCTGCGGGAAATTCGCCGTACATACAGTCGATTTATCTCGATTTTGCTCCTGTCCGCCTTGGCTGTGGCCTTTTTGGTGGGACTGCGGGCCACGGCCCCGGACATGGAGTACACCGCAGACAATTACTATGACGCCCACCACCTCATGGACGGCTATGTGATGTCCACCATGGGCTTGACGGAGGAGGATTTGCAGGCCCTCTCCCAAGCCGATGGAGTGGAGCAGGTAGAGGGCGCGTGGAGCGTGGATGCCACAGCGGTGGACAGCATTGTGTCCCTGCGTTCGGTGCCGGAAGAGTTGAACCTGCTGAATCTGGTGCGAGGGCGGATGCCGGAGCAGGCGGACGAGTGCGTCACCGAGGAGCTGCTTCTCACCGCCTTGGGATTGGATGTGGGGGACACCCTCACGGTGACCCTGGAGGAGGGGGACCAGGATAGCCTGGAGCGCACCACCTTCACCATCGTGGGTACGGTGCAAAGTCCTCTGTACATCAGCACGGACCGTGGCACATCCAGTTTGGGCAACGGCAGCGTGGATGCCATGGTGTACATTCCCAGGGAGAATTTCAACCTGGATGTATACACCACCGCGTACTTCACTGGGGAAGGGTTGGCCCAGCTGGACAGCTACAGCCAGACCTATGAAGATCAGATGACCGCCCTGGTGGACGGTCTGGACGGACTGGCCCAGGAGCGGGCGGGGCTGCGGGACCAGGAAGTGCGGGGAGAGGCCCAGCAAAAGCTGGACGATGCCCGTAAGGAGCTGGCAGATGCCAAAGCGGAACTGGACGAGGCCGCCCAAGAGCTGGCGGACGCTCGAACGGAGCTGGACCAGGGGTGGGAGGACTACCGACAGGGCCTTGCCACCTTGGAACAGAAGGTGAAAGACGGCCAGGCGCAGCTGGACGAGGCCAAGGCCAAACTGGACCAGGCGCAGACCCAGTATGAGCAGGGCCAGAAGGAATATGAGCAGGGCCAGAAGAAATATGAGCAGGGCTTGGCAGCTTACCAGGAGAATCTGGAGCAGCTGGATGCCCAGCAGGCCCAGGTCACCCAGGGCTATGAGGCCTATTGGGACGCTTTGAAGCCCTTTGAGGGCACCCCTATGTACGACCAGATGGTGGAGCAGCTGGCCCCTCAGAAGGCGCAGCTGGACGAGGCTCAGGCCAAGTTGACGGAAGGGTACGCCCAGCTGGATGAAGTGAAAAAGCAGCTGGACGATGCCCAGGCGGAACTGGATGGAGCGCTGAGCCAACTGACCCAGGCGGCAGAAGAGATCCGCACGGGGCAAGAGGAATACCAGGCGGGTCAAAACACCCTGGACCGGGAGGAGCAGCAGGGCCGCAGCCAGCTTGCCCAGGCCAAGGCAGAGCTGGATCAGGGAGAGGCGGAGTACCACAAGGGCCTGCGTGAGTATGAGCAGGCCAAGTCGGATGCACAGCCGGAACTGGACCAGGCCCAGGCGGATATTGACCAGGGGCAGAAGGAACTGGACGAGATGGCAGCCTGTGAGTGGTATGTGCTGGGGCGCAACACCAACACCGGCTTTGTGGGCTATGCCCAGGATGCCGAGCGTGTGGAGAACCTATCCAGCATTTTCCCCGTCATCTTCTTTGTGGTGGCGGCGTTGGCCTGCCTGACCACGATGACCCGTATGGTGGAGGAGCAGCGCACCCAGATCGGCGCGCTAAAGGCTCTGGGTTTCTCCCGGCTGGCTATTTCGTGGAAATATGTGGGCTACGCTCTGGTGGCCAGCTTGGTGGGTGGTCTCATGGGTCTGGGCATTGGCGCCACTCTCATCCCGGCGGTGATTGCCAACGCCTTTGAGATCATGTATGCCATCCCGGGGCTGGAGTACAAGATGCAGCTGCCTCTGTTTGTCCTGGCGGTGCTGGCGGCGGTGGCGTGTACCACCGGTGCCGCGGTGTGGGCCTGCCTGTCCACTTTGGTGGATACACCGGCCAACCTTATGCGGCCCAGAGCGCCCAAGGCGGGCAAGCGGGTGTTTTTGGAATATATTAAGCCCCTTTGGCGCAGACTGTCTTTTACCTGGAAAGTGACCATGCGCAACCTGTTCCGCTATCAAAAGCGGTTCTGGATGACGGTCATTGGCATTGGCGGGTGCACCGCCTTGATTGTCACCGGGTTTGGGCTCCACGAGTCCATCTTTGACGTGCTGAACAAGCAGTTTGATGAGATTTCCCAGTATGATGCCACGGTGGGCCTCCATGAGGATCTGACCGAGGAGCAACACCGGGAGGTACAGAGTTTCCTCAACGGCGAGGAGGCGGTGGATGACTACCTGTTCTCCTATCAGGAGTTGGTGGAGACCTCCTCCACCGGCATCTCCTACGATGCGTACCTGTTTGCTGTGTCCGACCAGGAGGAATTTGAGCAGTTTGTGGAGCTTCGCCACCGCAGCGACCACTCCCAGGTGAACCTGATCCAGGACGGCGTGGTCATTGACGAGAAACTCTCTGAACTGCTGGATGTGTCGGTGGGGGACACCATCACCCTCAACGGAGACAAACGGGTGGAAGTGGTGGTCACCGATATTACGGAAAACTACGTCAACCACTATATCTACATGACTCAGGACCTGTACACCCAGCTGTTTGGCCCAAGTGTGGAGGACAATGTGATTCTCCTGGGCTACCGGGACGGGGTGGGGGTAGACGTGTCCAACCAGACCTCGGAAGCTCTCATGAAACTGGATGGGGTGAGTTCGTACTCCTACATTGCCACCATTCGGGACAGTTTCGAGGACAGTATGGACGCCATCAACTACGCTGTGGTCATCATCATTGTAGCGGCTGCCGCCCTGGCCTTTGTGGTGCTGTACAACTTGACCAACATCAACATCACCGAGCGCATGCGGGAACTGGCCACCTTGAAGGTGCTTGGGTTCTATGATCGGGAGACCACCGCATACGTATTGCGGGAGAATGTGTTCCTCACCATCTTCGGCGTGGCCTTGGGTCTGGTGCTGGGCCGCTTCCTCCACAGCTGGATGGTGGTGACGGTGGAGGTGGACCTGGTTATGTTCGGGCGTACCGCTCCTCTGTATGCCTATGTGTTGGCCGCAGCTATGACCGCCCTGTTCTCCCTCATCGTTAATGTGGTGGCCCACTTTAAGCTGAAAAAAGTGGATATGGTAGAAAGTTTGAAAACGGTGGAATGAGCATGAACCATGGAAAAAGTTATTTGATTCGCAGATCCAACCCCAAGGATCTCCCTGCCCTGGAGCAGCTGTACGCCCAGGCACGGGCCTTCATGGCCGCCTCGGGCAACCCCAACCAGTGGGGGGATGACAAGCCCACGGCGGAGCAGATCCAGCAGGACATCCAGCTGGGGCACGGATTTGTGTGTATGGAAAACGGAACCATTGTGGCAGCCTTTGCCTTCCACACCCAGGGGGATCCCACCTATTCCTACATCGAAGGGGATGGGTGGCCGGATCAGGGCGACTACGGGGTGGCCCACCGGGTGGCCACCGGCGGAGCCCGAAAGGGAGCTGCTGCCCATTGTCTGGCCTGGTGTCGGGCCCACTGCCGCCAGCTGCGCATTGATACCCATGCGGATAATATCCCCATGCAGCGCTTACTGGAAAAGATGGGCTTTACCCATTGCGGAACCATCTATCTGGAAGATGGCAGCCCCCGATTGGCCTATTATCTATAAAAAAATCCCCTCGGCTCGAAGCCGAGGGGATTTTTTTACCCGTTTGACTGCTCTTCAGCCTCAATCTCCCGGAACCGAGGCATGATGCCGATTTTATCCGGGGTGTGCACCGGCAGCTGATAGATGTCGTGGCCGGGGAAAGGATTGCCCTCCACCAGACAGGGGCCTGTGGGGGTGAAGCACACGTCCCAGCCCACATAGCCCACCTGGGGGATAACCTGAGCGGCCTGGGAGACCATATCCACCGCCTTATCCCAGTCGGGGAAGTGGAAGCCCTTGATGGGGGTGCCGGTGGCGGGGTGGTTTTCGTACAGGTTCTTGGCTTTGTCCAAGGCCCGGTCAATGACCACGCCCTGCTGGGGGTCCATGGGGGCCACCATGCCGCCACTGTTGAAGTTGTCCACAAACTTACCGTTGCCGATGCGGAACATGGCGGTAACCAGATACACCTTTCCATGCTTGCCCCGGATGGTCACCATGCGCACAGTGTTGATGGAGCCGGGATAGATGGCGGACACCTGGGGGTGCTGCTCCAGCACCTGCTCCAGCTCCAGATTGGGGGCCCGCTCTACCAGATGGTCATAGAGAGCGTCCAGAGAGGGGAAGTCCTGGGTGTGGAGCTTCTCAATGCCCCAGCCACAGCTACCCCGGGAGGGCTTGGCCATAAAGACCTCATGCTTGGACAAAAAGGCTATCACCTGCTCCCGGTTTTCCCCGGTCACCGGCACCCAGTCCCGGTGGAGATAGGCTCCAAAGAGGGTGTTAAACTGCACCTTGTCGTCAAATTGGCCGGTGTAGGCCTTGTCGTTGTATTTCACCACCAGGGCGTTGTTGCGGCCACGGGTGAGGTAGGTGTCCCGCTGTTGGTCGGTCAGATTGTACATCTCAAACAGGTCATAGTCCATATAACCTGCCCCGTACTTCACGGCACAGTCCTTCATATCCCGGAAAATGGCCAGCCGGGACCGCCCGGTCTTTTTGCGGATGGAACTGATCTTCTCCCACATGGCCTTATAGTTCATGTTCATCACGCGCTGGAATAGGTACTTCACGTTTGCCACGGTTCGTCCCTCACAATTTCATAAAGTAATCCCATCTAAAGTATCACACATTGGGGGCAAAGGCAAGCGGTTGACAGGGGAAAAGTTATATTGTATACTTATAGATAAAATTAGTATACAATCGGAGGATGACATATGAAGCATAATACCATCCAGACCCTGTGCAGCTGTGGCGTGCTGGCGGCAGTCATTTGTGTGCTCAGTCCCTTTTCCGTGCCCATTGGCCCGGTACCGGTGGCCTTTGCCAACTTGGCCATCTACCTGGCGGTGTATCTGCTGGGGTGGAAGTGGGGTACCGTGAGTTGCCTGGTCTACTTGTTGGTGGGGCTGGCGGGGCTTCCTGTCTTTGCAGGGTTTGCCAGCGGAGCCGGAGCACTGTTGGGCCCTACCGGCGGCTATCTGTTGGGGTATCTCCCCATGGCTCTGGTAGGGGGCTGGATCGTGGACCACACCCGGGCCAAGTGGTTGCATGGGTTGGGGTTGATTTTGGGTACTGCCCTGTGTTATCTGCTGGGCACCGCCTGGTTTTGCTGGCAGGGGGGCTACACCGTGGGTGTGGCTATGGGGCTGTGCGTGACCCCCTTCATTCCCTTTGACGTGGGGAAAATCGTCCTTGCCATTGCCCTGGGCAGTTTGCTTCGCCGCAGACTGGCTCAGGCGGGCTTTTACCAAGAAGAACGGGTTGCACGTTAAGTGCAACCCGTTCTTACTAATAGGATAAGCCCTCGGCAGAGTTTTCCCGCCGAGAGCGGGAAAATAAATCGAAATCTGTTTTTCCCGGGGACATGCGCATCGGGAAAAACACTTCTCAGCTCGCAAGTGTAGCCTTGGGTCGTTGTTTGACCCAAGGATGTATGCAGCGGGCTGTATCTTTTCTCGAAAATGCTGGCATTTTCGAGAAGCGTGTCGATGTTTTCTGCTGTTATTGCGCGTAATAGTTGATGAGGCAGCCAGCCAGGATGATGTCTCGCTCCTCTCGGGTCAGGCCGGGGAGGGAGAGGGTGACGGGGGTAGAAGTACCGTTTCGCAGCACCTGGGCCTCCACGGTCTCACCGTCGCCCTGGAGCAGGGCGCGGATGCCAGGGATATACACCCGGTCACCGGGCTGGAGGTTCAGCTGCTCCAGCTCAGAGGCGATGAAGGGGAGCATGCCCCAGTTGACCACATTGGAGCGGTAACGCTTGGTGGCGTACTCCTGGGCGATGTTGGCGCAGCCGCCCAGCACACGCTGGCAGGAGGCGGCCTGCTCCCGGGCGGAGCCGTCGCCGGGCTTCAGGGCCATGACCAGGGAGCCCAAGCCGGTGGTGGCGGGGTCATAGCCTGCCATTGCGGCCAGCACCTGGGGATCCTGGGGATTTTGGCGGCGCAGCTGCTCCACCTTCTGAATCTCCTTGGCACGGGGCACATACTGGGGGTCCTTGCGGCTCAGGGCAAACTCAGACAGACGCAGAGGGTTGGAGCGGTAGGAGGAAGTCTCACCAGAGGGAATCAGTTCGTCGGTGGTGGTGACGGGGTCGTAGATGGCGCAGGCCACGGTGAGCATCAGGTTCTCCGGCAGGGCAATCTGCTCCGGCCAGTCGGCAATGTTGGGGCCAAACACCAACTCCTCGTCGGGGTTGGCCTTGCCCACGCCGTAGTACACCCGGGCCTGATAGGAGGAGCCGTCGTAGCTCCACTGCTCGTCGGCCCGGTCGTTGGGAACCTCGGGCAGCTGGTCGGCAGCGGTGAGCACGCCGCCCATCTTGGCGGTGGCGGCAATGGACCGGGCGTCCATGAGGGCCACATAGGACACCTGGCCCTCGCCGGGCTTGGAGCCCTCCCGGTTGGGGAAGTTCCGGGTGGAGTGGCGGATGGAGAAAGCACCGTTGGCGGGCACGTCTCCGGCGCCGAAGCAGGGGCCGCAGAAGCAGGAGCGTACCGAGGCGCCGGCGGCCATCAGGGTGGTGATGTAGCCCTGGCGGGTCAGCTCCTGCATGACGGGCATGGAGCCGGGGTAGCAGGATAGCCAGAAGTGGTCGGATCCGGTGGGGGTGGTGCCCAGAATCTCGGCAGCTCGGCGCAGGTTCTGGTAGGTGCCGCCGGAACAACCGGCGATGACGGCCTGATCCACATGGAACTTGCCGTCACGGATCTTGGCAGACAGGGGAGCGGGAGGCTCAATGCCCAACTGCTCCCGGGTGTTCTGCTCCACCATGTGGAGCATGTCTTCCATGTTGGCCTGGAACTCCGCAATGGGGAAGGCGTTGGAGGGGTGGAAGGGCAGGGCGATCATGGGCTGCACCTTGTCCAGCTCCACATGCACTACCCGGTCGTAGTAGGCGCCCTCGCTGGGCTGCATCTGGTGGTAGCTGGCCCCACGGCCCAGCAGGGTGAGGGCGGTCTGGGTGTGGGTGTCGGTCTGCCACACCGAGGACAGACAGGTGGTCTCAGTGGTCATCACGTCGATGCCGGAGCGGTAGTCCATGGACAGATTGGCCACACCAGGGCCGAAGAACTCCATGACGGCGTTTTTCACTGCGCCGGACTGGAAGGTGGCCTTCACCAGAGCCAGGGCCACGTCCTGGGGGCCTACGCCGGGGCGAGGCGCGCCAGTGAGGTAGATGGCCACCACCTGGGGATAGGCGATGTCGTAGGTCTTGCACAGCAGCTGACGGGCTAGCTCGGGGCCACCCTCGCCAATGGCCATGCAGCCGTATGCGCCGTACCGGGTGTGGGAGTCAGAGCCCAGGATCATCTTGCCGGGGGCAGCGTACCGCTCCCGCATGTAGGAGTGGATGACGGCCTGGTGGGCGGGGACAAACTCGCCGCCGTACTTCTTGGCTGCGGACAGACCGAAGTTGTGGTCGTCCTCATTGATGGTGCCGCCCACCGCGCACAGGGAGTTGTGGCAGTTGGTGAGCACATAGGGCAAGGGGAACTCCTTGAGGCCGGAGGCCCGGGCAGTCTGGATGATGCCCACATAGGTGATGTCATGGGAGGCCATGGCGTCAAAGCGGAGGGAGAGACGCTCCATGGAGCCCGAAGTATTGTGTGCCTTCAGGATGGAATAGGACATGGTGCCTTCCACGCCAGCCTGAGTCTTTTCTGCCGGGACCAGCTGGCCCTTCTGCCAGCACATGCCCTGGTTGTGAATGGTAATCATATGGGTTACCTCCTTGGAAGTAATATAACACATTTGCTTTAGTGTAGCAAACAAACGAAGCCTTTGCAAGAGGGGGGCGGTGGAAATTGCAAAAAAATCCCCGAACCGAAGTTCGGGGATTTCTGGGAAGTCACTGGGAATAGGGGACGGCCCAGGCGTGCATACGCTCCAAAATGGTGTCGTCATAATCGAAGGACAGAAAATAGGTGGTGTCCTGGCTGGGAAGGGAGCCTGCTTCATACCCCACCACCAGGAGGTCCGGGCCTAGGATCAGCCGATCCAGGTCAAAGGCATCCTCCATCTCCTGGCGCAGCGTGGGGTCGGTGGTTCCGGACGCATCCAAAAGGGCTTTTCCCAACTCCTCCGGGGTACAGGTGAACAAATCTTCCATGTCTACCCGTTCTCCGGTGTCTCGGTAGAATGCCGTGCCGACCTCCATATACTTGGAAGGGGCATGGAGGGATGTGGTGCAATAGATCACCCTGGGACTGGATGCAGAGAGATAGGTGTCTTGGAGAATGAGGCAGGTGGAGAAGGATGCAGGGGAGCCTGCCTCCAGATAGGACTGGTAGACGGCTTCCAGCTCTTCCATCTCGTCATACAACTGCCCGTGTTTCTCAAAGTACGCCGAGATGTTCTTCTGAGCCTCTTGGGGCAGCTTCTCCAAATTCTCGGTTCCCACCATGCCGATGGCAGGAGGAGAGGGGGTATGCACATCCAGTAGTTCCGGGCCATTGGGTAGCGCGTACAACACGCCTCCGTTCTTCTGCCAGACCTCCACCTGGGTGCCATCCTCCAATAGAACGGGTTCTGGCTTTTGGTAGGCGTCGATCTCCACCAGTTGGGCGGAATAGGTGGGGAGTTTCTTCCCGTCCCGGTTGCTGATAGCTTCTGTGGTGCTGCCCAGTTCGGCGTAGATGTGCAGGGCGTCGTAGATTTCTCCATCCAGAAAGCCCAGGTCGGTGTAGGTGTCAAAGAAGGATATGACTTTGGTGTACTCCTCCATGACCAGCCCGATCTGATCTCCTCGGGGGGTGTACACCACATAGGCTACGTCTCCGGTGGTGTTGTTCACATGGGTCTCCAAGATGCGCCCGGTCACTTCCCGGGGGGCTCGGTTGCACCAGGCCCACAGGGCCACCAGGCCGCACACCACCGCCATCAGTACAGCGGCAATGACAAAGCCCTTGGAGAAGGCCCGCCGCCGTCCCCGTTTCCAAGCCGAGGATGCCGCCTGTGCCACGGTGCGTTCCTCCACCTGGGGGTGGTCGGAGGGGAGAGGGGCGTGCATCCGCTCCCACTCTGCCCGGCAGGTCTCGCACTCCTCCAGGTGCTCCTCCACCAGCTGACGGCTCTCTGGGCTGCACACGCCGTCCTGATACAGAGGGAGCAGGTCACGGATGACGTTACACGGTGTTTTCATCAAAATCCCTCCTTAGCTTGGTTTTGGCTCGGTAGAAGATGACTCTGGCCCAGCTGTCTGTTTTCCCAAACAGCTCTCCGATTTGGGCAAAGGGCAGTTCTCCAAAGATCCGCAGGGAAAAGACTTCCTTGTAGGGCTCCGGAAGCTGGTGGAGCAGTACGTGGAGCCTGCGGGCGGTCTCCTGGTCCATCAGCTCCCGCTCAAAATCTGGGGCAGTCTGGTGGGACAGGCTGGCCTCTGTCTCTGGCACGTGGCGTTTTTGCTTTTGGAATAAGGTGAAATAGGTGTTTTTGGCAATTTGACAAAGCCAGACATACAGTTGACAGGTGCCGTCAAATTGGTCCATGTGCATCATGGCTTTGTAAAATGCCTCTTGGGTCACTTCTTCGGCAAGAGCCGGGTCTCGACACAGGGAAAAGACGTATTTGTACACGCTGGGAAAATGGTCGGTGTATATCCGCTCAAAGTCTGCCACACCATCACCCCCTTCACCCATAAGACTGGGATCAAGTCAAAACGTTTCAAGGAATTTCAAAAAGATTGTATCACGAATTATGGGAGAGAAAAAGCCCTCCCCGAACCGGAGTTCAGGGAGGGAGTAAACGGTAAAATTAGCCTAAGAATAGGTGGGGCTTTTCATAGACCGAAGCCCTCGGCAGAGTTTTCCCGCCAAGGGCGGGAAAATAAGTTGAAATCTGTTTTTTCCGGGGACATGCGCATCGGGAAAAACACCTCTCAGCCCGCCAGTGTGGCCTTGGGTCGCCCTTTGACCCAAGGATGCATGCAGCGGGCTGCGATCCTCTCAAAAATGCTCGCATTTTTGAGAAGCGTCAGCTCATGAATGCCTGGACAGCCACGATCAAACCGGAGAACACGATGGAAACCGTGGACACCAGCTTGATGAGAATGTTCAGAGAGGGGCCAGAGGTATCCTTGAAGGGGTCGCCCACGGTGTCGCCGATGACGGCGGCCTTGTGGCATTCAGAGCCCTTGCCACCGTGGTTACCTGCCTCGATGTACTTCTTGGCGTTGTCCCAGGCGCCTCCGGCGTTGGACATAAACACAGCCATGGCAAATCCGGTGACGGACACGCCACCCAGCAGGCCCACTACGCCCTCGGGGCCCAGCAACAGACCCGTGAGAATGGGGACCACAATGGCCAGCAGGGAGGGATTCACCATTTCCTTCAACGCCCCCTTGGTGCACAGACCCACGCAAGCGGCGTAATCGGGGTCTGCAGAGCCGTCCATGATACCGGCGATCTCCTTGAACTGGCGGCGCACTTCCAGCACGATGGATTCCGCTGCCCGCTGCACTGCACTCATGGTGAGAGCGGCAAAGACGAAGGTGAGCATGGCACCCACAAACAGGCCTACCAGCACGGCGGGGTTGGTGAGGGACAGGTCGATGGCCAGCCCTTTTTCCGCCAGCTTGATGGACACGATGTCCACATAGGACACCAGCAGGGCCAGAGCGGTGAGGGCGGCAGAGCCAATGGCAAAGCCCTTACCGGTGGCGGCGGTGGTGTTGCCCAGAGAGTCCAGGGCATCGGTGCGGTTGCGCACTTCCTCGCCCAGGCCGGACATCTCAGCAATGCCGCCGGCGTTGTCTGCCACGGGGCCATAGGCATCGGTGGCCAGGGTGATGCCCAGGGTGGAGAGCATGCCCACAGCGGCGATGCCGATGCCGTACAGGCCCATGGTAAACTGCTGGGCATAGGTGGCGGAACTGGTGGTGAGGGTACCACCGGCGGCCACAAAGGAGACGATGACTGCCACACCCACAATGAGGATGGGGGCGATGGTGGAGAGCATACCCAGGGACAGACCGCCAATGATGGTGGTGGCTGCTCCGGTCTTGGTGGCCTCCGCCAGCTCACGGGTGGGCTTGTAGGTGTCCGAGGTGTAGTACTCGGTGAAGTAGCCGATGGCGCAGCCGCCAATGAGGCCGCAGAGGATGGCTACGTACACACCCCAGTTGCCCAACAGGTAGTAGGTGAGGGGAGCGGCGATGATGGCGGCCAGCACAGCGGCGGTGTAGGTGCCACGGCGCAGGGTGGCCAACAGTTCCCGCTGGGAAGCGCCCTCCTTGGTGCGGATGAGGAAGGAGCCCAGGATGGAGCAGAGAATGCCAACCACAGCCAGAGCGATGGGGAGAAGCATGGCTTCCCAGGACTTGCCCTGAGAGGCGTAAGCGGTGACACCCAGGGCAAAGGTGGCCAGGATGGAGCCCACATAGGACTCGTACAGGTCCGCGCCCATACCGGCCACATCGCCCACGTTGTCGCCCACGTTGTCGGCGATGGTGGCGGGGTTGCGGGGGTCATCCTCGGGGATGCCCGCCTCCACCTTGCCCACCAGGTCCGCGCCCACGTCGGCGGCTTTGGTGAAGATACCGCCGCCCACACGGGCAAAGAGGGCCATGAAGGAGGCGCCCATACCAAACATGACCATGGTCTGGGAGATGCGGGCGGCGTCAAAGCCGGCTAAGTACTTGAGAATGTGGAACCACACAGAGATGTCCAGCAGACCTAGGCCCACCACGGTAAAGCCCATGACGGCACCGGAGGAGAAGGCCACGTTGAGGCCCTTGTTCAAACTCTCGGCGGCGGCCTGAGCGGTGCGGGCGTTGGAGGAGGTGGCGATCCGCATGCCTACAAAACCGGAAATGGCGGAGTAGATGCCGCCGGTGAGGAAGGCAAAGGGAATAAACCAGTTGTCCAGCATGCCCAGCTTGCACAGCAGAAGCAAGATGAGGAAAACCACCACAAACACCTTGAATACCGTGGCATACTGATGCCTGAGGTAGGCGTTTGCACCTTGGCGTATGGCAGCGGCAATTTTCTTCATGGTCTCATTGCCTTCCGAGAAGGCCAAGACCTTACGGCTTTGCAGAGCGGCAAAGAGCAGAGCTACAATGGCTCCCAAAATGCCTAGCCAAAACAGGTTTTCCGTCATGAGAACAACAACTCCTTTTCTAAAAATGTATCTACAAATCCATGCAAGGGACATCCCATGGCTTGGACACCACAAGATGGAAGTACAAGGGAAAGAGTTGAATCCTGGGAAATATGTATGTAATTAGTGGCGCTTCCAAGCGCTGCGGCTAAAGAGCACCAGAATGGGGAAAATCTCCAACCGGCCGATGATCATGCAGAAGCTGAGCACCACCTTGCTCAACGGGGAGAAGGCGGCAAAGTTGCCCATGGGTCCCACCGCCTCCAGGCCGGGGCCTACGTTGCTGATACAGGTAATCACGGCAGTGAGGGTGGTGCCAAAGGAGAAGTTGTCCAGGCCCACCACCAAAGCGGAGGCGAACATGATGATGATATAGGTGGCCGAATAGGTGTAGATGGTGCGGATGGTGGAGTCGGACAGAGGAGCTCCATCCAGCTTTACCACCGTAACCGACCGGGGGTGGATGATGGAGCGCACCTGAGCGGCAATGGTGCGCAGAATGACCAGTATGCGAGAGCACTTCATGCCGCCGCCGGTGGAGCCGGCGCAGGCGCCGATGAACATCAAGATTACCAGCAGCATTCGAGATAGCTCCGGCCACAGGTTGAAGTCTGTGGTGGAAAAGCCTGTGGTGGAAATCACCGATGCCACCTGGAAGGCCGCAGCCCGGATAGCATCAGCATATGTAGAAAAGCTGGAAGCTATGTTCACGGACATGATAATGGTGGCCAGGGCGGTGACGCCCAGGAAGAAGCGCAGCTCGTCGCTTTTCAGCGCCTGTTTCACCTTTCCTGTCAGTACCAGAAAATACAGAGCGAAGTTGAGGGAGAACAGGAGCATGAAAATGGTGATGATAATCTCAAAAGTGGGGTTTCCATAGGCCCCCACCGACAGGTTGCGGTTGGAAAATCCGCCAGTACCTGCGGTGCCGAAGGAGTGGATCAGGGAGTCATACAGAGGCATGCCGGCAATGCGCAGACAGGCCACCTGGATGATGGTCAGCCCCAGATAGATGGCGTAGAGAATCTTGGAGGACTGGGAGGCCCGGGGCACCAACTTGCTCTTCACCGGTCCGGGGCTCTCCGCCCGAATGAGGTGGGTGGAGTTGATGCCCAGGAAGGGGAGCAGAGCAGTGGTGAGAATGAGCACGCCCATGCCGCCCAGCCAGTGGGTGAAGGAGCGCCAGAAGAGAAGCCCCAAGGGCAGCCCTTCAATGGCGGTGAGAATGGAGGAGCCAGTGGTGGTAAAGCCGGAAATGGTCTCAAAAAAGCAGTCCACATAGGAGCCAAATTGACCGGAGAACCAGAAGGGTAAAGCGCCAAACACACCGGACAGCACCCAAATGAGGCCCACCGAGAAGAAGCCTTCTCGGGCGAAGAACTTGCGTTGGCCCCGCAGGCCGAACACAGATAACAGGCCCAGCACCACCATGATGGCGATGGTTTTCAGGAAGGGAGAGGGGTCCTCTCCGTAGTACAGGGCCACGGCCATGGGCAGGAGCATGGCTGCGGCCTCCACCAGCAGGGTAAAGCCTGCCACACGAAAGACGGTTTTAAAGTTCATAGGCTGCCTCGCATGCCGAAGGAGTCGGCGTAAATGTCATTGAGATCCAGAATACCGCTGTCCTTGGCGATGACAATGACGATGTCATCCACCTGGAGGAAGCTGTTGCCCTCAGGAATGATGACTTGGCCGTCCCGGACGATACCGGCAATGAGGACTCCGTCTTTCAGCTTCAAGTCCTTCAGCGGGGTGCCCAAATTGCGAGTGGCAGAACTGACCACAAACTCCATGGCCTCGGCCTGACCGTTGGCAATGTGGTGCAGAGCAGTCATACGGCTGCCCTTGGAGTTCTGGATGCCACGCACCATGCGGAGAATCTGATAGGCGGTGGTGAGTTTGGGGGACACCACCGACTCCACGCCAGCGGAGCGGGCGATGAGGGAGTAGTTTTGCCGGTTGGATTTGGCAATGATCTTGCTCACGCCACACTGGTGGGCGTAAAGGGAGATGATCAGGTTGTCCTCGTCCCGGTCGGTGAGGGAAATGAATACGTCGCTGCTGGGCATGCACTCCTCGGTGAGCAGCTCCGGATCGGTGCCGTCCCCGTGGAGAATGAGGGCGTTGGGGAACCACTCTGCCAGCTCTCGGCAGCGGGATTCACTTTTCTCCACCACCTTGCACTGGATGCCCAGACGGTCCAACTGTTGCAGCAGGTAGTAAGTGACCCGGCCACCGCCAATGATGAAGGCCGAGCGGACTCGGTGGCTGTGGCGGCCCAGAACCTTGAAGAACTGGCAGACCCCGTTGGGGGTGCCCGCCACATAGATTTTATCCCCCACCTGAGGGATGAAGGAGCCGTTGGGAATCATTACCTCGTTGCCACGCTCCACGGCGCAGAAGAGGATGGGCAGGTTCTTGATCTTGGTGGCCAGATGGGACAAAGGCTGGTCGGCCATATGATCCCCGGGCTGGACATGGAAGGAGATAATCTCCGCCTTGCCCTTGGCAAAGGTGTCTACGTCTGCGGCATTGGGCAGACGAATCATCCGGGAGATGTCAGCGGCGGCCGCCAACTCGGGATTGATGAGCTTGGTGATGCCCAAATCCCGGCGCAGGTTGTCCAGGTCGGCGATGTAGTCCCGGTTGCGCACCCGGGCCACTGTATAGGGAGCGCCCAAACGGTGGGCGGTGTGGCCGCACAGAAGATTGATTTCGTCGGAGCTGGTGGCGGCAATGACGATATCCGCATCCGCTGCCCCTGCATCTTCCAGCACCGTGCGGGAGGCACAACTTCCCTTGATGCACATGACATCAAGCTGGTTGGAGACTCGGGTGAGTATATCCTCCGAAGTGTCAATGATGGTAATGTTGTGGTTTTCGGCAGCCAGATGTTGGGCCACCGTGGCGCCCACTTTACCAGCTCCTGCAATGATGATATTCAAGGTAAAATCCTCTCGTTTCTCTCTCTGATTGGGTCCAAGTGTGTTAGTTAGATCAACCCGCGTTTGCGGGCGGCGTGGGCCAAACGCTCCAGAGCCTCCTGAAGCACACTACGGGAACAGGCCAGGTTCAGGCGCATAAAGCCGGTGCCGCCGTAATTGATGCCATGGCTGAGGTACAGCTTGGCCTCCTGCTCCATAAAGTGGGCCAGGGCTTCGTCGTCCAGCCCCAAGCTGGAGAAGTCGATCCAGGCCAGATAGGTGCCTTCCAGCGGAGAAATCCGAACCTTTGGGAAATGCTGCGCCATGAAGTCCCGGAGATACCGGTCATTTTCTCCCAAGTAGGCAATTAGCTCATCCAGCCAGGGCTCACACTGCTCATAGCCCACTTCCAAGGCCAGGGTACCAAAGGCGGAGTCGGCATAGGCACCGGAACGGGCTACCTCTGCTACCAGCTTGGCCTTGTTGTCCGGGTCTGGCACGATGATGTTGCCGCAGGCCAGTCCCGCCAGGGAGAAGGTCTTGCTGGCGGCCATGCCGATGGCACAGTGCTTGGCATATTCCTCACCCAGGGTGGCGTACACCGTGTGAGGGTGATCCGGCTGGCACAGATCGCAGTGAATTTCGTCACTGATGACAAACACGCCATGGGTCAAACACAAGTCGCCTACCCGCTGGAGTTCTGCCTTTGTCCACACCCGTCCCACAGGGTTGTGGGGGGAGCAGAGAATCATAGCGGTGGTGGTGGGACGGGACAGCTTCTCCTCCAGGTCCTCAAAATCCATCTCATAGTGGCCATCCACCAGCTTCAAAGGATTTTCCAGCAGGGTACGCCCATTTTCCCGGACTGCCCGGTAGAAGGGAGGATAGACGGGGGTCTGGATGACGATGCCGTCTCCAGAGTTGGTGAATGCCCGGACAGCGGCGTTGATGCCGTGAACCACACCGGTGGTGCGTACGATCCAATTCCGCTGGATCTCCCAACTGTATCGGCGGGATACCCAGGAGCGAATGGCGTTGTAATAGCGATCACCCCAGCCAGTGTAGCCCCACAGCCCGGAACGAGCCAGTTCTTCCAGGGCGTCCACAATGGCGGGAGGGGAGCGAAATTCCATGTCTGCCACAGACAGAGGGACGATACCCGGCTCCGGATTGGGACCCATCAGGTCCCATTTTTCCACTTCCACGCCAATGCGGGGGGGGATGGGCTGGTCGAAGAATTGATTCACAGGAGACACTCCTCACATAGGATAGGATGATTTGTTCAAATCATATCACAACTGCACAACTGCCGCAAGGTGTATGCAGCAAAATGTTGGCAAAATCACGGGGATGGCAGGGGGAAAGGGGGAGGAAACACAGAAGGACTTGCCGCAGTGAGTCCTGCGACAAGTCCTTCTGATAACGACTGTGGGGAAGTAAATTACTTCAGCTCCACCTTGGCGCCAACCTCTTCCAGCTTAGCCTTCAGAGCCTCGGCGTCCTCCTTGGAGATGCCCTCCTTGATAGCCTTGGGAGCGGCCTCAACCATGCCCTTAGCCTCAGCCAGGCCCAGGCCGGTGACCTCACGGACAACCTTGATGACCTTGATCTTCTCGGAGCCGATCTCAGTCAGCACCACGTCGAACTCGGTCTTCTCCTCAGCGGGAGCAGCAGCAGCGCCAGCGGCGGGAGCGGCCATAGCAGCAGCGGAAACGCCGAACTCCTCCTCCAGAGCCTTGACGAGCTCGTTGAGCTCCAGAACGGTCAGGGACTTAACCTCTTCGATCATAGCAGTAATCTTCTCGCTAGCCATGATGAAATACCTCCTTAAATAAATAATATAAAGTAAAATGTGGGTGGGTCAGAAAGACCCCAGTGCTGAATTACTCAGCAGCCTCCTCAGCAGGCTGGCCGTCCTTCTCGGCAATAGCTTTCAGGACAATAGCCAGGCTGGTAATGGGAGCCAGCATCATGCCGAGCAACTGAGCCACCAGGCCGTCCTTAGAGGGCAGCTCGGCCAGAGCGGCGATGTCCTCCAGGGGGAGCACCTGGCCGTCCATAAAGCCGGCCTTGATGTTGAAGCGATCGCCCAGCTGCTTGGAGTACTTGTTGATAATGCGCATGGGGGCGATGGGATCGTCCTTAGAGATGGCAATGGAAGTAGTACCGTTGAGCACCTCGTCCAGCTCGCCGAGACCGACGTTGTCAGCAGCACGGCGCAGCAGGGTGTTCTTCACGACGGTATATTCCACACCGTTTTCTCTCAGCTCGGCACGCAGAGCAGTGTCCTCGGCCACGGTGATACCCTTGTAGTCCACCAGCACACCGGAAGAAGCGCTCTGCAGGGTCTCGGTCAGAGAGGCCACGATGGCTTGCTTTTCACTGAGAACCTTTGCGTTAGGCATTTGGAATTCACCTCCGGAAAATTTAGTGCAGCGGTCTTTGCCCAAACAAGCAAAAACGCCGCTTTCGTGTCAAGACGAAAACAGCGCAAACATATCGTTATGAGCTGCATTCTCGGTAGGGTTTACGGCTTGGCCACCTACTGTCTCCGAACACGAAGTGTATTATATCAACCCGAGAGGGATTTGTCAAGCAAAAACCTCTCGAATTGGATATAATTTTGAGAAAAACCTTGGGCCTGTCCCCATTCCGCCGCCATAGAGGGACGAGGAATGGGGAACAGGACAAGAATCTCTTAGTTGCCGAACTTGGCAGCGCTGACCTTCACGCCGGGGCCCATGGTGGAAGCAGCCACACAGCTCTTCACGTACTGGCCCTTGGCGGCAGCGGGCTTGGCCTTGACGATGGCGGTCATCAGAGCGTTGAGGTTGTCAGAGAGCTTCTCAGCGCCGAAGGAGACCTTGCCGATGGGGCAGTGGATGATGTTGGTCTTGTCCAGACGGTACTCCACCTTACCGGCCTTGATCTCGTTGACAGCCTGGGTCACGTTGGGGGTCACGGTGCCAGCCTTGGGGGAGGGCATCAGGCCCTTGGGGCCCAGAACCTTACCCAGACGGCCAACCACGCCCATCATGTCGGGGGTAGCCACGACCACGTCGAAGTCGAACCAGTTTTCCTTCTGGATCTTCTCCACCATGTCCATATCGCCCACGAAGTCGGCGCCAGCGGCACGGGCCTCCTCGGCCTTGTCGCCCTTGGCGAAGACCAGCACGCGAGCAGTCTTGCCGGTGCCGTGGGGGAGAACGATGGCGCCACGGACCTGCTGGTCAGCGTGACGGGAGTCGACGCCCAACTTCACGTGCAGTTCCACGGTCTCGTCGAACTTGGCGGTGGCGGTCTTGATGACCAGCTCCATGGCCTCGTTCACATCATACTGAGCAGCGCGGTCGATGAGCTTAGCGCTGTCCACATACTTCTTACCTTTAGTAGCCATTGTTTGTCTCCTCCTTTCCTTACTCTTCCACCAGAACGCCCATGGAACGGGCAGTACCGGCGATCATGCTCATGGCGCTCTCCAGGCTGGAGGCGTTCAGGTCGGGCATCTTGGTCTCGGCGATCTTCTGCAGATCAGCCTTGCTCAGGGTAGCCACCTTGGTCTTGTTGGGCACGCCGGAGCCGGACTCAATGCCGCAAGCCTTCTTGATGAGCACGGGGGCGGGGGGAGTCTTGGTCACGAAGGTGAAGGAGCGGTCGGCATACACGGTGATGACCACGGGGATGATCAGGCCCATGTCCTTCTTGGTGCGCTCGTTGAACTCCTTGGTGAACGCGGCGATGTTCACGCCGTGCTGACCCAGAGCAGGACCAACAGGGGGGGCGGGAGTTGCCTGACCGGCGGGGATCTGAAGCTTTACATATCCAGTAACTTTCTGTGCCATTTGAAACAGCACCTCCTACATAAAATGTGGTGGTGACGGAGCCGCTTTGTGCTCCTCCCACGGTTGGTGACGGGCTGGTTCCCGTCAGTTGAGAGGCTCGACCTGGTCCAGGTCCAGTTCCACGGGAGTTTCCCGGCCGAACATGGACACGACCACCCGAACTTTGCTGCGCTCGGTGTCGATTTCCTCCACGGTGCCAATGAAAGATTCCAAGGCACCATCGGTGATTTTCACGTTGTCACCCACGTCATAAGAGACCATGACCTCGCGCTTCTCCACACCCAGGGCGGCAATCTCCTCATCGGTGAGGGGAATGGCCTTGTTGGCGGAGCCTACGAATCCGGTGACGCCCCGAATGTTGCGCACCAGATGCCAGGTCTCGTCGGTCATAACCATCTTGACCAGTACGTAACCGGGGAACACTTTGCGCTCCACGGTCTTGGGGCCGTTGTCGGTGATTTCCGTGACGGTCTCCATGGGAATGGAAACCTCGCCAATGACGTCATGCATGTTGCGGTTCTCCACAGCCTGCTCGATGGATACGGCTACGGTGTTCTCATAGCCGGAGTAGGTGTGGGCCACATACCATTTCATTTCCTCAGCCATGGCTTTAACCTCTTATGCGAAGAGGTTGAGCAGAGCCTCAACCACTTGGCGGGCGAGGAAGTCGAACACCCAGATGAACACGCCGACCAAGATCACGCAGGCGATTACGGTGCCCACGTTCTTCAGGGTATCTTTGCCGGAAGGCCAGGTAACCTTCTTCAGCTCGCCCTTCAGATCCTTCAGCCAGCGGGAGAAACGGTTCGGCTTCTTGTCCTTGTTCTTCGCAGCAGGCTTAGCCTTTTTCGCGGCAGCGGAGCTTACGGACTCCTTGCCGGAAACGGCCTCGTCTCGCTTGTTCAGTTCAGACATTGGTCCACCCTTCTTTCTTTGAGCCACAACTCATTACTTGGTTTCGGTGTGCAGAGTGTGCTTTCTGCAGAAGGGGCAGTACTTGTTGAGCTCCAGACGCTCAGTGGTGTTGCGCTTGTTTTTGTTGGTGTTGTAGTTACGCTGCTTGCACTCGGAACAACGCAGGGTAATCTTCACACGGCTACCGGCTTTCGCCATTCTCGGCACCTCCTTTTGAATTTGCCGTCCGGAAACAAAAAGCGCCGGAACGGCCATGGCCAATTCCAGCGCGTCAAAAGGGTGCCGGGGCACCCTATCATCTGCTACGGGAAACCGGCCTTTGCCTCCCTGTGGCCCTACGAAAAAGGGGAGAGGGTTTTTGTGTTCATCCCGTAAAAATGCGCACAAAAAGAAAGCCCTGCTCACAGGTGCATCTAGCATATCACAGGGGATGGGGGTTGTCAAGAGAAAATTTATCCTTTATAATTGTCTCACTTTTATGGATAAGCAGGAGGACAAGAATCATGCGTGTGATGGCTGTGGACTACGGAGATGCCCGGACCGGGGTGGCTATTTCGGACGCCATGGGGCTGCTGGCGGGATTCACCACGGTGATCCACAGCCGCAAGGCCGATCAGGTGGCCCAGGAAATTGGCAAGCTGGTGGGCGAGCACCGGGTGGAGGAGCTGGTCATGGGCTTTCCCCGAAACATGGATGGCTCAGAGGGACCCAGAGCGGAACTGTACCGGGCCTTTGCCCAGCAGCTTCAGGAGGTCACCGGGATGGAGGTACACCTTTGGGATGAGCGGCGCACCACCATTGAGGCCCACCAGATTCTCCACGCCTCGGGGAAGAAGATGAAACAGCATAAAAAGAATGTGGACGCCGTGGCCGCTACCTTAATATTAGAGGGGTATCTCAATAAGCTGCGGCGCAATTTCTGAACGTAGCCGAATGGGGGAAGTTATGAACCAAACACTATCCCGTACGCTAATGCGTTACTTTGAAAATCCAAACAATGTATGGCAATATGGTAATTCTGTGCTATACAATATGTGTGCTCAGGAACCTTACCATAATAAGAAAGACGTTATTATAGGAAAACTGTGGTTAATTGGGCGTAGTTATTCGGCTGCACTAGAAAGAAGAAAAACAGGAGATGGTTGTGACTCAACGGAATTTTATGCCGATGTAGTAGCACCAAAGATGTTGGAAATCGGAGATGAACTCGATAGAAGAATAGGAGTGTTGAAGGAATATGATAGGCTGACAGACGATAATCTAGATAGTCTACTTAGTACTCATATGTTTCTGACAGATGTGTTTAACCAATTAACGAAGCTGGATAAGAGGTCTTTAGCGTCCAAGTACTTACACTTTCATTCTCCAAATGCAGTTTATATCTATGATAGTCGGGCAAGCAATGCAATCAGGAAAGTTGTTAGAAAGAATAAATATCAGCTATACAAACACTATTCCTGTGGGTGTGATACTATTTATGCAGATTTCTGTGTGCGAGCATTGAATTTGCAAGAATTGGTCTCTCAAAAATATGGGAGAATTTTATCATGTAGGGAGATAGATGATTTCCTGTTATATTATACTGACTGATTGAGCAGTGTTATAAAGATGATAAAGTATAAACATTAGTGGAAAGTAGGGGAGTGGCTTGCCCCTCCCGAATCTCTCAGGACAATGCCGGGGAGCCAGCGGGTTGGGCAAGCCACGGCCCTTACCACAGCACCACAGGGGGGCGTCAGATGCTCTCGGCGGCGGGAACGCCGCACACACCAGACTAGGCCCGGACGGGGAAACCGCCCAGCTATAGGGCCAGCTGCCCAGAGTAACTTGGTGTGGTGGTACAAACAGGAGCCACAGCAGGAGTGACGGGCCGACTATAGCCTTGACGCACGTACATTCCAGTACCCCAGGGAGGTCCTTAGGGGGGAACGCCCTAAGCGGGTTTTGGTTCCTTTTGACCGAGCAAAAGGAACCCCCAGCGGGAAGCGTCCCCACCAGGCTGGCAAGCCTGAACTAGGATGTTGAGAAGAACAATCCCTCCGTCAGCCGGACGGCTGACAGCCCCCTTTGCACAAGGGCGGCGTTTGGCCTGGTGGAGGTCAGAGGGCTGTTTCCATTGACCGGGGCTGGAACTTCTGGTACACTGATTGTAGGATCTGTACACGGTAAGCATAATACCTTTTTTGATTTTGGGGTGAACCGTATGAAATGGAAGAACATGATTTCCCCGGTTTTGTCTGTGCTGGTGCTGGTTCTGATGGCCCTGTGGGGCGTAGGTATAGTGTCAAATGAGGAACATACCCCATAGAGCTCCGCTGAATGGGATGCAAAGTCAACCCCGCGAGGGGTTGACTTTTTATATCTCTTGTATTACAATCTATAATACAAACAAGACAAAGAGAGGACGGTGAACCCTCATGCTGCTGCAATTGGATTTCAACAGTGAGCGACCCATTTACCAGCAGATTCGGGATCAGATTGTGTTGGGCATTGCCCAGGGCAGCCTATCCCCAGGGGAGAAGTTGCCCACAGTGCGGGCCTTGGCCGATGAGGCTGGGGTGAACATGATGACAGTGAGCAAGGCATACCAGCTGCTGAAACAGGAGGGGTATATCACCACCGACCGGCGAAGCGGCACCGTGGTGAGTCCCCGGGAGGGCACCCAAACCGTACCGGAACAGACTCGCAAACGGTTGGAGCTGGCCCTGTCTGAGCTGCGTGTGGCCGGATGGAGCCGGGAACAGGTGTTGGAGCTGTGTGAGCAGCTATATGAACAGGAGGGGTGACCATGATCGTGCGGTTGATTCTTTGGGCGTGTGGAATCATCATCATACCGTTGATGTTTTGGCAGCTCAACAACGAGACCAAGTTTAAAAAGAACATTGCCCTGGGGGTCACGTTGCCCTACGTGGGACGCACCCACCCCCAGACGGTGGAGTTGCTCACGAAGTTCCGCCGCACTCTGCGGTGGACCTGTCTGGGCTTGTTGGTATCGGTGGTGGTGCTGGTGCTTTTGCCCATGTCTACGGGGCTGTCGCTGACCATATGGCTCATTTGGATTGATGTGGCCATGGTATTGCCGTTTATTCCCTACGTGAAGTACCACAAAAAACTTAAGGCGCTGAAAAAAGAGCAGGGCTGGTACCCGGAGGTGCCCCGCACCCGGGTGGTGAACCTCACCGCTGCGGCCCAGCAGGAAAAGCACATCTCTCCGGTGCAATTTTTGCTTCCTCTGGCGGTGAGCTTGGTACCCCTGGTGTGGGGCATCGTGCAGCAGGATTGGCTGATGACCGCCATGTTCCTCACCGGCCCGGTGTGTGTGCTGCTGTTCTGGGCTTTGTACCGGTGGGCCATGCGCCGTCGGGCGGAGACGGTGGATGAAAACGAGACCCTGACCCAGACCCTCACCCGCCTTCGCAGGCGGGCTTGGCGGCGCAGCTGGGTGTGGGGCAGCTGGTTTATGGCGGGGGTCAACCTGGCCATGTGGCTGTCTCTGGACCAGCCGGTGTGGGGACTGCTGGTGATGTTGGCTTTGACAGTGGTGTTTCTGGTGTTGGCGGTGGGGCTGGAGTTCCACCTGCGCCACCAACAGGAGCGGCTCACCGCCCAGAGCGGACGGGACTACTATGTGGACGAGGACGAAAAGTGGATTTGGGGCATGTTCTACTATGACCCCAACGACACCCATCTGGTGGTCAATAACCGCATCGGTATGAATACCACGGTGAATCTGGCCAAGAAAAGCGGTCGAATCATTTTGGGAGCTACCGCCGTGATGATGTTGCTTCTGCCCCTGTGGGGTGTATGGTTGATGGCGGAGGAGCAAAGCCCTGTCACCCTCACCCTCACGGAGACCACTTTGGAGGCCAAACACGGCTGGGATGATTACGAGATATCCCTGGAGGATGTGGCCCAGGTGCAGCTGCTCCAAGAGGAGCCTGCGGGGTTGCGGCGCATTGCCGGTACCGCCATGGACACGGTGCTCAAGGGCCGATACCAGAGCAATGCCTATGACAAACTCACCTTGTGCATGGATCCCCGCACGGGTCCATGGCTGCTTGTCACCATGGAGAATGGTACCATGTACCTGGTGGGAGACGGCAGTGCAGATGTGGAAAAAATCTATCTTCAAATGCAATAAAGGGCAATTTGTGGCGCAGGGAAGCTCCCTGCGCCACATAAATTGTGCAAGAAAATCCTTGCAATTATCTTCCTATGTGGTAGAATGAAGCGGACAACTGAATACAGTTGCGAGAAAGGCAGAAAAGAAAGGAAGAAGCAAAATGCCCAAGTTTGCAAAACGGGCCCTTTTGCTGCTGTTGGCTGCGGTCATGCTGCCGGTTTCACTGTACGGCTGTACAGGAAATACGGACCCTGGCACCACCCAGCCCGCATCTGCACAAACGGGCGAGTTATCCGAAGGAAACTCAGTCACGGTAGGTATCGCACAGGATTTGGACAGTCTTGATCCCCACGCGGCGGTTGCTGCAGGGACCAGTGAAGTGCTGTTCAACGTCTTTGAAGGTCTGGTGAAAGCCAGCCCTGACGGCGGAGTCATTCCCGCTGTTGCCAGTGACTACACGGTTTCCGACGATGGACTGACATACACCTTTACGTTGCGGGAGGGTGTGAAGTTCCACAACGGCAATGCAGTCACCATGGAAGACGTGTTATACTCCTTGGAACGCTGCGCCGGGTCAGAGAACAATGGAACGCCTCTGATTTCGGCGTTTTCTAATGTAACGGGCTTTGAGACGGTGGACGACACCCATCTGACGGTGACCTTGAAGCAGGCCAGTCTGGAGTTTATCAACTCTATGACCGCTGCCATCATTCCCGCCGGTTCCGGGGCCACCATTGCCACCGATCCCATTGGCACCGGCCCCTTCTCCTTTGTCTCCTACACCCCTCAGCAGAGTATGGTGATGAAGAAGTTTGACGGGTACTGGGGCGAGGGGGCCAAGCTGGACCAGGTGACCTTCCGCATCATCACCGATGTGAATACTTTGGTCATGGGCCTGCAAAGCGGCACTCTGGATATGGTCATTCACCTGCCCAACTCGGTGCGCAGCCAGGTGGAAGGGCAGTTCACCGTGCTCCAGGATACCATGAAGCTGGTGCAGGCGCTGTACCTGAACAACGACGTCAAGCCCTTTGACGACGTGCGGGTGCGTCAGGCCATGTATTACGCCATCAGCGTGCCTGAGATCATCGAACTGGTGAGCAACGGGGACGGTGTGGCCACTGGCACCAGCATGTACCCCGCCTACACCAAGTACTTTATGCCCGAGCTGGCGGACAACTACCAGCAAAACTTGGACAAGGCCAAGGAACTGTTGGCGGAAGCTGGCTATCCCAACGGCTTTTCCATGACCATCACGGTACCCTCCAACTACACCCAGCACGTGGAGACTGCCGAGGTGCTGATGCAGCAGCTGTCTCAGGTGGGCATCACTGCTAAGCTCAATCCCATCGAGTGGGAGAGCTGGGTCAGCGATGTGTACCGGGGCCGCAACTTTGAGTCCACCGTGTGTGGCATTGCGGCCAGCGACATGACCGGCCGGGAGATGCTGGAGCGGTATGTCAGCGACCACCAGAAGAACTTCATCAACTTCCAGTCTGAGGAGTACGACGAAGTGATGGACAAAGCCCTGTCCACGTTGGATGCCGACGAGCAGACCCAGCTGTACAAGCAGGCCCAGACCATCCTCAATGAGGAGGCTGCCAGCTTGTGGATTCAGGATCTGTGCGATCTGGTGGCTTTGAACCCGGCTTTGGACGGCGTGACCTTCTACGCCACCTATGTGCTGGACATGAGCACCATTTACTACAAGTAAGGGATGAAAAAAGGGGCCGCGCAGCGGCCCCTTTTTCGAAGAGGTGAGAGAAGATGATGAAAACCCTGGCCAAACGGCTGTTGCTGCTGGTGGGAACGCTGCTTTTGGTAACCATTCTGGCCTTTGTGGCCTTTTCCATCATACCCGGCGACCCCACGTCCTCTATTTTGGGCGTGGAGGCCACGGCGGACCAAGTGGCTGCCCTGCGGGAAAAATTGGGGCTGGATCTGCCCATTTGGCAGCGGTATCTCCACTGGCTGGGGGGACTGCTGACGGGGAATTTGGGGGAATCCTATAACTACGCCATGCCGGTGGGACAGTTGTTGTCCACCTGCATCAGCTATACTGCCACCCTGGCGGTGATGTCCTTTGTGCTCATTGTGGTCATCTCTCTGCCTCTGGGGATTTTGGCGGCCCGGTATGAGGGAGGCGTGGTGGATCGCGTGCTGACGGTGCTCAACCAGATCACCATGTCCGTGCCTAACTTTGTGGCCGGTCTGTTGCTGGTGTACGTCTTTGGTCTGGTGCTGCGGCTCTTCCAGCCCGGAGCTATTGTCACCCCGGCCATGGGGTGGGGGAGCTTTCTGGGATACATGTTCTTCCCGGCCCTGGCGGTGGCGCTGCCCCGGTCTGCCATGACGGTGAAGCTGCTGCGCGGCTCCATTCTCAGTGAGTTGGGCCAGGACTATATCCGCACAGCGTACAGCAAGGGCAACTCCAAGACCTCGGCGCTGTGGCGGCATGTGCTGCGTAACGCCATGATTCCTGTGGTGACCTTCCTGGCCATGACGGTGGCGGATATTATGGCCGGCTCCATCGTGGTGGAGCAGGTGTTCGGCATCCCCGGCCTGGGTAAAATGCTGGTCACCTCCATTGGCAACCGGGACTATCCGGTGGTGCAGGTGATCGTGCTGCTGATTGCTACCATTGTGGTGGTGAGCAACTTTGCCGCCGATCTGCTCTATCGGGTGATGGACCCCAGACTGAGAGGACGGTGAGGATATGAGACGGAAAAATTGGTATGCCAGACTGGGGGGCGTGCTCACCGTGGCCATGTTGGCCTTTGCGGTGACGGGCTTTTTCTGGACCCCCTATGAGCCCACCGCCTTTGATGCCACCAGCAAATATGCCCCACCCTCCCTGGCCCACCCCTTTGGGTGTGACCAGATGGGGCGGGATATCCTCTCCCGTACCCTGGAGGGAGCGGGCAGCACCTTGGTGATCGCCTTGGCAGTGCTGGTCATCGGCTTCGGCCTGGGCCTTCTCATCGGCTCTCTGTGTGGCTATTTCGGCGGGGCGTTGGACGCCCTGGTCATGCGGGTGTGCGACGCTCTGGCTGCCTTTCCCAGTGTGCTGCTGGCCTTGGTGGTACTGGCGGTGATCGGCCCCGGCAAGTACAACGTCATTGGGGCGTTGGGGGTGTTGTTTGTGCCCAGCTATGCCCGACAGGTGCGGGGGGAGTTTCTCAAGTTCCGGGATCGGGACTTTGTGCGCTCCGCCCAGCTCATGGGCGTACCCAAGTGGCGGATTCTGTATGTGCATATTCTGCCCAATACCTGGCCGGTGCTGCTGTCGGGGCTGACCATCGGCTTTAACAATGCGGTGCTGGCTGAGGCATCCATGAGCTATTTGAGTATCGGCGTCACCGCCCCGGACGTGAGCTTGGGCCGGATGCTCAACGAGGCCCAGAGTGTGTGGTTTACCGCTCCCTGGTGTATGCTAGGCCCTGCTCTGGTGGTGGTGCTCACCATTTTGGGCGTGAGTATGCTGGGCGAGGGCCTGCGGGAAAGGATGCGTGCATGATGCTGGAAATCAATCATTTGAACATCGCGTTCCCCCATGCCCAGGGCCACTTTGAAGCTGTAAAGGACTTTTCCCTTACTGTGGAGGAGGGACAGGTCATCGGCATTGTGGGGGAGTCCGGCTCGGGCAAGTCCATGACGGCCCACGCCATCATGGGACTGCTGGACCGCAAGCAGGTGCAGGTCTCCGGCTCCATCTGCTTTGACGGGGTGGAGCTGCTGGATTTAAGCCGCAGTCAGATGCGGGCCTACCAGGGCAAAGAGCTGTCCATCATCTTCCAAGAGCCCATGACCAGCTTGAATCCCACCATGAAGATTGGGCCCCAGGTGGAAGAGGCTCTGCGCATCCACACCAAGATGTCCCCCAAGGAGCGCAAGGCCCGGGCGCTGGAGGCCATGGCGCTCGCGGGGCTTCCTCAGGCGGAGGCGCTCTACCACCAGTACCCCCATCAGCTGTCCGGCGGTATGCGCCAGCGGGTGATGATTGCCGCCGCTCTGGTGCTGCGGCCCCGGCTGCTTATCGCCGACGAGCCCACCACTGCCCTGGATGTGACCATCCAGGCACAGATTCTGGACACGCTCAAGGAGATCAACCGGAAAGAGGGCATCGCTATTTTGTTTATCTCCCACGACCTGGGGGTTATTCGCGCCCTGTGCCACCACGTGGTGGTGATGCAGCAAGGGAAGATTGTGGAGGCGGGGGATGTGGAGCAGGTGTTCTACCACCCTCAGCAGAGCTACACCCGGCGGCTCATTGCCTCCCGCCCCACCCGAACCAAACTGAAAGCAGGTGGTAGCCATGGCTGAGAAACCAATGGTAAACATCCAGGGCCTCAACAGCTACTATGGAAAGGGTAAGGAGCGCAAGCAGGTGCTGCGCAACGTCTCCCTCACCCTGGACCCCGGCGAAGTGCTGGGCATTGTGGGGGAGTCCGGCTCTGGCAAATCCACCTTGGCCAAGTGTCTGTTGGGGGTGGTGAAGGACACCCAGGGCACCTTGGAGGTCAACGCCTTCCGGCCTCAGATGGTGTTCCAGGACCCCTACGGTTCCCTGAACCCCGCCAAGTCGGTGGGCTGGTTTTTGGAGGAGCCCCTGCGGGTGCTGGGGGTGAAGGACAAACAGGAGCGCAGGACCCAGGCCATTGACATGCTGCGGCAGGTGGGCTTGGGGGAGGAGCACTACTCCCGCCGTCCCTCCCAGCTCTCCGGCGGCCAGCGCCAGCGTGTGGCCATTGCCGCCGCCCTCATTGGCGGCAGCCGCCTCATTGTGCTGGATGAGCCTGTGTCTGCCCTGGACGTGACCATGCAGGCCCAGATTCTCCAGCTGTTGGTGGACTTGAAAGAAACCTTCCGTCTGTCCTACCTGTTCATTTCCCACGACCTGGCGGTGGTCTATCAGATCTGCGACCGGGTGGCGGTGATGTACCAGGGGGAGATTGTGGAGCAGGGGAGCGTGGATGACATCTATGACAACCCCCAGCACGAGTATACCAAGAAATTGCTCCAGGCCTCTCTGGCCCTGGAAGAATAAACACATGGGCGGACGGCCGTGAAAGGCCGTACGCCCATGCGTTTTGTGTGGTTAGACCCGTCGGTAGCCCAGCAGATATCCTGCACAGTAAACTACCCAGGCCACGAAGCAGCCCATCACCGGGGCGATGCACCAGTAGCCAAAGAGGACCAAGCCCAAGAGCGTCCATTGGGTGAGGCAGAGCCACACCAGACCTACCCCAGCCAGGATGCCCAGGGGGAGGAGAATGCACACCGGGGTGGAGCGGGTGCGGCACAGCACCAGCTGCAACAGGAACATGGGGATAAAGTGGAAATAGATGAGAAGAGCCTGGTGCCAGACGGGGATGTCGATGGGCAAGTCCCAAAAGGCGGAGACAAAGACCACGGCATATACCGCCGCCGTCACCCAGAGCAGCCGGAACAATATGCGGTTGGTGTTGGGATTCCAGGTTTTCATAACGATGCCCCCTTTCCTTGGTATCTTTAGAATACCAGAGGGAAAGGGGGCTGTATAGAGCTATGGGATAGGTGGACGGCTGGTGGGGATAAGTGGTCTTAGTGGGACTCTTTCAGCAGCAGCACCGACTCGTAGGGCCGCAGCTGCCACTCGCTCTGAGGGGCGCTGTCCGAGTAGTTGGACAGCAGCACCTGGTAGCCATCCAGCTCTACGGGAGCCTTCCACACGCACTCCTTGGGGTAGAAGTTGTTGACGCAGATGAGCTCCTGGCCCGGAATTTTGCGCTGATAGGCCAGTACGGCGGGGTGGTCGGGAGTGAGGGGAGAGAAGTCCCCTTGGGCGAACACGTCGTAGGTATGGCGCAGGCGGATGAGGGCCTGATAGTGGGCGAAAATGGAGTCTTTGTCCTCCACCTGGGCCTGGGCGTTGATGGTGGCGGTGTTGGGGTTCACCGAAATCCAGGGTTCCCCGGTGGTGAAGCCGCCCTGGGCAGTGGCATCCCACTGCATGGGGGTGCGGCTGTTGTCCCGGGAGTGCACCTTGAGGATGTTGTACACGCTCTCCTCGCTCATACCCTTGTCCCGGAGAATCTGGTAGTGGTTGAGGCTCTCCACGTCCCGGTACTGGTCCAGGGAGGTGAAGTTGGCGTTGCTCATACCCAGCTCTTCTCCCTGGTAGATGTAGGGGGTGCCCCGCATGGCGTGGACGATGTTGGCCAGCATCTTGGCGGATTCCTTCCAGTAGGTGCCCTCGTCGCCGAACCGGGACACCACCCGGGGCTGGTCGTGGTTGCACCAGAACACGGCGTTCCAGGCGTTGTGGGCGGCCATGCCTTCCTGCCAGGAGAAGAGAATATCTTTGAGTTTACCGAAGTCAGTGGGCACCAGCACCCACTTGTCGTTGCCCATAAAGTCCACCTTCAGGTGGTGGAAGGAGAAGACCATGGACAGCTCGCCGCAGTCTGCCCCGGCATAGCGGAAGCAGTTTTCCATGGAGGTGGAGGACATCTCGCCCACAGTGATGATCTCCGGATCCTGGCCAAAGCTCTCCTGGTTCAGCTCGTGCAGAAACTCGTGGATGCGGGGGCCGTCGGTGTAGAAGCAGCGGCCATCCCCCTGGAAGTCGTCGGCGTACTCGCCCTTGCTGATGAGGTTCACCACGTCGAAGCGGAACCCCTTGACGCCCTTGCTCATCCAGAAGCAGACGATGTCCTGGACTTCTTTCCGCACGGCGGGGTTTTCCCAGTTCAAATCTGCCTGGGTCTTGTCAAAGAGGTGGAGGTAGTATTTGCCCAGCTGGGGCACATATTCCCAGGCGTTGCCGCCGAACTTGCTCTCCCAGTTGGTGGGCGGGGTGCCATCGGGCTTGCCGGGGCGGAAAATGTAGTAGTCCTGGTACACCGGGTCCCCGGCCAGGGCCTTCTGGAACCACTGGTGGTAGGTGGAGGTGTGGTTGAACACCATGTCCAGCATGATGCGGATGTTGTGGACCTCGGCCTGTGCTACCAGTTCCTCGAAGTCGGCCATGGTGCCATACCGAGGGTCAATGGCCCGGTAGTCCGCCACATCGTAGCCGTTGTCGTTTTGGGGAGAGACGAAGAAGGGGGTGAGCCAAATGTAGTCTACACCCAGGGTTTGCAGGTAGTCCAGCTTGGCAGTCACGCCTCGCAAGTCGCCCAGTCCGTCCCCATTGGTATCCAGAAAGGACTTGGGATAGATCTGATATACCACGCTGTTGCGAAAGTCTTTCATAGTTGATTCCTCATTCCATGGTGATGATAGCGGTTTTTCCAGCCTGGGCATCCAGTCCAATGTGGAAGGCGAAGCGAACCGAGCCCGGTTCCGTGATGACAAAGGCTGTGGTGGTGGGGTGTCCGGCGGCACGGATTTTCTCCGGATCAAAGGTAATGAGCTTGTCGCCGGTGCGCACCCGGTCCCCCTCCTTGACATGGAGCTGGAAGCCGTCGCCACCCATGGACACGGTGTCCATACCCACATGGATGAGCAGCTCCACGCCGTTATCTAAGAGTAGGCCACAGGCGTGCTTGCTGTCGGCGATGACGGTGGATACGGTGGCGTCTGCAGGAGCTATCACCACGTTGTCAATGGGCTCAATGCCCACACCCTGGCCCAGGACGCCCTGGGAGAACACGGGATCGGGAATCTCTTCCATGGGGATGACGCGGCCGGAGAGAGGGGCCTTGATGTCGCGGACGGTGTCAGCGGGGATCTCCTGGGTGGGAGCGGGAGCGGCCTCTTGATTGGTACCCAAAGTGGCGGCGTCCAGCTTGCGCTTGCCCACCACATAGGTCAGCAGGAAGGGCACCACAATGGCCACGGCCATGGCCAGCAGGAAGGTGAGATAGAACTGAGGCTTGATGGACAAAATGCCGGGCAGGCCGCCCACGCCGATGGAATAGGCCTCCGAGCCGGTGACGATGGAGATGACGGCGGCCAGGCCGGAGCCAATCATGCCGCATACCAGGGGGAAGCCGTACTTCATGTTCACGCCAAACAGGGCGGGCTCGGTGACGCCCAGATAGCAGGAGATACAGGCGGGGATGTTCACCTGCTGCGCCCGTTCATTCTTGCGCTGCAGGACAGACATGGCCAGCACTGCGGAGCCCTGGGCGATGTTGGACAGGGCAATCATGGGCCACAAAATGGTGCCGCCGTACAGATTTACCAACTGGGTGTCGATGGCATTGGTCATGTGGTGCAGACCGGTCATAACGATGGGGGCGTAGAACAGACCGAAGGCGGCGGCAAACAGCCAGCGCACGGGGGAGGTGAGACCGGCGTACACCACCGAGGCGATGGCGTCGCCAATGGCCCAGCCGATGGGGCCTACAATGGTGTGGGCGATGATGACCGCAGGTACCAGGGAGAAGAAGGGTACCATAATCATGCTGATGACTTCCGGGCAGATCTTTTTCAAAACCTTCTCCAGGTACACCAGCACAAAGCCCGCCAGCATGGCGGCAATGACCTGGCCCTGATAGCCGATCATCTGCACCTGGGCAAAGCCGAAGTCCCAAACGGGAATTTCCGTGGCGGTGGCCACAGAAAAGCCGTTGAGCAGCTGGGGAGAGACCAAGGTCAGGCCCAGAATGATGCCGAGAATCTGGGTGGTGCCCATCTTCTTGGAGATGGACCAGCAGATGCCAACGGGGAGCATGTGGAAGATGGCCTCGCCGATGAGCCACAGGAAGCTGTACACGCCGGCCCAGAACTGGGAGGTGTCCGCCAGGCTCATGGTGCCGTTTTCAAAAAAGTTGATTTCACCGATGATGTTGCGGAAGCCCAAAATCAGACCGCCGCAGATGAGGGCGGGGATGATGGGGGCGAAGATTTCGCCCAGAGTGCCCACAGCTCGCTGAATGAGGGACTGGTTGGACTTGGCGGCAGCTTTCACCGCGTCCTTGCTCACCCCTTCAATGCCGGCGTAGTCGGTGAATTCCTTGTAAAAGACCGCTACGTCGTTACCGATGATGACCTGGAACTGTCCGGCCTGGGTGAAAGTTCCTTTCACAGATGGAATTTCCTCAATTTTGGCGGTGTCCGCCTTGTTGGGATCCACCAGCACGAACCGCATGCGGGTCATGCAATGGGAGACGGCTTGGATGTTCTCCTTTCCGCCGATGTGGGCCAACAAGGCCTGTACATCTCCTTGATATTTTGACATGTGCCCATCCTCCTTCTACACCGGGGAACCTTGGGGCGTGTTCTCCCGGATTCCTGATTGACTATACGATACAACACTTGTTTAAACAAGTCAACCTGACAAAGACCATAAACCGAAAGGCACTTTTTTGGGCAGATACACAAATCGCTGTGGTAGGTACCCTGGAGGTTGACAAAAGATGCCTGGAATAGTATCTTTAAAAGATAAAGCCATGATACAACAAGGTGGAGAAGCTATGCCGAGAGAAAAGTTCACCCAAATTTACGCAACCCTAAAGGAACGCATTGAATCTGGGGTTTATCCTGTGGGCCAGCTGTTGCCCTCAGAGAATACGCTGATCGGCGAGTTTGCCTGTTCTCGCAACACGGTGCGCCGTGCCATTGCGGAGCTGGTACGGGATGGGTATGTGCAGACCAGCCAGGGAAAGGGTGTGTGCAACATCTTCCAGCCCATTGAACGCTCTTCCTACACCATGGGCACCATCGAGTCCTTTCGGGAGACCGCCCGACGGACGGGGCAGCGCACCACCACCCGGGTGGTACGGCTGGAGAAGTGCGTGGCGGGAGTCACCGTCTCTCTGCTGACGGGATTTCCCGTGGGGACAGAGCTATTTTCCCTCAGTCGTGTCCATGAGATGGACGGGAAGCCCATCATTCTCAACCACAGCTATTTGCGGGTGGACTGCATGCCGGACCTGACCGCAGAGATTGCCCAGGGGTCCTTGTATCGCTACCTGGAGGAGGAGCTGGGCATGGTGATCGTCACCAGTAAGCGTACCATTACCGTGGAACCGGTGACCCCCGCCGATGAGAAATGGCTGGATTTGGGAGAGTATAACTGCGTGGCAGTGGTGAGCAACCAGGTGTACAACAGCCAAGGCGTGATGTTTGAGTTTACCCAGTCCCGCCATGTGCCCAGCGTGTTCCGGTTCCAGGACAATGCGGTGCGGCGCTCCACGGGGAGTGGTACCAGGCGTATGACTGTTGAAACATGATGAGTAATATAACAACAAAGGTCTTCCTCACGGAAGGCCTTTGTTGTTATGTGAGGTCGTAGGTTTGTTTTGGAGTGGAGTTTGCTCCCACGATGTGACAGGGCTTGAACCTATGGCCCTCAGAGCTATGCTCTGGAGGCCATAGGGCGGCGGATTTGAATGCAAAAGGCCGCAGGTTCAACCAGCGCTACAAAGCAAAAAAATACCGTCGACAAAACGTCGACGGTATTTTTCTGGTCCGAGTGACAGGACTTGAACCAATGGCCCCCAGAGCTTACGCTCTGTACGCCATAAAGCGGCGGATTTAAAGTGCCTGACGGCACCAAGAGGCCGCAGGTTCATTTCGAGACAAGAAAAAAGCAGAGTACTCGTAGTTGTTACGAATACTCTGCATGGTCCGAGTGACAGGACTTGAACCTGCGGCCTCTTGACCCCCAGTCAAGCGCGATACCAAACTTCGCCACACCCGGATCGGATCGGAACTATGACATCATAGCACAGCTTATTTCAAAATGCAAGAGGAATTTTCAAAAAACTCAAAATTTTTTGGGGGCGGCAATTTGCCGCCCCCAAAGGAATGCTTAGTAGTTCTCGCAGTTGATCTCGAAGAAGCTCTGAGGATGGTTGCAGGTGGGGCAGACCTCGGGAGCGGCGGTACCCACCACCAGATGGCCACAGTTGCGGCACTCCCAAATCTTCACTTCGCTGCGGGCGAACACCTGGGCAGTCTCCACGTTGTGCAACAGGGCGCGATAGCGCTCCTCATGGTGCTTCTCGATGGCAGCCACCAGACGGAACTTGGCGGCCAGCTCGGGGAAGCCCTCCTCCTCGGCGGTCTTGGCGAAGCCGTCGTACATGTCGGTCCACTCGTAGTTCTCGCCCTCAGCGGCGTGGAGCAGGTTCTGGGCGGTGTCGCCCAGCAAGCCCAGCTCCTTGAACCACAGCTTGGCGTGCTCCTTCTCATTGTCGGCCGTCTTGGTAAACAGAGCGGAGATCTGCTCAAAGCCCTGCTTCTTAGCCACGGAGGCGAAGTAGGTGTACTTGTTGCGAGCCTCAGACTCACCGGCGAAGGCGGCCATCAGGTTCTTTTCGGTCTGGGTGCCGGCATACTTATTGGTGGACTTGGGGGCTTCCTCCTCCACCTTCTCAAAGACGGAGGCAGGCTGCTTGCACACAGGGCAAACGAAATTTTCGGGGAGGGAGTCACCCTCGTGGACGTAACCGCATACTTTGCATACCCATTTACTCATACTGTTGTCTCCTTTCCCATGTAACACATGGCTGTAATTTTGATAGCTGGTATGTAGTATCTTCTCGGCGCGCTCGCTCAGGGGCTGGCCGTAGAATTGCTCATATACTTGCACGATTTCCGGGTTCTCATGGCTTTTCCGAAGGGTCAAAGCCTCGTCCCGGCGATAGAGACCGGCAATGCGGCTCTGGCGGGTTTCGTTGGGGTTGCGGGAGAAGTCCTTGGGCTGTCCGCCGCCGCCGATGCAGCCACCGGGGCAAGCCATGACCTCCACGAAGTGATAGGGTTTACCCGACTTCTCCATCTCTTCCAGGAAGGTACGAGCGTTGGCGGTGCCATACACCACCGCCACGTTGACTTGGTGTTCCCCTACAGTCAGGGAGGCCTCTCGGATGCCCTCATATCCACGCACAGGCTGGAGATGGAGAAGAGCATCGGAGGCAGGCTCACCGGTGAGCCGCTCATAAGCGGTGCGCAGAGCGGCCTCCATCACGCCGCCGGTGTTTCCGAAGATGACACCGGCACCCGAGGCCTGACCCATGAGGGAGTCATAGGAACTGGGCTCCAGCTTGCTCCAATCCACTCCGGCCTCCTTGGCCCAACGGGCCAGTTCCCGGGTGGTGACCACATGGTCCATATCCCGCATGCCCTCTATGCCGTGATAGTCAGCAGCGGCATGCATTTCCTCCCGACGAATCTCAAACTTCTTGGCCGTACAGGGGGCGAGTGCCACGTTGACGATTTTCGTGGGGTCCAGCCCCATCTTTTCCGCAAAGTAGGTTTTAATGGTGGGGCCCTGCATCCCAATGGGACTTTTGGCAGAGGACAGGTGGGGCAGCAGGTGGGGATAGTAGGTTTCGGTGAAGTGCACCCAGGCGGGGCAGCAGCTGGTGAACTGGGGTAGGGGAGCAGTGTGATGGGTGAGACGCTCCACCAGCTCGCCGGCCTCTTCCATGATGGTCAGGTCCGCGGCGAAGTTGGTGTCCAGCACATAGTCTGCGCCCAGAGCTCGGAGAAGGGCCACCATCTGACCCTCCACAAAGGTGCCTGGCTCCAGCCCGAACTCCTCGCCCAGAGCTACCCGCACCGCGGGAGAGGTGGTGACAATCACGATTTTGTCCGGATCGGCCACCGCCTTTTGCACCAGGGGATATTCATAGCGCTCGATGATGCTGTCGGTGGGACAGACGTTGGCGCACTGGCCACAGTAAATGCAGATGGCTCGTCCACCGGTCTGATCCAGGGAGTATGTGCCAAGGACACCCATGCTCTGGGTGCATACCTGCTTACACATGCCACACTTGACGCATTTTTCCTCAATGCGGAGGATGCTGGGGTTGTCCGTTTCAATGGGGACGCGCACGGAGAGGGGAAGATGATGATTCGTGTTCAAGTCCGTTCCTCCTTTTGTTTGTTTTTACATGCCTCGCACAAGTAGGTCATCTTTAAATCGTAGGACAGAATGGGCATGCCCAGCTGTTCCTCCAGTTGTCGGGTCAGGTCGCTGAGGGTCACATCGGACAGCCTTCCGCACTCTTTACACACCAAGTGATCGTGGCGCTCCAGGCGGTCGTAGCGGTCTGGCTGACCTTCCAGCACTACCTTGCGGATGGCACCAGACTCCCACAATTTGTGAAGGTTGTTATACACGGTAGCACGCACCACAGCGGGATAGATTTGCTTGAGTTCTTGGAAGATTTGTTCTGCGGTCAGGTGGTCCCGAGAGGTCTGAATGATTTGAAGAATTTGCTTGGGATACTTGGTCATAGACAACACTCATTTTTAGAATTATTCTAAAAACAAGATACAGGAGGATTGGTGATTTGTCAATAGAAAATAAGAGATTTTAAATTTTCTTAAGGACTTTTTGCTTGGTTCTCTGGATAAAATTTGGTATAATGTAAATAAAATCAAGAAGGTTGGGAGGATGGATATGCATTACACCTGTCATACCATTTACGATCAGGCTGCCTTGACAGCCATGGCAAGAGCTTTGCGCAAGACCGTCTTGAAGAAATCTTCTCGACGATGGTGGATCGTGGGGTGGTTGGTGACGGCACTGGGGGTGTTTGCGCTGCTCAACCCCCAGGAGAGCCTTCCACTTCGTGTGGCCAATCTGGCCGCAGTGGTTTTGATGTTGATGCTGCAGTTCCGCCGTGACTCTCTCCGGGCTTGGCTGGCCAAGAAGCGTGCGCTGCCAGGCACGGAACTGTGCAGCACCAGCTTTTACCCGGATTATTACGAGTGTAAGATCGCGGGAGCGTCCACACGGTGGGGGTATGATAAAATTCTTCGGCTGGTGGACACCAAAGAATACATTATCTTTGCCATGGGGAAAAATCATGGCCAGGTCTATCAAAAAAGTCAGCTCAAAGGGGGCTCGGTAGACAGCTTTTGCAGTTTTCTGGAGCAAAAGACGGGAAAATCCATGGAACATCTGGATGCATGAAAGCAACACAGGGAGGCACGCAATTTTGCGAGCCTCCCTGTGTTTGTAAAGTGTATGGATTTAAAGCTGTTTGCCCAGCTGATAGGCTTCAGCCTGTTTATCTGCGGAGATGGTAGCAGGGGCATCGGCGCCGCCACCGCGCACCACGCCAGCCAGTCTGGCTTTCTCAAAGCAGGCGATCCAGCCATTGAGACCGTGGATAGGACCATCTGAGGCGCTGTCCTCCTCCTCAGCCGAGGCGGTGAGCAGATAGATGTCCCGGAAGTTGTAGTCGGAGGTGTAGAGGGAATTGGCTCGATCCAGCAGGGTTTTCATCTGACCAGCCATCTCGTAATAGTAGACCGGAGTGGCAAAGCAGATCACGTCTGCCTCTGCCATGCGTTCCACAATGGCGTTGGCGTCATCTTGAATGACACACCGGTGGGTTTTCAGGCAGGCCAAACAGCCCTGGCAAAAGCGAATGTCCTTGCCTTGGAGAGAAATGAGTTCCACTTGGTGCCCAGCCTCCTGGGCGCCCTGCGCAAACTTCTGGGCCAGCAGATGGGAATTGCTGTGGGGGCGCAGGCTGGTGGAAAGAACTAAAACGCGTTTTTTCATGTGTCTTCCTCCTCGCTGATGGTTCGAATGACTTTAGCGGGCACGCCAGCCACCAGGGTGTTGGCTGCTACGTCCTTGTTGACCACGGCTCCGGCGGCTACAATGGCTCCGTCTCCGATGGTGACGCCTGGGAGAATGGTGGAGTTGGAGCCGATCCAGACATTCTTCCCGATGTGGATGGGGGCAGGGATCATGTCGCTGCGGTGTTGGGGAGACATGGCGTGATTCAAAGTTGCCAGCACTACATTGTGGCCGATCAGAGAGCCATCTCCGATGGTAATGCCGCCCTGGTCTTGAAACTTACATCCCATATTGATGAAAACATGCTTGCCAATGGTGATATTTTTGCCACAGTCGGTATAGAAAGGTGGAAACAGCCCGAAGCTATCATCCACGGGCTTTCCAATAAGCTGGGAGAACAGGGTGCGCAGCTCTTGAGGCTCGTGGTAGCCGGTGTTGATTTGAGCGGTAATGCGCAGAGCCTCTTGGCTGACCAAGTGCATGAATTGGTGGGCATCGCTGCCTCCAACTACGGTCTTTCCGCCATTGAGGTGGTCCAAAAATGCTTCTAAATTCATGGGAAACTCCTGACACAACATAAGATAGCTTTATTTTACTCCCATGAACGACAAATAGCAAATGCCTATGCAGTATGTTTTGCTATGCTTGAAAGCTATAGCTGTTTTGTGGTATCATGCGGGTAACAGGAGGTGAGGACATGGAGCTTCGAGTGCTGGAATATTTTTTGGCAGTGGCCCGAGAACAGAACATTTCTGCGGCGGCTCAGTCTTTACACCTCACCCAACCCACCTTGTCCAGACAGCTCAAGGAACTGGAGGAGGAGCTGGGCAAGCAACTGATGATCCGAGGAAACCGGCAGATCACTCTGACGGAAGACGGCGTGCGGCTGCGCAAGCGGGCGGAGGAGATTTTGGAGCTGGTCAAGCGTACGGAGCGGGAAGTCATGCAGTCGGAGGAAAGCGTCACCGGGGATGTGTACATTGGCACTGGGGAGACGGACGGCATGCGTCCCATCATTCGTGCAGCCCACCAGCTGCAAGAGAGCTGCCCGGGTATCTGCTTCCACATCGTCAGCGGCGATGCTGGGGACGTGTGCGAGGGGTTGGACCAGGGACTTTTGGATTTTGGGGTGCTTCTGGGAGACATAGACAAAATGAAGTACCACTACTTGGAACTGCCCATGAAGGATACTTGGGGTGTTTTGATGCCTGACACCAGTCCCTTGGCCGCACAGGACACGGTTTCCCCCCAGGACTTGTGGGGAAAACCGCTGATTTTGTCCAGACAGGTGGACAACAAAAGCGGGCTGTACCGCTGGCTGGGGAAGGAGCCGGAGGAGTTGAACACGGTGGCTACCTACAACCTTATTTACAATGCGTCTCTGATGGTGGACGAGGGGATGGGGTATGCCTTTACCTTGGATAAACTGGTCAATACCAAAGGCAGCAATTTGTGCTTTCGTCCCTTGCGACCCAGATTGGAAATGGGCATGTACCTGGTGTGGAAAAAATCCCGGGTGTTTTCCAAGGCATCAGAGTTGTTTTTGGAGCGTTTGCGGGATTATTTGGCGAGATAGTAGAAATCAGGCCCCCCGGCTTAGCCGGGGGGCCTGATTTGCGTTATTCAATGGCGATGGTGGAACTCTTGGGAAGTTCCTTCTTGGGCTGCTTGGGTAGAGACAGCTTCAAGATGCCGTCCTCATACTTGGCGGACACATCTTTGGGTTCCACATCGCCCACATAGAAGCTACGGCTACAAACGCCGGCGTAACGCTCCTGACGGATGTATTTACCCTTCTTGTCCTCCTCGTCCTTATCCAATCCCTTGGCAGCGGAGATGGTCAAGTAACCATTCTTCAGATCCACCTGGATCTCATCCTTCTTGAACCCAGGCAGGTCCACATCCACCTCATAGGTGTCGTCGGTTTCTCGCACGTCGGTCTTCATCAGGTTCTTAGCGTGCTTGCCATATAGGGGGTCGCGTCCGTTCCACATGGGGAACATCCGGAACTCATCACCAAAGAAATCATCGAACAAATTCTCACCAAAAATGCTGGGCAACATAAGTCATTCCTCCAATCATGTCATTTCCTTATGCCCTGCGAGAGGAACCTTTGTGGCCCCTCTTTTTGGAACAATTATGTTGTACCACCATGGATTAGCACTGTCAAGCAGAGAGTGCTAATGTTTACAAAATCAAGGATGTTTGTTCATAAAATATGTGATTTCTTTGAATGTGGTTACCCGTGCTGCTTGTTCTCGTTCATTCCATCCGTTGTTTACTGCGTATGGGGGGGATTGGATTAGTGTATATGAAAAGCCAGAGGATGGATAGGGGAGGCGCAGGAGTGCGTCGCCGTAACAAAGAATAGCTTTTATTGGACAGCAGAGCTGTCATAAGGAGTATAGAGGAAACTAGAGTATTTGGATGGCGCTGGACTTTATCGTTGAGTGCCGTTCTTTTTTATACGTATCTCCCCACGCGAAATTTGCAAGTCCTCTTATGGAAAGCGATTTTGCGTCAAGCCCTTGACTGCACGCAGCGTGCAGTTTTACGGTGAGGAGGTATGGAAATGGAACAAACATTGCGCCAAATGTGCGCCGAACTGAAGATTTCCCGGCGTACGGTGCAAGGCTATGAAAAAGCGGGGCTGGTGGCCCCAGCCGGGAAAAACAAATACGGGTATCTGCTCTATGGGGAGACGGAGCGGGAGCGGATCCGGCTCATCCGGTTCTATCAGAGAATGGAGTTCCGGTTGAGGGAAATCAAAGAGCTAATGGATGCCGACGATTCCATCAAGAAGGAGGCGTTTCAGGCAAAAATCTTGGCATTGGAAGAAAAACAGATGGATTTGCAGGAGCTGATACGGCAGGCAAGGGAATACATAGCAGCCCTGTAATCCGTGGATCGGTGTTCGCATCATCGCATTCCATGCATATCAATCAAAAGGAGGAAAACACATGAAAACAAAACTGATGTCTGCACTGCTGGTGCTGGCCATGCTGAGTACGCTGACCGCCTGTGGCGGCTCGAACGGGAATCAGCCGTCCAGCGAAAGCAGCGCCCCGGCCAGTGAAGCCCCAGAGAACACCAATGAGACACTGGGCCTGTTTAACAAGACTGCCACCTTAGATGAGACGGTGATGGTGGACGAGGGTGGCGTAAAAATTACCGCCACCGGCTTGACCTACACCAATTACTCCGTGGAAGTGGGCCTTACCATCGAGAACAACAGCGGAAAGGATTTATCTTTCGTCAGCGGCTCCATTGGGTACAGCTGTAACTCTGTCAATGGCTACATGGTGGAGGAGGGGTATTTGAACTGCGATGTGGCTAATGGAAAGAAGGCCAACGACACTATCCAATTCAGCTATGATACCCTGATGCTGTACGGCATCGACGAGATCGCAGATCTGGAGATTGGGTTTGACATGTCGGACGATGACTACAACCACACTTATTCAGGCCCCCGGCAGCTGAAAACCTCCATCTATGATAGCCACGACTACGAGACGAACCATTACCAGGCAACCATCGCCAGCCAGGCAGCCCAGAACACCTATGGGTATGAAATGCTCCAGTTCTCCCAGGATGCCCTCTATGAGCAAAACGGTGTGAAGATGTTGTCCAGCGGTATGATGCGCCGGGATGGGGAGGATATGCTGCTGTTGGAGTTGGAGAATACCACAGACAGTATGGTTTATGTAGTTCTGTCTGACCTGGGACTCAACGGGTTGAAGCTGAGCAGTTCCAATGAGGCCGGGATAGGCATCTACCCCGGCAAGTGCGGCATCATGAATGTGAGACTTTCCTCTGTCTTGGACCAGGCTTATTGGAGTGAATATGGAATGACAGGTGTCGGCGCGGTCTCCCTGTCTCTGGGACAGTATAATGAGGATGAAGTGGAGATTGGGGAGAAAGTCCCCGTGGAGATCACCCTTCCCGATGGGAATGCAACTTTTGATGCCTCTGGCAAGGAAGTCTACAACAGCAACGGTCTGCGTATCGTGGCCAAGAGCGTCCAGGAGCAAAAGGACAGTGGAGACTTGTTTGTGCTGATGCTGGCAGAGAACAACAGTGGAAAGACTCTGACCCTGGATGATGCGTACGATTCTCTCTCCGTGAACGGCTTTATGACCGACTACTATTGCGATAGCCAGGAGTTGAAAAACGGGGAATCTGCCGCGCTGGTGATCCGGCTCCAGGAGTCTTCTCTGGATGAAAATCAAATCACTTCCGCTTCCGATGTACAGGAAATCGAGGTGGGGTTCGAGATCCAAGAAGGATATACCACCATTGACGAGCCTACTATCACGCTCCAATTTGGGGAATAATAGAAGGTAAAACAACCAGGGGCCGTTGCAAAACTTCAGGTTTGCAACGGCCCCTGGCATGTTTTATCGCTTTAAGATAAACTCCTGAGCAGGGTGGCCGAATCCTTTGGTCAGTCTACCCTCGGAAAAACCCAGACGCTTGTAGAAGGCCCGGGCAGCTTGTCCATTGGGATCATTCTCTTGGTAGGTGATGAGGGAAATGTCTTTTCCTTCCTCCATTTGTGTCAGCATAGAGGCCACCAGCTTCTGGGCAATGTGTTGTCTCCGGTAGTTTGGGTCTACCGCCAGGAAGCACAGCTCACTTGCTTCTCTGGAGAACAGTAAAATCCCTGCCATTTGTCCATCCCCCATGGCACAGATGGCGGAAGAGGTTTCCATGAAGCGCAAGACTGTGGCCCTGTGTTCCTCCATGGCTTGGGCGGTCTCCAAGCCGGGGAATACATCTCTGACCTGTTCCACCAGTGCCATCCAGGCATCAATGTCCTGGGCTGTTGCAAGTTTGATTTTCATAACTGGGGTCCTTTCTTGTCTACTTTGGATTCTTAATTAGCTTCAGGCTTATTCCTCGGAGATCAGCCGACTCTTTCAGTAAGTTTACAGCAGCGTGCGCCCGTTCCTTGATGGGGTACCCTGCCTGTTCAGGACGATGTTCCAAAGAAGCCATCACAGAGCGCAAATCCTCCAGGGGGAGGAGATAAACTGCGGTATGGAAAAAGGTTTTACGACGCCCATCATTGTAATGGGCCAGAAGCTTGTCCAGAATTGCCCGCTTTTCATCCAGTTGGTCCAGGTATGCTTCTAGCCCGAAAGATTGGGCCTGCGAAATATCCTTCTGTCGGTTTCGATGAGGAACAAAAGAATCTCCATCATCAAAACCTTTGTAGTGGGGACAGGGGTACTCGGGACATTCCCAGCAAAATGGAATACCGCTGTGCTCCAGGGAACATTTTGCTATGGAACAACTCTGATTGCCATGCTCCGCCTCCACAGCCGGGGCAATAGCCGCCGAGATGCATACTGCAAAGGCCACAGTTGAGCCCACACAGAGAGAAACGGGGTTCGGTACGAGTAAATCCTTTCATAACGCCCTCCTGATCGGATGCCAAATGACGGTTTTCATCTGCCCGAGTTTGAACCGTCTTCCTTATTTTTTCTGTATTATACCATAGAAATAGGACAACAGTTTGTCCTGTTTCTTTCCACCTTGTGTTTTTTGTGACTGTTGGGTATAATAGGTAAAAAGGAGGGGGATCCATGGGGAAAACCGTTTTATACCTCGCCATGAGCGTGGATGGATATATCGCAGACGAGCAGGGAGGTGTGAACTGGTTGGACGGGGACGGCAGCCAGCCGGATGCCCTTGGAAGTTATTCTGCATTTTATGCCGCGGTGGACACCATTGTGATGGGCTGGACTACCTATCATCAAATCGTTACGGAGCTTGCCCCGGGGAATTGGCCTTATCAGGGCCATCCCTGCTATGTGGTAACGCATCGGCAGGAAGCAGACCGGGAGGGAATCCACTTCTGGAATGGAGAACTCACAGCTCTGGTGGATAAGCTGAAGGAGAAACGGGAGGGGGTCATCTGGATTTGTGGCGGTGCATCCGTGGCCGGACAGCTTCTGAAAGAGGAACGTGTTGACCGACTGTGGCTGTCGATGATTCCCACCGTGCTGGGGAAAGGTGTGCGGCTGTTTCCAGAGATGGAACAAGAATTCCCTTTGAAGCTGGTGGGCACGGAACAGTATAACGGGATTGTAGATCTCATTTATGAAAAACGGTGAAGGTAGACATGGAAATTCGAAAGGTGGAAACGGATAAAAAGCAGTACCTCACATTACTCTTATTGGCGGATGAACAAGAGAATATGGTTGACCGCTATCTGGAGAGAGGGACCATGTATGTGCTGGAGGACAACGGGATAAAAGCGGAATGTGTGGTTACCGACGAGGGTGGCGGAGTTCTGGAACTGAAAAACATTGCCGTGGAGCCAGAGTTTCAGGGCAGGGGATACGGCAAAGCTCTGGTGGAGTTCCTCATTGAAACCTATGGAGGGCAGTATGGTGCGCTTCAAGTGGGCACTGGGGAAAGTCCCTTGAGCATTCGGTTTTATGAGGCTTGTGGATTCCAAAGGCACCACCTGGTCAAGAACTTCTTCACCGACCACTACGACCATCCCATCTATGAGTGTGGGGTTCAGCTGGTGGATATGGTGTATTTACAAAGAGAGTTGTAGAAACGGATAAATGGCAGGAGATTAGCAAACTGAAAAAGGAAGATATGAAATGAAAATGAAAGGGAAAAAGAAAGTTATTGGAGTGATATGTGTCGTAGTTGTGCTGCTGTTGACGGTGATTCCGTTTTCCATTTCAGCGGTTTTATACGAAATGACATTTGGACGCTACGAAACGGAAGAGCCGTATCTCAGAGATATCTCAGAGTTTGACGGATTGGAAGTGGAGCGGGTTTCTTTCCAATCCAAAGAGGAAAATGAGTTGGCGGGTTACTTATACACACACCAAGGTGTCCAGTCATATGAAGGGATTATAGTTTTGGCACATGGTCTGGGTGGGGGTGGACAAAACTCATATATGGATGTGGCCCATTATTTTACATCCAACGGTTTTTTGGTCTTTTCCTATGATGCAACCGGAAATGACAACAGCGAGGGAAAGTCAGTAAGGGGAATTCCCCAGGGCGTAGAAGATCTGGAGCAGGCCATTGCATATGTCAAAACAGATGCCAAGTTGAAGGAGTATCCCATTTGCCTGTTTGGTCATAGCTGGGGTGGATATTCGGTGGCAAATGTACTAAGTCTCTGCCCGGAAATCAAAGCGGTGGTTTCTTGCTCCGGGTTTAATCGTTCGACAGATTTGATTGAAGCACAGGGCCGACAAATGGTGGGCGACGTGATAAACATACTTCTCCCATATGTCAGGCTGTATGAAAAAATCAAATTTGGAGAATACGCCGATACCACAGCCACGGAAGGCTTTGAAAAATCTGATGCAGCGGTTTACATTGTTCACAGCCAAGATGACACCACTGTGTTATCGGAATATGGCTATGATCTGTACCACCAGAAATATGCCAATGATCCTCGTTTCCAGTTCTGTCTGTTTGAGGATAGTGGACACAATTTTGTGTATTACTCAAATGAGGCACGGGAGTATGTGGCACAGTTCAATGAGGGTTTTTCGGAGTATTTTGAGACCCATGAGCTGACAGCAGAGACAAGAGTGGAATACATCCATGAACATATGGATAAACAGCAGGCGTTTGCATTGAATGAAGAGCTGTTTGCGGACTTTTTGGAGTTTTATAGAAATAGTATAGGGTCCTAGATCGCCCACCTTATGGGGGCGGATGAATGGTTAGGGTATACAGAAAGCGCATTCCCACAGAGAACATCATAGAGAAGTTAGCTAAAATCTATTATGCCTATTGACATAGTGGGATAATTCGTGTATCATCCAACCATCACTTTTTGAATCGAAAGAAAGGGGGAAACACCATGAAGAACCAGTATTTTGCATCTGTGAAATGTTGTCAAATGCGCCACGCCCGGGGACTTAATACGGTTGTGACGTTATTTGGTGTTGCCCTCCGTTCTTTGGCAGTTGCAGCATAAACGGACACCTCACAGCTTGATTTACCCGGGAGTATCGGTATACTCCCGGGTTTTTCTATACCTAAGGACAAATGCGAATGGAACAGGATGTGATGAAACATGGTGGGACAAAATATAGGAATGAAACGATGTCGGCACACAAGCCCAACCACAGACAAACTCAGATAGAAAGGAAACTAGAATCATGAATTTTGAACCTTTGGAGTGGGGCGCACTGTTGCTGACCCTGGCGTTTTTTGCACTGCTGTACTATTTGGACCGGAAGCGTCAATGGGATTTTGGGGTCCGAACCCTTCTGGCCACCGCCTTTGGTGTGGTGGTCGGCCTGGTGTTCCCCGGTCACTATACCTATGTGGCGGCGTTTGGTACCATCTATACCCGTGTGATTTCTGCACTGGTCATTCCGCTGCTGATGTTCAGCATCGTATCCAGCATCACAAACCTCGGCTCGTCCATTCGTCTGAAAAACATTGGCCTGAAAACAGTGCTGTTTCTGCTGCTCAACACCCTACTTGCCAGCGTCCTGACACTCGTTGTGTCTACGGCCACAGGGATCGGATCGGGATTTAGCTATGAGTTGGCAGCGGATTACGAGGCTGCCCAAGTGCCGTCCATTCTGGACACCTTGATTGGCCTGTTTCCCAAGAATCTGGCGGAACACTGGGCAAATGGGGAAGTGGTCCCTTTGGTCCTGTTTTTTGTGCTGGTTGCCATTGCGTTCAACAAATTGAGCAAGGAACATGCCCAGCAGATTGCACCTTTCAAGGCATTCATCGACGCTGGAAACCACGTGATGGGTATGGTGGTGAGCATCGTCATTTCCTTTACGCCCTATGCGGTGCTCTCGTTGATTGCCCGTGCTGTCAGCCGCAGCACCGTCGCCGATTTGCTGCCCCTCCTGGGGGTGTTGGTTCTCACCTATGTTCTGTGCGCCATTCAGCTGCTTGCGGTGGAAAGCATCTTGCTGCGTGTCATCGGCAAGCTCAGTCCCTTGGCCTTTTTCCGGAAGCTCTGGCCTGCGGGTGTGGTTGCCTTCACCTCCCAGAGCAGCATTGGCACCATCCCGGTCACGGTTGCCCAGCTGAAAAAGCTGGGTGTCAACGAAGACATTGCCTCCTTTGGGGCAAGCCTGGGAGCCAATTTGGGTATGCCCGGATGCGCTGGCATCTGGCCGGTACTGTCTGCCGTCTTCGCCATTCACGTTCTCGGCCTATCCTACTCGCCCATGCAGTATGTTTTCCTGGTTGTCCTGGCTATGGTGGTGGCCATCGGCAGTGTAGGTGTTCCTGGAACGGCCACCATCACAGCAACTGCAGTATTTGTGGCCGCTGGACTGCCTGTGGAAATCATTTTCCTGCTGGCCCCCATTTCCAGCATTGTTGACATGGCCCGCACGGCCACCAATGTCATCGGTGCTGCGACGGCTACCACGTTGGTGGCAGCGACGGAAGAAAAGCAGCTGGATCGAGCCCTTTATTCTGAACCACAGAAATGAGTCAAATTGCGGAGTACCCGAGCATTGGGTACTCCGCTTGGTTTGATTTAGCTGCTGAAACAATCCCCGGTGTATCCAATGATAGACACCTATCCTGTATTGACAACACGGATGTGCGGGAGTACACTATATTTAGTATTTAGCCAAAATGCTAAATATATATCTGGGAGGTGGTGCAGGTGGGACTGCAAGAGACCATGAAAGCATTGTCAGACCCCACGCGTCGGGAGATTTTGCAGCTTCTAAGAAACGGAAAAATGTCGGCGGGAGACATTGCGGAACACTTTTCAATTTCCAACGCATCCATATCCAGACATCTGTCTGTGTTAAAACATGCAGAGCTGGTGAGAGATTGTCGGTGCGGACAATTTATCTATTATGAAATTGACACCACGGTGCTGCAAGATATGTTAGGGTGGGTCAGTCAATTCACATCGGGGATCCAACGGATGCCTGAGGATACGCCACAGGTGTCCAAACAAGAGGTGTGAGTATGAAACACAAGGAAACAACAGGCTCCATCCTTCCTGATCTCGTCCTTGCTGCGGTTCCTTTTCTCGTTTACGCCTCCATCTACCGGTATTTACCCCCGGAAATACCGGTGCATTATTCCTTTGATGGAATTGCGGATCGATTTGCGTCCAGGCTCTCTGTGGAAGCCCTGCTCCTTTGTTCTTTGGGCTACTGTGGACTTTTACTTGGGGTTCTCTTGAAAAAGATGGTTTTGGCCATGGGAAAGGCTCAAGAAAACAATAACACACAGACAACGGAAAAACTCATGGCATACAATCAAACCTTTCTGACCATATTCTTTTCCGCACTGTCCCTGTATTTCACTTCTGTCATGCTACATAATTCGATTCCAGATACCCTTTTTATCCTTAGAACAGCTTATCTTGTGTTGTCCGTCTTATTCATCATGATTGGAAACTATCTCCCAAAATTAAAAAGAAATCGAGTTTCTGGTGTGAAAATGGAATATTCACAGTCCAGTGAGGATGCGTGGATGAAGTCGCAACGGTTTGGCGGTAGATTGTTGGTGCTAGGGGGAATCATAAGTCTTATTGTGTGTCTGATTCCAGGTATCTCCGAAAAGAGTGCTGTCATGTTGAGTACGATTATTTTTGCTTTCGTGATTCTGGGGATGCTTGTATTTTCAGCCGTTGAAATGAGGCGGTGTACCAGAGAGTGAGGCAAGAGGTTGATGTATCAAAGGTATCAATGTTAGACTAGCCATATATTTTTGGAGAAGAAGGTGAAATGATGAAGAAAAGATCTGTATTGGCCATTGGCGTGTTAGCTCTTCTAGTGATCGTTACTTATATTTGGTATCATGGTGAAACTGTGTTTCTTTCATCAGTAAGCTCAGAAGAGATATCTGTTATCACGGTCCGTAGTGGTTTTACAGGCCATAGATTCACGATCTCCACACAAGAGGATATTGATTATATTGTGGAAAACATTCAAAGCAGTTCATTCCACAAGGATGGGATATCTTTGCTTAGAATGGGGAGTGGGTTTACGATGTCGTTCTCAGATAAACACGGGAATGTTGTCAGTGAATTCATACTAAATGGCCCCCAATACATTAGAAAAGATCCATTCTTCTATCAGACTGAAAATGGTGATATGCAAAATGTCATGGACTATTTGAGTGCTATTGATGACGAAGCAAAATAGATGACAGTTATTCACTCTTTTAATGCCAACATACCTTCTTTGTTTTTAGAACGGCCGATCTATTTGAGGCCATTGAAAAGGATGTGTCGCAAAACGTAAGTTTTGTGGCACATCCTTTTTTACTCTCAACAGCAAAAACGAATCCAGTATGTGGAACTTCCGCAGCGTTTTGGGTATGCAAAAGCCAGCCCACA
>NZ_NFHE01000018.1 GCF_002161235.1 Pseudoflavonifractor sp. An85
GTGTGGGCTGGCTTTTGCATGCCCAAAACGCTGCGGAAGTTCCACATACTGGATTCGTTTTTGCTGTTGAGAGTAAAAAAGGATGTGCCACAAAACTTACGTTTTGCGACACATCCTTTGAAAAGATCCAAATGCGATTAGCGCTTGGATAACTACAAAACATTGATTTTCAAGGACTTTCGGGGATTTTGTGTCATGTTAGTGTAATGTTCAAAGTTATCTAAAATTCTCAAAATTTCAGAAAGGATTGAACATCCCCGGAACACCTCGGACTGCGATTATATCACATTCATTTCCATTGTGCAAGCCCATATAAGCTATATATAGAAGTTTTTTAGCGATACGCCTATAAACTATCGCCTAATATGTACAGGCTTTATATAAGCCTAAATCAACGCTTCTTTATCACACAAACCAAGATAGCAGATAGCAGACAAAGAACCGCCACTTGATACCATGAAGCCCCGTCCTGCTGCTGTGGTGAAGCTTCTGCTTCCTGATCCGGCGTTCCGTCCTCTCCAATATTCACATTGACATTCAAGGTCATACCATCCGCCCCGGTGCTGCCGTCCGGCGTTTCAACTCTGATTGTCTGTTCTATGGGTTCGCCGCTTCCGCTGTTTCCAGCGGGAACAACGATTGTTTGAACGGATTCCCTACCGCTGGAAGGTTGCTGATCCTGTGCATAGTAATTATTTACCGTGGAAGTATTATTTGAATCGTTGGTTTCTGTCCGGCGTGAATTATCCGTTGTGGTGCTATGGGTTGAACGGTCTGAATTATCCGTTGAACTGTTTGAATTTGTGGTTGTCGTGGTTGTGGTACTGTTGTTATTAACGGATGGTTCAGAAGGTGTTGCCGGGATTGTGGGTTCTTCATCCGGGTTTCCATCATCTGGTGCTTCCGGCTCTATGTTGGGTTCTTCCTCTGTTGGCTGCTCCGACTGTGATTCATCCGGTTCTTCTGTTTCCGTGGGCTGTTCCTCTGATTCTGCGGGTTCTGTCGGCTCTTGTTCTTCCGGCTCTGTGGGTTCAGGCTCCGTTGGTTCGGTTTCTTCCGGGATTTCCGGTTCAGGCTGCTTATATTCATAGTCCAGCTTCAAAAGCGCATTTTCGGCTGCCGGATCAACATCCGGGATAAAGATACCTTGTCCAAAATCATAATCGCACACCCAACCATGAACAATGATATTATCTTCTGCAAAAAGTTCATTCAGCCTTTCAACGCTATCTTGAAGATCAATAGCTGCGCCCACTTTATTCCCTATATCTGCACCGCCATTTGTAGCTGTATTTCCAAAAATCCTTGAATCCTTCACGGTTAAATCACCGTTGTTTAATACCCCACCCCCAAAGTCACCTGCCGAGTTTTCAGTTATCACGCACGAATTTATTTCACAAGTCGTTTTTCCGGTGATAGCAATAGCCCCGCCAGAAGAAACAGAATAGCCATTTTCCATGAAACATTGATTGAAAGAAACTGTTCCGCTTCCCATAACGGCAACATGACCGCCGCTTACTGCATTATTCCGCTGAAATATGCAATTACTAAAAGTTCCGATACCTTGCTTTATTTGTACAGCCCCGCCAATACATCCGCTGCTTGAAAGGTTATCAGGATCACCGCAATTTTGGAATGTGCAATTTTCAAAGCTGAAATCACCTTGTATTGTGATAAAGGGATATGCAGATTTCCAAGAATTTCCTTCAAAATTCATATTCTGAAAATCAACCCTCACACCGTTGCGTGTAAGCAAACAGCTATTCATATCGCCCCTTTCTATGGTAATTTGCCCTTTCGGAACTTCCAAATCTGTTGAAATTGTGATTTCCCCATAAATTACAATTACATCTCCATCATCTGCATACTTAATTGCAGAAAGCAGTTCATTTATATCGGAAACATATTTTGTATCCGTTTCCGCTGCCGATATTCCCGCATTTGCCCCCAGAAGCAGCACAAGACAGATTACCGCCGCAACAACCCGTAAAAGTTTCTTTTTCCTGTTCATCTTTTGAACCTCCTGATATAATAGTTTTGCCGCCGTAAGGCGTAAGAACATTATATCAGGGCTTTATATAAGGCTCATATAACGGTTTTCTGTGTGTCCTTGATAACTTATACTACCCGGAAGAAAAGCATAGAAAAAGCACCCTTGAAAATAAACTTTCAAAAGTGCTTCTTATCCGTCAAGCTGCCAATTCAGCAAGCCGGGAATATGCTATCACGAACCATTCAAAATCAGCTTCTTCCATGCGCCCCATGCTCCAATGATTCCAGTACCGCCACTGTGAAAAAATCGCATTGCCTAAAGTCTGCAAGTCCACCTGATCCATGATCCGCTTGAACGCTTCATTGTCCTTGAACACATCCACGCCGGGAAAAGCTCTTTTCACGGATTCCCCGCAATCCATCACAAAGCCCAAATCCGCAAGCCCTTTCCCGATAAAATCCATATCTTCAAAGAACCCAAAGGGAATATTGGCGTGGTTTCTGTACATCTGTTCCCATACCAACGCAAAAGCCCGGATTCTTTTATTGTCAGCTAAAGGGGCTTGCTTTATCGAGCTTCCTTCCGGCTGCTGAATGGTTATTCTGTCACCGTCAAAGGCAATCTGCACTTCCCGCCGTTCCGGGTTTAGCCCCATGCGGTCAACCCATGTTTTGGGAAGGGATATTCTGCAAGTATATGAATTGCGGCTTGCGTTGCCCCCGGCTTTGCCAAACATCACATTTGCTTTCCTGACTTCCATTCAATCACCCCTTTTGAAAAGTTCAATCTTACATTAAAATTATAAACTATTGGACACCAATAGTCAAGACAAAGAAAAAGCCCCCGGATATTTCACCGAAGGGCTTTCCCTCATTTTCAGGTATCAATCATGCACCCCTTCCGCCATGCTATCAATCGCTTCATTTACACCTTCTGTCAGCCCGGAAATAACTCCGTCCAAATCCATTCCGTTAGAAATGTTGTTCTGCATCCCGGACATATCAACGCTAATTTCAGCGGTTGTAAATCGGTTCACTGCTTCCTGCTCTGCAATATCACGAAGATACTTCAAATCTTCTTCTGTAATATCCATGCTGTCAGCGATTGCTCCGGTGTTCCCGGCAATATCATCCACACCGCTTCCGATACCACCAAGCCCGCCTAAATCGCTGCCGTATCCGCTAAGATCGGCATAGTCACCAGCACCCGGAACATTGGTATCAAACAAGGAAGAAGGATCGAAGTTTGCAATGCTTTCATCTATTCCTTCACCGAACGAATACCCCGCATCCCATGCGCTGGAATACTCAAATCTATCTAAATGCAAATCTTCCGCATTTAGCTTTGCCATGATTTCTTCCCCTTGTCCGAAGGTGGAATCAACCCACCCACCAAGGGAATCACGCCAACCTTGAACCGCCCCCGCAAGGTTTGAACCAAAGATTGTGTCAATGGCACTTGCCAAAGACTGCAACAGCGAAAGGACAGTATCAACCAAATCAAAGAACAATCTTGCGATTGCCCCAACCGGATCATTGAACACATTCCCAAAGAAGTTTGCAAATGCGGCAATGAAATTCCAAAGCACAACGAAAATATCAATGACAAAGTTAATCAAGGCAACGAACAGATTTCCAATGAACGCTGCCGCCACCATGAACACCCCGCAAATGATACCAGTTGCAGAAACGGAAGTCCCGGCAAATTTATTCACCGCCGCAACTGCTGCATAAAATAGGGCAATCAGGGCGATAATCAAAATGATAATCCAAGTGATAGGACACGCCAGCAATGCGGCATTAAAACCATACTGTGCGGCGGTTGCTGCTGCCGTTGCGCTTGCTTCTGCGCCTGTGGCTGCCGCATGAGCATAAGAAGCCACGCAAAGAATAATTTTTCCGGCTGCACTTGCCAGTTCTGCCGCTTTTGTGATTGCCAAGTATGCCGCATATATCGCAAGTGCGCCGATGATCCCCCAAATAATAGGGCTGATAATCGACCAGTTTTCATAGGCGAATGTTCCTATTGCCCCCATCATATCAAATATGCTTGTAACAATACCCGCCAAAACAAGCATTGCTTCCTGTGCGCTCATTATAAAGGCGTTAAATGCTTCACTATTTGCAAAATCGTTCATCCTGTTCAAAACAGTTTGAAATGCCATCAATGCGGTATTTTGGAAAGATTGCCACACTTGCCCGAAGGTTTTAGGCATGGTTTCAAATTTTGCATTAGTTTCATCGGCGGCATAGAACATAGCATTTTTAATAACTTCCGCTGTAATAATACCTTCCGAAGCCAGTTCTTTAATATTGCTTGCGTCAATGCCCTGTACTTCCTGCAAGTACCGCTGAATATCCTGAACAATAATAGAAGCGTTATCCATGATTGCATTTAATTCTTCCCCTTGCATAACGCCGGCCGCCATTGATTGGGTAAGCTGCAACATCACGGAATCTATACCCTGTGCAGAAGTTCCAGCATTTACAAACTGCTTATTCAGAAGTTCAGTAAAGGCAATCAGTTCATCATTGGAAGAAAACGCCTGTGAAGCCTGCATCCCCAATTTGGAAACTGCGTCAGCGGTTGCCAAGTAAGAACCCCTTGCCCTTTCTGCTGATAGGAATATTTTATTCTGCAAATCTTCCACGCTGCCGCCATCGTCAACAATCAAATCCAAACGGGCGGTTGTCTGTGTCATTGTATCGGATAACCCGATAATTTCACCTATCGTTTGAACCGTGGCATAAGCCGCAACCATGCCTTTGATAGAATCCATCAAATTATTTGCACTATGAACACCTTCATTGATTTCACGGTTAAACCGCCCTTGTTCATCAACATTATCACGAATATATCTTTCAGTTGCACTGACCGTCTGCGACAATCTCATATAAGCACTATTAGCTGCTGAAACATCCATTCGTTCCATAGCTGAATTCATTTCATTTTGTGCCTGTATCGCCTGATCTAATTGAGATCGTAAGCCTTCCAGTTCCGCACTTGCCCGATCCGTCCCCATATTCAGGGGATTATTTTCAATAGCCTGTATGCGTTGCTGAATACCCTGAATCCGGCTTTGCATGGTATTCATATCATTTACCATATTCGCCGGGAAAACGCTTGTATGGGCTGCCTGTGCTGCAATGGTAGCCTGTGTACCGCTCAACTGCTCCAACATAGAATTTGCGCTTTGCACTTCCTGTTCAAAGCGTTCAATTCCTGTATTGGTAAATGTTGGCATGGTTGGGCTGCTCCAAGTAATACCCGTGTTTTCATGGGTGACAGGTTCAGACAACGCCGCCCTTGCTTCTTCTATTGCCTGAACCGCCTGATTCATCTGTTCTGTAATATCATCACCGATTGAACTATTGATAGGTTCATTCATTACGCCCTGCATATTCTCCATAGCAGAAACACCCATACTTACCGCATGGATAATGTTCATCATTGGGGCTGTAAAAGAATCATATAATTCAATCGCTGTTCTGATAGAAGCCATATTTTTCACCTACTTTCTTTGCATAGTAGTTTATTCCAATACCGCTATTCACTTCTGTAACCTCTCAATCTCTGCCTTTGTGCTTTCCAGTAAAGAAATATAAGGCTTTAGCAGTGCTTCATATTTAGCCGGATCGGTAATGTATTTCTTAAATTTAGGTTGCTGCTTTTGCAATTTTTGAAGCGAACCTTTCAATTTGTTCAAAACAAGTGTGAACTGCATGATCTGTTTTCTGTCTGCCGTTACCGCCATATCCAAAAGCTGATTGATCTGTCGGGTATATTCCTTTGTGGTGTCTAAAAATAATTTCTGATGGTTAAGCATTTTTCTTCCCCTTTCTTTTCTTTGAGCGGTAACACACGCCGGAATCATTCACGCTTATCAGCTTCAAATCCGGGTATTTCAGCATTACCGCAATTTCCGCTTGTGTCTTATAGGCGGTCACTGTGCCGCCCATATATTCAAAAATGATTTTATGTTTCTGCTGCACTGGATTCACCGTCCTTCTGTGAAGCAAAGTTCAAAACATTTGAAAATAGTTCATCAATGTTTAGTGACTGCTTAATGATTTTTTCATTCTCTCTGATCCCATGTTTCAAGCGGGCAATTTTTTCTTCCTGCTCAATCCGCCGCAAGGCTATATTTTCCACCGAAGAACCATAATACTTGAAGGAAGAAAGCCCGCCTTTATAGCCTCTTGAATAATCGCACCCATAGAATAAAGCTGCTTCCTGAATTTGTTCCTTTTGGCTTAATATCCGTAATGCGCTATTCCTGATCTGTTGTATGCGTCCACGGGATAAATGCAGTTCATCCGCCAATTTTTCAAGGGATTTTGAATACCTATACTGACCGGAAATAACTTTGCTTTTTATATCGCCTAATTCATCAACGATTTTCCAAATGATTTTTTCAAAGTGTTCTTCCGCCAGCCGTTCAACGGTTTCTTCCTCAAAATTTACCGGATCAGCTATGGTTTCTTCAAAAGTCAGATCATCAGTGCCACCAATATAATCATCAAGGCTTACAGAATTCATTTCTCTTAATGCCCGTCTTAAATCGGCAAGCTGCTTTTCCGTTATTTCTAAAGCCTTACAAATTTCAGCTTCTGTTGGCTCTTTCCCGGTGCTATGGCAAACTGCAATGTACTTTTTATATGCTGAAATTCTTTCCTGCATATAAACGGGAATTCTTTTACTACGCCCGTTATTATCTGTATATCTTTTGATAACTTGTTCTATCCAATATGCAGCATAGGAAAGGAACTTTGTACCCTTATCAAATTCATATCGCTTCACAGCTTCATATAAGCCTAAATAACCTTCCTGCAAGAGATCATCCATTTCAGCCTTAGAAGAATATTTCTTTGCCACCTGATAAATGAAGTTCCGGTTTTGCAAATAAAGCTGTTCCATATTATGGGCGGTATCAATTCCAGCTTGTACCTGTTCAACCAATTCTTCATTCGTCATTTGCTCCAAATCTCCGTTTCATATCATCATAATCAGCTTTAGCACGAACCACTAAAGAAATCATTTTATCAATAGTCTGTTGGCGAATTCCAAGCTGTTTGCAATGGGCGATCCGTTCAAGGCTTTCACGGATAAGTTTTTCTTGATCCCTAAGTGCTGCTTTCTGTTGAATCGTCATATACGCCCTCCTACCAAAACAGGGCTGCGGGACGCACCCGCAACCCCATTCTGAACTTATTTCAAAGAAGAAAGGATCAATTCGCCATCCGTTGGAATGTGCTTTGTAAACAGTTCGGAAAACTCATTTTCCAGTGTTGCATACATCTTCCCCAGTTCCTTCATAGTGTCCGGCAAGGTAAGATAGAAGTAAGGCACATCCGGGGTGATAATAACCGGGGTTGCACCCCCATACATAGAAACCGAAAACTTGAATCCGGGAATATTTTCAATATCTTCAACTTCTTTCAGCCTGTCCAGATATTCAACAGCGGAAGTATTGATACCCATATATTCAATCAGGGTTTCATAAATCGCTTCATCATAGCCAATTCCGGCAAGTCCCGCTTCTGATACATTCCCTTTTGCATAAATCACATCATGGATCATTTTCATATTCGTGTAGGAATGTTTCAGCGGTTCCATGATGCTTTTAAGAATGTCAGGCGTAAGCTTGAAGCCCACCATATCAATAACCTTCAAGGCATTTGCAACATCTTCTGTATGCGTTTTCTCGTCATTGGGAAGCGTAACCTTATATTCATTGCAAAACTTCCTTGCGTTTTCTTTGAAGTGCTTTGTAAGGTTATCCGCCTTTTCCTGCAAGCCAACTTTAAGATTTTTTATGTTATCAATTCTTCCTTCCGCACTGTAACGCCAATCAACCATCATTTCACACCCGGTTTCCTGCGCTTCTTTAACTTCATCTTCAAAATTTTTAATAATAGCTTCCGTCCTTGCAACATAGCTTTCATAAGTTCTTTCCATTTTCCAATTCTCCCTTCAATTTCTTACTGTTCTACCAAAATAACGTGACGGGCTTCTTTGCCCTTTGGTGCGTCATATATTTCCCCATATTCGACTTTCTGACCGCCCACTGGATAAACCCCGGCAAAACTCTCAATAGCCGATATATGGAGGAAATAATCATTGCCATCTTCCCCGGTGATAAATCCATATCCCCGCTTTGTGTTGAAAAACTTGATTGTACCCTTCATTTTCATCTACCCTTTCCTCTGAACCATTTTTCATCTTTATACCGTTCAACAAGCTGTTCAATGCTCATTGAATTGTAATTCTGAATCAAATCCTGCAACGCCGGATCATCAAATCCCGGAAGCTGCATATTGGGATTTTTAATGCTTTCCGCTAATATTCGTTGAATCAATGGAATGTATAGCGATAACCATTTTTCAAGATTCATCGTTGATGCAGCAAATTCGCACCGTTGTTCTGAATTGCAAAAATATAACAATGGATCGCAAGGAAGGTATAAGCCATCCCCCCACACCATCAAATCATCAACAATAATGACCGTATTCTTAGTAACGCCGGGAACGCCTATCAAATAATTTTCAGCTTCAAACATCGTTTCAAACTTTAATTCCTCTTTTTCAATAAGCGCCCACATTTTTCCATCATCTTCAACGCTGAACACGATAACCCCGATATGCTCTTTATTTTCCTGCATTGCTTCCAGCTTCTTCAAACGGTTTGCAATCGCCATCTGTCCAACTCTGCGTTTAATCACCTGTCAACCTTCTTTCCATTTCATCCAGCCTGCGGATAATGTTTTCATTCTCATATAGAGCGATGCCCAATTCAAGGATTGCCCTTGCAGCAGATACCCTTGAAGAATCCGTTGCCGATTTATCTTTTGCCACTTCCCGCAACACTTCCAGCGATTCCAAACAATATCCCTGCGCTTTCTGCATGGTTTCTTGAAAAATGCTGTTTTTGACCTTCTGTAATATCTCCTGAAAGTCTTTATCTTTTTTCAGGCGGTAAATGGTTGTAATAGATACGCCGGATTTTTCAGCAGCTTCCTTGCTGGTTGGGTATGTCAGAAGATTCAAGGCGATAAGTTCTTTATTATTCCTCGTCATATCACACCGCCTTTCCTGTTCCAATACTCTAATTATACAATATATTGTATTTGTATCAAGTTATATAACAATATATTGTAGTTTTCGGGCAAAATTATAAAGCCGGGATTACTCCCGGCTTCTGATAATGTTATATATTTGAGATTGTGACAGTTCGTATTTTTTTGAAACTTCCAAAATACTTTTGCCTTTCCAAACATCTTGACGAATCGCCCAATTCCGATCCTTAATGCTGGTAAATCCATTTCCAAAAACAGGAATATGTATATCTTCCCCCGGCATTTGATAGCACACTTCCCGAAACAATTCATCACCTATAATCGCCCTCAAACGGTTCAAAACGACTTCATTTCTGTTCAATATTTCACCCGCCTTTTACTTTTGAAAAGTTAATTTCAATATGCTTATTACACACGCATGACACACGGAAGCCGATAAAACCGCTATTTTCGGGACTTTCACAGTTACCCTTGTGATAGTTCCAATGTTCAAAGTAGCTTGAAAATCCCGAAAACATTTCAAAACGGTTCAGTATCCGCCATCACACCCGATTTTGAAACATCCGGTTTGTATCGTTCAGATAATCGCACGCTGCTTCCAGCATGGGAAGAATACAGATTTCCTCACCCGGATCAGCGTCCTTTTCCAAGGCAAAAATCAGGCTTTGCAGAATTGCCCTTGCTTTCATGTTGTTTTCATCAATCTTTGTGATCTGCTGTTCATTCATAGTCAAGCCCCCTTAATCCTGATACATAGCCGTTTCAGCGGCTTTTCTCTCTGCTTCATCCATCCGTTCAAGGATTTCAACCGTGTTATGATAGCTCTGTTCAATCATGCACCCATCATCAACATCAATAAAAAACCTACAATCTAAGCGGCATTTACCGCCTACAATCGGGCAATATCCGCCCTCAACTTCTGTTTTCTCTGTAAAAATCACATCATTCATAATCATTTTCCTTTCTTATGTTACGGTTGTTACCGTTAATAACCTATTTTATATATCTATTATTTTCAAAAAAAAAAGCTATCGGATAACAATTATTTTTCTCTATATAGAACTTTCAAGGAACAGTAACAACGGTAACACCCCATTAAAATCTATTGAATTATCAAGGGTTTTGAAGGCGTTACCGTTTGTGTTACTGTTTGATTTTTGTTACCGTTGAACGGTAACACCTACGGTTTAACAAACGCTTTCTTCTGCTTTCCATCGAACCGCAAAGGGACAACCACAGTTCCTAACGCTTGATTGATCCGCTTTGAAAAGGTAAGATTGCTCATAGGGCGGAAGCCGTTTTCAGCACAAAATACTTCATACCGCTTGAAAACTTCCTTTGTCGGCTCATTGAAGATACCCTCAATTTCCCCGGAATCATTCCGGCAATCCTCAATGAAGGACAATACCGGGTTGTTTTCTTTCTCATAGGCTTCTTTTTCCTGCTGCACCTTTGAAGGAATCGTGAACTTCTTCCGTTCCAACACACGCTGCAAGCCTTGAATTGAAAGCCTGATGAAATATTGAACCGCTTCTGTTTCCGCCAGCTTATACCGGATTTGTGGATCATACCCGGAATCTGCTTCATTGAAGTGTGCGTTCAGCGGGATAATTAAAAGCCGCCGCAAAGCTGCACCCGTAGAATCATTCATCCGGGGAATATTGTTGGCTGAAAAAATCAGCTTCACATAAGGTCTGAAATTGAATGGCGGCTTGCCTTTTTCTTCCGCCTTGACCGGCTCCCCGGTTACTATCTTTTTGAAGGTCGCAACATCTTCTTTGTATGAATCGGAAATATCATCCCCCAAATTTGCCAGCTTGCCAAATAGCATGACGGTTGAAAACTTACTGTCCAAATCCTTAAAATCAAGGTTTGATACATTGGAATCCCCCAACATAGATTGCAGCATAAAAATGAAGGTAGATTTTCCATTGCTTTTTTCCCCCACCAAGATAACGGCTTTTCCGCCCCCTATGGTATTATCCCGGTACAGGCACATTCCCCCAACTTCCTCAAGTAATGCCCTGATTTCAGGATCACCGCATGAAAGGCGGTCAAGTACATCATCAACCAAGGGACAAGCTGCGCCGGGATTGTATTCCCACGGAATTAAATTTGTAACAGCCTGTTCTGGTGAAAAATCCAATAGTTCATTGCGTTCAACATTGAATAAACCATTTTTGAACGCAATTAGTAACGGAGAAGCAGCCTGTGAATCATTGGCTTTAATCCTGATATAGTCAAGCACTTCATTCCGCTTTGTCCGTGTCAGGGTTTCTATTTCCTGCACCATAAGTCTTTCTATTGGTTCATACCCCGGAAGATAGATACCGCTTTGGTAAGTATGCAAATACCCATTGATCTTCTGAATATGATATTTCTCTATCAGGTAATCACCGAACTTGTTATGAAGGAATTGCCCCTTTCTACTATAAAATTTTGAAGTGTCGATTGCTTTAACAGAATCCCATGCTTCACGCCGGGTAACAGTATCAAATTCATCTGCTTTAAGCGGTTTGGAAAGCAAAAACCTATTGATTAAATCGACAATTTCAAGATACTGCTCATAAGAATATCCTTCTGCTTTAAGCGGATTCATGTAGGAAAAGAAATCGTTGTTTCTTCCGTCCCCAACACCCATATTAAGGAATTCATATTTTACTTCTGATTTTAGCGGAACATCATAGAATGGTATTTCATCCAATGTTCCATCTTCCCGGATATTGGCATAAAGGATTTTACGCATCGAACCATCCGGCATTGATATACACCCGCAATTTTTAGCTGCCTTAATTTCCCCGGAAGATTCAACAAGTTTAATCCCCGGTTTATAGTCTGTTGGGTGTAGCGTTAGCAGCGTTTTCTTGTGATCCTCAGACTTCGATATAATATGGTTGACGTTATCATAATAAAAATGACCGCCCCGGTTGGGTGATTTTATTACAACGCAATGTTCTTTTCGGGCAATAGCTATTTTCAATCTACAATCGAAAGCCGCCTGATCGTCATAATCTACCAATACACGATTCATGGGAATCAACCCGCACACATAGCGAAACCGCACTGCTTCTGAATAGGGTTTTGGAATCCGATTGGAATAGGGGGCTTTGTATGCATCTTCATTAGTTCCATTCCCCCCTTCAAAAAACTTATCATCGAAAAGGATTTTTAAGATTTCTTCATCCGTAAACATTTAAGCACCCCCTTCCGTCTGATTTTCACTTCATCCTGATATGGTTTACTTCCGCAAATACCGTTCATATATTTCCATCACGGAATCGGAAACGCCGCTTTTGTAAACCTTGCGAATGTCAACCACAACTTCATCTTTTAGAAGTTTCAGCTTTTCGATCAGGTCATTTCTGTTACAAGCAATGTTGCAGCACCGCTTGCCAGCGTATTCAATACGATACTTCATGATCTATCCGTCCTTTCTTCAAAATTTGGTTTGCTTTCGGAATCCCTATTCAGTTTCAATGATTTCAGTTACAGGCACATTCAACGCCTTTGCAATCTTTCCGATTGTCTGCGGTCTTGCAACCTGAACCCCTTTTGTAATACGGGTAATCGTCACCTGCGACACGCCACATTTTTTAGAAAGTTCTTTGGAAGAAAACGCTTGATTTGCCATTGCGATCTGCAATTTTTGAAGATTAATCTTCAATCTGTTCACCTTCTTTCTTTTTATGATCCGCTTATCACTTCATCCTGATTTTCGGTCATTCATCCCCGTTGGTGTTGCAGCACTGACGGGGATATTTTTAAGCGTATTCTATTTGATTTTTCAGAATTTCCCGTTTTAGTTCTGTCAATGCCTTATCCCTCATTGGTGAAATTCGGTCAAAGGAATATGTGGTTATGTAGATCATCACTTGTTCATTTGATGGATTTTTCATAATCCCTAAATTTTCATCTGCTTTTGAATCAACCTTTATATTCCAGCGAATTTCTGTTTTGTTTATTACTCTACTTGCAAGATCAATCACTTTACACATCATCTTTTCTTCCTTCCCGCATAAGATTTCAAAATATGTTCTATTGCCTTTTTGGTGGCTTCAATCTTTGCCATATCCGGCTGCTTGTCCAGTTCCCGGATAAGAACCACTTGTCCCCATTTGATTTCAAGCTTCCAGTGCTGCCGCACATCTGCCAGTTTCATAAAATTCCCGATGAAATAGCCGTTTTCATCACAAGCAGAATACCGGAAGCCATTGATACCCCGCCGAACTTTTATAATAGTCACCTGACACACCGCCTTTCTTGCGATTAGCATTATGCTTAGCTAATGGCATAATATCACCGTTTCGCTAAGTTTTCAATAGCTAAATTAGCGTTTTGTGAATTTTACTGTTGCTAAATTAGCGTTTTGGGTGTATTATAGATTTGTGAAAGGGGGTGAATTTATTGGGATCATTTGCCGAAAGGCTTATCAACGCCCGTGAAAAAAAGAATCTTACCCAAAAACAATTAGCCGAAAAGTTAGGAATAACCCCTACCCGCCTAAATTATTGGGAAAAAGGCAAAAGAGAGCCTAACATTGAAATGATCGGAAAACTTGCTGAAGCACTTGATGTTTCGCCGGATAGCCTTATGGGGTGGGAATATTATGACAGGCAAAACGCCGATCAAATCAAGACAATTCATAAATACTTGAATTTCAATGAATTTCTTGAACAAGCTGGATACATTGTGAAAGAAAATATACTCAAATGGCATTGGGAAGATGAAGATGATCCTTTCCAAAGGGTACAAGTCCCCGATGAATGGGAAATTGTTCTATCCAAAGATGGGCATGAAGCAACTTTCACGGAAAAGGAATTTGATGATCTTCAATCAAGTGCAAAAGCCTTTGCTATTGCCGTGATAGAAGGTAAATTTTTCAAGAGAGTTGTTGAACAACAAAAATAAGCCGCTTCCCGCTACAACGGAAAACGGCAAATAAAAAGAAATCCCCGGCTGCTGCAACAGTCAGGGATTCCGAAAGCAACCAATTCAAGAAACCTGCAAAGAATCATGAAGTGGTCATTTAAATTATACCATTCCATGATTCAGAAATCAACGAAGAAAGGAATGGTATAATGCGCTTACCGAATGGGTTCGGTAATGTGTCTAAGCTGCCCGGAAACAGGCGGAAGCCTTACCGTGTTAGGGTAACTGTCGGTTGGGAACTGGACACAGAAACCGGAATCAATAAACAGAAATTCAAAACCATAGGTTATTACGAAACCAAAGAAGAAGGGCTTATTGCTTTGGGGAATTTTCACCAAAACCCCTATGATATGGATAGTTCTTCCATCACCTTTGAAGAAGTGTTTGAAAAGTGGACTACTGAACATTATCCCAAAATTTCAGATTCCAACGTCAAGGGATATAATGCAGCTTACCGCCTTTGCGCTATGCTCTATAAAATGCGTTTTGTGGATATTAAGAAATCCCACCTTCAAGGGATCATTGATACCTGTGGGAAAAATTACCCCACATTGCGAAAGCTGAAAGCTCTGTTCAGCCAACTATATAAATTCGCAATGGAAAATGACCTATGCGGGAAGGATTATGCAAAGTATATTGACATAAACCAATATCAGGATAAGAATCCCAATGCCCTAAATCGCCAGCCGTTCAGCAAGGAAGAAATTCAAACAGTTTGGAAATGGAACAATTCCAATGAATATGTGTCGGTTGTTCTTATGCTGATCTATTCAGGCGTAAGGATCGGGGAATTGCTGGACTTGAAAAAGGCGCAAGTGAATCTCAATGAAAAATGGTTTGATATAACAGCATCCAAGACAAAGGCGGGGATTCGCAAAGTACCTATTGCCGATAAGGTTTTACCCCTCTTTGAATACTGGATGAACAAGAATGATTGCGAATATCTGCTTTCCACCCCGGAAGGGAAGCACTTTGCTTACCGGAATTATTACGATTCCTATTGGATACCCCTAATTGAACAAATGGGCATGGATCACCGCCCGCACGATACCCGGCACACTTGCATTAGCCTTTTGACGGTTGCCGGGGTTCAGGATAAAATCATTAAAAAGATTGTCGGTCATAAGGGGCAGACAGTAACAGAGGTTGTATATACCCATTTTGAGATTCAAGAACTGTTGGAAGCAATCAACAAAATCTAAGGCGGTGTTTATATGGGGAAAACAGAGTATAAGAACCGCCACAAGGCAGAACACTATGATAGAATTGAATTAGCCGTCCCAAAAGGAATGAAAACGGTTATCAAAAATCTTGCTGCTGATAAGGGCTTATCTATCAACGCATACATTCAGGATTTAATCAGGAAAGATCAAGAAGGAATGTTTGATACAATGCAAATTGCAGACAAGAACCGGGAATTCCTTTCAGGAATCCAAGGTAATATGCACGATGGATATGACGTTATTTTCAAAGACGGTCATATTATCCATTGCCGGACAAAGAAGGAAGTGCGATCCGGGATAATCGAATACTGTAAGGAAAAGGGGGTGTAACAGCCCTCTTTTCTTTTGCTTCCCGTATCTTACGGAAGATTGCAAAAATCTTACGGAAGATACATTTTCTATTGTGTCATGTGTGTGTCATGTATGTGTCATACCTCACACAATTTCAGGCGGTCTTATATAGCTTTATATGTTGAACTATATTGAAAAAACCCCGAAAACACAAGGTTTCCGGGGTTTGCAAATTTTCTGTTTTGCGCTTTGAATTATCGCTTGCTGAACTGCGGAGCACGACGTGCTGCCTTGAGGCCGTACTTCTTACGCTCCTTCATACGAGGATCGCGGGTCAGGAAGCCGGCAGCCTTCAGGGCAGCGCGGAACTCGGGATCCATCTCCAGCAGGGCGCGGGCAATGCCGTGGCGCAGAGCGCCAGCCTGACCGGTGACACCGCCGCCGGTGACGGTAGCGGTCACGTCCACCTTGTCCAGAACGCCAGTGGTGTTCAGGGGCTGACGAACCACCATCTTCAGGGTCTCCAGGCCGAAGTACTCCTCGATGTCACGGCCGTTGATGGTGATGGAGCCGGTGCCGTTGGGGAACAGGTGCACACGAGCCACGGAGGACTTCCGACGGCCGGTGCCGTAGTGATAGGGCTTCTTGCTCTTATACATGGTCGGTTACCTCCTTATTCCACAGTCCAAGCCTCGGGCTTCTGAGCCTCGTGCTTGTGAGAGTCGCCACGATAGATCTTCAGGCGGCTCAGGGAGTCCTTGGTGATGATGTTGCGGGGTAGCATGCCGCGCACAGCCACACGCATGGCCAGCTCGGGCTTCTCCTGCATCAGGATGCGGTACTTGGTCTCCTTCAGACCGCCCACGTAGCCGGAGTGAGTGCGATAGAACTTCTGCTCGCCCTTCTTACCGGTGAGGACAGCCTTGTCGGCGTTGATGATGACGACGAAATCGCCGCAATCAGCGTGGGGGGTGTACTCGGGCTTGTGCTTGCCGCGCAGCAGGGTAGCAGCGGCGGCAGCGGTCTTGCCCAGAGGCTTGCCGGCAGCATCGAGAACGTACCACTTGCGCTCGATGTTACCCTTGTTTGCCATAAAGGTAGACATATCGATTTCCTCCATTTATCTTGATTTATCATTAAAAACACGGGGTTTCCTTCCTTTACAAGAAGGCGCAGGATGTATTATAATACGGGGGTTGCCTGGTGTCAACAAAAAAACAAGGTTTTTTTAATCGTTATTTTATTTTCTTTTCTATGCTCGTCTATTCTTGCGAATACGCTTATAAACTCGTTTTCATTTTACAAAATGGAGGTTTCGCCAATGCAGTTGATTTTATCCCATTTGCGCCGTTGTATTGAAGATTACGATATGATTCAGCCTGGAGACCGCATTGCAGTGGGCGTTTCCGGGGGAAAGGACTCCCTGGTGCTGCTCACAGCCATGGCTCGGCTGCAGAAGTTTTATCCGGTGCCCTTTGAGCTCCACGCCCTCACCGTCCACCCCGGCGTGCCGGAGATGGACTTTGGTCCGGTGGCCAAGCTGTGCGAGGAGTTGGAGGTGCCGTACCATCTGATTCAGACCCAGATTTTTGACATCATCTTCAACGTACGTAAGGAGAAGAATCCCTGCTCCATGTGCGCCAAAATGCGTCGAGGCGCCATTCACAATGCCATGGCGGAGTTGGGGCTGAACAAGATCGCCCTGGGGCATCACTATGACGACGCGGTGGAGACCTTTTTCCTGTCGCTGTTTTATGAGGGGCGGCTGTCCTGCTTCCAGCCGGTGACCTACCTGGATCGTATGGGCATCACCCAGATCCGCCCCTTGCTCTACTGTGGCGAGGGCATGGTGCGGGGAGCCGCCCAGCGCCACAACCTGCCCATTGTGAAAAACCCCTGCCCCGCCGACGGCCACACCCGCCGCCAGGAGGTGAAGGAGTTGGTGGCGGAGCTGTCCAAGACCTATCCCAATTTGAAAAATTACGTGTTTGGAGCCATGCAGCGGCTGCCCCTGCCCGAGTGGGGGCCCCGGGAGTACCGCCGCCGTCCGCTGGCGGAACAGCCTACCAAAGAAGATTAATGGAAAAAACCGCCGTGGAAACTCCACGGCGGTTTTGATTATCGGGATTTTTTGCGGCTCCACACCAGCCAGACCAGCCCCATCAGAATGGTGACCCCGCCCAAGACCAGCCCGGGGATGAGCCCGGGAGGAGTGTAGCGCAGGGTGATCTGGTGGGTGCCGGAGGAAAGCTCCAGGGTGAGGACGGTGTTCCAGCACACGCCGGTGTCCACCTTTTGTCCATCCACATAGGCGGTCCATCCCGGCTCGGCGGGAATGGTGGTGACGAGAGTGGAAGGCGTGTCCGATGTGGCCTGGAGAACCACCTGGGAGTTGGTGACCGTCTCCACCTGGGTGTTGTCCAGCTGGGCCAGAGCTTGGCGGAGTGCCTCCTGGTCCAGCTGCTGCACCATGGCAGTCCAGCCCAGGGCGGGAAGGGACGTGTCCCAGGTGATGGTCACCTCCAGGGTCTCCCCCACGGCGGGAGCGCCCAGGGAGTGGATGCGCTGTTCCTCATAGGGGGTGAGGGAGCATCGGTCGTTGCCGTTGACCGACAGGGAGGTGAGCCCCGATGCATCCAGGTAGATGTAGACGGGATTTCCCGTGCCGGGGATGATGAGGGTGATCTGTCCCGGGCCCTCCTGGACGTTCAGGTCCATGGAGGAAAACACCTCTTGTTCGGCCCCGGTGAGCTGGCTCAACAGCTGGTTTTGCACCTGAAAGGGGGTGGCCCCAACGGGTAACGTGCGGCCCACTTGGCCCTGGGAGACATAGGCCAGGGGGAGGACATCCGGGTTTTCCCACAGGGTGAGGCTACCGCTGTGCCCTACCTCCTCATACCCGGGGAACTCCTGGTCGCTGAGCACGTAGCGCACCCCCAGCAGACTGTCGGTGACGGGGGTGGAGCCATAGTAGACGCTCCACATCCACCCCTGGGCAAAGCCCAGTTGTTTTAAGAAGGTGTTGACCTGTTTGTTGTAGATGCTGCTGTAATGGGTGATACCCGCATAGCCAAAGGAAAGGGGACTGTTGTCTCCCCGGTCGTAAGTGGCCCCCATGCGGAAAAAGTCCCCGTCCTCTTGGGCTTGTTCTACCAGGGCTTCATTCTCTTGGTAGTACGCCACATAGTCGGAATAGGACTGGCAGCCAAACACTGCCCGGATGTCCAGCAGAGTGACCTGGGTGTTGCACCCCAGCTCCCAGGCGGTGAAGCCCAGCAGCATCAGGGGGATGATCGGAGCCAGCTTCCAGGAGAACCAGGATTCCGGCAGTCTGTTGAGGGCTTCTCCAGCCAGGACGATGAGAAAGAAAGAACACACGAAGCTGTACCGGTAGGGGAACCAGTTGGGCATTTGAAACAGGTGCCACATCTTATCCAGAGGGGACAGCCACAGAGAGAGCACCAGAAAGACCAGCACCGCCAGGGCGGACACCTTAGTGCGGCCAGAGATGGTGGGGAGGAGGAAGAAGGTCAGGGCCAATATCACCACAATGGTGCCGCAGAAAAGGTAGGGCAGGGCAGAGTTGGTAAGGCTGGCCCCCTGGCCGGGGAGCAGGCGGCTGGGCAGCTCCCACAGGGAGAAATTGGTGAGGCTGGAGTAGTCCACGGTGGCGTCCCCCAGCTTGCCCCGGAAGATGGACAGCAGGGAGGGAATCCACATCCAGGCGGTCACCGCCAAAGCGGCCAGAGCGGAGAGCAGGAAGGTGCGCAACAGACGGGCTATGTCGTTCCAGGGCATGGGCTGGCTTCCCAAGCGGTACACCAGCCACAGGCAGCAGAAGATACCAATCATATAGGAAATGTACCAGGTGGAGAGAAAGCACACCACCAGACTGCCGAAGAACAGCCAGGGTCGCCCACCTGAAATAATCCACTCCAGGCCCAGAAGAATGACGGGCAGCCAGATGAGCCCATCCAGCCACATGATGCACAGGGAGTAGGCAGCAGAGTAGGAGCATAGGGCGTAGCAGGCGGCCAGCAGGGGGAGAAACAGAGTGCTCCGCTTCAGGTAGTGGCGGAGGAAGAGACAGCAGGTCAGACCCGCCAGCCCCAGCTTCAACACCGTGAGGAACATCAGACCCATGGGCATGTACTGGTTGGGCACCAACAAGGTGAGCACGGAGAGGGGACTGGAGACATAGTAGGAGAACACCCCGATGTATGTGGTGCCCAGGGCCTTGGACCAGGAGAAAAATACATCCCCATGTTTCAAGGCACAAAAGAATTCCACGTACTGGGAGGACATGTCGCTGGAGAGAATGGTGTTGTCCCCCCAGGGCGCCATACCCAGTTGAACGTAGACCCACAGGAGCACCAGTGTCGGAACGGTAAAGGCAAGCGTGTAGAGAACGGGGGCGGGCAGAGGGCGAGACTTCAACAAAATCACCTCGTGTTGTGGAATCAAAGAAAGCGGCTGCAAGAGGAAAAATCTCTTGCAGCCGTGTGAGTGTGGTCAGCGTCGTCCGCCGCCTCGACCACCGCCGAAGGAGCGGCCACCACCGCCTCCAAAGGAACGTCCGCCCCCAAAGGAGCGACCGCCACCACCGAAGGACCGGCCACCGCCAAAGCTGCCCGGGCGGTGGGAACGACCGCCACCGAAGCTTCCACCGCTGGGACGGGAGCCTCGGAAGGAAGAGGTGATGGGGCCAGGGCCAAACCCGGGGCGTCCGCCCATGGGCGGATGGTGGGGATGGTGATGAGGGGGACGGGGCGGACGTGGCCCCCAGAAACGGAAGGGACGATAGACGTAGGTGGGGCCGTAGTATCCGCCCCGATATCGGCGATAATGGGTGCCTTCCCTGAGAGCCAGTACCACAATCACCAGTAAGACGATGATGAGAATATCCATATGAAACCTCCTTGTCAGCCCAGGTAGTGGGTCTGATACCACTGGGTCAAGGCATCGGTGAGGGAGAGCAGGGCCTGGGTGTAGTCACCTTGGGCAAAGGGCTGCTCCATGTACTCCCAGGCGTAGGAGGAGCAGTCGTCGTCGGTGAACACGTCCACCAATCCGCTGCCCTGAATGAGCCAGTAGTTTTCCCCGGAGATGTCCAGCACCACCACAAAGTCGTTGGCGCCCAGGCCCATGGCCTCCGCCTGATCCATGGCGTAATTGTACAAGTCATCCTTGCCATAGTTGCAGGTGATGCAGCCAATGACCACACCCATGGAGGAATCCAGGTCCTGATTGTTCTTTTGAAGCTGGCGAATGCCGGCTTGGGTGAGTACACCCACCTGATCGGACACATACCAGGAAAAATCTCCTGCTTGCATGTCCGGCGTGGGACGATTAGGCCGTCGTGCCAGACCGATGCCCACCGCCGCGATGATCATGACGGCGGTGAGGAGGACGGCCACACCCGTTCGTTTGAATGGATTCATGGCAGTACCCTCTGGGGATCAGCCCCGCAGCTCCAGCAGCTTCTGCTTCAGCTCACCCTCGATACGGGCCAGCTCCACCTCGGCCTCCCGGCGCTTCTGAGCGCCCTGGGTCTGGATCTCCATGACCTCGTCCAGGGTGGCAATGAGCTGCTGGTTGGTGTGCTGGAGGGTCTCCAGGTCCACAATGCCCCGCTCAGACTCCCGGGCGGCTTCCACAGTACCCATGTGGAGCATCTCGGCGTTCTTTTGCAGCAGCTGGTTGGTCATATCGGACACCGCGCCCTGGGCGGCGGCAGCCTGACGGGAGTGCTCCAGCCCTAAGGCCAGTACCATCTGACTCTTCCACAGGGGTATGGTGTTGACCAGGGAGGACTGGATCTTCTCCAGCATCAGAGCATCGTTGTTTTGAATGAGCCGGGTCTGGGGGCCCATCTGGATGGACACCATGCGGGTCAGCTCCAGGTCGTGGAGCTTCTTTTCAAACCGGTTGCACAGGTTGGCGTAGTCGTTGTACTTCTGGGCGGCCTCCTGGGTTTTGGTCTGGGTGGCAGTCTGCTGCAGCTGGGCCAGGGTCTCGTTGCGGGCCTTGTCCAAAGCCTTCTTGCCCGCCAGGATATACATGGTCAACTCCTTATAATATTTGGTGTTGAGCTCATACATCTGGTCCAGCATGGCGATGTCCTTCATCAAGGTCAGCTGGTGGTTTTCCAGCACCGCCACGATCTTGTCCACGTTGGCCTCGGCCTTGTCATAGCTGGCCTTCAAGGCCATGGCTTCCTTTTTCTTCTTCTGGAAGAAGCCGAAAATGCCGCCCTTTTCCTCTTCCCCAAAGGTTTTCAGCTCCACCACCAGGGAGGAGAGGGCTTCGCCCACCTGGCCCAGGTCCTTGGTGCGCACGTTGTTCAGGGCGTTTTGGGAGAAGTCGGCGATGTTCTTCTGGGCGGCTGCACCGTACTGCAGCACCATGGCTGAGTCGGTGAGGTCAATTTTCTGGGAGAAGTCGTCCACCATCTGCTGCTCCTGGGGGGAGAGTTGAATCTCTGTGATGGCCTCGGCGGGAGCGGGAGTGGCCGGAGCAGCGGGAGCCACAGGGGTCTCCGTATCCAAGGTGGGGTTGAGGGTCAGAGTGGGGGTCATGTCCAGCTTGTCATTCATGGTAAATTCCTCCTAATTGTGGTTAGTCCTGTTGGTCCGCAGAAAGATTCATGGAGCCCAGCCCCTCCCGGGCCAGCATTTGCTCCAGTACGTCAATGTCAGTGGAAATGTCCAGGGCCTCCTGGCCGTAGAGGGCGTCCAGTTGGCGGTCAAAGGCAGTACAGATGGTTTCCATGATGTCCTCGATGCGGCCCTTGGTGCCGTCGATGTTGGCGCCTTCCACGCCGGTGGCATCCATGCGGTCATAGGCATTGAGCAGCTTCAAGGTGGTGGGCAGATAGTAGTTGAGGAAGCGGCGGATTTGGGGCAGCTTGTCCAGGTCTTTCATCACCGCGTCCATAATCTTCCCTGTGGTGTGCTCCAGCCGGTCCATCTGTTGGGAGAGTGTTTCATCCTGGATGGCGTCGTTGAGACGACGAATTTCGGACAGGGCCCGGTCCCGCTCCTGGAGCAGAGCCTGCAGCTCGGGATTTTCCGGCTCCTTGGGTTGCGACTGGGCTTGAGGTTGGGCCTGGGTGGAGGCTTTCTCTTCATCGGGCAGCTCATAGCCCTTGTCCGGGAGAATGATTTTGCCCAGGTAGTACACGGCGGCAGAGGTCAAGCCCGCCATAATATAGTGGGTGGGCCGATACAGAGGGGCCACGGCAGACCACACCAGCCAAGTCCCTCCCACCAGGTAAATGGGCAGGACACTTTTCTTGCGTACAAAAGCCACAACATACGCTCCTTTCTCCAGGGAGAATTTTCTTCTTCATTGTATCCCAGTAAAGTGGGGAATGTCAAGAAAACGGTGGAGGTTTGAGGCATTGACTTTCCCTCTTTGGTGGGTTAAAATATTACTTCAGATGATAAAATAGGCAGGTGTAGAGCCATGATGACACTGGAAAACTTTAAACAAGCCAGAAAGGTTCTGGAGGGGGTCCTTCACCCCACGGACCTGATTTACAGTACCTTTTTCTCCAAATCCACCGGGAACCATGTGTACATTAAGCCGGAGAACATGCAGGTTACCGGTGCATACAAGATTCGAGGAGCCTACTTCAAGTGCTCGACCCTGACCCAGGAGGAGAAGGAGCGGGGCCTCATCACCGCCTCGGCAGGCAACCACGCCCAGGGTGTGGCGTATGCTGCTCAGGCTGCAGGCATCCCCGCCACCATCATCATGCCCACCACCACCCCTCTGGTGAAGGTAAACAACACCAAGGACTACGGTGCCCGTGTTATTTTGCACGGAGAGACCTTTGATGATGCAGCGGCCATGGCTTCCATGATGAGCCAGGAGGAGGGGTACACTTATGTACATCCCTTCAACGACCTCACCGTGTCCACCGGACAGGGCACCATTGCCTATGAGATTTTCAAAGATTTGCCGGACGTGGATGTGATTTTGGTGCCCATTGGCGGCGGCGGACTGGCCGCCGGTGTGGCCACCCTGGCCAAGCTGCTCAATCCTTCCGTGAAGGTCATTGGCGTGGAGCCGGAGGGAGCAGCCTCCATGAAGGCCAGCGTGGAGGCGGGCCACGTGGTGACCCTGCCCACCGTGAACACCATTGCCGACGGTGTGGCCGTCAAGACCCCCGGCGATCTGGTCTTCCCCTACATCCAGCAGAACGTGGATGAGATCCTCACCATTGGAGACGGGGAGCTGGTGAATGCCTTCCTGGACGTGATGGAAAAGCACAAGATGGTGGTGGAAAACGCAGGCTTGCTCACCATTGCCGCTCTGCGCCACTTGGATTGCCAGGGCAAAAATGTGGTTTCTGTGCTGTCGGGAGGAAATATGGATGTGATCACCATCTCCTCTCTGGTGCAGCATGGGCTCATCAACCGGGGGCGCATCTTCACCTTCTCGGTGCAGCTGCCTGACCGACCCGGTGAATTGCTGCGAGTGGCTGAGCTGGTGGCTCGGGCCAATGGCAACATCATCAAGCTGGATCACAACCAGTTTGTCAACATCAACCGGCAGGCAGGGGTGGAGCTGAAGGTCACCTTGGAGGCCTTTGGCCACCAGCACAAGGAGGAAATCTTGGCCTCCCTGCGTCAGGCAGGCTATCAGGTCAGCGAAGTGGCCACCTCCTGCGTGTACGAATAACATCCAATTACCGTCCGGCAAAGGGAAAACCCTTCGCCGGACGGCTATGCCAATGCGGCGCGCCACCCACCCCATCAGGGGGCGTGGGAGAAGGGGGGAGACCCCCTGTCAGTGAGCGGCGCCTTCCGCTTGTGGTATCCTATGTGGAGGACAACCCGGCGGTGTACCCACCTCTTGGCAGTGGGGCGAGAAAAGAATGAGAGAACAACTGCAAAGGGGGAAAAAGGCGTGGTAAAGATTGCGCCATCCATTTTATCCGCAGATTTCTGCAATCTGGAGCGAGACATTCAGCGCATTCACACCGCCGATTGGGTACATGTGGATGTGATGGATGGGGCCTTTGTGCCCAACATTACCATTGGTATTCCGGTGGTGAAAGCCATTCGCAGGCATACGGATATGTTTTTGGATGTCCATCTCATGGTGGATAAGCCCATTCGCTATGTGGAAGAATTCTGCAAGGCAGGGGCGGATCTGGTGTGCATCCATTTGGAGGCGGATCATCCCACCCACATCCAACAGGCTCTGGATCGCATTGAGGCCCTTGGAGTGAAAAAGGCGGTGGCCCTGCGGCCCATCACCTCCCCCGAGGCCATCCTGCCCTACATTCACCAGCTGGATATGGTATTGGTGATGACAGTGGAGCCGGGGTTTGGTGGGCAGACCTTTATGGAATCTCAGCTGAAGACCATTGCTCGGGTGCGGGAGATCATCAACCAGTACAACCCCCAGTGTGACCTGGAGGTGGACGGTGGCATCAACCACGAGACAGCTCAGCGGGTGGTGGCCGCAGGGGCCAACGTGCTGGTGGCTGGCTCGGCGGTGTATGGAGCGCCCGACATCCCCGCGGCCATTGAGGCCCTGCGGGTGAGTGAATAAATTCTGGAGGGTATCACATGGACTATTTTCCCCCAGCATTGGAAAATTTAGTGGAACAATTTGCAAAGCTCCCGGGGGTGGGGCGCAAGAGCGCACAACGCCTGGCCTTTTATATGCTGGGTCAGCCGGAGGAGGAGGCCAAGGCGTTTGCCGACGCCATCCTCCAGGCAAAGGGGAGCATCGGTTACTGTCCCAAGTGCCAGAACCTGACCCAGGGGGAGGGCCTGTGTGCCCTGTGCAGCTCCCCCCGCCGGGACCAGGGCACGGTGTGCGTGGTGGCCGACCCCAAGGATGTCATCGCCCTGGAACGGGCGAGGGAGTATCAAGGCGTGTACCACGTGCTCCACGGGGTCATTTCTCCCATGAACCACGTGGGCCCCGACGATCTGCGCATTGCCCAGCTGGTGGAGCGAGTGGCAGGGGGCGAGGTGGAGGAGGTAATCATGGCCACCAACCCGGACACCGAGGGAGAGGCCACGGCCATGTACCTCTCCCGGCTGCTCAAGCCCTTCGGGGTGAAGGTCAGCCGCCTGGCCTACGGCATCCCGGTGGGTAGCCACTTGGAGTTTGCCGACGACGCTACGCTGATGCGGGCCATGGAGGGCCGACGCGAGATGTGAAAAAGACCGTTGCAGAATGAATTCTGCAGCGGTCTTTTTGTGTGTTGGATTACTCTGCGTCGGTCTTTTCCTCAGACACTTCCGCAGTCGCCTCTTCCTGGACGGGCTCTTCCTGGGCGACACTGGCTTCATGGGCCAGGGTTTGGTCCACGAACTCCCAGTCGGCATCCTCAAAGTCGGTGGGGCAGGCCTGCTCCACTTCCTCGTCGGTGAGGTTGCCGGAGGTCTTCAGGTCGGCAATGCGCTGCTCGTTGACCTGAATCTGAGCCTTGGAGCGGGTGATCTTGTCGCACAGATCGGAGTAAGCGGCCTCGGGGGCGGAGCCGCGTTCGGCGTAGTACAGCCGGCCCAGGTCCATATAAGCCCGACGAATGGCGTCCTGCTCCCGCAGGTTGAGCACTTTGAGCTTGCTGATTTCCGCCAGCTCCTTGGCCTTGGCCACCCCAGTGTCGGTGAGTTCCAGGGCTTTGGCCACGCCGGATTGTGCCAGATCCAGGGCGCGTTCCTTCAAATCGTCAAAATCAATGTTAATGTTCATCACACGGCCTCCTTACAAGGGGATGGTTTTGAGGTTCCTTTGAGAATATTTTATGCTGAATGGGGAAAAAAAGCAAGGCCCTTTGTGGAGCGGGGTCAAGTTTGGTCGTCCACTACATCCTGAACCAAGAAGCGGGGACGGCCCTTGGCCTCCAGATACAGTTTTCCCACATATTCGCCAATCACTCCCAAGGAGAGTAAAATCAGCCCCCCCATCATCCACACCGAGCAGGACAGGCTGGCCCAGCCGGTGACGGTGTTGCCGGTAAACCAGCGGATGATGTTGTAGAGAATCATAAACAGAGAGACCAGGAAGATGAAGAAGCCCAGCCCGGTGATGAGCCGCAGAGGCTTCACCGACAGGGAGGTGATGCCCTCCAGGGCAAAGGCCAGCATTTTTTTCAAGGGGTACTTACTCTCCCCGGCAAACCGCTCCCCTCGCTCATAGGTGACCACGTCGGTGCGATAGCCGATCATAGGGACAATGCCTCGCAGGAACAGGTTGGACTCGTGGAACTGGGACAGCCCCTCCAGGGCCCTTCGGGACATGAGGCGGTAGTCGGCGTGGTTGAACATCGTCTCCGCCCCCAGGGCGTTCATCAGGCGGTAAAAGCCCTCGGCGGTGGTGCGCTTGAAGAAGCTGTCCTGCTTCCGGCTGGAGCGCACACCGTAGACGATGTCCACCCCTTCCAGGTATTTTTCCACCATCTCGTCCACAGCGTCAATGTCATCTTGCAAATCGGCATCCATGGAGATGACCATGTGGGCATGGTCCTTGGCGTACATCAGTCCCGCCAACAGGGCGTTTTGGTGGCCCCGGTTACGACTGAGGTTGAGCCCGGAAAAGAGGTGATTTCCGATGTGCAGCCGCTGGATGATGGTCCAGGTGTCGTCCTTGGAGCCGTCGTTGACAAAGAGAACCCGGCTTTTCCGGCTGATGCGGCCCTGGCTCATAAGATCCAGAAGCTTGTCCCGGAGCCGTCGGGCGGTTTCCGGCAGCACCTCCTGCTCGTTGTAGCAGGGCACCACCACATAGAGGGTATTTTGCATGGGAAAGCTCCACCTTTCCTTGGAGTAAACGGGTATCATTACCCCGATTATAGCTTATCCCACGGTGGTTGGCAAGGACTCTTGGGTGAGCCATTCCCGGAGGTGGCCGATGGCTTTTCGCTCGATGCGGGAGATCTGCACCTGGCTCACCCCTAAGACGCGGGCGGTGCGATCCTGGGTGAAGTTCTTATAAAAGCGCAGGAAAATCACCTGCCGTTCTCGGTCGGGCAAGGCATCAATGGCTTGGCGCAGGGCCAGACGTTCCACCACTTCCTCCTCCATGCCGTCACAGCCCAGAATGGACTCCAGGGTGAACCCGTCCTCGCCCGCCTGACTTTGCAGGGAGGCCACCGACAGAGTGGCGGTTTCCGCTGCGGCAATGTCTTCCGGCTCCAGCCCCGTGGCCTGGGCCAGCTCCCCCACCGTGGGCTCCCGGCCCAGACGATGATACAGGTCTTGGCGGGCTTGGCGCAGGGCGGTGGCCCGCTCCTTGATGCCACGGCTGACCTTCACCGAGCCGTCGTCCCGGAGAAACCGGCGGATTTCCCCGGCGATTTTGGGCACGGCGTAGGTGGAAAACTGGGTGCCATAGCTGGTGTCGAAGCCCCGCACCGCCTTGAGGAAACCCAGGCAGCCCAGCTGATACAGGTCCTCCGGGTCCACCCCTCGGCCATAGTACCGCCGGGCCACCGACCAGATGAGGCCGCTGTTGTCCAGCAACAGTTGCTCGCAGGCGTCATTGTCCCCCTCTCGGGCGGCGTCCAGCAGAGACAGGGTATCCAGGGTGTTCATTGTCCTCCACCCGCCCGCAGGGCAATGCGGCGGCGCATGGTTACCGTGGTGCCCTTGCCCAGGGCAGAGCGCACCTTCACGGTATCCATGAAGCTCTCCATTATGGTAAAGCCCATGCCGGAACGCTCCTCATTTCCCGTGGTGAACAGCGGGGTGCGGGCCTGTTCCACGTCCGCAATGCCCACGCCGGTGTCCTTGATCTGAATTTCCATCTGGTGGTCCTCCAGCAGGCGCAGGCGCATGGTGATCTTGCCCAGGGTGTCGGGATAGGCGTGGACAATGGCGTTGGTCACCGCCTCAGACACGGCGGTTTTGATATCCGCCACCTCGTCCAGGGTAGGGTCCAGACGGGTGGCAAAGCAGGCCGCCACCGCACGAGCAAAACCCTCGTTGGCGGAGCGGGAGGTAAAGACGACGGTGGTTTGATCCAAGGCTTTCACTATGTAGCCCTCCTTATTCCAAAGTGATGATGCGACCAATGCCGGCCGCTTCCAGGACCCGGCGGGGCTGGGGCGGAATGCCCACCACCCGCAGAGAGCCGCCAAGCTGCTCCATCTGGCGCAGAGCGCGCAGCAGCACGGCGATGCCGGAACTGTCCATGAAGGTGACACTGGACAAGTCCAGCACCAGACGCATGGGCAGGGTGGATGAAATGGTTTGGTCGATGTTTTCCATGATGGTGCGGGCGCTGTGGTGGTCCACTTCTCCACGGATGGAGATGACCGTAGCCCCGTTTTGCTTGTCAATGGTAATGGGCATGGCTTGTCCTCCTGAACTGTGATTGCATTTATTATACCCATGGTTTGGGAGGAATCCTGTTGAAGCCTGCCAAAAAGCAAAAAAATCCGTGGGTGTGCGGATGCACACCCACGGATGGGGGAAATGAAGTTTAGTTCATGGCGCTGAGCTGCTCTTGGATCTTCTCGATGAGAACTTTGAGCTTCTCGGCACGGTCTTTCTCGGCGGCGACCACATGCTCGGGGGCCTTGCTCAAGAAGCCGGGGTTGGACAGCTTGCCTTCCAGGCCCTTGAGCTCGCCCTGCTTCTTGCCCAAATCCTTCTCCAGGCGGGCTTTCTCCTTGGCCAGGTCCACCAGCTCGGCCAAAGGCATATACAGCTTGGCCATGTGGGTGATGTCGCACACCATGCCGGCGGTGTCAGTGAGGTCCTCCTGCTGGACGGTGACGGAAGAGCACCAGGCCAGACGCTTCAGGTGGGCCTCTCCAGCGGCGAAGATATCTGCCTCGTTGGTGACGATGGTCAGAGCGGCCTTCTTGGAGGGGGGCACGTTCATTTCAGAGCGGCGGGCGCGGATGGCGCGGATGACATCCATGACAGCCTCCATGGACTCCTTGGCCGCCACATCGCTCCAGGCGGGGTCAGCCTTGGGCCAGGACTGGAGCATGAGGAAGTCGCCCTCGTGGGGCAGAGCCTGCCAGATCTCTTCGGTGATGAAGGGCATGAAGGGGTGGAGGAGCTTGAGAGTCTCGGTGAGGACATACACCAGCACCTGCTGGGCCTGTACCTTGGCGGCCTCATCCTCGCCCTGGAGGCGGGCCTTGGTCAGCTCGATATACCAGTCGCAGTAGTCGCTCCAGATGAAGTCGTAGACCTTGGCGGAGGCCACGCCCAGCTCGTAGGCCTCCATGTTCTCGGTGACCTCGTTGATGACCTCACCCAGGCGGCAGAGAATCCACTTGTCCTCTGGCTCCAGGGTCTCGGGCAGCTTGTTTTCGGTGATGGTCAGGTTCATCATCACGAAGCGGCTGGCGTTCCAGATCTTATTGGCAAAGTTGCGCATGGCCTCGCACTTCTCCACATAGAAGCGCATGTCGTTGCCGGGGCTGTTGCCGGTGATGAGGTTGAAGCGCAGAGCGTCGGCACCGTACTTCTCCGCCATCTCCAGGGGGTCAATGCCATTGCCCAGGCTCTTGGACATCTTGCGGCCCTTGTCGTCCCGTACCAGACCGTGGATGAACACGGTGTGGAAGGGAGTCTTGCCGGTGTGGGCGCAGCCGGAGAAGATCATCCGGGCCACCCAGAAGAAGATGATGTCGTAGCCGGTGACCAGCACGTCAGTGGGATAGAAGTACTTGAAGTCCTCGCTGTACTCATCGGGCCAGCCCAGAGTGGAGAAGGGCCACAGGGCGGAGGAGAACCAGGTGTCCAGCACGTCCTCTTCCTGGGTGATGTGCTTGGAGTGGCAGTGCTCGCACTCGGTGGGGTCGGTCTCGGACACGGTGATGTGGCCGCACTCGGAGCAGGTCCAGGCGGGAATCTGGTGGCCCCACCACAGCTGACGGGAGATACACCAGTCGTGGACGTTCTCCATCCAGTTGGTGTAGGTCTTGGTGAAGCGTTCGGGGACGAACTTGGTCTCGCCGTCTTTCACCACCCGCAGAGCCTCCTCGGCCAAGGGGCCCATCTTCACAAACCACTGAGCGGAGATGATGGGCTCCACGTCGGTGCCGCAGCGGTAGCAGGTGCCCACGTTGTGCTGGTGATCTTCGATCTTCTCCAGCAGGCCCAGCGCGTCCAGGTCGGCTACGATGGCCTTGCGGGCCTCATAGCGTTCCATACCCTGATACTTGCCGCCGTTTTCATTGACCACGCCGTGGTCATCCAGCACACGGATGGACTCCAGGTTGCACCGCAGGCCCACTTCGAAGTCGTTGGGGTCGTGGGCAGGGGTCATCTTTACGCAGCCAGTGCCGAACTCCATGTCCACGTACTCGTCGGCCACAATGGGAATCTCCCGGTTGACCAGGGGCAGCAGACACTTCTTGCCGATGAGGTCCTTGTACCGCTCATCGTTGGGGTTGACGGCCACGCCGGTGTCGCCCAGCATGGTCTCAGGACGAGTGGTGGCCACGATGACATAGCGGCCTTCCTCTCCCACGATGGGGTAGCGCAGGTGCCACAGGTGGCCGGGCTTGTCCTGGTACTCCACCTCGGCATCGGACAGAGCGGTGACGCAGTGGGGGCACCAGTTGACGATGCGGCTTCCCTTATAAATGAGGCCCTTCTTATACAGGGACACAAACACGTGGCGCACGGCCTTGGACAGGCCTTCGTCCATGGTGAAGCGGGAGCGGTCCCAGTCGCAGGAGGCGCCCATCTTCTTCTGCTGAGCCACGATGCGGTTGCCGTACTGGTGCTTCCAGTCCCACACCCGCTCCAGGAACTTCTCCCGGCCCAGGTCGTGGCGGGACAGGCCCTCTTTCTTGCGCAGCTCTTCCTCCACCTTAATCTGGGTGGCGATGCCGGCGTGGTCGGTGCCGGGCACCCACAAAGCGGCGTAACCCTGCATCCGCTTAAACCGGATCAGAATATCCTGAAGGGTGCAGTCCATGGCGTGACCCATGTGCAGCTGACCGGTGACGTTGGGAGGGGGCATGACGATGGTGAAGGGCTTCTTGTCCGGGTCACGGTGCCCGGCAAAGCAGCCGTTTTTCTCCCACATCTCGTAGATGCGGCCTTCCACCTCTTGAGGTTCGTAGACCTTGGGCAGTTCTTTCTTCATAACAACACTCCTTGTCTTTGTGGGGCAACTTCGTTTGCATAAAAAAGTTCGCCCCAAGTCGTAGACTCAGGGCGAACTGAAAAGTCCGCGGTACCACCTGAATTCGGGCCGCCTAAAACCGCCCGCACTCTTTTCCCACTGACGTAGGGACACGGCGGCATTTACTGATTTTGTTCAACGCCGCAGCTCCGGGACCACCTTCCCCACGCCCTCTGCCATGCCTTGCACCAAACCGGCATCTCTCTGAACCAGAAGCGTGTGGGTACTCCTTCCCATCACAGCCATTATACCGTATCAGTATATGCAAAATGGCTGGCGTTGTCAAGGCAAAGCGGCGTTTCTCAGGTGTCCAGTCGGGGCAGGCACAGGAGAGGGTCTCCCGCCAGATTGCTGAGGATGTAGTGGCTCTGGGTGGCGTAGAGCAGGCGGTTGCCGTACTGATGCACAAAGCCTTGGGCGGTGAACGGAGACTTGCCGTCCCGGCTCATCACCACATAACTCTGGGTGGGGTCTCCAAAGAAGGTGGTGTAGTAGGACAACAGGGCGGGGGTGTCGCTGTGGGAGGGGGCGAGGAAAGAGGGGGCGTACCCCGTGCCGGTAAAGATGTCGTTGCCTTCCCAGTCGGTGACCCGGAAGGAGATGGGGTCGGTGTCATATACCAGCAGCACCCGGTCGCCGTCCACCTCGGCGCGAGAGCAATTCTCTCCCACATCCAAGGTGTGGGTGGTGTCGGCGGTGGTGTGGATGGTGAGGGTGGTGCCCTCCAGCTGGAACCACCCGTCGGAGAACTGGCCTGTGCCCTCCACATAGGAGGGAGCCTGGAAGTCGGCAGGGGCCTGGGTGGAGACGGCGCCGCTGCGCAGGTCAACATATATGAAGTTGGTCATGGTGTCGTCGGTGGGCCAATAGAGGTAGGAGCCTGCCAAGCTGGTGGGGAGGCTGGGCAGGTCTACGGACTGGCTGAGGCGGAAGGGAGACTGGGTTCCATTGGACGCTACCATGACCAGGTTCTCATCGGTGGTGACCATGAGAGTGCCCAGTGGGCTGCTGCACAACATGCGGGCATACATCTGTCCGGTGTACCAGCTTCCATCTGCGGTGGCCAGACCCAGTCGCTCCAAGGCTATGCCGTTGTCATTCAGCTCATAGGTGGTCAGCAGGTACATGGGGGTCTCAGCATCGTCCAGATAGACGACCTCGTGAAAGACCGGATCGGTGACCATCACGCCGTCTTGGGTGGCCAAACCATAGATCCAGTAGGTGTCCGAGTCGGTGGAGACAGAACTGCCAATGTAGGGAATGAGGGGGCCGTATTCCGTGGAGGGGATGAGATGGTCGGTGTAATCCTCATACCACCGTTCTGCCTTGGGGGTGTGGACAGGCTCCAGCATATCCCAGTGGGCGGTGACGGCGCAGTCTGAGACGGCATCCTCTGTCTGGGAGATGGACGGATAGCCCTCCAGCAACTGCTGCCCGTTGGAACTCAGCAGCCAGTGGTACAGGGCGTAGGTGGGGGAGTCCTGAGACTGTTGGGCGTCCATGGCGATGTAGTAGGTGGCGCTCAGGGAATAGGTGTGATCGCCGATGGTCTGAGCCGAGGGGGTCACACCGTCCACATCCAGCAGTTTGAGGCCGGAGGCCTGGGTCAGATCCTGGGTATGGCGATAGAAGGTGTAACCAATGGCGTTGGGAGAGCCGTTGTAGTTGGAGACCGCTTGGTTCAGATCCAAAAAAGCGCTCAGGGCGTAGCCATCCGGGGGAGCGGTCATGGTCTGACCGTTCATCACCAGACCCTCCATGAGGGCTTGACTACCTGTGGCATCGGTGTGTTGGAAGGGGAGAATCTCTGCATCCTCACCCCCCACCTCTTTCCAGTTGGTGATTTCCCCGGAGTAGATGCCCCGGAGTTGCTCGAGTGTAAGGGACTCCACGGGATTGTCCGCGTGGACCACAAACACCAGGCCGTCACTGGCCAGCGGTTCCAGGAGGGTCTCACACCCTTCCTGGCCCTGTTGATCCAAAAGGTTCTGGGGCGGGTTGGAGAGGAGAACTAGGTCACACGCTCCGGCCTGGAGGTGCTGAAGAGCTTGGTCGGTGCCGGAGAACTGGGTCAGATCGCTGGTCTGTTGCTGGAATTCCCCCAACACCACAGCGGCCATGGCCTGGGCCAGAGGAACCGCATCGGCGGAGCCGTCCAGCCGGGGGAAATTCTCTCGGGTTAAGGTGAGCTCCTGCGTGGGAGGCTCAGAGGAGGGCGTGGGTTCTTTACCAGGGGCTTTGCAGGCCGAGAGAGAAACCAGTAGCGCCATGGATAGCATGGCAGCGCCGTATGGAACATGTTTCATGATGGGCCTCCTTTCACATAAGGTGGATCTCTTCACCTAGAGGGTAACATGGAGGTCACAGGTAAGTCGTTACAGAACAAAAACAAATGAGTAACAGGTTGATGACAAATGTAATCAGAAGCCGCCGTTACCCTGTTGGGCAACGGCGGCTTCTGAAATCAGTTGTTTATTTCATCAGGGAGCACACCAGCTGGGTGTAAGCGGCGGCATCCTCCATGGGCAGACCGGCGATGAGCAGAGCCTGGTGATACAGAATCTGCACGTAGGTGGCGGCCTTGTCCTTGTCGCCGCTGTCCACAGCGGCGCGCAGGGCGGCAAAAGCGTCGGAGTTGGGGTTGAGTTCCAGCACTCGCTCGGCCTTCATCATGCCAGCCTGAGCCCCCTCCATGCGGGAGAAGTACTTCTCCATCTCCAGGGTCATGGGGCCGTCGGCGGTCATGCACACGGGAGCGGACTTGAGGATCTTGGAGATGCGGGCCTCCTTGATTTTGTCGCCCAGGGTCTCCTTCACAAAGTCCAGCACGGACTTGCTTTCCTCGGCCTGCTTTTCTTGCTGGGCCTTCTCCTCATCGGTCTCGGGCAGAGCGTCGGGAGCGGACACGGACTTGATCTTCTTGCCATCCACCTCAGCCAGGGCCTGCATGACAAACTCGTCCACCTCTTCGGTCAGGCACAGAATCTCATAACCACGGTCGGCCACCCGCTCCACTTGGGGCAGGCGGGAAGCCTGATCGGCGGAGTCGGCGCAGACGTAGTAGATGGTGTCCTGGCCTTCCTTCATCCGCTCCACATACTCGGCCAGAGAGGTGAGCTTGTCCTGAGAGGTGGTGGGGAAGAGGAGCAGATCCCGCAGCAGATCCTTCTTGGCCCCGTACTGATCCACCACGCTGTACTTGAGCTGGCGGCCAAAGGCGGCCCAGAACTTCTCGTAGGTCTCCCGATCGTCCTTCATCATCTTGGCCAGCTCGTTCTTGATCTTCTTTTCCAGGGCGGTGGCGATGATCTTCAACTGACGGGTGTGCTGGAGCATCTCACGGGAGATGTTCAGAGAGAAGTCGGGGGAGTCCACCACGCCCTTAACAAAGCGGAAGCAGTCGGGGAGCAGATCGGCACACTTGTCCATGATGAGCACGCCGGAGGAGTACAGCTGCAACCCCTTCTCATACTCCCGGGTGTAGAAGTCAAAGGGAGTCTGGCCGGGGATGAACAGCAGGGCCTTGTAGGTGACAGTGCCCTCGGAGGAGGTGGTGATGGTGGCCAGGGGGGCCTGCCAGTCCATGAACTTCTCCTGATAGAAGTGGTCGTACTCCTCCTGCTCCACCTTGGAGCGGGGACGCTGCCACAGGGGCACCATGGAGTTGATGGTCTTCTCCTCCACCACAGTCTCCCACTCGGGCTTGTAGTCCTCGCCGGCATCAGCGGGCTTTTCCTTCATGCGGTAATCCTCCACCATCATGCGGATGGGGTGACGGATGTAGTCAGAGTACTTTTTGATGAGGGCCTGGAGCCGGTTGGTGTCCAGATACTCGTCGTAGTTCTCCTCCTCGGTGTTGTCCTTGATGGTCATAATCACCTGGGTGCCCCAACCCTCCATCTCGCAGGGGGTGATGGTGTAGCCGTCCACGCCGGAGGACTCCCAGCGATAGGCCTGATCCACGCCATAGCGGCGGGTGATGACGGTGACCTGCTTGGCCACCATGAAAGCGGAGTAGAAGCCCACGCCGAACTGACCGATGATATCAGCCGCGTTGTCCTTGCCCATCTCCTGCTTGAACTGGAGAGAGCCGCTGCGGGCGATGGTGCCCAGGTTGTTCTCCAAATCTTCCTGGGTCATACCGATGCCGTTGTCGGTGACGGTGAGGGTGCGGGCCTCCTTGTCCGGGGTAACGGTGATGGTAAAGTCAGAAGGCTTTACAGCAATGCTGTCGTCGGTCAGAGCCAGGTAGGCCAGCTTGTCCATGGCGTCGCTGGCGTTGGAAATGATCTCACGAAGGAAGATTTCCTTGTGGGTATAGATGGAATTGATCATCAGATCCATGAGCCGCTTGGACTCGGCCTGAAACTGTTTTTTCTCCATATATGGTACACCTCGAATTGCATGTTTTTAGCACTCTTGAACCTCGAGTGCTAACTGTACTATAATACCCATAAGCCAAATTTGCAAGGGGTATCACAAAAAATTCACAAACATTGGTAGAATAGCACCCACTGGAATGGGGAGACTATGGGCAAAGGGTAGAAAATCTAGAATACATAAAATTGAGGTTGCCTTTAAATAGGGGCAATGCTATAATATATGCGCATTATCATAAGAGTGTATTTCCCCTGTAAAGGTGGAAATCTTCCATATAGAGAACCCCGTTTTGGGGTACGATTACCAACCCGGCCAGGCCGGGGACGCTATGAGGTGTCTTTTTTGAAAAAGTATTTGATTCACGGCGGCAGACCGCTGTATGGCAAGGTAGAGATCAGCGGAGCCAAGAATGCCGCTGTCGGTATTATTCCCGCGGCGCTGCTGGTCAACGGTGTGTGCCGCATTGGCAATTTGCCACAGATCAGTGACGTGACCCTGATGCTCAACATTCTCCAGGAGCTGGGGGCCAACGTGCGCACCATGAACCGCTCCACCGTGGAGGTGGATTGCACCGCCATTCACAATCATCCCGTGGCCTATGAGTCCGGTCGTAAAATTCGTGCCAGCTATTATCTGCTTGGTGCGCTTTTGGGGCGCTTTGGCCAGGCGGAAGTGCCTCTGCCCGGCGGTTGTGACTTTGGTGGACGGCCTATTGACCAGCACCTGAAGGGCCTGCGTGCCCTGGGCGCTGATGTGGAAGTGAAAAACGGCTTTATGTGCGCCAAGGTGGAGGGCGGACGGCTGAAGGGCAACCACATCTATCTGGACGTGGTCACCGTGGGCGCCACCATGAACGTGATGCTGGCCGCCACTCTGGCCGATGGTCTCACTGTGATTGAAAATGCCGCTAAGGAGCCTCATATCGTGGATCTGGCCAACTTTCTCAACTCCATGGGTGCTCAGATCACCGGCGCCGGCACCGATGTCATCAAGGTGCGGGGCGTGGAGCAGCTCCACGGAGGGGAGTACACCATCATTCCTGACCAGATCGAGGCTGGTACCTATATGGCCGCTGTGGCCGCCGCGGGCGGTGAAGTGCGGGTGAACAACATCATCCCCAAGCACATGGAGTGCATCACCGCCAAGCTGGTGGAGATGGGCGTTGAGGTGGAAGAGGACGGCGACAGCCTCATCGTCCGCCGCAATGGCCCTCTGCACCGCGCTAATATCAAGACCATGCCCTATCCCGGCTTCCCCACTGATATGCAGCCCCAGATTGCCGCTGTGCTCTGTCTGGCTGACGGCACCAGTGTGGTCACCGAGGGCGTGTGGGACAACCGGTTCCGCTACACTGAGGAGTTCCGCCGCATGGGTGCCAAGATTCAGGTGGACGGCAAGATTGCCATCATTGAGGGCGTGCCCCAGCTGATGGCCGCCCCGGTAGAGGCCTGCGACCTGCGCGCCGGAGCCGCTTTGATCGTGGGCGCTCTGGCTGCTCAGGGTATCTCTGAGGTGGGTAACATCCGCCATGTGGAGCGGGGCTATGAGGATATTGTGGCCAAGCTCACCGGCATTGGGGCCCAGATTGAAGTGGTGGATCTGCCCGATCCTGAGGTGCAGAGCGCCAACGCAGCGGGCTGAGAATCCAAGAGAACCATGGACTGCGGCAGTCCCGACAAGGGGCTGCCGCTTTTTGCGTAGGAGGGAGAAACGTGTTGAAATTTGCCACCGTGGCCAGCGGGTCCTCGGGCAACTGTTCGGTGATCTCCGACGGAAACACCCACATTCTCATTGATGCGGGGGTGTCTGCCCGACGCATCACCACCGGCCTTAAGGGGCTGGGCATTGCCCCAGAGGAGGTATCAGCGGTGCTGATTACCCATGAGCACAGCGACCACATCAGCGGCATTCCCGTGCTGTGTCGTCAGCTGGGCGTGGAGCTGTATACAGCCGAGGGGACGGCCCGGGAGATCTGTCGGAAAAACCCCGAGCTCCAGCCCCGGTTTCGGGTTTTTGATCCCGGGGAGCGGTTTGCCTTGCAGGATTTGGTGGTGGGTACCTTTCCCGTCAGCCACGACTGCTCCAGTCCTGTGGGCTATACCGTGACCCAGGGAGAGCAGAAGCTTACCTTCTGCACCGACTTGGGTGTGCTGACCCAGCCGGTGCTGGAGGCGGTGCAGGGGGCCAGTACTCTGGTGGCGGAGTACAACTACGACCCGGAGATGTTGGCCACGGGCCCCTATCCCCAGTACTTGAAAAACCGCATTGCCGGGCAGCGAGGCCACCTGTCCAACCAGGTGGGAGCCAAGCTGACCCGGTGGGCGGTGGAGCGGGGGACCCGGCAAGTGGTGCTGGCCCACCTGTCCAAGGAGAACAATTTGCCCTCCACAGCCCGAAACGCTGCCCAGGCGTGCATCCCCGATGGGATGGGGCATGTGGCATTGTGTGTGGCGCCCCGCAGTGAGGCGTCGGACTGGATGGAGGTATAGGCCATGGTGAGTGTACATATCATCTGCGTGGGCAAGATGAAGGAGAAGTTTTACCTGGATGCCGCGGCGGAATACGCCAAGCGGCTGAACGGGTATTGCCGTCTCACCGTCACCGAGCTGCCCGAAGAGCGGTTGCCGGACCGTCCCACCCCTGCCCAAATCCAAAACGCTTTGGAGCGGGAGGGCGTAGCCATCCTCTCCAAGCTGCCCCGTGGCGGCAAGGTGGTGGCCATGTGCATTGAGGGCAAGACCATGGACAGCCCCCAGTTGTCCCAGCAGGTGAATCGCTGGATGGTGGAGGGAGCCTCCGACATCACCTTCCTGGTGGGCGGCTCCTTTGGCATGAGCCAGACCGTGAAGGACAAGGCCCATCTGCGCCTGTCCATGTCCCCCATGACCTTCCCCCATCACCTGGCCCGGGTGATGTTGCTGGAGCAGATTTACCGAGCCTTCAAAATCCAGGAAGGCTCCGGTTATCATAAATAGCCGTCGGGCAATTCTATAAAATTCTTTAGAAAAATTACATAAAAGATGTTGACAAAAACGGTGAGTCATAGTACAATACAGACAAGAAGAAAGGAAGGGTGAGTCCGATGTACTAACCGGAATCGTCTACTTCAGTGAACATATCGCGATATGAGATATAAGAAGGAAGAAGACGTACACATCCAGACTTCGATGACTGGGATTGCGCAGTGCGAAGTGAAACTCTAAAAGTTCCAAACAGGCTTGAGTAAGCAAAAACACGCAGGAGAATCCCCGAATGCCAATGGCAGAGAAGGCGGAGACCAAGGTGTAAGTGTTTGAAGAAACGGCGAGTTGGTCATTTCCATCGAAATCCATAGTCAGAAATCCAAAGAAAGCGTAGGTAGTGTCCATTGGAAATTGAACATCAGAAGTAGGCCCCCAGCTGCGATATGGGACAGCTGGGGGCTTGGTGTGTTTATGGACAAAATTTCAAATAAAACCTGGGGTCAAATGCTGTCGAAGTTTGTGGAGCAATGAGCATTGCAAAATGGGCTGTATTCCAGTATACTATTCGGTAGTATGCATTGATGATGAATGTGGTATGAGGTGATCGTATGTTTGCAAAGGATATCGGCATTGACCTGGGTACTGCCAGTGTGTTGGTATATATCAAAGATAAAGGCATTGTGCTCCGTGAGCCCTCTGTGGTGGCTCTGGACAAGAATACAGGCAAGCTGTTGAAGGTGGGCACCGAGGCTCAGAAGATGCTGGGCCGTACCCCCGGCAACATTGTGGCCATCCGTCCCCTGCGGGAGGGCGTCATTTCCGACTATGACATGACCGAGCGGATGCTGCGGGAGTTTATCCGCAAGGTGGCACCCATTCGGCTGTTCAAGCCCCGTGTGGTAATCTGCGTGCCCTCCGGCATCACCGAGGTGGAGGAGCGCGCCGTCATTGATGCCGGTATTCAGGCTGGCGCTCGCCGGGTGTACCTCATTGAGGAGCCTCTGGCTGCTGCCATCGGTGCTGGCATTGACATCACCCAGCCTGACGGCCACATGGTGGTAGACATCGGCGGCGGTACCGCTGACATTGCGGTGATCTCCCTGTCCGGCATCGTGGAGTCTGCCTCCATCAAGGTGGCTGGCGACTCCTTCAGCGAGGCTGTGGTGAAATATATCCGCAAGCGTCACAACGTGCTCATTGGCGACCGCACCGCCGAGGAGCTGAAGATGAAGATTGGCTGTGTGTTCCCCCGTCCCGAAGAGGTGAGCATGGAGATCAAGGGCCGCTGCCTGATGACCGGCCTGCCCCGCGTGTTCACCGTCACCTCCAGCGAGATGATCGAGGCCTTCGAGGAGCCCTGTGCCCGCATTCTGGAGGCAGTGCATGGAGTGCTGGAGCGTACGCCCCCCGAGCTGGTGGCGGACATCTCCACCAACGGCATTGTTATGACCGGCGGTGGCTCTCTGGTGTGGGGCTTTGACAAGCTCATCGAATCCCACACCGGCATCGAGACCTATGTGGCTGACGACGCCATCTCCTGTGTGGCCCACGGTACCGGGCGCAGCCTGGACTGGGTGGGCGAGATGCAGGACGGTACCATGAACATTTCCCGTAGCCGTCAGATGCTGTAAAACCAAAGGAAAAGCGGACAGTGCTTGGCACTGTCCGCTTTTGCTATGTTTGGGAAAGAAGTCGGCGGAGCACAGGGGCGGTGTTGTCCTCTGGGTGGTTCAGGACGTGCTCCAGCAGCATCTTTTGGGCTCGTCCGATGTTCGGCCCGGACAGGCCCAAGGCCATCAAATCCTTTCCGGACAGAGCCAGCTGCTTGGGGGAGATACAGGGCGCTTGGGCCAGCACGTCCTCCAAGGCCTGGAGCGGCTGAGGACGCAGGGACATGGCCGCCAAAGCCTGGCAAGTGGCTTCCCCGTGGCGGGAGAGCAGATGCCGCCACCCTCTGGCATCCAGGGGGAATTCTAACGGGAGGGCTTGGGTCAGGGGACCGATGAGAGTGCGGTCTGGAATCAGGCCCCGGAGTAAGGGTAGAGGATCTGCGCCTTCTTGACGCAGCAGGGTCACCAGTCCCGCCCACCGGGCCAAGGGGGTGGAGGGAAGGGCAGAGAGAACCGAGGTATCCAAGTCCAACCTCTTGGGAAGAAAGGTGGAGAGCAGACCAGAGGAGAACAGCAGTCCGGTCCAGCGAGGGGCGGAGGCACATAGAGTTTTCTCCACTTCTGGGCGTATGCGTTCCGGGGGAAGCGTGTGGGGCTGGGCCCCCAGCTCCAGGAGGGCGTGGAGCAGTTGCTCCTCCAAGTGAAAGTCCAGTTGTGCCCCGAAGCGGATGGCCCGGAACAGACGCAGCCGATCCTCGGTGAACCGCTGCTTGGGCTCCCCTACACAGCGCACCCGCCGGGCTTGGAGGTCGGCCTGGCCGCCAAAGGGGTCCAGGATATGGCCATCCAGGGTCAGGGCCATGGCGTTGATGGTAAAGTCCCGGCGGGACAGGTCCTGTTCCAGAGAGGAGACGAACGCCACTGCATCTGGGCGGCGTCCATCGTGGTAGGCGGTCTCCTGTCGGTAGGTGGTGACCTCCACCGGGAACCCATCCTCCACTACGGTAATGGTGCCGTAGGCCAGCCCGGTGGGGACGGTGTGGGGGAACAGGGCCTGAACCTGGTGGGGGAGGGCGGATGTACACACGTCCCAGTCCTGGGGTGTGCGCCCCAACAGCAGGTCCCGGACACATCCGCCCACCGGGTACCCCTCGAACCCTGCCTGGTGCAGGCGCTGACAACAGCGCCTGACTGCTGAGGGTAGAAAAGTTGTGCAATCCATGAGAACCTCCTTTGCCGTTGAAAAACAAAAAATGGGGGAGAATCCGGTTGCCATTCCCAGGCATCCATAGTATAATATAGTGGTTTTGAGTTTATAGTATCAAAAGCATACGGATAAATTTATTATATGGGGTGTGCATATGTCAGTCAATAACATCCATGAGTATATCAGACCGGGAAAGCGGGCGCATCTGGTGGGCATCGGCGGGGTGTCTATGGCGTCCTTGGCTGAGGTGTTGCTGGGCAACGGCATGATGATTACGGGCTCGGACCGTCAGGAGAGCGCCACGGTGGCGCACCTGCGCAGCCTGGGCATTCCGGTGACCATTGGCCACCTGCCCGAGAGTGTGGCCGGTGCAGACTGCGTGGTGCGTACCGCTGCGGTGCACAACGACAACCCGGAGATTGCTGCCGCTCTGGAGGCTGGAATTCCGGTGTTTGAGCGGGCCCAGGCCTGGGGCGCCATTATGAAGGGGTACAAGAACGCCCTGTGCATTTCCGGCACCCACGGCAAGACCACCACCACCTCCATCTGCACCCACATCTTTATGGCGGCCCAGCAGGACCCCACTGTCATGATCGGCGGCACTCTGCCGCTTTTGAAAGCGGGCCATCGCGTGGGCAAGGGTGACACCATTATTTTGGAGTCCTGCGAGTACTGCAACTCCTTTCTCTCCTTCCACCCCACGGTGGCGGTGATTTTGAACATTGAGGCCGACCATCTGGACTTCTTCAAGGACCTGGAGGATGTGGAGCACTCCTTCCGTGCCTTTGCTGACCTGGTGCCGGAGAGTGGCTGCATTGTGGCCAACTGTGAGGATGCCAACACCATGCACGCCTTGCAGGGGGAGACCCGACCCATGATTACCTTCGGTGTGGAGCAGGGCGACGTACATGCGGAGAACCTGGAAATGAGCCACGGCTTTGCCACCTTTGACGTGGTGTACCGGGGGGAGCACTACGCCCATGTAGAGCTGTCCATTCCCGGTATGCACAACGTGAAGAACGTGCTGGCTGCCTCTGCCGCTGCTGTGGTGCTGGGGGTTCCTGGCTGGGCGGTGGAGCAGGGTATGCGGGACTTCCGCCTTCCTGGCCGCCGCTTTGAGTACAAGGGGGATTACAACGGGGCAGAGGTGTGCGACGACTACGCCCACCATCCCGGGGAACTGGAGGTGCTGCTGGATTCCGCTCGTAGCTTGGGCCACAAGCGGGTGATCTGTGCCTTCCAGCCCCATACCTATACCCGTACCCATGAGCTGTTTGACGACTTTGTGCGGGTGCTGAAAAAGCCGGACATCACGTTGCTGGCGGAGATTTACGCTGCCCGGGAGACCAATGAGCTGGGCATCTCCTCGGCGGATCTGGCGACTCAGATTCCCGGCAGTATCTTCTGTCCCACCCTGGAGGACGTGACGGCTAAGCTGCGGGAGCTGGCCCAGCCCGGGGATCTCATCCTCACCGTGGGAGCGGGTGACATCTACCGGGCCGGTGAGATGCTGGTATCGGAGAAATAAGAAAGACGGCGTAGGGGGCAAATCCCTACGCCGTCTTTTTATAGATTATGTGGGCAGAAATAGCAGGGTATCCAGCAGCTGGCGGAAGATACCCCAGGTGGTCAGCCTTGCCACTCCGTGGGAGGCCACCAGATCCACCCGTTGGTGCTCGTTGCCGTCCAAATAGACTACCATCTCTCCCAGCTTCTGTCCCTCTTCCACGGGGGCGGAAATTTGCTGGGGCAAATGGATTTGGGTGGTGATGGACGCGCTCTGGCTCTGCTGGGTGAGGATGGTGCAATCGTGAGCCAACTCCGGTTGTACGGTACTCTGCTCACCCAGGAGCACGGAGACGGGGGGAAGTACATCGTCGGGATATACTTGGGTCAGGGCGTAGTTGGCAAAGCCGTAGTTGAGCAGAGCGGCGGCACTGTCAAAACGGTCGGTGGGGGTGGCTGCGTGCATGACTACAGCGATGAGCTCCATATCGTCCCGTTCTGCCGTGGCAGACAGACAGTAGAGGGCGGCATCGGTGGAGCCGGTTTTCAGCCCTGTGGCGCCGGGGTAGGAGTAGATGAGCCGGTTGGTGTTGGTCAGCTGGAATTGACCGTCCCGAAGGGTGTCCATCCAGATGGTGGTGTACTCCCGCAGCTGGGGATGGTTTAGAATCAGCTCCCGGCTCATCAAGGCGATGTCATAGGCGGAGGAGACATGCCCTTCGGCAGGAAGTCCCGTGCAATTATAAAAGACGGTGGACTCCATGCCCAACTCTTTGGCCCGTTCATTCATCCGCTGGACAAAGGCGCTCTCACTGCCTGCGATGGCCTCGGCCAAGGCCACCGCGCAGTCGTTGGCAGAGGCCACCGCCACAGCTTTGACCATCTCGCTGACCGTGAGTTGCTCCCCCTCTTTCAGCCAGATCTGGGACCCGCCCATGGAGCAGGCGTAGGGGGAGGCGGTAATCACGTCGTCCCAGGAAAGGGAGCCGGCGTCAATGGCCTCCATTACCAGCAGCAGGGTCATGATCTTGGTGACCGATGCCGGCTCATAGACAGCGTGGGAATCCTGCTCGAAGAGGATTTCTCCGGTGCTTTTCTCCATGAGAATGGCCGAGGGGGCGGTGATGTCCACCTGGGCAGCCTGGGCGTGGGTGGGCAACAGACACAGCAGTACCAGAGACAGGGCAAGTACGGCTTTCATGGTAACAATCCCTCATTTCCTGTATGGTAAGACCAACCTATGAGGAAAGGAAAGAGAGTATGCGGAAATCATAACCACTAGTAAGCTAGTGGTTTGCTCAGCCCCTAGAAGGGTCATTACTTGCTGACCCCTCTAAGGGGTACTGAGAATTTGCCATCGCATCACAATTACAGGCAGCCACTAGAAGTGGCTGTTTGTTTTTGCCTTATGTATTCCTTTCACCCGTAAACGGGTCTACAAACTCTTTCAGTGAAATCTGATCCTTTGTATAGTCCTCCTCAAGCTGATTTCTGATGTAGTTTGCAATTAACCTCTCGTTCTTTCCTACTGTATCTACGAAATATCCCCTCGCCCAGAAATTTCTGCTTCCATACCGATATTTCAGATTTGCATGTCTGTCAAAAATCATGAGTGCACTCTTACTCTTGAGGGTCCCTACAAATTGTGATATACTCATGTGTGGCGGTATACTTACAAGCATATGAATGTGATCTACACAGGCTTCTGCCTCAATGATTTCTGCCTTCATTTCTTTGCACAGCTTACGAAATATCTCCCCAATATCTTTTCGTAGCTCTTTGTAAATCACTTTCCTCCGATATTCAGTTGCAAATACAATGTGATATTCACACCGATAGCTGGAGTGTGCTGTATGCTTTACCTCGTTCTTCATTGTTGAAAACCTCCATGATACTCATTCGTGATGCGGTCGGCAAACCGTCACCAGAGTATCATGGAGGTTTTGTTTTACCAAGGTTTTTTATCTCCCTGGTAGAACCAGGGGTTTTAATTTCGCCAAAAGGCATTCAAAACAAAAAAAGACACGCTTTTCAGCGTGTCTTTTTGGTGCGCGAGGCGGGAGTCGAACCCGCACGCCCTTGCGAGCACTGGCACCTGAAGCCAGCGAGTCTACCAATTCCACCACTCGCGCAAGCGGTGTATCGCTCGTAGCGACAAGAGATATATTACCATGGACTTTTTAGTTTGTCAACAGATAATTTTGAGAAACGCCAATTTTTTTGTGTTGACAAATCTTGTGGCCTGCGCTATAATAAACAAGCTTGGTTATGCGGATGTGCTGGAACTGGTAGACTGGCTAGCTTGAGGTGCTAGTGGCCCACGGCCGTACGGGTTCGAGTCCCGTCATCCGCACCACATGAAAAATCCCGGAAGTCGTTGCGCTGCAACGGTTCCGGGATTTCGTTTTTTCGCCCACCCCTCCATTTGGTCGTTGTTTGGTCGTTACGCCCTCAAAAACGGCCCAATGTGTCCAACTTGGACACAAGAAAGAGCGGGGCAGCGGTCGTTATTTGACCAGCTGCACCCGCTCCCAGGTGGTGATATTATGCGCTGCCTCTGGCCTTGCGCTGCCCGCCAAAGTCCAGGGCGGCAGCTACGGCCTCCCCTGCCTTGGCCTGGGCCTCTGCAAAGGTGTGGGCGTAGATGTTGAGGGTGGTAGTAACCTGGGAGTGTCCCAGGGATGCGGACACGGTGCGCACGTCTGCGCCGCTGCTGATCAGCAAAGAGGCGTTGAGGTGTCGGAACTGGTGAACGCCTAGAAACCGCTGCCCGGTGTCCTGGCAAAAGCCTTGCAGCCAGTGATAGGGAGTGTTGGGGTGCATTGGCTCCCCAAAGGCGTTGACAAAGAGCCGCTGGGTGTCGTGCCACTGATCGCCCAGCATAAGCCGTTCTTGGGCCTGTGCGGCCCGGTGCTTGCGCAGCACATCAAAGACCACGGCGGGCAGCTTTAGGGTGCGCTGGCTCTGCACGGTCTTGGTGGTGTCGGTGAATGTCCCCCGCTCCTTCAGGTACTGGCTGGTACGCCGTATGCGTACCATGCAGTTTTCAAAATCCAGGTCTGGCCACTCCAGGCCCAGCAGCTCCCCACGGCGAAAACCACCGTAGATAGCCAGGACGAAGAAAGCCCGGTATTTGGTGGGGGCGTTGTCCAGGCTCTCCAGGAAGATTTGGGCCTCCTCCAGGGTGTAGCACTCTTTCTCTGTGCGCTCTGTGGGCGGCAAGGTCACATTCTGGGCGGGGTTATGCTGTATCATCCCCATGCGCACGGCGTACCCCAGCACAGAGGACACAAAGCCGTGATAGTTGCGTATGGTCTTGGGTGACAGGGTTACTTTTGCCGCTGCTGTCTCAAAGAGGGCGGCATAGTCCATGCCAAGGGCCTGGGCCAGCTTCTTGGCAGAGGGCATAGAGACGGATTCACCCCGGCAAGCACTGGAGACCGTGGAGCGGCTGAGGCCCGCTCGGGTGGCTAAATCCTTCTGTAATATCTCCCGCTCCCCCAGAAGGGCAACCAGATCAACCTTGGAGCGGGCGTGGCTCTCCCGCTGGCTGATACCCGGTTTGCCCAGGTCGTTGATGAAGGATTGAATGTGGCGGGGGGTTAGCTTGTCCAGCCGGATGTGACCCAGGGCGGCATAGGTGCGCTCCTCCATCTGATGGAGGCGGGCCACGCTGCGGGGCCGTAGGTTCGGCTCTGCGTACTCCTCAAACCACCCCTTGCAGAAGGTTTCAAATTTGACCGCACCGCCCCAGCCCTGCCCGGAGCATTGCTCCTGGAATAGAACCGCCTGGCGTTGCAGTTCCTTTTCAATCTGTTTGGGGGTCATGCCCGGAGCGGGTTTCCAGGTGGTGGAGCGGGTGACTTGTTTTCCCTTGGCATCATAGCCGCAATAGGCCCGGATGCGGTAGGTGTCTCCTCGTTTTGTGATGGTGGGCATGGTTTTACTCCTTCCCTTTCCCGGCCCTGTGTGGTACAATAGAGAGGCAAACAGGGCCTATATTAGCGTGTGGGGCTGTTGCGTTACCCGTCCCGGTGTTGGTAGCACCGGGGCGGTTTTTTATGCTAAAGTAGTCCATCTTGAACATTGCGCATAGCAATTAAAACGCTTTTAATATTCTGAATCCTTATTTGATATTTACCGGGAAGGGCATCAAAAATTACGTTTAGTATCTCTGATTCAGAATTGTCATGTTCGTATAACTTGCGAGCAATAAAAAACTCTACCTCGGAAGGGTTTATTTCCTCAATTTTGCCGAATAGAAAGCCCTTTCGTTCTGCGTCACTAATCGTTCGCAAATGCTCGCATAATTCATTTGTGAATTTCTGGTTCTCATTGACCCAAAAAGGAGGGTTATACGGGGATTTGACATCATCGTTTACAAATTTTTTGGGGTAGAGAGAAACGAGAGAATCATGAAGCCAATCCTCACCAGGACTGTTCGGTGTTTCCTCAAAAGAGCTGATGATGTTATCAAGTAGAATATCAGCACTGATCTGATATAGTTCACATAATTCTTTTAGTATATCATTGGATATTCGATTTTTCCCACGCTCGAAGTTACTAACAGCCTGTGGAGTAACTTTCAAATAATTAGCTACATCTGCTTGCGTAAGGCCCTTAGCCAAACGAGCAGCTTTAATTCTTTTTCCTATTTCTTCCTTGCTCATATAGTCCACCCCTTTAGTTGTAATTATTGCACAGTAAATTCATTAAGTCAACAAATTATTGATATATGCTTGACACTCAATGAAATGTTGAGTATAATAGCGTCAACTCAATGAAATGTTTAGTCGGAGGGATTAGTATGACAGCACGAACTGAGATAGTTCCCAATGGGGCACTGATAGCCAGGACACGGATTCTTGCGGGGATGAACAAGAGCGATATGGCCCGCAAGGCCGGAGTACCACATTCCTCTATCATTCGTGCCGAACAGGGGCGTGGAGTTAGCCCCAAGACGGCCTTGGGCATCAGCAAGGCCTTGGGAATGGCCTTTGATGACCTGTTTACCATCAAAACCCCTGACGGAGCGGGAGAGGACAGCGGGCAAGCAAAATAATTGTGTCCAACTTGGACACATCACAGAGGAGGTAACACAATGGCAGCATTACCAAGGATGCGAAACGCCGAAGGCGTGATTGCAGAGCTGAAAGCCCAAGACCCGGGGACGAAGATCACGCTGAACTTCATCCGGGGCCTGATACGCAGCGGGGAAATTCCCGTTGTCCAGGCCGGAGTGCAGAAGCTGGTGAACCTGGATTTGGTCTTTGACTACCTGGCAAACCAGGGAACGGCCCAGCCCATCCGCTACAAGCCCCTGCCCGGGGAGAGGCCCAGGGTATGAGGGCGGCGGTATGTGAGAGTGCCGCCCTGGCCCTGCTGTTGGGCCTGGCGGTATGTGCGGAGGGCATAGCGGCCCTGCCTGGTGGCTGGTGGATGTTGTGCGGGGGCCTTGCCCTGGCGTGGCTGCTGGGCAAGCTGGCACACTGTGAGATACCCTATCATGCCCGGAAGGGCAAAAAGAAAACCGCCCCGGTGCTGCAACACCAGAGCGGCGGATAAGAAACCCACCCGTTGAAAAGTAGATTTCACGCCCCTATTTTACCGGGGCAGAAGGAGAATGTCAAATGAAAAAACAAGTTGTTAATACCCAGGAAACCCAGGCGTGTGTCCTGGTGGAAGATGTGCCCGGCTTGGTCATGAAGGACGGGAAGCCCCACAAGGAGGTGGGCGGCGTGCTGCTACCTGTCAAGGGTGTGCTGCGCTGCCAGGGCGGCGGGTATATCCCCGTCCTGGATGTGAACTGGATGGAGGACAAGCCCAAGCAGACCCAGGCAGCGGGCTAACGACAACACGGAATAGGGCGCAGGGTGGGGGCGTGGCCCCTGGCCCTGCGCTCTGTCACAAGGAGGGGCATATATGCCGAGAACAAGAGAAGCGCAGCAACGCTATAACATAAAGCTGTCATACAAGAAACTTGTGGCCCTGTTGGAAACAAACTTCCCAGACGGGGTCTGTGTGATTACCCTGGACTACTGGCGGGAATATCCGGCACCTGGGGAGAAGCTGGCAACAGAACAGCATAGGGCATGGCACAGGATGTTAAAAGGAATGGCAGGGGGAAAACTGGCTCACATTCACGCAATGGGGAGGAATGAACAGGGAGACGGCTACCCCATTCACAGGGTAATAACGGCCCTCCAAGAGGATTTTGCGGAATTTGCTGCGGACTACTGGGACTATGGAAACACACAGGTGGAGACTGTGCCAAGGGAGGGACTGGAGGCCCTGGCGGGGCTGATTATGCAGGATGCATTGGAGCGGGGGTGTGTGCGGGAATTTGGAAAGCATACATGGGATTCCTCTGGCCTAGTGAGGTAGGGAAAGGTATGGAAGAATGGCAAAACGGAAAAAGACCATCATTGCGGGCAGTATCGTAAAGACAATCCTATACACGGCCCCGGAGCCGAGAGACGGGGAGCGGGCCAGGGCTGAAAAGTCCCGTATGACCAGCGCAGCCCAAAAGGCCATGAATGACAAGACCGCCCGGGGGCGGCTGGAAATGCTGCTGGCGGCAAACTTCGAGGGGCAAGACCTCTTTGTTACCCTGACCTATCGGGACGCAGACCTTCCAGCAAAACGGGCCGATGCCGTCCAGAATGTGCGCAAGTTCATCAAGCAGCTGCGGGCCTACCGCAAGCCAAGAGACCAGGAATTAAAGTATGTGTATACCACCGAGGGTAAGCACGGGGAAGGACGGCTGCACCACCACCTGGTGATCAACGCCACGGAGCGGGACATTGAGACCATCCGCAGCCTGTGGCCCTATGGGGACATGGTAGACCTGGAATATGTGGGGGCCAGAGATTATGAGGAGCTGGCCCGATACATGACCAAGGAGAGCGTGGAGGGCCGCCCGGTGGGTGCCCAGATGTGGACACGTAGCCGCAACCTGGAGAAGCCCATAGTGGAGACGTGCTTTGTGTCAGACGATACGGCCCTGGCTGCACCCACGGACTGCACCGTGCTGGAGCGGGAAGAACGTATGACAGAGTACGGCAGTTATAGCTACATAAAGTACCGGATGCCGCCCTGGAGGCGGCAGCAAGTCCGCAGCCAGAGGGCGGGCATGGAGGACAAGCCGGGGCCTCTATATCTGACTTGAAGCAGTATATATCTTTAGGACAGGGGATGTAGAAAGAGGCCACGGCACATTGAAAGCACCACCCGCACCGGGTACACTGGTAGCAGAGGCGAACGCTGCGCCCGTGCGGGCGTGCGAGGGAAATACAACCAGGAGGACAAGCCATGAACAGATTGCCGGAAGAGTTAACCTGTCACGCCGTGGCGGGAATTGTGTGGGTGATGTGCCCGGTGTGCAAACGGGGGAAGCTGATGAAGCTGAACGGGGAAACCCAGGCCAAGGCCCTGACCCTGTATTGCCGCAAATGCCGCCACGAGAGCCTTGTGGACATTGAACCACGGGGCAAGGATGGGCACGGTTTCCCACGGGTCAAGCTGGTAAAAACCGCCCGAAACTGGGCCATTTCCGGGGCAGTTTCGGGGCAAAACCCAGCGGTAGAGGCGTAAAAACACAGTGTTTTTTCGCTGTTTCAAAGGCACATTGCGGGGCAAGATGCAGCTGGGCCTTGCGTGCGTGCGTATGCGCACAGCAAGTCTACGACTTGCCACCCCCCCCCATACCGGGCAGGGCTACCCCCTGCCTGGAGGACCGATGGGGTGGAGGTAAATTACAGCGAGCGTGATACGGGAGGGGGGTGTGGTTCGCCCAGGGCGGGCCATTCCCGGAGAAAACCGGGGAAAATTGTGTCCAAGTTGGACACAACCCAGAAAACCCATTCGGTTCCCGGAAAACCAAAAGCGTAAACCGCCCACGGGCGTTTTACATAGATCACAAGTGCGCTTTCCCCGCTTCATCCGGGAGGATGCAGCGGGCCGGGAGGGTCTGAGAGCGCACCAAAAGCAAAAGTAGGTGATTGGATGAACCAAAATGCAGAATATCGCTCTGGCAGCTGGGAAGCGGGCCAGGACGGAACTATACACGGGTATGCCGTAGTCTTTGACAGCCGGACGGTGTTGTACAAAGACCCGGAAACCGGGCTGGAATACGGGGAAGTCATTGACAGGCACGCCCTGGACGGGGCTGATATGTCCGATGTGGTACTTCGATTTGACCACCAGGGCCACGCCCTGGCCCGCACCCGTGGCGGCTCCCTGCGGCTGTCTGTGGATGCCCACGGGCTGCGGGTGGATGCCGATATGACCCTATCAGACGAGGCCCGCAGCTTCTACCAGGAGGTCAAGAACGGGCTGATTGACAAGATGTCTTTTGCTTTTACGGTGGCCCCGGAGGGGGACGGCTGGGACAGTACCACCCGCACCCGTACCGTGAAGCACATTGCCCGTCTGTTTGACGTGAGCCTTGTCACCTGGCCCGCCTATGAGCAGACCCAGGTGAGCGCACGCAGCCGCTTTGAGGCCCTGGCAGAGCCGGAGCGGGTGGAATTCCGGCGTGCTGAGTGCCGGGCCATTTGGGCCGATGTAGAGCGGCGCATGGGGGCCTATGTGGAGCCGGACGAAGGGCCGGAGGATTACCCTACCTGGGAGCAAGAACAGCGCAGAGCCGCCACCTGGTTCAGCAAGCCAAGCCCTTTCGGGCCTATCCGTAGGGAAATGCTGGAGTTACGCAGACAGTGGGCCTCTGATGCGGGCAGTGATGTCCAGGCGGCAAACCAGATGTTTGCACAGTTTACGGCCCTGGAAACCCAGTTCAAACAGGCCGCAGAGAAACGGGCCGCAATCCTGCGGGAAGTTTCAGCGGGCGGCGGTCGTGTCATTCGTACTTTTGAAGAATTTGACGATTCAAGGAGGAAAAACAACGTGGAAGAGATGAATATTCGTACCCTTTACGACAACTATATGGAGAAGCGGGCAGCGGGCAGCACCAGCACCATGAGCAACGTCATTCCCAGCACTGTCCTGGACAGCTATGTGCTGGAGAAGGCCCCTGGGGCATTCCTGATGGATGCATCTGTGACCAACATTGCCCACGCTGGCAACCTGACCATTCCCGTGGCAGGGCTGCAAGTGGTGGAGAAGCACACCGAGAACCAGGAAATCACCAACGGCGGGTTTGTGCCGGGAAAGCTGACCATTACCCACTCCGAGTATGCCTATAACACCGGCTATTCCCAGGTGGGTATGAGCGTGTCCGCTGCGTCCTTTGAGGCCATTGTGCAGCAGACCCTTCTGGGTTCCATGGCAAAGAAGATGGACGGGGTGTGCCTGGATGCCGTGGCGGGCCTGTCTTATTCGGACGATACCACCGCCGTGAACGTGGCAGACACCGCCCCCACCTTTGCTGAACTGGTGAAGCTGGCGGGGATGCTGGGTGCTGACTACATCGAGGGGGCCAAGTGGTATATGGCACCTTCCACCTATTTCACCTGGATGCTGGGCATGGTGGACGGGAACAAGAAGCCCATTCTTGACCCCTCCAAGCCCATTGAGCAGCAGGCCCCCCTGGGCTATGGTATTCGCCTGGATGCCCAGATTCCCGCCAACGTGGTTTACTTCGGTAACGGGCAGCGGGTACACCTGAACTACGCAGCGGCTCCCAGCCTGGTCATGTGGACGAACAACGAGACCAACACCGAAATGGCGGGTGTGCGTGCCGTTGCGGGTGCTGCGGCTGAGGTCGGCTCTTTCGTGAAGATGTACAAGGGCTGATTTTATAGCAGAAAGCCGGGGCGTGAGGCCCCGGTTTTTTGCTGCCCTTCTGGTCGTTGGTTGGTCGTTATTTGGTCGTTATTTTGGTCAGAGGCCATTTCAAGAGGACGCAGAAAAGCGGAGAGAAACCCAGGAAAAACACGCAATAACAGGGTGTATATTGCACAAAGAAAGGGAGGAAGAGACAAACTCCCATTTTCGAGTCCCGTCATCCGCACCAAAACAAAAGCACCTGCTTTCGCAGGTGCTTTTGTTTTGGGAGACTAGGCTCATGCCAATACTCGGCGGAGGTCAATTCCGCTTGTGCCAAGGTTTTCGCCCCTGGTGAAAACACTTGTGCGGCGCATAAGCGCCGCCCCACCGTGTGGGGCCCATATCCTACTGGCATCTATGCTGTTGGAATGACACAAAACAATGTGCAGAGAGGTCTTTGGAAAAATCCAAAAGAAATTGAAAAAAGTGTTGACAACGGTCGTATGCTATGGTATTATCATATTCGCTGCTGAGGCAGTTAACCACTTGCGCGAGTGGTGGAATTGGTAGACTCGCTGGCTTCAGGTGCCAGTGCTCGCAAGGGCGTGCGGGTTCGACTCCCGCCTCGCGCACCAAAAGGACACGCAGAAATGCGTGTCCTTTTTTCTTTGGTGAATACTTCCTAATTGTGGAATAAAAGCATGTTGGCTCCTGTTCAAAAGGGAAGAAATGGGGTCAATGCCTTGAAAAGAGTGGGGTAACGGAGTAGAATAGAGCAGGATTTGCAAAAGCGAATCGGGTACATTCCCTTGGTAATGATGGAGGAAAGGAGGAAATCGAGATGGCGAGAGGAACTGCAGCCCAGAAGAAGACTGTGGCTAAGACCGTGGCTGAGCCCAAGGTCGTGGAGGCTCCCGTGGAGAAGAAGGTTGAGGAGCAGCCCGTGAAGAAGGCCACTCGTACTACCACCAAGAAGGTGGAGCTGGCTTACGTTCAGTTTGCTGGCAAGGAGTGGGATATGGCTGAGATTGTGAAGAAGGCTAAGGAAGATTACCTGGCTCAGGGCAACAAGGCCACTTCCATGAAGAAGTTCTGTGTCTATGTCAAGCCCGAAGAGGGCGTGGCCTACTACGTAGTCAACGACACCGAGACCGGCAGCGTGGAGCTGTAAGACTCAGAGAAAAATGGGCCTGTTGCAAAATACAGTTTTCAGACTAAAACAAAAATTTTGTGCGCTAAAAAAGTTATCGGGAACCATTAAGACAACGGTTCTCGATAACTTTTTCTTTGACCTGATTTTTTAAAATTCTATTTAGCAACAGGCCCATTTTTTATTTTACAAATTTCTTCAGCCACTGGAGTTTGGATGGGGTATAAGGGTGGTAGCGCAGAGGCACGTCCATGCGTTGGCCACCCACCAAAACACTTTTATAATGGGTGAAGGTGTCAAAACTGGCTTTGCCGTGATAGGAGCCCATGCCGCTGTTGCCTACCCCGCCGAAGGGCAGGTGCGGGGTGGCCAAGTGGAGAATAGTGTCATTGAAACAGCCACCCCCAAAGGACAGGCGACTGGTCACCAGATTCTGTATCTCACGACTGCGGGAGAAAAGGTACAAAGCCAGGGGTTTCTCCCGACCAGATACAAAGTCCACCATATCCTGCGGGGTGGAGTAGGTGAGAATGGGGAGAACAGGGCCGAATATCTCCTCCTGCATCACTGGGGACTGGGAATCTACCTGGTCCAGTAGGGTGGGGGCAATTTTGCCGTCTCGGGCTCGTCCGCCGCAGAGGATGGTCTGGCCTTCCAGTAGGCCCAGAAGACGCTGATAATGCTTTTCGTTGATGATTTTTCCATACTCGGGGTTGGACAGAGGGTCGCTGCCCAGGGCGGCATCCAGTGCCTGTTTGAGGTGCTCCACCAGCGGCGCTTTCACCGACTCCTGCACCAGCACATAGTCGGGGGCGACGCAGGTCTGTCCGGCGTTGAGGAATTTGCCAAACACGATGCGCTTGGCCGCCAGAGACAGGTCGGCGGTTTCATCCACAATGCAGGGGCTCTTTCCGCCCAGCTCCAGGGTGACGGGGATGAGGTTTTGGGCGGCGCGGCGCATGACCTCCTTGCCCACCGTTACCCCGCCAGTGAAGAAAATATAGTCTACCCGCTGGTCCAGCAAGGCAGTGTTCTCTGCGCGGCCTCCTTCTACCACTGTGATATACTGAGGCTCGAAAGCGGTGGCAAGGAGCCGGGAAAGCACCTTGGAGGTGGCGGGAGCGTAGGCGGAGGGCTTGAGAATGACGCAGTTTCCTGCGGCGATGGCCCCCAGCACCGGTGTCATGGACAGCATGAAGGGATAGTTCCAAGGCGACATCACCAGCACCACCCCGTAGGGCTGAGGGTAACGGTAGCTTTTGGATGGGAAAAGGTTCATAGGAGTGCGCACCTTACGAGGCTTGGCCCATTGGCGCAGATGGGCACGCAGATAGCGCAGCTCCTCCAACACCTGGCCGATCTCACAAAAATAGCTCTCGTAGGGGTGCTTGCCCAAATCGGTCTGGAGGGCGGCTTCGATGTCCGGCTGCATGGCCAGGATGGTGCGCCGCAGACGGTCCAGGGCATCCAGACGGGCGGACACCGGCAGGGTGGCCCCGGTGCGGAAGTAGGCGTGCTGATTGGAAACGAGGGTGGAAATGTCCATGGGAGAACTCCTTTTATGAATTGGGGAAGGGGATGGATGTGGGAGAAAGGGTGGCACAGGTCTCCATGGCCAGTTCCAGATTTTCCTCCATGTGCTCCACCTCTCGGCTGAACACACAGCAGATGGTAATTTCCTGCGCCTGGGCCAGGGTGTGGCTTTGCGCCCATTCCACCAAGAACAGATGGTAGAGGAGCACTGTACTGGCTGCAAAAAAAGCCGTCCTTGGATAGAGTTGGTCATCGTTGACGGTTTTATGCCAGTGGCGGAAGAGAAGATACGCTGCCACGTTGGTCAGGTGCTGCTGCCACTGGGGGAACTGGGCTTCGAAGTCACGGCACAGAACCTGGTATTCCTCCTGGGACAATACCTCCAGTCTCTGGCAGCACTGCACCAGCCGCTGGGGCCAGCTGGTGCGCAGAGGTTCCAGGGAGACAAAGAACCGGCACAGACTTTGGGTAAAGGTTTTGCAGTCAGAAGGGGAACTGACGCAGGGGACAGCGTCCACACCGGCCATGGCGGAATACTCCTGGGCGTCTATGCGGTTTTGTAAGGAGTGTGCCATGTGTAGGATACCCTGCAAACGGTCCCATAGAGTATAACGGCGCTGGGACATCATGTCCAGTGCCTTTTTTCTGGAAATCTCCAGCCCAAGCATCAATTCCGGTGGAATATCGGGGAAGGGCAGGTCAGGGTGGCCATCGTCTTTCTCTTCTACTTCAAAGGCAGAGGCAGTCAGTAGCAATCGGGCCACCTCCGGGCAAGACAGAGCCAGGGAGGCTTCGGTGAGGTGGCCGTACTCCTCGATGAAGCGGGGGTAGGCGGCGCAGTGTCCGCACAGATGGGATTCTCCCCATTCCTTCTGGATGGCGCACAGACCGTCTTCGGTGAGCATGGTACACATGCCGTGCTCGTCCAGGCGGAAGCAAGTGTCTCCGTCCTCGTCGATGGTGAGGCTGGACTGGAGCCGCTGGGCCAGAGAGGGAGGCGCAGACTGGTAGTCCGCAATAGTCTCTGGGTCCAGCACGATGTCCCAATCCCGACAGCAGGTGTCGGGACAGGCGCCGCCCAAACAGCGAAAACTGGAATAGTAACTGGGTTGACGATGGATCACGGTGATCCCTCCTTTGGGTGTCAGTATAGCCAAAAGGCCGGGAAAAAGCAAGGACCTGTCACAGGGGGCACCCTGTGACAGGTCCTTGTAGGTTGTGATGCATCAGTCGTCTCGCTCGGACTCAAATTTTAATACGGTGCCAGAGGTGGCATCAATTTCGTACTCGTATTCCATTCCGTTGTAGTGGAAGGAGATCTCATAGCGGACCGCGCCGTCGTCTCTGTCCAGCTCATTTTCCAGACGAGTAATCTGGGAGGCGTCCACCCCTGCGTGGGCACAGGCCTTTTGCAGGGCAGCGTCATAGCCGATATACGTCCCGCTGGAATTACTACTCTGGTTTTGATTGCCGGAGTTGCCGGAGTTATTCGTGTTGCCGGAGGCGGTGCGGTGGGCATAGTGATCGCAGGTGTCCTGCTCGAACTTTGCCACATCTCCGGTGGTGGCATTGATCTCGTAGTCGTACTCCACACCGTTGCAGCAGAACTCAATGTCGTAGTATGCCACACCGTCGTCCTCGTCCAGCTTCACGGTGAGGGACTGGGCGGCGCTCTGGTCCACCTTGGCGTGGGACAGAGCGGCGGTGGTGGCGGCGGATTCACCGATGAAGGAGGTGGCGTTGGTGCTGGTTCCGGTGTTGGAAGAACTGGTGTGCCAGGTGTGGTCGCAGGGCTCCTTCTCGTATTTTACCACGCTGCCGTCTGTGGCGTTGATGTCATACTCATACTCGGTGCCTCCGGAGCAAAAGTCCAGCTCGTACACCATGACGCCCTTGGACCAGCCAAACTCGGTGCTCAGACCCTGGACATCGCCGGTTGCAATGCCGGCGTGATCGCAGGCGGCCTTCAAAGCGGCGTCCTGGCCGATGTAGGCCTGGTCGCTGGTGGAACCGGTCTGGGACACGCCGGAGGTGGACAGGTTGCGGGAGGAGGCGATGAGGGAAATCTCGCTCATGGACAGGGGAGCCAGAGACTCAAAGGTGAGGGTACTGTCCTGGGCGATGACCTCTTGGATGAGGCTGGCCTTTCCCGCAGAGATGTTGTACTGCTGGGCCAGTTGGGCCAGGTTGTCGTCCACGTTCACGGATTGGGTGAGGATGGCCCCGGACTGGAAGGCACCCGAGATGGTGTTGGTCAGTTCGGTTTCCAGCTGTGTGGCGCGGGCCTGGTCAGTGTTCTCCACCGAGACGAGGATGGCGTTTTCCAACTCATCCAGATAGCCCTTTTGCAGGCAGGCGCCGATGATGGCGTTGACGGCGGTCTCCAGATTGGTGCCTTCCAGCTCCATGCCGCCCATAATCTCTTTGGCGTCGTCGTTAAGGGCGGTGGCGGTGGTCACGGTCTCTTTGGCGTTGACAGCCAGAGCGATGCTGGGATTGATGTCCAAGGTCACCACGGCATCGGTGGCCTTGGCCTGTTGGAATTGGGAGATGCCGAACACGCTGCCCACCACGATGGCCAGAGCAGCAGCGACGGACACGGGAGCCAACCAGCGGCGCTTTTTATTGTTGTTTGTCATAGAAATCACAGTTCCTTTCTGTTCCTTGCAGGCGGAAAGGATGGCATCCAATTGATCGGGGGCGGCGTGTTGCGCGGCCTTTTCGATGCGCTGGTGAATTTCTTCGTGGGTCATCATTGGTCTGCCTCCTTCCATGCGGCATTAAGCTTTTTGATGGAGCGATGGTATTTGGAAAGAACTGTGGGTAAAGGCAGGGACAACAGATGTGCGATCTCCCGGTGCTTCAGCCCGGTCAGGGCGTGGAGGGTGACAATTTGCCGCTCCTGGTCGTCCAACAGGGAGAGCAGGGAATCCAGGGTCAGCAGGTCCTCCTGATCCACCATGGGGTTGTGGGAGAGCTGCGCTAAGTGAGAATCCTCCAGGGGGAGGTTGCGCCCCACCTCTCGCAGGCGGGAATTGGCTAGGTTGCGGGTGATGGTCATCACCCAGGCCATGGGCTTGCCTTGGCTGCGATAGCTGGAGGCGTTGCGGTAGACTTGAATAAAAGTGTCTTGGGTGATGTCCTCTGCATTGTCCACGTCTTTCAAGATGGAGAGAGCAAAACCGTATACCGCGGCTTTGGTGGCTTCGTAGAAGCTGGCCAGGGCTTCTTGGTCGCCTTGGGTCATGCGTAAGATGAGATCATCCAACTGTTGGCTGTTGTGCCCGGAGCGCGCGTCGGGCATTGCCATGGTGAATAAAATCATGGTTTCACTCCTGTTCATCTATATAACGTGGGAGGGCAGAGGAATATTGCAAGCGCCTCAAATATTTTTTTGAATTATTTTTTCCGCCACCTTGATGCCGTCCACGGCGGCGGAGGTGATGCCACCGGCATACCCGGCCCCTTCTCCGCAAGGGTAGATACCCTTGACGGAAACGGACTGGTAATCCTCGCCCCGCAGGATACGCACGGGAGAGGAGGAGCGGGTCTCCACACCGGTGAGAACCGCATCAGGGGTGGAAAAGCCTTTGAGCTTTCGGTCAAACACAGGGAGAGCCTGACGCAGGGTGTCCAGCACGTAGTCGGGCAACACTCCGTCCAGGCTGCCCCACACCACCCCGGGACGATAAGAGGGGAGGATGGAGGCGGGGCCGTGGGAGGGCTGTCCGGTCAGGAAATCTCCCACGGTCTGGGCGGGAGCCATGGGATTGTCGCCGCCATAGGCCCAGGCGGCCTGTTCCCACTGCTCCTGGAAGCGGACTCCCGCCAGGGGATCGTCTCCGGGGAAGTCCTCGGGGCCGACACCCACCAGGAAGCCGCCGTTGATGTTCTCCTGGTCTCGGGCTCGGAGAGACATGCCGTTGGTGACTACTTGCCCGTCCTGGCTGGCGGAGGCTACCACCTGTCCGCCGGGGCACACGCAGAAGGTGAAGGCAGAGCGGCCGTTGGGTAAGTGACAGGACAGCTTGTAGTCGGCCGCAGGAAGCTTGTCCCAGCTGGGGCCGAATTGCGCCTTGCTCACCGCCTCCTGCTTGTGCTCAATGCGTACGCCGATGGCGAAGTTTTTCCGATCCATGGCCAGTCCACACCCTTGCAGCATGGCAAAGGTGTCCCGGGCGGAGTGGCCGGGGGCCAGGACCAGAGTGTCACAGGAAAGGGGATAGGTTTCGCTATCGTGGGACACCTCTACCCCGTGAAGCTGATCGTCCGAAATCTGTAGCCCGGTGAGCTGGTGGTCGAAGCGCACCTCAGCGCCCAGGGCAAGCAGCTCCTCTCGCATGGACTTGACCACCAGGCGGAGAATGTCGGTGCCGATGTGGGGCTTGTGGGACCACTGAATATCCTCGGGGGCTCCGTGTTCCACAAAGGTGCGGAACACGTGGGCGATGCGGGGGTCGTTGATGCCGGTGGTGAGCTTGCCGTCGGAGAAGGTACCGGCGCCACCCTCGCCGAACTGCACGTTGGAGCGGGGGTTGAGTTGCCCGGTGGTCCAATAGGTCTCCACGTCTTGGGCGCGCTGGTCTACGTCAGCGCCTCGCTCCAGCACGATGGGCTTCAGCCCTGCCCGGGCCAGGGTGAGGGCAGCAAACAGTCCGGCGGGGCCGGTACCCACCACCACGGGAGGAAGCTGGGAAGAGCGGGCCAGAGCAGGCAACACATAGGGCTGCTCGTTCCACTGAGAAACCCCTTTGAGGTTTCGGCGGAGGATGGCCTCTTCGTGTGCCACCTTCACCCGCACGGAGCACACCATGTGTACATCCTGCTTCTTGCGGGCGTCGATGGACTGGCGGGTGAGGGTCACCTGGGACAGATCCTTCACCGACACCCCCAGGTGCTTGGCCAGCTTTTTATATAAGGTTGTCTGGTCTGCCTCCACGGGCAGACGGAGATTGGTGACATGCAGCATATTACAACACCTTTGAACCGTTGATGACCAACTGGAATTTGAGGGAGAAGAACTCGGCGGCCTTGCGGCACAGGAGCATGCGGGAGAGGAAGATCTCAAAGTAATCCATCACAGCGCAGATCTCCGTGTCGATGGTAATGGACAACGTCAGAGTTTTGGCCTGGGTGTCCAGGGTGAGGTCGGATTCTTCCACGGCGTAATTGACCCGGTCGTGAATGTCGAAGTTGATGGTGTCTTGATTGCGTACCCGGCTGCGGCGCACGTCGCTCTTGTCTGCCAGAATGAGGGCCGCAGCCACGGCGTTGACGGGATAGGCGGTGTGCTCGTCGTGGTTGCCAATAGCAGTGATGACCACTGCCACGTCTGCGGGCTCCATGCCCATCTTGTCCAGAATGCGGAAGGCCATGACAGCGCCGCTCTGGGCGTGGTCCACCCGGTTGATGACGTTGCCGATGTCGTGCATGAAACCGGCGATTTTGGCCAGCTCGATGTGGCGCGCATCGTATCCCAAATCCTCCAGCAGCCCGGCGGCGGTCATGGCGCACTTGGTGACGTGGGCGAAAGAGTGCTCGGTGTAGCCCAGGGCCACCAGAGAGGCGTCTGCCTGGGTGATGTAGGTGCGGATCTCAGGGTTGTTGCGCACCGCTTCAAAATCAATCTTCATTGGAAATCTCCCTTAAATCGTATGGGGTGGTCTGGTAGACGTAGTAGTTGAGCCAGTTGGTGTACAGCAGTTGCCCGGCAGAACGCCAGTTGACGATGGGGGCCTGGGTGGGATCGTCCTGGGGGAAGTAGTGGGCGGGAACAGCAATGTCCAGACCACGATCCACATCCCGGAAGTATTCCCGGGCCAGGGTATCCTCGTCGTACTCGGGGTGAGCGAAAATGAAGAAGCGGCGGTTGTCCATGCTCTTCACCCCGAATACCCCGGCCTCATCCGAGACAGCCAGCAGCTCCAACTCGGGAATAGCCTGGATGTCTTGGAGGCTGACTTCGGTATACCGGGAGTGGGGGGCATAGAAGCGATCGTCAAAGCCCCGGAAGAGGGGAGACTGCTTGCGTACAATCTCGTGCTGGTAGATGCCAAACAGCTTGTGGGGCAGGGTGTGCTTTTGAATATGGTAGTGGTAGTATAAGCCCGCCTGGGCGCCCCAGCAGATATGGAAGGTAGAGTGGACGTGAGTTCGGGTCCACTCCATGATCTGGCACAGCTCCTCCCAGTAGTCCACCGCCTCGAAGTCCAGATTCTCTACGGGAGCACCGGTGATGATCATACCGTCATAGCGGTTGTTGCGAATCCGATCAAAGGTGGTATAGAAGGAATCCAAATGATGGCTGTCAGTATTCTGGGAGACATGACTGCTGGTCTTGAGTAGCTGTACGTTGATCTGCAGGGGGGTATTGGATAGCTTGCGCAGCAGTTGGGTCTCGGTGACGATCTTGGTGGGCATCAAATTCAGGATCAGTAGATTCAGAGGGCGGATATCCTGGTGAAGGGCACGGTGCTCGGTCATCACAAAGATATTCTCGCTCTCCAATACACTGGTAGCAGGTAAGGAGTCAGGAATACGAATGGGCATAGGGATACCTCTCTTACATTATATAGTAGAATTACGATACCACAGGACAGGGGGAAAATCAAACGATAAAAAACTTGAAAAAAGGTGTTGACAAATGAGTGATCAGCTGGTATATTATCTAAACGTGCCCCGGACGAAACGAAATACCGACAAACAACTTCGAAAAAAGTTGAAAAAGGTATTGACAAGTTGGGTCCCGAGTGGTACAATAAAAACCTGCTGATGAAGCGGTTTGTACCTTGTAAATTAAACAATGAGAAACACGAAAAGCACCAGAAGGACACGAGTCCTTCAGGAAACTGGTAACACAGTGAAATGAAGGGTCTCATCAATTCATATCTTTGA
>NZ_NFHE01000019.1 GCF_002161235.1 Pseudoflavonifractor sp. An85
GCCGCTCAACGTCCCAATGTGGATAGCACTTGCCCCAGAAGAACAGGGCCTGTCAAAGGTGGTGGCTGCCAGTCTGCACCTGATCCCGACGCTTTTGCCAAAGAAGCACCACGGTTCTACACGGTGAGCATGAGCGGCAGCGGCGCAAGGAGAGAAGACAATCCTCCTTCCCTCAGCGTCGGTGGGGAATGTTCCAGCGCCATGCAAGGAGACCTCAGGGGGGTACCTAGGGGGGAACGCCCTAGGCGATTCTTTGGTGACTTTCTCATCGGGGAGAAAGTCACCCCAGCGGAGCGCCCCCTTCTGGGGGTACCAGGGACGAGGAAGTAAAAACAAGCCCGTTGCACGAAACATGCAACGGGCTTGTATCATGTAAAGGTGTGGATTAGTCCACCAGCTTGTCCAGCTCCTTGATGTGCTCGGTGCTGGTAGCGGTGGAGTGTCCGGCCTGCTTGGCGTAGATGCCAACGGTGGCCTGGGACTTCTTCACAGGCTGCATGGTGCCGGCGCCAGCCACGCAGCCGCCGGGACAGGCCATGCCCTCCAGCAGGTAGCCGTTGTACTTACCGGCAGCGGCCAGGGTCAGCAGCTTGCGGCACTCCTTCAGGCCGTCGGCGCTGGCGATCTTCACCTCACGGTCGGGGTAGCGCTCGGCGATGACGTTGGCCACAGCCTTGGCCACGCCGCCAGCCACAGCGAAGTTGCGGCCGTCGGTGGAGGCGTCGTTGACGCCGTTGGGGTCCTCTTCCATGGACTCCAGATCCAGGTGCTTGGCGTCGAAGATGCCGGACATCTCCTCATAGGTGAGAACGAAGTCCACCTCGCTGCGCACGCTCTTGCGCATAGCCTCCAGCTTCTTGGCAGCGCAGGGACCGATGAAGACCACCTTGCCCTCAGGCTGCTGCTCCTTGATCAGGCGGGCAGTGAGCACCATGGGGGTCAGAGCCATGGACACGCTCTCGGCGTGCTGGGGGAAGAGCTTCTTGGCCATGACGGACCAGGCGGGGCAGCAAGAAGTGGCCATAAAGGGCAGCTTCTCGGGCACCTCGTTGACAAAGTCCTCGGCCTCCTGCACCGCGCACAGGTCGGCGCCGATGGCCACCTCGAACACGTCGGCAAAGCCCAGGGCCTTCATAGCGGCGCGCAGCTTGCCCGGAGTGACCTTGGGACCAAACTGGCCCACGAAGGCGGGAGCCACAGCGGCGTACACCCGCTCACCGGACTGGATGGCGCGGATGACCTGGAAGATCTGGGACTTATCGGCGATGGCGCCGAAGGGGCAGTTGACCAGACACATGCCGCAGGACACGCACTTGTCGTAGTCAATCTCAGCCTTGCCGTTGGCGTCGGTGTGGATGGCGTCCATGCCGCAGGCCTTGGCGCAGGGACGCTCCTGGACGATGATGGCCTTGTACTCGCACACGTCGGCGCAGCGGCCGCACTTGATGCACTTGTCCTGGTCGATGACAGAGCGGCCGTTGAAGCGATCCAGGGTGATGGCGTTCTTGGGGCACACCTCCACGCAGGGGTGGGCCAGACAGCCCTGGCAGCCGTCGGTGACGTGCACCCGCTTCTCCGCGCAGCCGTTACAGGCAAACTTGATGATGTTGATCAGAGGGGGAGTGTAATAGGTCTCGTCCTTAGCGGCGGCCTCGATGTTGTCGGACAGGGGGGCGTGCTCGCCAGCGCCGCGGCAGGGCAGACCCATGGCCAGACGCAGACGCTCACCCACGATGGCGCGCTCCAAAAAGACGTCGTTGCGGTAGTTGCCCACTTCACCGGGAATGATCTTGTAGGGCAGTTCCTCAATGCGCTTCTCCACCGGCCACTCGGTGTGATAAGCCATGCGGGCCACCTCGCGGAAAATGCGGTGGCGAATCTCCTGAATACGGGTTTCTACACCTCTCATTTGTACAGTTCCTCCTTGCTGTCGATGAGACATAGTCAATCATAGAATACAACAAAAAACACCGGTTGTAAATGTAAGAATGGAAAAATGGTGAAAAGTTTCACAAGGCTAACGAGCGGGACCGTGGCGGTCCCGCTCGAGGAGAGAAATCTGAGTCAGCCCAGGAACTGAATCTGGTTGACGCAGACAAAGTAAATGCGGTTGTTGGTGGAGTTGGCCAGCACCAGCACGTTACCCACAGTGCCCAGCAGGGTGACGCCCTGGAGCACCAAGGGTCCGGCTACGATGGTGACCTTGCGGCTGAGGTTGCTCTGGGACAGGGTGGAGAGCAGACCGGCGGCGCAGCAGCACTCGTCGTCGGAGCAGGCGCAGGAGCAGGCACAGGCCCCGCAGGGGGTGGAGCAGGGATTGGTGCAGGGGTTGAGGCACTGAGAGAGAATCTTCTGGATGGTCTGGAAGTTGTTGGCGGTGGCCTGGTCAGAGGTGATATCCCCGGAGGCGGGGGCGGTAGCAGTTTGCAGGGCCACAGCGGTGAGCTGGCACAGGGGAACCTGGGTGGCGGTGACGCCGGTGCTGGTCTCCGGAGGGGTGTTGACCAGGGCGGAGATCTCCAACAGGTCACAGTTGCAGGGGGAGAAGCGGCGGAAGGACCCGGACATGGTGTTCAGGTTATCCGCAGGGGTGGTGCCAGCGGGGGTGGTGTTGATGGTGGCCCCTGCCACGTAGGTATCGGTGACAAAGGCGGCCTGGTTGAAGTCCAGCAGGGTGGCCAGCTGGCTGTTGCACAGCAGCTGGAGCGCCGCCCGGAAGGACTGCTTGCAGCAGCAGCCCTCCTCCACATCCACCACTGGCGGACAGGGGGCGGCCACCGGCTGACAGCAGCAGATCATCTGGGTGGGCTGACAGGGGGTGGGGCAGGGATTGGCGCAGGGGTTGCAGGTGCAGGGTTTGTGGCAGCCACAGCCGGTTTGAGTGCTGGATGTGGCGGTGCCGGAACACTGCTGGGCGGCAAATTCCTCCGCCGTCAGGCTTCCCCAGCTCTGGGGATTCCAAGTGGTTTGATTCATGTCATTCGCTCCTTTCAGACGTGTGGTCTCCCAGGGGAAACCACCAGGGTGCACTCCATTCTATGTGGACACAGGTTGTTGGGTCCCAGAAAAAGGAATATCAGGAAAAATTCTAACTACACAATATTTCGGAAAAACAAAAGCTGCTCTTTACAACAGCCACAAGATATGGTATGCTGTCTAAGCGTCACGGCACCGGGGAAAATCCCAGAGTTTCCGGGGAAGGTGGCGCTGAATTCCATAGCATGCGATGACGACGGTGTGTTGTTCTACAGGGAATGACCGCCGCTTTGTCCCGCTTAGGATAGAAAATTACGGGAGAAAGGGCGTTACATATGAAAGTAATCAAGCGAGACGGGTCCACCGTGGATTTCGACCGTGCGAAAATTGTACTGGCCATTCAGAAGGCCAATTTAGCGGTGGAAGAGCCCTACCGCCTGGACGATGCCTCCATTGAGGCCATCGCCGACTCCGTAGCCAGCAAGGGGCGTAAGCGTCTGCTGGTGGAGGACATACAAGATATGGTGGAGAAGCGCCTGATGGAGGCGGAGAAGTATGAGCTGGCCAAGGCCTACATCATTTACCGCTACACCCGCGCTCTGGTGCGCAAGGCCAACACCACCGACGAGTCCATCCTGGCTCTGATCCGCAACGACAACAAGGATCTGGCTGAGGAGAACTCCAACAAGAACACTGCCATTGCCTCCACCCAGCGCGACTACATCGCCGGTGAGGTGAGCCGGGATTTGACCAGACGTCTGCTGCTGCCGGAGAAGATCTCCAAGGCCCATGACGATGGCGTCCTCCACTTCCACGATGCCGACTATTTTGTGCAGCACATCTTCAACTGCTGCCTGGTGAACATCGGGGATATGCTGGACAACGGCACCATGATTAACGGCAAGCTTATCGAGTCCCCCAAGAGTTTCCAGGTGGCTTGCACCATTGTCACCCAGATCATCGCCTGCGTGGCCTCCAACCAGTATGGCGGCCAGTCCGTGGAGATGAGCCACCTGGGCAAGTATCTGCGCCTGACCTATGAGAAGTACCTGCGCCGTACCCGGGAGGCCGCCCCTGAGCTGGACGACGAGACCGTGGAGAAGATCGCCAAGGCCCGTACCAAGGACGAGCTGAAGAGCGGCGTGCAGACCATCCAGTACCAGATTAACACCCTCATGACCACCAATGGTCAGTCCCCCTTTGTCACCCTCTTCCTGGTGCTGCGGGAGGGCGACCCCTACATGGAGGAGAACGCCGCCATCATCGAGGAGATTCTCTCCCAGCGTCTGGAGGGCATCAAGAACGAGAAGGGCGTGTACATCACTCCCGCCTTCCCCAAGCTGGTGTACGTGCTGGACGAGTGCAACTGCCTCAAGGGCGGCAAGTACGACTACCTCACCCGCCTGGCGGTGAAGTGCTCTGCCAAGCGCATGTACCCTGACTACATCTCCGCCAAGAAGATGAAGGAAAACTACGAGGGCAACGTGTTCTCCCCCATGGGCTGCCGCTCCTTCCTCTCCCCCTGGAAGGACGAGGAGGGCAACTACAAGTTCGAGGGCCGCTTCAACCAGGGCGTGGTGTCCATCAACCTGCCCCAGGTGGGTATCGTCTCTGGTGGCGACGAGGACAAGTTCTGGAAGGAGCTGGACGAGCGTCTGGAGCTGTGCTTTGAGGCCCTCATGTGCCGCCACAATGCCCTGAAGGGGGTCCACTCCGACGTGTCCCCCATCCACTGGCAGTACGGCGCCATTGCCCGTCTGGAGAAGGGCGAGACCATCGACAAGCTGCTGGAGGGCGGTTACTCCACCCTGTCCCTGGGCTACATCGGCCTGTACGAGCTGACGAAGCTGGTGAAGGGCTGCTCCCACACCACTCCCGAGGGCGAGGAGTTTGCCCTGCGGGTGATGCGCCACCTGCGGGAGACCACCGACCGGTGGAAGAAGGAGACCGGCCTGGGCTTTGCCCTGTACGGCACTCCCGCCGAGAGCCTGTGCTACCGCTTTGCACGCATCGACCAGGAGAAGTATGGCACCATTCCAGACGTCACCGACAAGGGCTACTACACCAACTCCTACCATGTGGACGTGAGGGAGCATGTGGATGCCTTCTCCAAGTTCGCTTTTGAGAGCCAGTTCCAGAAGATCTCCTCCGGCGGCGCCATCTCCTATGTGGAGGTGCCCAACATGCGCCACAACCTGGAGGCTCTGGAGGATGTGGTGCGTTACATCTATGACAACATCCAGTACGCCGAATTCAACACCAAGAGCGACTACTGCCAGGTGTGCGGCTACGACGGAGAGATTCAGATCAACGACGAAGGCCAGTGGGAGTGCCCCAGCTGCGGCAACAAGGACCACAACAAGATGAACGTCACCCGCCGTACCTGCGGCTACCTGGGTGAGAACTTCTGGAATGTGGGTAAGACCAAGGAGATCAAGTCCCGGGTGCTCCACCTGTAAGAGAGAAGGATTTGTATGAATTACGCCACCATCAAATGGGCGGACGTGGCCAACGGCCCCGGGGTTCGGGTGTCTCTGTTCGTCTCCGGCTGCACCCACCACTGCCCCGGCTGCTTCAATGAAGAGGCGTGGGACTTCTGCTACGGCGAGCCCTTCACCCCTGAGGTGGAGGATAAGATCCTGGAAGCCCTGGCACCCTCTTATATGAAGGGGCTGTCTCTACTGGGGGGTGAGCCCTTCGAGCCGTCCAATCAGGAAGTGCTGCTGCCCTTCCTGCGGCGGGTGAAGGAGCGTTACCCGGACAAGGAGATCTGGTGCTACTCTGGCTATACCCTGGATGGGGAGCTGTGGCAAGAAAGCCGCGCCCGGTGTGAGCACACCGACGAGATGCTCTCCCTCATCGACGTGTTGGTGGATGGCCGCTTTGTGGAGGCGTTGAAAGATTTGAGCCTGCGCTTTCGTGGTTCTGCCAACCAGCGCATCATTGACGTGCCCTCCAGTCTGAAAGCCCAGCAAGTGGTGGAGTGGAAGGGCGAGCACACCATCCAGCCCATACAAAAGTGAAATTTACCCCGGCAGCTCCGCTGCCGGGGTAAAAACAATAGTTTTTATATACGGAGGAATCCACCTATGACACAATCCGTTGCAGTGAAACTCTTAGACCCCCGGGCCAAGATGCCCACCTATGGTAGTGTGGACGCGGCAGGTGCCGACCTGTACGCCGTCACTGACGGCCCGGTCACCGTGGCCCCCGGCGAGACGGTGCTCATCCACACCGGGCTGGCTCTGGCCATTCCCCAGGGCTTTGTGGGTCTGGTGTACGCCCGCTCGGGGCTTGCCACCAAGCAGGGGCTGGCACCTGCCAACAAGGTGGGAGTGATTGACGCCGATTATCGGGGCGAGCTGATGGTGGCCCTGCACAACCACAGTGGAGAAACCCGCACCGTGGAGCAGGGGGACCGCATTGCCCAACTGGTCATTGCCCCCTATCTCACCGCCCAGTTCACCCAGCAGGAGGAGCTGGACGACACCGCCCGAGGAGAGGGTGGTTTCGGTTCCACCGGAAGTAAATAAAAAAGATTGCCGCCCGGTACAGAGCCGGGCGGCAAAAATTTTACTTTTGGGCATCTTCTTCCTTGGGAATGATGAGGTTGAGGACGATGGCCATAATGGTGGCCACCACCACAGAGGAGGAGCCGAACACGGTGTTCACCCAGCCGGGGAAGCCCGCGCCGGACAGGCAGCCGGACACCTGGGTGATACCCACGCCCATGGCCACGGACAGGCCCATGACGGCGCTCTTCCGGGGGGTAAAGCCGCCCTGGGTAATCATACGGATGCCGGTCATGGTGATGGCGGCAAACACGGAGATGGTGGCGCCGCCGATGACGCTCTGGGGAATGGTGGTCAGCAGAGAGGCAAACTTGGGCATCAGGCCCGCCACCAGCAGGATGCCGGAGGCCAGGGCGAACACGGAGCGGTTGATGACCCGGTTGACGGTGACGATGCCCACGTTCTGGCTGTAAGTGGCGGTGGGCAGGCCGCCGAAGAAGGCGCCCAGGACGCTCATGACGCCCTGACCGATGATGCCGCCGGACAGCTCTTTGTCGGTGGGCATGCGGTCCAGACCACCCATGGTGGTGGAGCTGAGGTCACCGATGGTCTGCACGGCGTTGACCACATACACAATGCTCAGAGACACAGCGGCGGAGGGGACAAACTTGATCTCAAAGGGCATGAACTGGGGCAGGGCGAACCACTGGGCAGAGCCGATGGAGGAGAAGTCCACCAGTTCCAGGGGGATGGAAATGACGTAGCCCACGATCATGCCGATGAGGATGGCACCCAGCTTGGTGATGCCGTGGGTGAAGTTGGTCAGGGCAATGACCACCACCAGGGTGATCAGGGCCACCAGCCAGCTCTTGGGGGTGCCGAACTCAGGGGTGCCCGCCCCACCAGCCATGTACTTCACAGCGGTGGGGTAGAGGGACAGGCCGATGGTGAAGATGACGGTGCCGGTGACCAGAGGCGGGAAGAGGGGGCGAATCCACTTGACGAAGATGCCGAAGACGATGGCCACACAGCCACCGATGATCTCTGCGCCCAGGATGGTGGCAATGCCGAACTCAGCTCCAATGGCCTGGAGGGTGGGAATGTAGGCAAAGCTGATGCCCATGATGACAGGCAGTCCAGCTCCAACCCGCCCAAAGATGGGGAACAGCTGGAGGAGGGTAGCCAGGGCAGTGAGGATGAGGGAGACCTGAATCATCAGGGTCTTCTGCTCCTCGCTGAGGCTACAAGTGTTGGAGATGAGAATGGCGGGGGTGATGATGCCCACAACGGCAGCCACCACGTGCTGGAGTCCCAGGGGAATGAGCTGGCCCGTAGGTGGGACACCCTTCCACTGAAACACCACGTCGGAATTGTTTTGTTTCATCTGCTTGACTCCTTCTCTTTTGTCTTTCTCATGAAAACAGCAGGAGGGAACACAGGGTGTTCCCTCGCTGCGGTGTTTATACATTAAACCGGAACAAAATAATGTCTCCGTCCTTGACCACATAGTCCTTGCCCTCAGAGCGGATCAGGCCCTTCTCACGGGCAGCGGCCATGGAGCCGCAGGCCTTCAGATCCTCAAAGGCTACGGTTTCGGCCCGGATGAAGCCACGCTCGAAGTCGGAGTGGATCTTACCGGCGGCCTGGGGGGCCTTGGTGCCGTTGGTGATAGTCCAGGCGCGGCACTCGTCCTCACCAGCGGTGAGGTAGGAGATGAGGCCCAGCAGGGTATAGCTGGCGTTGACCAGACGGTCCAGACCGGACTGCTCAATGCCCAGGTCCTCCAGGAACATGGCCTTTTCCTCGCCGTCCAGCTGGGCGATCTCCGCCTCCAGCTGGGCACAGACGGGAATGCACTGAGCACCTTCCTCAGCAGCCCGCTGGGACACCTGCTGATAGTACTCCACCTCGCTGGGGTGGGAGAAGCCCTCCTCGTCCAGGTTGGCGGCGTAGATGACAGGCTTGAGGGAGAGTAGTTCGCTGGTGGCGATGAGGGCGGCGTCCTCCTCATCCACCTGGCTGAGGTAGCTGCGGGCAGACTTGCCCTCGTTGAGCCAGTCCCGCAGGCCCTGGAACACCTCGGCTTCGTGGAGGAACTTCTTGTCCGCCTTGGCAGCCTTGGTGGCCTTGTCAATGCGGCGCTCGGCCATCTCCACGTCGGCCATGATGAGCTCCAGGTCGATGATATCAATGTCACGGATGGGGTTGGTGGAACCCTCTACGTGGATGACGTTCTCGTCGTCAAAGCAGCGCACCACGTGGACGATGGCGGCACACTCCCGGATGTTGGCCAAAAACTTGTTGCCCAGACCTTCGCCACGGCTGGCGCCCTTCACCAGACCGGCGATGTCCACGAACTCCACCACGGCGGGAGTGGTCTTTTTGGGTTTGTAGAACTCGCTGAGCCAGTCCAGACGGGGGTCGGGAACGGCTACGATGCCCACGTTGGGGTCGATGGTGCAGAAGGGGTAGTTGGCGCTCTCTGCGCCGGCATTGGTAATGGCGTTGAACAGGGTCGATTTGCCCACGTTGGGCAGACCCACAATACCGAGCTTCATAGATAAGGACATCCTTTCAGACGTTATATATTCTCAACGATTATACAGGGTTTGGCATGGAATTACAAGATGAAGCCGTGAAAACTGTGGGCATAGCTCTTTTATTTTGCAAGATGGTATGATATGATATCACTATTGCACAACAATTCCATTCACAGGCATATTCAAGGAAACAAATCGGAATTTTATGAGGAGTTTGAAATGGACACACAGGAAAAATGGTTGGAGTGGGCCATGGAATTACAGAGCATCGCGCAGGCAGGCCTGTTCTATTCCAAAGACAAATTTGATTTGGAACGGTTTGAGAGAATCCGCACGGTGGCAGCAGAAATGGTTTCCCATCAAACGGAGCTTCCGCTCAATAAGGTCAAGGATTTGTTTTGCAACGAAACGGGGTATCAAACGCCGAAAATTGACACGAGGGCAGCCATGTTTGACCAGGGGAAAATCCTGCTGGTGCAGGAGCATGACGGCCGATGGGCGCTCCCGGGCGGTTGGTGCGATGTGGATGTCTCGGTGAAAGAGAACACCATCAAAGAGGTCAAGGAGGAAGCCGGCCTGGATGTCACTGCGGACAAAATCATAGCCGTACAGGATCGGTCAAAGCACAATTTGCCCGTATACCCCTACGGTGTATGCAAGATTTTTGTCTTATGTACCGTGGTTGGCGGCCACTTTGAACAAAACATCGAGACCCAAGGGTTTGCCTATTTCTCGGCGGAGGAACTGCCAACATTGGCAACGGAAAAAAACAGCGAGGAACAGATCCGTATGTGCTTCGATGCGTTCCACAGTCCCAACTGGGAGGTCCTGTTTGATTAAAGCAGAGACCTTGGTAGGCGACGTGTGGGAAGGGTTCTTTTATTTTGAAACATGGTGTGATATGATAACACTATTGCATAACAATTCCTTCCATCCCAGATGGAAGAGTGGAAAAAGGAGTTTAAGAGATATGGATTACGCAGCAGAATCGTTGAAGCGTCACTACCAGTGGCGGGGCAAGCTGGATATGGTGCCCAAGATGGAGGTCAAGGATCGTGAGGCCCTCTCCCTGGCCTATACCCCCGGCGTGGCTCAGCCCTGCCTGGAGATTCAAAAGGACATCAGCAAAAGCTACGAGCTCACCGGCCGGTGGAACACCGTGGCGGTGGTCACCGACGGTACCGCCGTGCTGGGCCTGGGCGACATTGGCCCCGAGGCCGGTATGCCGGTGATGGAGGGCAAGTGTGTGCTGTTCAAGGCTTTTGGCGATGTCAACGCCGTGCCTTTGTGTGTGCGCTCCAAGGATGTGGATGAGATTGTCCACACCGTGGCTCTGCTGGCTGGCTCCTTTGGTGGGGTCAATCTGGAGGACATCTCCGCCCCCCGCTGCTTTGAAATTGAGCGCAAGCTCAAGGAAGTGTGTGACATCCCCATCTTCCACGACGACCAGCACGGCACTGCCATCATTGTGGCCGCCGCCCTCATCAACGCCCTGAAGCTGGTGAACAAGAAGATGGAGGACATCACCGCAGTATTTTCCGGCGCTGGCGCTGCCGGTACTGCCATTTTCAAGCTGCTGAAGTCCATGGGCTTGAAGGATGCCATCATCTGCGACCGCAAGGGCGCCATCTGCTCGTCCCGCACTGATCTGAATGCGGAGAAGAAGGAACTGCTGGAGCTGTCCAACTTGGAGGACAAGTCCGGCTCTCTGGCCGATGTGATGGTGGGCACCGACCTGTTCATCGGCGTATCCTCCCCCGGCGTGGTCACCCCCGAGATGGTCAAGACCATGGCTCCTAACCCCATTTTGTTCCCCATGGCCAACCCTGTGCCTGAGATCATGCCCGACCTGGCCCGGGAGGCTGGCGCTGCCGTCATCGGCACCGGCCGCAGCGACTTCCCCAACCAGATCAACAACGTTCTGGCCTTCCCCGGGGTGTTCCGGGGCGCTTTGGACGTGCGAGCCAGCGACATCAACGAGGAGATGAAGCAGGCCGCTGCTCGTGCTCTGGCGGAGCTGGTCAGCGACGACGAGCTCACCCCCGACTACATCATCCCTGCGCCCTTTGACGAGCGGGTGTGCCCCGCCGTGGCTCAGGCGGTGGCCCAGGCGGCCCGGGATACTGGCGTGGCCCGGATTTAAGTTGTTGCTTGCATCATAAGTGAATATATAGAGGAGGTTGCGGAATGAAACAAAAGGAGATATCGTCCCGTGGTGTGGAAACGGATAACTTGCATTACCTGCGCATGCTGGCCAAACAGTATCCCACGGTGCAGGCGGCCAGTACAGAGATCATCAACCTACAGGCCATTCTCATTTTGCCCAAGGGCACCGAGCACTTTATCTCGGATGTGCATGGGGAATACGAGGCATTTCAGCACATCCTCAATTCCGCCTCTGGCGTGGTGCGGGAGAAGATTGACCAGCTGTTTGCCACCAGCGTGTCCAAGGCGGAGCGGGACCAGCTGGCCACCCTCATCTATTATCCCAAGGAGAAGCTGGAGGAGCTGCAAGGGCGGATGAGCCCGGAGGACATGGAGGAGTGGTATCGGCTCACCTTCCACCGACTCATTGAAATCTGCTGTCTGGTCAGCGCCAAGTATACCCGCTCTAAGGTGCGTAAGGCCATGCCCAAAGAGTATGCTTACATCATCGACGAGCTCATTCACACCCACTATGAGGACACCGACAAGCGGGACTACTACGAGAACATCATCTCCACCATCATCGAGCTGGACCGGGCGGGGAACTTCCTGGTGCAGCTGTGCCGGCTCATCAAGCGCCTGGCGGTGGATCACCTGCATATTGTGGGCGACATCTTTGACCGAGGCCCCGGTGCGGATATCATTCTGGACTCCCTGATGAACCACCACAGCGTGGACATCCAGTGGGGCAACCACGATGTGCTGTGGATGGGTGCCGCCTCTGGCTCCCGCACCCTGGTGGCCACGGTGCTGGCCAACTCCATGCGCTACAACAACCTGGATGTCATTGAGACCGGTTACGGCATCTCCCTGCGCCCCCTGTCGGTGTTTGCCGCTGAGGTGTACAAGGACTGTGACATCAGCCGCTTTGAGGTGAAGATCAGCCACGAGGACGAGGAGAACTTCAACGAGCGGGACAAGCGTCTGGCCGCCCAGATGCACAAGGCCATCACCATCATCCTCTTCAAGCTGGAGGGGCAGAAGATCATGCGCAACCCCTGCTTCCGTATGGACGACCGGTTGCTGCTGGACAAGATCAACTACGAGGACAAGACCATTGTCATTGACGGCAAGACCTATGCCCTGGAGGACACCGACTTCCCCACCGTGGACCCTGCCGACCCCTACACCCTCACCCCCGAGGAGGAGAAGCTCATCAACCAGCTCACCCGCTCCTTCCGACACAGTGAGAAGCTCCAGCGCCATGTGCGTTTTCTCTACTCCAAGGGTAGCCTGTACCAGGTGTTCAACGGGAACCTGCTGTTCCACGGCTGCATTCCCATGACCGAAGATGGAGAATTCATGCGCTTTTCCATTGGCTGCAACAATCTGTCCGGCCGGGAGTTCTTGGACTTTGCCGACTTGGCAGCCCGCAGAGCATATTACGATAAGGTAGGCTCCCCGGAGCGGCAGTTCGGCATGGATTTTCTGTGGTTTTTGTGGGCAGGCCGTAACAGCCCCATCTTTGGCCGTGACCGCATGACCACCTTCGAGCGGCGTCTCATTGCCGATGAGTCCACCTGGACCGAGGAGAAAAATGCCTACTACCGGCTGTACCAAGACCCGGCGGTGTGTGATAAGATCCTCAAAGAATTCGGCCTGGAAGGCTCCCACTGCCACATCGTCAACGGACACATCCCCGTCAAGTCCAAAAAGGGGGAGAGTCCGGTGAAGGGAGGCGGCAAGCTCATCGTCATCGACGGCGGATTCTGCAAGGCCTACCAGAAGACCACGGGCATTGCAGGATACACCCTCATTTATAATTCCAACTGCCTGCGCCTGGTCTCCCACCAGCCCTTTGCCGGACGGGAGAAGGCCATTCACGACAACTGGGACATCTCCTCCAGTTCGGAGATTTTCGAGCGCATGGAGCAGCGCATGAAGATTCGACAGACCGACGTGGGCCGTCAGCTGCAAGAGCAGATTCGAGACTTGAAAGACCTGGTGGCGGCGTACCGCTCTGGTGAAATCGTGGAAAATCACGCTTAAAATTCATATCACAAGACAAATTGCCGTAGACTGCTCCCAGGTCTACGGCAATTTTTTGTGTGGTTGCAAGTTTGACTTTTATGTAAAAATCGTGTATAGTTTTCATAAGCTTGCAAAAAGGAAAGGAATTTAGAAAAAACGTGATGGAATGGAAAGAAATGGACAGAAAAAGTAGAGGCGTACTTGTCACCCTGCTCTTGCTGACCCCCGTGACGGCCTTTTATCTGATGCAGCTGATCATGGGCACCAAGTTTGTGGATGTCAAATTCATGGCGGTTCTGACCAACGGCTTGTGGCTGGCGGGGCTTTACTGGCTGCTGTGCGCCTTGACCGGTTATCCGGTTCTCAGTAGTTTGGTGGTACATCTGCTCAGCGCCCTATGGGGAATTGCCAACTATTTTGTCAATACCTTCCGGGGAACCCCCATTCTCCCCTGGGACTTTGCGGCGCTGCAGACCGCAGCGGCAGTGTCGGGCAGCTATAAGCTGACCTTGAACCGCACCATGTATCTGTGGCTGGCGGTGCTGTTGCTGGCCGTGATTCTTTTGCGCAAAAAACTCCTGTGGGGCAAATTCCGACCCACGGGGAAGACGGTGATGCCTCGTCTGGCCGGTGTGGTGGCTGGTTTGAGCCTGATGTTCATCTTCTGCCAGCCTGCTGTGCTGGAGCGGGTGGGCGTAGGCGCCTACACCTGGCAGCAGATGGTGGGGTATTGCACCGACGGGGCGTTGTGCGCCTTTTTTGACAACACCAAGTACATGGAAGTGGAGCAGCCCACCAACGCCACCATTGACAACGTGAAATATGTCCTCAGCCAGGTGGAAGACGCCGATGGCGAGGGACTGACCTTTCACGTGGAAGGGGAGGAGGAATCTGCCCAGCAGGAGACCCCCAAGTACAATGTGGTGGCCATTATGAATGAGTCCTGGGCGGACTTTGAGAGCTTTGGGAACCTGAGCCTCAGTGAGAGCGTCACCGACTACATTCACTCTCTGGACAACGCCATTTATGGTCACGCCTATGCCTCTGTGTTTGGCGCGGGTACCAGCTCCAGCGAGTTTGAGTTCCTCACCGGACACTCCATGGCATTTTTGCCCTCGGGCTGCGCCCCCTATCAGCAGTACATTACCGAGGAGACCCCCTCTCTGGCCTCTCTGCTGGGCGATCTGGGCTATCGCACCCTGGCCTTCCACCCTGGTGAAGCGGGCTCCTGGAACCGAAACAAGGCCTACCCCTTGCTGGGCTTTGACGAGATGAAGTTCCGCGCGGACATGAATGTACCCCAGCTGGAGGAGCATGCCTATCTCAGCGACTACTCCGACTTCCAGCAGATCATCTGGGAGTTTGAAAACAAGGAGCCGGGGGAGCGGTTGTTCCTCTTCAACGTCACCTATCAAAACCACGGTGGCTATGAGGAGCCGGACTATCCCACCGAAGTGACCCTCACCGACTGCCCCGGCCAGTACCCCCGGGCAGAGCAGTATTTGACCCTGGCCAACAAGACCGATGAGTACTTCAAGGTTCTGGTGGACTACTTCTCCACCTATGAGGAGCCCACCATCATCGTCATGTTCGGCGACCACCCCCCTTCGGTGGAGCAGGAGTTTTTGGACAAAGCCTATGGGGTTGCCCAGTCGGACATGACCATGGAACAGTACATGGCCAAGTTCCAAGTGCCCTATGTGATCTGGTCCAACACTCCCTTGGATACGGAGAATGCCGGGGAGTACACCAGCCTCAACTTCCTGGGTCAGCACCTGCTGGACTACGCAGGGGTGGACCGGGATTTGTACGGCAAGTTCCTGAGCAAGGTGGAGCAGCAGCTTCCCGTGTTTACCTCGGTGGGGTACATCGATCCTCAGGGCAAGGCGTACAGCCACTATGAGAGCAACCAGTACGACCAACTCAAAGAGGACTACCAACTGCTGCAATATGATCGGCTGTTTGGCATTTCGGAAGTGACATAAAAAAGGAGCGTTCCCGCAGGGAACGCTCCTTTTTTACTTATTGCGGAAGTCTACCATACAACCGGGTCATTTGGTGCAGCCGCTGGGCCAGCTCTGGGGTGAGATAGCTGGGAGCAGCCCGCCACTTCCAGTTGTCCCCGGTGGTAGAGGGGGTGTTGATCCGCCCTTCGCTGCCCAGGCCCAACACATCCTGCATCTGCATGATGGCGTATTGGGCGGCGCTGGCCCACACGCCCCGCATCATGCCCCAGCTCTCCCCCTCTTTGGGGGTGAGGTTGAGGTAGGTGCGGGCCAGTTCCACGTCCTCCGGGTCAGCGGTTTGGGTCCACCCCAAGGCGGTGTCGTTGTCATGGGTACCCACGTAGGCGATGCAGTTGACGGGATAGTTGTGGGGCAGGTACAGGTTCTGACCGCTGTCCCGGCGGTCAAAGGCAAATTCTAGCACCTTCATGCCGGGATATCCCGTTTGGGCCAGCATTTCATGCACCGCCGGGGTGAGGAAGCCCAAGTCCTCGGCAATGATGGGACGGTCCCCCAAGGCCTCTTTCAAATGGTTGAAAAAGGCGATGCCCGGGCCAGGCCGCCACCGGCCACGCCGGGCATTTTCGTCTCCGGCGGGAATGGCGTAGTAGGACTCAAAGCCCCGGAAGTGGTCGATGCGCAGCACATCATAAATGCGGAACTGGAAGGCGATGCGCTCCATCCACCAGCGGTAGCCGTCCTGGGCCATGCCTTCCCAGTCAAAGAGGGGATTGCCCCACAGCTGTCCGTCGGCAGAAAAGCCATCGGGTGGACATCCAGCCACCTCGGTGGGAGCCAGGTTTTCGTCCAGCTGGAACTGGCCGGGATTGGCCCACACGTCGGCACTGTCTCCAGCCACGTAAATGGGCAGGTCTCCGATGATGGAGATGCCCTGGTCGTTGGCGTAGGTCTTCAAGGCCTCCCACTGGGTAAAGAAAAGGTATTGGACCCCTTTCCAGAAGATAATGTCTGGAGCCAGCTCTTGGGCCAGCTCCTCCACTGCCTGGGGGTCACGCAGGCGGATGGGGTCGGGCCACTGGGACCAGGCTATCCCTTCAAAGTGTTCTTTGAAGGCCATAAAGCGGGCGTAGTCCTCCAGCCAGCCATGGTGTTCCCAGCAGAAGGCAGCCAGGGCCTGGGGGTGCTTGATTTGCAGGCGGGCCACGGCCCGGCGCAGCACGGAAAAGCGCTGGATATACAGCGTCCCATAGTCCACCTGGGTGAGGTTCTCCCCCCAGGGCAGAGACTGGTATTCCTCAGCCAGTAGCAGGCCATCCTGGGCCAGATCGTCCAGATCAATGAAGTAAGGGTTGCCTGCAAAGGAGGAGAAGGACTGATAGGGGGAATCACCATAACCGGTGGGACCCACCGGGAGTACTTGCCAATAGCTCTGGCCCGCCTGGGCCAGGAAGGATACAAAATCCCGGGCACATTGTCCCAGCGTTCCCACGCCGTAGGGAGAGGGGAGGGAGAACACGGGCATCAAAATACCGGAACTTCTCATGGAACATCAACCTTTCTCTTTCAGGGAAACGCCTGCATCCACAGGCGTGCTGGATTTCTATTGTGTATTATGCAATAGAATGACACATTCTGCAAGAGAATTTTGCAAATTTAGCACAGATTTGAGGGTGAACGAAAGAAATATGCGGATTGACTCCGGAGTTACATGGAAATACGCGGAGATGGCTTTACAAATAACAAGGTATTTAATAGAATATGGATAAAAAGTCCGCTATATGGAGTGAATGACAATTTCTATCTTATTCTACCAAATAAATCCCAGACTCTGGGAGAATTTGCGTATTTAGGATTTATACGTAAGGTATAAGTGACAACAATGAACAGGAGGAAGTTTAGTTGGAATTCGGGCAGCAAAATGTTTTTTATCCAGAACAGAAATTTTTCATTATAGATTCTGAAAAACTGGATAATATTACATCTAAATGGTATGGATTTGCAGTTGTAAACAACAAATTGGCATAAAGTGAAGTCGATTTACAGGGAGCTATGCCAGCTGGGGAGAAGGAGCCTACGTCTATATCAAACGAACGGGAAATCAAGTCTGTATTCTTCAGGATTTCATTGGAAGTTATGGGATTTATATTTATAGAAATAAAGACTTTTTTGCACTGAGCAATTCGTTTGTATATTTGGTCGATTATGTAAAGAGAAACTATACCATTACTTTGAATGAAGACTATTGCAACATGTTGCTTGCATCAGACCTGTGCTCTGTGGCGTATTCAGAGACGATGGTTCATGAAATCGAACAAGTTGATAGAAATGCTGTCATTCATATCAATATAGGGACAAAACAGTTAGAGTATTCCTACATGGACTATCAAGAAAATACGATCAACATCAGTTCAGAAGAAGGACTTAAGACACTGGATCGCTGGTATCACAAGTGGACAAGTCTAATTAGAAATATCAAAGATCGAGGAATGAGTATACAAGCTGATCTGTCAGGCGGTTTTGATTCCAGACTGACCTTCTTGCTTTTGCATGGATCAGGGGTTGATTTAAACAATGTGCTTGTCAATTCGATCAAAGATAACTTGCATACACATGTTGAAGATTATAAAATTGCAAGCAGTATTAGCGAACATTACGGATTTTCCTTGAATAATCGTTCTGTCATTAGCGGTACACCGTCTTATTATACACTGGATGAAATTATAAATGATTCATTTTACATAAAGCTCTGTTTCCATAAACAAATGTATTGGAAATTAAATTACATGTCGCCGAATCGAGCTTGTTTTGGCGGTTCTGGTGGTGAATGTGTCAGAAGCTATTGGAATAAATCCAAAGAACAATATATTCGTGAATGTCTCAATCGATGCAAAAAATATCCTGCAGAAGTATCCTCTCAGCTGGAAGAATCGCTCAAACGCGTATTAGAAAATTCTTTTGAGAGCATGCAGAGAAAATTCGAAAGATTTGGAAGAGGTATTGATCCACAGGATCTGACCCTGAACTTCTACAGAGAAACCAGATGCAGAATGCATTTTGGAAAAGATCTGGTTGAGAATTATTTGGGCGGATTCATCAAATATACACCCTTGTTGGATCCTGAGCTACACAAGCTAAAACTGAACGATGAGAACTGTCAAGATAAGAATCTGCTTATGGCAGTGATTTTTTCAAGATACGACAAGGATCTTCTGTCCTTCCCGTTTGAGGGGCAACGAAAGATTGATGAATCCACAATAGAATATGCACAAAGCATCAGTCAGAAGATTCCGTATGTACCAAGCGCTCTGACACAAGATCAGGGGGTAAATAAGCTTTGCAATCCATCGAATCGATTGCCAGAAGAATCGAAACCTTGCCCTGAAAGCAGAAACCAACCACTCCAAAGCAGTGAAGTTAGTGCATATGTTGAGAGTTTGTTCCGTTCTGACAGCGTACAGCATTTGTTTGGAAGAATGTATGATCCAAAGGTGTACGATTACATTGTTCATGAGGTCAAAACAAAAAAATACCAGCCGTTAGAGAATGCATATACGGTGCTGGGTATCAGCAAACTCATTCAAGACGTAGCTGCTAATAGGAGCTTATGTTCATCTATAGCTGAGCAGTTGAAAAAATTACCCTTTGAAGTTGTACACCAGCATGATGGTGGCGGTGATAACGAAAAGAAAGAAAATGAATATGAGCTGTTGAAAAAACCATATTTCCTGAATTATGTTACTGCCCGTGTGGATCTTCAAAACGTCTCCAGTGACTCGAATCGGATTGAATTGCTGGATGTATCTGACAAAGATGCCAAAGCATCGACTCCAAGCTGGTTTAGAAACAATGGGGTAGGAGTCGTCTTGGAATCTTGCTGTGGAAGATTGGACATAGCACTGAAGTGTGTGGGTGATGGAACTTTAAATATCAACCTTAGAGGCCGGGATGTTAGAGATAAAAACGGCAATCGCATTCCAGTCTATATTGATTATCGCACCATGAGGGTGAATGGCGAAAGTGTGTTTGATACAGTTCAACCCGTTACCCATGATGCCCCCTACTGTTTTCACCGCAAGGTAAAAGACGGGGAGAACGTATATGTATCCTTGACTTGGACACATCATGAAGAAAAGGCACAAACAAATGGGTTGTGTAAGCTGGTTAATAAACTTTTTCGGAAATGAAGTCAAAGAGACAAACAAAGCACTTTACCGGAGGTTCGGAGGGAGCCATATAATCGAGTGTTCTACCACATATGTACGCTCTTGTGAGAACCATGAGGGATTGTTGCCGGTTTGAAAGGGAACATGGAGAGCGCCTGCATCCACAGGTGCGCTGGACTTCTATTGTGCATTATGCAATAGAATGACGCATTCTGCAAGTGGACATTGAGAATTACTCACATAAAATTCGACAGGCACATCAAAAAAAACGCTGTGTACGAACGAGGAACAGTATAGTTGGAGTTTGTCTCGCATTTCACAAGACTGTCATTTCATGTGGTATGAAAATAACGGATGCTGTCAAGTAAAAAATTGATTACATAAATATGCGCTTTGAAGTAAACAAAATATGACTAAGGTTACAAAAATGGGAATAAAAACTGAGGGGAATTGTAGTTGAAAAAAGAAGAAATAGGGAGTAGAATAGACTACAACTGTGTTATGACTGGGAGTGGGTTTTTGCCCGGTGGAAACAAGCAAGAGGAGTGTTATTCTTTATGAAACCTTTTGAGAAGAAAGTGTGGCTGTCGACCCCTACGATGCACGGGGACGAACTGAAATATATTACGGAAGCCTACGAGACCAACTGGATGTCTACGGTGGGACAAAACATCAATGAAGTGGAGCGTTTGACCTGTGAGAAGGTGGGATGCCAGTATGCCGTGGCTCTTTCTGCAGGGACCGCTGCACTTCATTTGTGTGTAAAGCTGGCTGGCGTGAAGCCTGGAGACAAGGTGTTCTGCTCTGATATGACCTTCGGGGCTACCGTGAATCCGGTGGTGTATGAGGGTGGCGTGCCGGTGTTCATTGACACTGAGCGTGACACCTGGAACATGGACCCTGTGGCTCTGGAGAAGGCATTTGAACTATATCCTGAGGTGAAGGTGGTAGTGCTGGTGCATCTGTACGGCACACCTGCCAAGGTGGATGAGATCCGGGAAATCTGCCACAAGCATGGCGCTGTCCTCATTGAGGACGCAGCAGAGTCCCTGGGTGCTACTTACAAGGGTCAGCAGACTGGTACTTTCGGCAATTACCGTGCCATTTCTTTTAATGGGAATAAGATCATCACCGGGTCTTCTGGCGGTATGCTCCTGACTGACGATGAGCATGCAGCCAACAAGGCCCGCAAGTGGTCCACGCAGAGCCGGGAAAATGCGCCCTGGTACCAGCACGAGGAGATTGGCTATAACTACCGCATGAGCAACGTGATTGCTGGTGTGGTCCGTGGCCAGTACCCCTATCTGGAAGAGCACATTGCCCAGAAAAAGGCCATCTATATGCGGTATAAGGAGGGGTTCAAAGATTTGCCTGTGACCATGAATCCCTATGACGAGACGGTGTGTGAGCCGAACTTCTGGCTGTCCTGCCTGCTCATCGACCGGGAGGCCATGTGCCGCCAGGTGCGTGGCGAGCAAAAGGCTCTGTACATCAGCGAGGCAGGGAAGAGCTGCCCCACCGAGATTCTGGAGAAGTTGGCAGCGTACAACGCTGAAGGACGCCCCATCTGGAAGCCCATGCACATGCAGCCCATCTACCGTATGCACGGCTTTGTCACTCGGGAGGGGAACGGCCGTGCCAATACCAATGCCTACATTGCAGGTAGTGGCGTGGATGTGGGCATGGATATTTTTGAGCGCGGTTTGTGCCTGCCCAGCGACAACAAGATGACGGTGGAAGAGCAGGATCAGATCATTGAGATCGTGAGAAGTTGTTTTGAATAAGGAGTTTGGAAGTACATGGTTGAGACCAAAGTCAAACATAAGCCCTACGGCCCTTATGAGCGGTTCGTGAAGCGGCCTCTGGATATTTTCTGTTCCCTGTTGGCCATTGTGGTGTTCTGGTGGCTGTTTATCATTGTGGCCATTCTGGTGCGGGTGAAGCTGGGAAGCCCGGTGCTGTTCACCCAAGATCGACCGGGTAAGGACGAGAAGATTTTCAAGCTGTATAAATTCCGCACCATGACGGATGCCCGGGACGAAAATGGTGAGTTGCTGCCCGATGACGTGCGCCTGACCAAGTTCGGGCGTCTGCTGCGGTCTACCAGTCTGGACGAGCTGCCAGAGGTGTTCAATATCCTTAAGGGGGATATGTCCATCATTGGCCCCCGCCCTCTGCTGGTAAGGTACTTGCCTCTCTATAACGAAGAACAAAAGCGCAGACATGAGGTGCGTCCGGGTTTGTCCGGCTATGCTCAAGTGAATGGCCGCAACGCGGTAACTTGGGAAGATCGGTTCCGCATGGATGTGTATTATGTAGACCATGTGACTTTTTTGGGTGATGTAAAAGTAATTCTGAATACTGTGTTGAAAGCGTTTGTCAAGCGTGAGGGTATCAACTCCGAGACAGCGGCAACCATGGAAGAATTTAAAGGGAGCATGTGAGGAGAAGTGATGATGAAAGAGCTGTATATTATTGGATCAGGTGGATTTGGAAGAGAAGTTGCCTGGTTGGTTGAGCGTGTGAATCAGGTGAATCCTTTGTGGAACTTGGTAGGCTTTATCGACGATAACCCCAATACCTGGGGCTTAGAGTGCAATGGATATAAAGTTCTAGGAGGAACTGAAATTTTGAGCAGCTTAAATCGCGAAGTATGGGTTGTGTGCGCGGTTGGTGCTGCAAAAACTCGAAAAATGATTATAGATAAGATTAATAATTTGCATCATGTGAAGTTTGCAACCTTGGTTGATCCATCTGTTATTAGTTCTGATCGAGTGAAACTTGGGGAAGGTACGATTATTTGTGCCGGCACGATTTTGACGGTGAATATTCAGATTGGAAAACATGTGATTGTCAATTTGGACTGCACTCTGGGGCACGATGATATCATTGAAGATTATGTTACTGTTTACCCAAGTGTAAATATATCTGGCAATGTTAATGTTGGGGAACTGACGGAGTTAGGTACTGGCTCTAAAATTATTCAGGGAGTGAATATTTCCAGGAATGTTATATTGGGAGCAGGTGCGGTAGTTTCTAAATCTTTGCAGGAGCCTGGAACCTACGTGGGTGTGCCAGTAAGACGGCTAGGTTAGCTGATTTTCTTGGCAATAAAGGAGAAGACGAATGGATATACTAGTGTTATCACAATACTGTTATCCTTGGGATATTTCAAAAAATGACCGTTTTACAGAGCTAGCAAAAATGTTGAGCGAAGTTCATGATGTTGAAATCGTGACAAGTGATTTCGACCATGGGGGAAAAGAACATATTGAGACGCCCCAAGGGGAATTCCCATATAAAATTACACTCCTGCATGAAACAGGTTACCCCCAAAATGTGTGTTTACAACGCTTTTACAGCGACTACGTATTTGGGAAAAGTGTAAAACAATATTTGAAGCAGAGGAAAAGACCGGATGTCATTTACTGCGCAGTACCATCGTTGGTTGCTCCCTATGAGGCCTCAAAATATTGCAGCAAACATGGGGTGCGCTTTATCATTGATGTACAAGATTTGTGGCCAGAGGCATTCGAGATCGTTTTTAACATACCCGTGCTGAGTAAGGTAGCATTTACTCCTTTCCGGTATCTGGCCAATAAAATATATGCAGCTGCGGATGAAATTGTAGCTGTGTCTGACACCTATGCAAACCGGGCTTTATGGGTTAATCGAAAGTGCAAACAGGGGTATAGTGTGTACTTGGGAACTCGATTGGAAAAGTTTGATGCGTTGAGAAACGGTATAATTCCCTATCAGAAGCCTGAAAATGAGTGCTGGATTGGCTATGTGGGTACCCTAGGCCACAGTTATGATTTAACCTGTGTAATGGATGTGATGAATATTCTCTGCAACCAAAAGGGAATTAAAAATATCCGCTTTATAGTGATGGGGCGTGGCCCTTTGCAGGAAAGATTCCAGCGGTATGCGGAGCAATTGAATATCCCTGTGATCTTTACCGGGATGTTGCCCTATGAGCAAATGGTTCCCATGCTCTGCGCCTGCGATATTGCAGTAAATCCTATTACGCACGGTGCAGCTCAGAGTATAATTAACAAAGTTGGAGATTATGCAGCGGCAGGGTTACCCGTTGTAAATACTCAGGAGTGCCCAGAGTATCGTAATCTAGTTACGAAGTACAATATAGGCATTAATTGTGACAATGGTGATGCCCAAGGTCTTGCTAAGGCTATAGAGCAGTTGATTGTCTATCATGAGTTGCGTGTAGAGATGGGAAAACATAACCGAAGACTGGCAGAAGAACGTTTTAATCGGGCAGAGACGTATCCTCAAATTGTTGAATTGGTTGACAAAAGTAGTAAATAAAAAAGGAATGTATGAGAGTGAAGATTCTCCATGTAAACGTATCAGCAATCTGTGACAGATTTTATTTAAAGTTCTTCGATTTGCTCAAACAACAGGGAGTTCATCAGAAGGTTGTAGTACCTTATAGCATCCAGTCAAATTCTGCAGAGGATGTGCAGTATTGTGTAACAAACTATCACAAACAATTAATTGATGTTGCGCTGCTTCCCGTAAAAAAGCCAATTGATCGATTTTTGTACGGGAAAAAAATAAGGAAATATACCAGAGCAGTGCGGCATGAAGTTGGAATAGAACTACAGAATTTTGACGTCATTCATGCACATTCACTTTATTCAGATGGTGGTGTGGCATGTGAATTACATAAAATGTGTGGAATTCCGTATTTTGTTGCAGTAAGAGGAACAGACACAGAATGTTTTATGACATATTTTAAGTGGTTAAACCCTAAAGCAAGGGAAATATTAGAAAATGCGGCGCACGTATTTTTTATTTCTCCAGATTTGAAGCGTAAGACGATTGAGAAATTGTACGGGAATCGGAGGGTGGTTCCATGGTTGAATCGACACTCAATTCTACCAAATGGTGTGGATGACTTTTGGATTCGCAATACATATTCAATCGGAGAAAGCTTAGGTGCGCATGAAAACAGTGAAATACATGTAATTCAGGTAAGTCGTCTTATAAAATCCAAGAATGTGGACAAGACAATTTTGGCAATTAAACAACTGCGCGATGAGGGGATCGATGTGACCCTAACTGTTGTGGGGAAAGGAAGCGAAGAGGCAAGACTCATACAGTTGATAAAAGTAAATTGCCTGGAAGATGTAGTTGATATGGTGGGATTTATAGAAAATAAGAAGGATCTCATCGAATTGTATCGAAAAGCTGATGTTTTTGTGATGCCTTCACAGGGAGAAACATTTGGTATAGCGTATATAGAAGCATTAACTCAGTCGCTGCCTATTGTTGGGTTATCTGGGGCAGGTGTGAGTGGTTATCTACGAGAAAAAGAAGTTGGAGAATTTGTTGAAACTCCAGAGCCAGGTTTCATTGCAGATGCAATAAAGCATATTGCTCAGAATAAAAATGAGCTACAACAGAAATGTGCAGACGTTGCAAAAGAATTTGAGTGGAATCACATCATTGAACAATATATGCGCCTATATACGAGCGTGTTGTAAGAAAGGAAGCTGAATTCATTGAAAATTGCAGTCGCCGGAACCGGCTATGTTGGACTGTCGATTGCCACACTGCTGGCTCAGCACAACCAGGTTGTGGCGGTGGATATTATTCCCGAAAAGGTTGAACTCATCAACAATAGGAAGTCTCCTATTCAAGATGACTATATCGAGAAATATCTAGCAGAGAAAGAACTGAATCTGGTTGCTACTCTAGATGCCAAGATGGCGTACAGCGGTGCGGACTTTGTTGTCATTGCTGCGCCAACCAACTATGATAGCAAAAAGAATTACTTTGATACTTCAGCAGTAGAGTCGGTAATTAGACTTGTGATGGAATATAACCCTAACGCCATTATGGTTATTAAGTCTACTATTCCTGTGGGGTATACTGCCTCAATCCGGGAGAAATTCGGAAGTAAGAACATCATATTCAGCCCGGAATTTCTCCGGGAGAGTAAGGCTCTCTATGACAATCTCTATCCTAGCCGTATTATTGTGGGCACCGATATGGAGGACTCTCGGCTGGTGGAGGCCGCTCACTCTTTTGCCTACCTACTCCAAGAGGGGGCCATCAAGGAAAATGTGGATACTCTTTTTATGGGCTTTACCGAAGCGGAAGCTGTGAAGCTGTTTGCCAATACATACCTGGCTCTCCGAGTGTCCTATTTTAACGAACTGGATACCTATGCTGAGATGAAGGGACTGAACACCCAGCAGATTATTAAGGGAGTGTGCCTAGACCCGCGGATTGGTACCCATTACAATAATCCTAGTTTCGGCTATGGAGGCTACTGCCTTCCCAAGGACACAAAGCAGCTTCTTGCCAACTACGCAGATGTTCCCCAGAATATGATGACAGCTATTGTAGAGTCCAACCGCACCCGTAAGGATTTCATTGCGGATCAGGTGCTGCGTAAGGCTGGCTATTACGACTACTCTCAGGAGAACGACTGGAATGCAAGTCGGGAAAAGATGGTGGTCATCGGGGTGTATCGTCTGACTATGAAATCTAACTCGGATAACTTCCGACAGAGTTCGATTCAAGGTGTAATGAAGCGCATTAAGGCCAAGGGAGCCACGGTAATTGTTTATGAGCCTACCCTGGAGGATGGTAGCACCTTCTTTGGATCCCAGGTGGTTAATGAACTGGAACAGTTTAAGTCCAAATCTCAGGCTATCATTGCAAATCGCTATGACTCATGTTTAGATGATGTGATGGAAAAAGTCTATACGCGGGACGTGTTCCAAAGGGATTAAAATATTTTAACTATTTAGAGGAATAAGGGACTTTGACATATAGGGGTGAAAAAATGAATAGCTCACATGATGAGTTAGTACGTCGATGTGGCCATGATTTAATCAATCACTATGCAATTTGCAAACAGGTAGATGCAGGCGTAAATGGTCCCTACGATGATCCGGAAACGCCAGTGCGCAATCTCGCTCATTTGGCGGTTCTCACTGCAATCGAAATTCTCACATATGGTCAAACACAGTATAAGAATGTTTTAGCCGATATGGGGGAGCAACTCTTGTCGCTCCGAGAGCAGGATGGGTTGTATACCATGAGGATGAAAGCCGAGAAGGACGATTGCAATGGTGTCATTGGGCATGCATGGTTGATCGAGGGATTGATTTATCTGAATAAAGTTTTCCCAGAGAAATCCCAATATATAGAGTTAGCCACTGATTTGGCTCAAAAACATAAATTCGATGAAAAGCTAGGGTTATGGCACGCACCCAGAGGCGAATATCGTATAGATTTTACATTCAATCATCAGTTGTGGTATGCGGCAACATTGGCTGAATTGGTGGAAGTGACACATAATCAAGAGTATCAGCGTCAAATTGTTATCTGCTTGGATAAGTTACAAGATAATTTTCGCGTACACGGAAATGGAAGAGTTGTACATGGTATTTCCAGCCAAGCAGATTTGAAGTCAAAGGGTAAGTCCTTTGTAAAGCGTGTCTTGGATAGCAGTAAGGAAAAATTTCAAATGCCAAGCTATGCGTACAAGGAAGAAGGATATCATATCTTCAATATTATGGCATTTGCAAGACTATATCGCCTGTATTCTAAGCATCCAGTTTTTTCTGGGGTTAAGTTCAAGAAAATGATGCATTACACATGCAGTAGGGAACTTCAGGAAAAATTAAAAAGTCCAAGAGTGGACTTGGATTGCTCCCTCAAAAATAATATCACGGATCCAGAGGAAAAGTGCGTGAATATTTACGGGTACCTCTACAATGTTCCAGGCTTTGAAATGATGTATATCTCAGCAATTCTCATGGACTACGTGCAACAATCGTATGCAGAACAAATTCTGGAGCAACAGATTCAGTTGACATACGATCCGGATAAGCAGTGTTTTGGAATGCGGTGTCATGATGCACACACGGTCAGTTACCGTCTATATGAATATTATCGCTATTTAGAGGTGATATCTTGAGAAGTGTTGTCAGAAAGTTAGTACTTGTCTCTATAGCCTTGCATACTACTCAGCAAATTACGGTGCTTAACTTGCCGCTTACGATTTTTCAGATGATTGCTATTGCGACCTTGTGCGTAGGTATTTGTGATCTATTGCGGAGAAATTATTTGAAAAAGGGGACATATCTTCTCTATGCTACTATAACAGTTATAAGCGCCTGTGTAGCATTGGCTGTTTCCGTGAATCGTAGTTGGGCGACCTCTCTTTTCTTGTTAAATATATTAATGGCGGGAATGTTTGTACTGATTGCCAACTACTTTACAGCGGATGATTGTGATTGCCTTTTAAAAGCGTTTATTCAAAGTCAGTATATTACAATTTTAGTTTCCATATATGGCGCATATCAATTTACAGTTTACAACCGAAATGTATCCGATATTGACATGGGAATAATCCATTGGAGTTTAAGTGAATCATTTGATACATTTGGACAAGCAGCAGGGAAGATGAGGTTATTTGCACCATATAACACTGGGCCAGTTTTGTCAGCAGTTATGGGGATGTGTATTGTAATATTGCTTCTGAACAAAAGGTTATTTTTACCCAAGCAGAGGATTGGCTTAGTGATTTCTTTTTTTGTTATTTTGTTGCTGACTGGAAGTCGGACAGGAATGTTGATGCTGTTTGTTACATTGATTTTGTATGGTATTCTCATGAAGCGGATTTCTAAGAAATTAGTATACATATTACTTATATGTACTGCTTTAGCAGCAGCAGTGAGTCCGCAGTTGCTAAAGGGAGAATATCTGGTATTTATGTTAAAGCGATTCGGTGAATTTGATCTTGAATTATTCATGATGGATCGCCATTTACTAGTGCCTCTAGATGGGCTTATTATCTGGCTGAGTTCCATGAAAAACTTCTTGATAGGAATTGGATTCGGGTCAAGCCTGTACATGAGCGGTGCGCATACATATTTGCCAGCACATTTCTTGAATAATTATGTTACGTTGATTGCAGAACGAGGACTGTTCGGACTGTGTTTGGTTGTCATTCTTTTTTGGTGTGTTTATAAGGAATTTCGAAATGCAGATGAGAAGGACACCTCGAAAGCAGTTCGGTGGGCAATGGTTGTAGGGTTGCTATGTGGTTTGACCTATGAAACTATGAACTGCTACTTTTATCAATTGCTGATTGGTGTCGTTTTGATGCTGGATACAGGACGAAAAAGGGGAAAAGCAAATGGGAACAATGTGTCTTTCCGTAATTATTCCGGTTTACAATGCTGAAAAATATTTGCCGGAGCTTTTTGCGTGTTTGGATAAATGCCAATGGAACGAAGGTGATGAAGTTTTATTGATTGATAACGGTTCCACAGATCAATCGAGTATTATGTGTGTGAATAGGGCGTTGGAGGATCCGACGCTATATCGATATTTCAGGTATACGGAGAAGGCAGATTCATATGCGTCCAGAAACTATGGCGTATCACAGGCTAGGAACGAAGTTCTAGTTTTTACAGATAGTGATTGCAAGCCAGACTCTCACTGGATAGATGCGATTCACGCGAATTTGGAGCCTGGAGTTGTTCTAGGGGGATCCATTAAAATTGAAATTGTACGAAATACAATATGGGAGCATTTTGACTCTATTGCCCACTTGCAAACAGAAAATATGGTGCACACAAAGTCGGTTGCAACAGCAAATATGGCAGCGCTACGGGCTGATTTTGATCGTGTGGGGAAATTTACAGAACGCTTTTCAGGCGGAGATTATGATTGGTCAAGGCGTGCAAGTGAAAAGGGAGTAAAAATTAAATATGTTCCGGAAATGAGTGTCGTACATCCGTCTCGAAAGACTTACGGGGAGATTGAAAAAAAAGAACAAAGAATTGCGTATGGACAGGGGTTAGCTGCTTATAAAGGCGACTGCCCTTATATAAAACTTCTTTTGACGTATACATTGAAAATATTTAAGTTAGATACTAATATGAGATATACAAGGCAATTGCGGAAAAGAGGTTTCACATTTTCGGAGTTGGCATATTTCAATCTGAAGTTTATGAAGATACGACTGCAGCAATTTAAGTTTAGCAAACTGGGATACAGACAAGTTTCGGCCAGAAAACTAAAGCTAAAGTGAAGAACTATGTTTTCAAGGTCTAGAGGCTAATGCTCTGCCGTGTACTCGGTGTTTTTATATTGAGCACAATATGAGATATGACTAGGCGTGACTAATAATAATAGAAGTAGATCATTTTCAATTAAAATATGATAGTATGAAATCGCGATAAAATTACGGAAATTATTGTATAGCCTCGGAATGGATGTGAGTTTTATGGGGAAAAAAGTGCTTATAATTGGATACTGCAATGCTTATTTTAGAAGAGAGTTTGTTCGAAATGTTGTGCATGAGCAGATTCAATACGATGTGTTATCGTTTGAAAAATGTGATGAAAAATATAGGAATTTATATAATCGCGTATATACATGTGCGTCGCCTTTTAAGGGTAAAATTCAAGCTCTTATGACATATATTCTGTTTTTTATCCACATTCTTACGGTTGGACACTATGATATCATACATATCCACTCCATCAAAGAAATCGAAAGCCTATATGCACCATTGATTCGTAAAAAGTGTGATAAATTAATCTGCACTATATATGGATCAGATTATATGCGAGTAACTAATAAGGTGCGCCAACAATACAAAAAGTTATTTGATAGAGCAGATTATATTACTTTAGCCACAAAGACCATTACGCAAGATTTTAATCAATATTATAAAAATAGATACTTGGATAAAATAGTAAGGCTATCAATGGCTATTGATACATTCAGAGTGATAGATCAGGTAATCCAGTCAGGAAGTAATAGAGAAGAATTAAAAAGCCTGTTTGGAATACCTAGAGACAGCTTTGTTATCACGGTTGGCTACAATGCAACAAGAGAGCAAAATCACACAAAAATATTTAAGCAACTGATGGAATCGAAAGAGTGGTTGCCGAGCAATTATTTTGTGGTGGTGCCTATGGGATATGGAAATGCAGCTTATCGAGAGCGAATCGTCGAGGAATTCAATCATTCAGGCTTAAATGGGAAATGTCTATGTGAATTCTATGATATGGAAATGATTGCGAGGTTACGGCTGTCTTCAGAAATGATGATTCAGTTACAAGATACAGACTTAATTTCTGCAAGTATGATGGAGTACATTTACACAGGTAATATCGTGGTGACAGGGGCATGGCTTAATTATACCGAGTTAAATGAATACATCGAGGAAATTTGTTCTATTGAGGCATTATCCTCAAAGTTAAAAGAAATATTTTCAGATTTGGAACAATATTGTACCAAGACACGAACAGAAAAATGCAAAAAATATTTAAATGATAATTTTAGTTGGTTAGAAGTAAAGAAAAAATGGCTGATGTTATATGGCGTGGAGTGAATAATAGGAAGAACTTCGTATGAATGTAAAAACCATATTTAAACAATTTCTGACAGTAGGTATTGGGACCATTTTGACTATGGTGATTAGCGTTATCACCACACCAATTATTACGCGACTGGTAACTCCTGAAGAATATGGACGATTTTCTTTGTTTATTATGTATGGGAATATTGCATTGTCTGTATTCTGTTTAGGACTGGATCAAGCGTTGGTAAGGTATTATTATGAGGAGAATAGCATAGGCTATAGGAATGCATTATTGTATAAGTGTGTTCGAATCCCACTAATTATCATACTTGCTTGTTTTATGGCATTTTTGGCGTTAAATAATTGCAGTGTTCTAAGGACAGAAGAGCATATTCCACTTTTTATTTCTATCCTATTTTTTGTATATACGCTTATTTTGGTAATTCAGAGGTATAGTTCGTTGACTGTACGTCTTGAAAGACGAGTAAAATTATATTCTTTTCTTGGAATATTGATTAAAACTTTATTCGTAGTGTTGGCCATTATATTTCTTAAAGTATTGAATGCCTATCCAAGCGAGTTATTGATGGTAGCAATTACGGTTTCCACTGGAATAGCTATGTTACTTGGTATTATTGCGCAAGCGAATATATGGAAATTTGAAAAAGAAATTAAAAAGAGATGTGTAGTTCCCACTAAAGAATTGATACGATATGCATATCCATATGTGTTTGCTCTGGGAATTTCGAGTTTTTTTCAGGGCATCGATAAGATGTCGTTAAATTATTACTCTACATACGCCGAAGTAGGTGTATATTCTTCGGCAATGTCAATTGTAAATATTTTTTCTATTTTACAGACAACTTTTAATAGCTTATATTCACCAATGGCTTTGGAACACTATGCAAAAGACAAGCAGGACACATCTTTCTATGAGATAGCAAACCGAATAATTACAGTTCTGATGTTCTTTTTTGGCCTCACCTTAATATTGTTTAAGGATATTTTTGTGCTACTTTTGGGTGAAAAATATCGAGAAGCTGCATGTATTTTGCCATTCCTGATTTTTCATCCAATTATGTATACTATTTCTGAAACAACCGTTTGTGGGCTAGTGTTCATGAAAAAAAGTAAGATGCAGGTGGTAATCGCAGCGATTTCTTGCTTGGCAAATCTTCTGGGGAATGCTATATTGGTACCCATTTATGGTGGACGGGGGGCGGCTTTTTCTACGGGTGTTTCGTATATCATCTTTTTTACTCTACGCACATTGATATCAAATCGATACTTTAAATTAAATATTAGTTTTAATAAATTCTACGCGGTGACAATTATCACGGGGGTGTACGCCATATATAACACTGTGGGAGAAAATTGCATTGTTTCTGTGTTAGGCTATATCATTTGTGTAACGGTATTGTTAGTGATGTACAAGGATACTGTTTTTCAGTTGATTCAATATGGAAAACAAATTTTGAGTAGAGGGAAATAGAAGCTGTTGTGAGAAATTGATATAAGCACGTTTGGTGCAAGTAAATTAGATTTTATTGGAGATCGACATGCTTCTTGGTGCTGGAAATAACAATGTTTTATGTTGGTGATGACATGATTGTCAAGTATACCTCTGTAAGACTTTGGTCAAAATGCTGGCCTTCTGGGCCTAATTACAGCATACAGAATAACGTGACTTTGTTACATCAAGTGATGTATTCGTATGAGTTGCTAGAAATCAAGGATAATAGGATGAAACAATGATACAATATGCAGGCAATATCTTAAGTCGTATTACCATGGCTCAATGGGCTGGATTTATTATATTCACGGTAATTGTACTTTTGGGTGACAGGCTGAGCAGTGCTATGTGGAAACGTGCTGTAGTGGTCACACTGAAGCATAAATCTCTAGTTATCTACACTGCATTTATTTTTCTCACAACGATATTTACCCGTGAGATAGGCTCTGGTGGAAAACTGGCCTGGACGCCCCTATGGTCCTGGCAGATGGTGCTTCGACATCACAATCTCCAGTTGCTCTGGCAGATCCTATTGAATATCCTACTCTTTGTCCCTCTTGGGGCCTTGCTGGCTCTCAACCGTGGCCGGTCGGCAAAGGCAATCGTGCTGACGGGCTTCGGACTGTCCTTGTGTATTGAGCTGTGCCAGCTGGTGTTTCGGCTGGGGCTGTTTGAGTGGGATGATATTCTGCACAACGGAAGCGGATGCGTACTGGGAATGCTTGCGGCGAGAACATGCCAGGGATTTCTGCAGAAAATAAAAAATGGGGATTGTGAATATTGGTGACTATAAATGTAGAAAATGCAGGGAAGTCTGACTAGTATTACCTGACAAAACTCGCTTTAAATGATTGTCAGAGGAAACGGCTCGTGGTATAATAGTTGAAACTTGTGCGAGCCTGTCACTAGGAGGACAGTTACATGGGAACTCCCTTTATCATTGATTTCCATAGTCATATTTTACCTGGCATCGATGATGGAAGCCAAAACCTGGATATGACCCGGGAGATGCTTCTCCAATCGGGGGAAGCGGGGGTCGATCTGATGGTGGCCACCCCCCATTTTTACGGGCATCGGGATACGCTGGAGGCGTTCTTGGAGCGGCGCGGCAAGGCAAGACGAGCCGTGGGGACGATTCTGACGCCGGATATGCCAGGTGTTCGATTGGGGGCCGAGGTGGCCTTTTACAGCGGATTGGAAGAATTGGATGGAATTGAACAGCTCTGTATCCAAGGCACCAATGTGCTATTGCTGGAAATGCCCTTTGCTCCCTGGACGGAATACGAGTGGAACGTGCTGACAACCCTGACGTTGGATCGCAATCTCCAGATCGTGCTGGCTCACTTTGAACGGTATTACGAATTCCAGAAGGACCCCAATTTGCCTCAACGGCTCAAAGAGCTGTTTGTCTACTTACAGATCAACGCAGGCACATTGCTCCACTGGAACAAACGAGGCCGCTGGATGGATTGGCTGGCCCGTGGGGATGCGCACTTGTTAGGCAGCGACACCCACAACCTGACCAATCGTGCCCCCAATCTGGGACAGGCCAGAGACGTGGTGAAGCGCAAGCTGGGCTCAGCGGTATTGGAGCGGATTGATCAAACCGGCAACAAGCTGCTGGAGCTGTGATGTGTGATAGATATAAGGAGATATGATGAGAAGTCAAGCGAGAAAACTGGGGTGTGCTGCTTTGGCTGTCGCTGTGTTTATGGGCATGTTAGCCGGATGCAACAAACCCCAACAAGGTAGCGACAGCGGAAAAACCGTGGAAGAGATGATGGGTGTTGACAGTGGCAGTACCCCAAGCGTATACTATGATGGAAACTGGTACCAGCCCTCAAAAGATGTGGAATCATATCTGATTATGGGGGTGGACCGGGACGGCGAAGCCACGGAAGCAAATCCCATCGATGGCGCTGGACAAGCGGACATGCTGATGGTTCTGGTCATTGATCATGCCGAAAAGACCTATCATGTGTTGCAGATCAACCGAGATACCATGACAGACGTCACGGTACTGGGAATGCAGGGTGACGAGATTGGTACGGAGAAGATGCAGATTGCTGCGGCCCACAGCTATGGCACAGGTCTAAAGGATAGCTGCGAAAACACCGTGAAGGCTGTGTCAACCTTCCTCTACGACGTCAAGATAGACGGGTATGCAGCGATCCAAATGGATGCCATTCCACTCATCAATGACTGGGCAGGTGGCGTGACCGTCACCATTAAAGATGACTTCTCACAGGTAGACCCTTCCTTGGTGATGGGGGAGACCATCACACTTACGGGAGAACAGGCGTACACCTACATCCGTGGACGCTTTTACGTGGGTGACAGCACCAATATTTCCCGCATGGCCCGACAGGTGGAGTACTTCAATGGGCTGGCTTCTCAGGTCCATAAGATGATGAATGAGGACATCGGAACCGTGGCAGAGTTGTATCAGACTATCACGCCTTACATGGTAACAGATATGGGAAGCGGAACCGTGACCAAACTGGCCCAGAAATGCAAAGGATACACCAATGGTGGAGTTGTGAGCATTGAGGGTGAGTCCAAGATGGGCGAGAAGTTTATGGAATTCTACGCTGATGAAGACAGTGTGAAGCAGGCAGTGTTCAGTCTGTTCTACACTCAAGTTCAGGAGGAGACAGAGTAAATGGAAAATCGTATGTCACAGCAAATGGTAGAAGAAGATGTCATTGACCTTAAGGACATTTTCTTCATTTTGCGGCAGAAGTGGTTGAAGATCATTGCATTTTTTGTGTTGGGAGCTGTGGTGGCCGGTCTGGTGACCGTTTTTGTGATCACGCCAAAGTATACGGCTACGGCTTCCATCTATGTGGTTTCTGCCTCCAATGACTCTGTGGTGGACTTGACGGACCTGCAGATTGGCACTTCTCTCACAGCGGACTATGAGACCTTGCTGATGGGCCGGCCGATGATGGAGAGTGTGATCAAAAATTTGAAACTCGAAGGTACAACTGTAGAGGATTTAAAGTCTATGATCAGCATTTCCAATCCCACTGGTACCCGTATTTTGAATATTAAGGCCACCAGCGCGGACCCCCAGCAGGCTCGGGACATTGCCAATGAGATGGCAAAGCTGGGTGTGAGCTGGCTGCCTGAGGTCATGGACTCCAATGCCCCCAATATTGCCGAGGAGGCCGTGACTCCCACTTCTCCCAGCAGCCCCAGTTTGGTTCGCAATATTGCTCTGGGCGCCTTGGTGTTTGCTGTGCTCTATGTGGCCTTTGTGGTGGTTCGATTCATGATGAATGACACCATCCGTTCCAGCGAGGAGTTGGAGCGCTACTTTGGTATCGTTCCTTTGGCTGTGGTGCCGGAGGCTGACGGTGACGCTCGGCCTGTGTCTGGCCGGCCAACGAGGAAGCCTCAAACGCGCAAGGCAAAGAAAGGAGCGTAACAAGCCATGAAGACCTTGACTCTGAACAATCTGAATACGCTCCCTTATGCCACCGAAGAGGCACTCAATCGTCTGCGTATTAACTTTAACTTCTGTGGAGATCGTTTTAAGAAGATCTTGATTACCAGTAGCGTTCCCGGTGAGGGCAAGAGTTTCATTTCCACCAACCTGTGGCGCATGCTAGGTGAGTCCGGGCGTAACGTTGTACTGGTGGATGCGGATATCCGCAAGTCTATGATGCGCACACGCTATCGCATGAGCAGCAACGGCGGAGATTTTGTGGGTCTCTCCCATTATCTGGCGGGCAGCGCGTCTCTGGATGATGTGGTTTACGCCACCAATCTTCCCGGAGCGTATCTGTTGCCCACAGCCCACACAGTGTTCAATCCGTCCATCTTATTGCAAAATGGACGGGTGGAAGAGATGTTGGATGCCCTGGCCCAACGGTTTGACCACGTGCTGGTGGATACACCGCCTCTGACCAACGTGGCAGATGGCGAGTTGATTGCATCCTTCTGTGACGGCGCTCTTCTGGTGGTGCACGGCGGCGGCACCCCCCGTAGTCTGGTGTCCAATTCCCTGAAGTTGCTTGACCGTGCTGGTTGTGAGCTTATGGGTGTGGTACTCAACCGGGTAAAAGAAGATGGAAATCCCTATTACCAGAAGTACACCAAGTATGGTTATTACTACGAAGACAATGACGGGAGCCGCAAGAAATGAAAAAGAAAAGCATTTGGGTCATCATTGCTGCGTTGGCCGCAGTGGGCATTCTGGCTGGAGCGATTTATCTATGGATCGCCAGCAGACGGACTGAATTGCCGGATGATGTGATTCAGCATTCCACTCAGCCCACCCAGGCACAGCCCTCTGCCACTCCGGAGCTGGCGGAGGATCCTGTGGACTGGGACAAGCTGCATGCCATTTCCGAAGATATCTACGCATACATTGAGATGCCGGGCGCCAAGATATCCTATCCCATTGTCCAACGTGAGGGAGAAGATAGCTACTATCTGCGGCGTGACGTATACGGGAATTATTCGGTACCTGGATCTATCTTCACAAAATACAGCTATAACAGCACAGACTTTAACGATCCGGTGACTGTGGTGTATGGACATGCTATCGTCAGCGATGGCAGTATGTTTGGTTCTCTGCAATCCTATATGCAGAGCACCACCATTGACGAGACCACGACTTTTACCATTTATTTGCCTGGGCGGCAGTTAACCTATCAGATTTTTGCCGCAGTACCCCATGACAAGAAGCATATTTTGTACTATAATGATTTCAGCCAAGAAGACCAGTTCAATCAATATTTTGAAAAAGTATTGAACACCAGAAGCTTGTATGCTAATATCAACGAAGAGTATGCACCCGAATTTGGGGATAAGATCGTGATGTTGTACACTTGCCTCAATGGCGAAGCTTCCTATCGATATGTGGTCATGGGAAAGCTGGTGGAGGAGATCCCGCTGGCATCTTAAGGTGTCATATAAACTTACACCACCGGATGAGGGGGAGGTAGGTTTTTATGAAATATTTTAATAGGAGGAAATCCAAAATGAAGAAAAAGCTCATTTCGCTGGCCGGCGCTATGATGCTGGTTGTGGCTATGGCTGCTTCTGCCATGGCTGCTCCCGCTCCTAGCGTTGATGAATCCATCGTCCCTGAGATCAAGGGCGAGATCGTTGCCAGCAACGGCACTGTCGTGAAGGCCGAGGATATCACCATTGGTGAGTCCAAGGTTGCCCTCGACCTGAAGGACGAGGCCGTCTCCAAGCTCGTGGCCGACGTGAAGAACGCCAAGGTGCACTCCATCTTTGACGTGACTCTGGCCAACGCCGACAAGGTCTTTGCCAACGGCGGCACCGTGAAGATCCCCTTCTCCGTTGCTGGTATTGCTGGCAAGGACGTGAAGGTGCTTCACTACAACGGCACCGCTTGGGAGGTTGTACCCTCCTCTGTGAGCGGTAATGTTGTGACTGCCACCTTCACCAGCCTGTCTCCCGTGGCTATCGTTGTGGGTGACGCTCAGACTGGCGGAGTCGTGGAAGACGATGACTTGGGCATGGGCTTCGAGACCATCGCTGTGATGGGCGTGGCTCTGTGCGCTGTGGTGTTCTTCTTCTCCGTGAAGAAGGCTCGCGCCTAAGAAGCTTCTGACTGGGGGCAAGCGCGCCGAATTCGGTGCGCTTGCCTTCGTCTGTACAGGATTGCAGTTTGCTCCAGCGGTTCGGACTGTGATCCTGTATGGTCGAAACTCATGGAGCAGAGGGTACACACAAATTTGTGAGAAATGAGAGATGGAATATGAACTTAAATAAGCTGTGGAAGTCATTGTTTATCATGGTGGTGGACGTGATCCTATTGTGCTTGTCCGCCTGGGTTGCTCTGCTGGTTCGGTTTGACTTTACGGGGCGGGAAATCCCGACGCAGTATCTCAATGCTGCGTACTACTGTGTGTTAATCCAGAGCATCGTGATGCTGTTGGTGTTCTGGTGGCAGCGCATGTATCAGTTTATCTGGCGCACGGTGAACGCGGTGGATGTGGCGCAGATGATTGCTTCTGTTCTACTTTCCTATGCTCTTGGCTTTATTGTGTGCAACTTTGCGGATGTAAACTTGCCCCGCAGTGTTTGGTTTATGATGCTGGTGTTCCAGATGATTCTTTTGGTGGGAGTGCGGTGCAGCCTCCGGTTTGTGGGAGTGTTTCGCACCACCTTTGTGCGGCACGATGCGGACGGGGCCAGAGTGATGCTCATTGGAGCCGGTCAGGCGGGGCAGATTCTGGCTCGGGAACTGCGAGCCAGTCGCAAAGTGAATGGGCGGCTGTGCTGTGCCATTGACGATAATCCCCAGTTGCAGGGAAAGTATATTGACGGCGTGCGCATTGTAGGTGGTCGCAACTGTATTGGCGATGCGGTCAAGCGATATGGAATTACAGAAATTATCTTTGCCATTCCCACCGCCAAGGAAGAGGATCGGACCGCTATTTTGAATATCTGCAATCAAACTGGCTGTCACCTCCGGGTGCTGCCTGGACTGTATCAGCTGCTCAACGGCGAGGTCAGTATGGCGGCTGTGAAGGACGTGCAGGTGGAAGACCTGCTGGGCCGCACCCCGGTGAAGTTGGATACCAATGTGGTGTCGCGGTTTCTCCAAGGTAAGGCGGTCATGGTCACTGGCGGTGGTGGATCCATTGGCAGCGAGTTATGCCGCCAAATTGCCAAGTACCGTCCCAGACAGTTGATTGTTCTGGATATCTATGAGAACAATGCCTATGATATTCAGCAGGAGCTGAAGCGCACGTATGGCAGACAGTTGAACCTTGTGGTAGAGATTGCGTCCATTCGGGATAAAAAGCGCATTTATCAGATTTTCCAGGACTATCGTCCCGATGTAGTGTTCCACGCAGCAGCCCATAAGCATGTGCCCCTGATGGAAGAGTGTCCGGCTGAGGCCATCAAGAACAATGTCTTTGGCACTTACCACGTGGTGCGGGCAGCGGAGAAGTTCGGTGTACAGAAGTTTGTGATGATCTCCACCGACAAGGCGGTGAATCCCACCAACCTCATGGGTGCCACCAAGCGGTTCTGCGAAATGATTCTCCAAAGCCGTCGGGACAGTGCCACGGAGTTCTGTGCGGTACGCTTTGGTAACGTGCTGGGTTCCAATGGCTCGGTGGTGCCTCTGTTCAAACGTCAGATTGAAAGCGGCGGCCCGGTGACCATTACAGACAAGCGGATCATTCGTTACTTTATGACCATTCCCGAGGCAGCCATGCTGGTGCTGGAAGCGGGGGCCATGGCCAAGCAGAGCCAGATCTTTGTTCTGGACATGGGTGAGCCGGTGAAGATTCTCACTTTGGCCGAGAACCTCATCCGCCTGTCCGGCTTGAGGCCCTATGAGGACATCCAGATTGTCGAAGTGGGACTGCGCCCCGGTGAGAAGCTGTATGAGGAACTGCTCATGCGCAGCGAGAACCTGATTGAAACCCCCAATCAAAAAATCTTTGTGGAGGAGCAGAGCTTTATTCCTCAAAAAGAGATTATGTGCGGATTGATTTCCTTGGACAACCTGGTGACGGCAGAGCGGCCTAACGATGAAATTATCGCGCTGATGAAGCAGCTGGTGCCCACTTATCGAGACCCCGAAGAGGTCAACCGTGAAGCAGAGAAGACCCTCTGTGGCTAAATGAAACAACCTGGCTTCCCATACGGGGAGCCAGGTTGTTTTTATGAGAGATAACACTCACCCGATCCTCAAACCGGAACTTGGGAAGTAAGCGTCAAACCTAGCAGCACATAGTAAAAGCCATCCCGGAGTTTTGTGCTCTGGGATGGCTCAGGGTTATTCACTTAGAAAGAGAAATGTATTGTATGGTTTCTCTTTGCGTTCATGTACGCTTCCTTGAAGTCCTCTCTTGCACCTTTGCCGAAGTAGATATGGTACGGTACAACCAGTCCATCCGAAATAATGCTGCCCCGGAAAGGAATTAACACAGCATCCAGCAGCACGGGACTTTCTCCAAGCATCTCCGCCCAGGTGGAGAACAATCCCTTTACCACATAAACCGACCCATCTTCCGCTGAGATAAACACAGAACCCTTTTTTAGATGTCGTTCCAGAATATATCTGCCCGGTTTGCATTGTTTCCATCCTGCAACGATTTGCGCATATTCCTTCGGCAGCTCAGCTATAGCGAGATATTCCTCTATAACCTCAATGTGTGACCACAAATAGTCCGCAATTGCTTTGGCATCGCTTGCGTCAACTCCCTGCCTTTGGTCTATCGTCTCTGTTTCGGGACACACATGGTACTTCTTGTTCACAAAATCCAACAGTGGAAACCATAACTGGTAAAAAAGCTCAGCATCAGATTGTTCCAGTCTCATATCTTGCTCCTTTGTGTATTTTGAAAGTGTCCAACGCTACTTTGTTCTGCATCCTGCCGGTGCGTTCCAGGGCAGCAGCTTTTCGGGCATATCCGGATTTTTCAGGTCGGCTTTGTTTGTGTTTTTCAGCAGCCAGGTCAGGTATTGATAGGGATCCAGCCCATTCTCAATGGCGGTCTGGATCAGGCTGAACATAATGGCGCTTCCTTTCGCTCCCTTGGGCGTGTTGGCAAACATGAAGTTCTTCCGGTCAATGACAAAGGGCTTGATACTTCTTTCTGCCCGGTTATTGCTCAATTCCAGCCTGCTGTCTTTTAGATAGTTCGTCAGGTAAGGCCACTGCTCATTCAGGTAAGTAAACGCCTTCCCCAGGGCAGACTTGGGTGCCGCTGTTTTGGAATTTGCCCATGCAAACATCGCGTCTAAAACAGGTTTTGCCTGTTTCAGTCGCTCGTTATATCTTTCTTTTGCTGTTTTCTCTGCCAATCCCTGTTCAATCTCAAACAGGAGATTGCAGTAGGCAAGTCCTTGGGATGCGGAACTGCCTTTCGCCTTTCCTTTGGGTAGTGACTTCACTGCCTCGTCGAATTTTCTCCGGGCGTGAGCCCAGCATCCAACCACTGTAATATCCTCTGGCAGGCTGTGGTATCCCTGGTACCCATCTGTATGGAGATACCCCTTATATCCGGCAAGAAACTCCTTAGGATGCTTTGCACCGCGACCAGGCTGGTATTCATACAGGACAATCGGTTTGTCCGTATCGCCACTGGTCCGGTACAGCCACATATAGCTCTCACTTTGCGGTGCTTTCCCGGGTTCATGCAGCACCTGCAGGGTAGTCTCATCCCCATGGAGGACATCTCTTTTCAGTAGCTCCTTGTGCAGTTGCTTATACACGGGTGTCAGGTAATCTTCCGTTACTTTCAAAATCCAGTTGGACATAGTCTGGCGGCTCAGCTGGATACCCTGACGGTTTATCTCCTGTTCCTGCCGGTACAGAGGAGAACCCATAACAAACTTCTGTGTCATGATATGGGCAATGGCCTCCGGTGTAGCAAAGCTGCCGGGAATGATGTTCTTTTCCCGGGGCGCTTTCACAACAGGCGTCTCGCAGCCCTCGTCAGCATTTTCACTGCAGCTTTTGCAGGCGTAGGTGTAGTAAATATCCTCCCGGACGATATACTGGGCAGGTATGATTTCCAGTGTCTTGACCACTTCCTTGCCGATCTCCGTCATGGTATCCCCGCACTGAGGGCAGACCAAATCCTCACCCTCCAGACGATGCTCCACCTGCTTCGTAGGGATTCCTTCCGGGATGGTATCCAGAGTGTAGGTATGCTTCTTGTGCCGCTTGTGGCCTGCCCCATCGGTGGCTTCCGGTTCCTCTTTTTCCGCAGTGGAGAACACCTCGGCTTCGTTGAACAGGAAGCTCAGCTGCTCCATGAAAGATTCGTCCGTCTTCTCGGAGGACGCGCCAAACCGCTTGTGCCGGGCAATGCGCAGGGCTTCCGTCAGCAGCTCTATCTGACTTTCCAAACGGGAAATGCGCTCGTCCTGAGATGCCAGTCGAGCGTTCTTTTCCTCATATTCCGCCCGGGAAATGGTCACCATTTCCGGGTTGCTTGTCTGGAAATCATTCGTACTTTTCATGTGTTGATTATACCATATTCTGCCTGAAAAGTACAGTAAAATAGGAAATTTCTCAAATAATTTCCAGACCTTTTACCGGCCTGTGGGCCTTTGGCTGGTCGATACTCAGGCCCTCCATGAGCCAACGATATTGCTGGGCAGTTAGCGTTTTGGCTTCACTTTCTTTCCTGGGCCATTGGAAAGAACCCGACTCCAGCCTCTTGTAAAGCAGCACAAACCCGTTCCCTTCCCAGTACAGTGCCTTGATCCGATCCCGGCGTCGACCGCAGAACAGGAAAAGGGTGTTGGCGAAAGGATCCAGATGGAACTGCTTCTGAACCATGGCGGCCAGGCCGTCAATGCCGCGCCGCAGGTCGGTGTAGCCGCAGGCAATGTAGACCTTGTCCGCTCCCGTGAAATCGCTCAGCATGATTTCAGAATCCGCAGAACCGTTTCCACGGTGGCCGCATCCGCACCATTGTAAATCTCAGCCTCAACTCCGGAAGTCCGGACCGTGACAGCTAAGCCGCTGGATGGCCGAACATTAGGTGTTGGTGTAATTTCTGCAAAGGCAGGCTGCCGAATCGACTGCTGTTGTTCCGACAGTGTTTGGAATAGCCGCCTTTGCCAGTAGTAATAGGTCTTTTCAGAAAGACCGTTTTCCTGACACCAGGCCCGGACAGTCATTCCGCTGCTGCGGCAGGCCATGATCCTGGCGGTCCAATTCTCCAAACGTTCCTGCTTGGACATTACTTGCAGACTTTGCTCCACTTTTGACCATCTTCCAATGTGTCAAATACCTCCCTTGGACTGCATGAGAGATATTTCAAGTTTTGGGATATTGTCTCATGCCCTGACCCGCAATTCAAGCCGCGGGGAGGTTTTACGCTTACCTTGGGAATGCCACATACTTGGAGGCATTGACACATATATATGCTCCTGTGAGAACCATGAGGGAGTGTTGCCGGTTTGAAAGGGAACATGGAAGAGCGAGCCTGTGAAATGGCACTGTACATCATAGAGGAGAAGGGCACAGTGCGCAGTGCTGCCCGGAAATTTGGCTTGAGCAAATCTACGGTTCACAAGGATCTGTCTGAGCGGTTGCCCACCTTTAACCGCCCTCTGTATGAGCAGGTGAAGGCGGTGCTGGAGGTCAACAAGGCCCAGCGGCACATTCGGGGCGGCTTGGCCACCCGGAAAAAGTACAAGGGAATCTAAAACAGCAGCTGGCTGGGACACGTCCCAGCCAGCTGCTGGCGTAATATCAGGATGAGGAGACCCAGGTGGACAGCTTGCGCTGTACAGTTCCCAGGAAGACTCCCACATACCACACCCCCACCAGCATGGCTACGCCAATCTGCACGGGCAGAGAGCCCATTTCGGCCACACCCACGGGGGAGAGAATGGTCAGGCCGATGGCCCAGCCACACAGCCAGGAAGGGCAGAAAATCCAGCGGGGAGCCAGGGCGGAGAGGAGCACTGCCAGACCGCCCAGGACAAACAGGGTGACAAACAGCTCCACATCCGGATAAAGCTCCATCCACTCCATGGTGTACAGGGCTATCACGGCCCAGAAGTCACCCAACAGGAAGCCAAGGGACAGGGAGACCGGGGTACTGTGCCGCCCCCATTCCGCGGAGTGAACCCCGGCGCAGATGAGGGCCACGGCGCCTGTGGTGACTCCTAAGTAAGGGGCGGCCACCGCCCACAAAGGGGGGAGCAGGGCGATGCACAGGGCCAGGGTCCAGGTATCGGTGTGTCGTTTCATGAATCAACCTCCAAATGACAGAAATGGGCCATTGCTTCTGCAATGGCCCATTGGGAAGAATTAGTGCTGGGGAACACCCCGGGGAGTTTTGGTGCACAGCGCACCGGTGATGGGCATGCCCACACCAAAGGTGACAAAGGCAACCACCAGAGCAAAGACATAGGTGGGGCCAAAGCTGCCCAGGAAGGCCAGGAAGAACACAGGACCCAGGGAAAAGCCCACATTCATGAAGAGCATGATGAGGCTCATCAGGAAGGTCATCACAAAGCTAATGGAAGCCACGCGCAGGATGTGGAAGAGCAGGCCGTTCTCATTCTTGACCCGACAGAAACGGGCGAAGCCGTCCCCCAAGCCTTTGAGGTCGATGTAGGTACCGATGGTAAAGGTGACAGCAAAGGCTGGGATGAAATCCATACAGAACTGTTCGAAACTCAGGTTTCCATTGCGAAAGGCAATAAAGACAGGAAGTGCAATGGCAAAAGCAATGGCGAAAATGGTGTTGAATACAATGCCGAATTGATCTTTGCGAAACATCTTCATCTCTCCATTCGTTCCATAGACTTGGGGGGAACATTATTTCTTGGTCAGGCGCAGAATGTACATGCCGTCGTGCCAAGTGTCCATGTAGATGTAGCCGCGGTCGTCCACCACACAGTCCTCAGTGGTGGCGATCATGGGGCCGGGGACCGGCACGTCAAAGAGCAGCTTCTCGGGGTTGGGGGGAATGAAGTAGGCCTCCTCCTTGATGTAGTAGGGGTCGGAGACGTCAAACACCCGCATACCAGCGTGGAAGTAGCAGCAGTAAATCCGGTTGGGGTTGTCCTCCAGCCAGGCCTTACCCATGGGCTCATGGATGTTGTGGGGGCCGAAGGGGCCGGGAGCGCCGATGCCGCAGTCATTGAAGTTGGGATAGGGGAAATCCTCCGGCACTTCGGGATAGGGGAACTCCGCCACCAGAGTGGGATCGGCAGGGTCGGACACGTCGATCATGTGCAGGTTGTTCATGGGCTGAGCACCCTTGTGAACACCGTTGAGAATCTTTTCCTTGGTGAAGAAGGGGAAGCGTTCGCCTTCGTTGGTGAGTACAGCGAAGTTGCGGCCGGTCAGGCGCATGTAGGTGTGGCATTGAGCGCCGTCGAACTTGCCGGCGAAGGGAGGCTGCACCATGAGCTGAGAGATGAGCTTGGGACGGGTGGGGGCGGAGATATCCAGGATGATACCGCCGCCGCCGAAGTAGCCCATATACAGCTCATTGGGCCGTTCAGGGTTGATGTTGCAGGCGTGGTACATGCCCCAGAACTTCTCTGCGTCATGGCCCACGGCGTAGGTGCCCTCCACCATGCCGTCCTTAAACTGCTTGGGCAGCCACCAGCGGCCAGCCTCCACGGGATTGCGGGGGTCAGAGATGTCCAGAATGCGGACGATGAAGCCTACAAAGCCCGGGCACTCGGCGGGCATGTACACGTACTTGCCGCCGTTGTAGGCAAAGCGATGCACGCCCATGCCGTTGGGCACGCCGGTGTCCCAGTGGGACAGCAGCTCGGGGTGCAGGGGGTCCTTCTTCAGGTCATAGATCTGCAACCCGCCCAGGGCAGGGTCGCCGGGTTTGATGCCATGGAGGAAGGGCACGCCACCGCCCAGGGCCAGAATGAGCAGGCCGTCGGCCACTTGCACCTTGGGGGTGGACTGGGCGAAGTACACATTGGGGTCGCTGACGTACACGATGCCCACCACCTCGGGATGGGTGGGGTCGGTGACATCCACGATGTTCACACCGTTGCCCTTGAAGGAGCCGCAGTACATGTAGTACTTGCCCTCGTCGGTTTTATATAGGGCCATCTGAAAGGCGTTGATGCCGTTGAGGTCGCTGAAACCCACGACCTCCATGTTCTTGATGTAGCCCTGGTTGTGCTCACTTTTGGCGTAGAAGGGAATAGACATAAGAGAAACCTCCTTCTCTTAGCAGTTGGGTTTGGAAGACTGGATGAAATCGCGGTAACGGGCCTTGCGGGCCTTGGCCTCATCACTCTGCATGATACCCCGGTTTTCGGCCTCGTTGCGCTGGATGTCGTCGCCGTGGATGAACTTGCCGGGGATGGAGTCATGGGCGTGGGGAATCCACTTCTCATGGTCAAATTCAAAGACATACTTGCCGTCCACGTTCTTCATCTCGCCCTCAATGCCGCACAGGCAGCATACAGCGGTACCGTCCTCCTGGAGGTAGAAGTTGTTGCTGTGGCAGTGGGGGCACACACCAGCAGGACCCTTGTAGTCCTCGTTGTAAATGCCGTGGCCGGGGACGAAGGTGCCGTCCTCGATCTTCTTGGCGGCGTTGGCCACGTCCACACCCATCTGGTGGGCCTTGGCCACGGCCTCATCGTTCATGATGATGCTCAGGGACCAGGGGAAGCACTGGTTGTCGATGACGGTCCACTTGGGCGTCAGGGCGTTGGTGGCAAAGTCGCACTGGATGCGGGTAGCCCAGTCGGAGCCGCCGATGCCCATGAAGGTGACCACTTTCTCCTGGAGATAGCGGGGGTCAATGGCCACGCCACCCTTCTCTTCAGCGATCTTGGAGGCGATCATCAGGTTGCCGCGGTCCAGACGGGGGCCAAAGCGGTCCATGATGGTGTGGAAGATGCCGGGGGCGCACTTCTCGAAGATGGGAGCGGCCCACACGATGCCGTCAGCCTCCAGCATCTTGTCAATGACCCACTGGAGGTCATCCTTGATGACGCAGGCGTTGCCGCGGCCGTTGAACAGGCCCACGACGCAGGCCTTACAGCCGGTGCAGTGCTTGATGTTCAGCTGGGTGACGTTGATGAACTCCACCTCAGCGCCGCACTCCTTGGCGCCCATCAGGGCCTCCTTGCACATGCAGTCGTTGCTTCCGTTGGGAGTACCTGCGGACAGACCTAAAATTTTTATGATTGAATCTTCCTTTCCTGTTTCGAATTATGTCAATGAACTTAGCGCATGGTGATGTAACCCCGATATTGGGTCAGGTTATCGCTGGAGACCATGTCCGAGAGGAACATGCCCACGATGTTGTAGTTGGATTTGAGAAAGGAAAACTGGGGCTCCTGTGCCCAATCGGGGGCCTCCATGTTCTGGGTGCCCTCAACCGCAGCGGTGTACCACTCCTCGGGGCCCTCAAACCACATCTCCACCAACCGGTGGAAGGAGCAACCCACCACATCGTGGTAGATCTTGCTGGAGACGAAGCGGTTGACCTCAGGGCGGTTCTGAAAGTAGGGGACGAACACCTCGTGGAACCACTTCTCGCCGGTTTTCTCACAGGGCCACCGCAGCACAAACTGCCAACGGTAGTTGGGGCCGTCGTCAATGGTGCGGCCTTTGCCCTTGTAATCTTCCGCCCAGTTGATGGGAACGTGGGCAAAGACGAAAGGCGGGCAGCCATTGTCTCCTCCGGAGGCACGGTGGGTGTCTCCGTCCATATTGGCCTCGTGGGACAGGTCGGTGCCATTGTCGGGAATCATGCCCTGCCAGCGCAGCACCTCCACAGGCATGCGCTCGGTAAAGGCATTGACGCTCATCTCCGGGGTCATCTCATTGACCATCCAGTAATGTTCCGTCATTTGCATCCTACGGGTGCCAAAGCGTTCTCCCTGAGGGGGGTGGGCAAAGCATTGTAGAAGGCGTATTTGGTACAATAAGGGCCAAATTTGCTGATGCTGTCAGGGATATGCACGGAATAAAGCCATCTCTGCAGCTTGTGACGGTACTCTTCCCGCACACAGTCTGCATAGATGACGCTGCGCATGGGGCGATACTCAAACATGGGGCAGACCTCCTGAAAATAGCATAGATTCACAACAATATTGAAATAATTGTTGTTTGTTCTGTGGATAATGTATCAAAAACTCGCCAAGATGGAAGCACATGTTGGTGCCAAGATTGCAATCACAACTTGCAAGTGCGATTGACGAAATGGTGGAAAGGGGGTATAATGACCTTCAAAAGGAGGGGAAACTGGTGGATGTACGAAAAATCGAGTATTTCTTGGAAGTGGCAGAGACACTGAATTACTCTCGGGCGGCGGAGCGGCTGCACATCTCCCATCAGGCCTTGTCCAAGCAGATCCAGCAGTTGGAACAGGAGCTGGGGGCCAAACTGTTGGAGCGCTCCACCACTCGGGTTACCTTGACCCCGGCGGGGGAGAAGGTGCGAGAGGTGTTCACTCCGTTGCTGCAAGCACTGCGCTATGGATATACTGAGGTGCAGGAATACATCCAACAGAAGGACGGACGGCTGCGGGTGGGGTATTTCAACGGACTATCCTTTACCCGCATGGTGGCTCCCGCCATTTCTTGTCTGGAGGAAGCGTCTCCCCATCTGCGGGTGGAGCTGCTGGCCACCGACGTGCATAAGGTGCAGAAGATGTTGGAACAGGACAATTTGGATCTGGCCATTTTCCCGGTATTCTCTGGACACCACTGGAAAAACTTCACCTGTATTCCTCTGTATGTCAGCCCCTTGTATATCATTGTCTCCGAGCGTCATCCCTGGTATCACAAAGAGGAGATCACCAAAGAGGACATTGCCCAAGAGCAGCTGCTGATTTACCGGGACCGTAGTCCCATCAAGGCCCAGGAGTTGATGCCTCAGGTTCGAGCTGCCAAGCGGCTCCCCGTGGATAATTTTGATACATATATGGGAATTTTGCGCCGAGGTGAGGCGTTTGGATTGGTGGGTGACACGTACAGCCGACGGGAAGGCGAGTATCGCATGTTTGAGCTGCCCAAGGGCTGCCGGGGGCAGTCGTGCATCGTTGCGGCCTATCACCATCAGCATCCTCTGCGGCGATTGATGGGAAGTTTGAAGAAACTCAGTACCGTGCCAATGAAATAAAAAACGCCGGAGGGGTGGGAACCGAGTTCCCGCCCCTCCGGCGTTGCGGAGTGTGGTTAGGATTTTTCTTTTTCAAATTGGACCACGGTCACGTCGTGAATCCACTGGGCGCTGAGGAAGCGGCGCAGGCCGAAGATGCATTTGATGATGTTCTCACTCATCATGGACAGATACACCCACAAAATGCCCAGCTCCAGCACCAGACCGCACAGAGCAGCCAGGGGGATGGCGGCCAGCCACAGGGGGGACAGGTCAATGAGGGTGGCCATGCGCACGTCACCGCCTCCGCGCAGCACACCTACGATGTTGGTGGTGTCAAAGGAGCGCAGAGGCATAAAGCAGAACACGATGGTGAGCATCATGGTGCAGATGTCCCCAGCCTGGGGGGACAGATGGAACAGGGGGTAGAGATAGGGGGCTATGATAAAGTAGAGGATGAGCAGGAACACGCCGCCGGACACCAGACCGAAGGCAAAGGCCAGCACATCCAGCAATGCACCCAGACTGAACACCCGGTCCGTGCGTCCGGAACCGATCTCTTGCCCCACCAAAATGGCGGCGGTGCCGCCGATGGCAAACACGCCCACGGTGCACAGGTTGGTGATGTTGCCCGCAATGGCGTAGGCGGCCAGAATCTCCTTGGAACCGTCCATGTGGCCCATAATGGTGGGGAACAGGGAAGTGCCCAGGCCCCAGAAGGTCTCGTTGCACATCACGGGGGTGGAGAAGCGGATGAACCGCCGGGTCATCTCCAGGCCGGGGCGGAAGAAGATGGCGGGCTGGATACGGAAGCCCTTATCCCGGATGGCCCACACCACGGCGATGGTGCAGGAGAGAATACGGGCCAGCAAGGTGGCCAGAGCGGCGCCCTCTTCTGCCATGCGGGGAGCGCCCAGGTTGCCGAAGATGAACACCCAGTTGAGGAAGGTGTTGCCCAGCATGGACACGGCCAGGATATACATGCCCCGGTTGGGCTTGCCCATGGCACGGTGGGCCCCGATATACACCTGCACAAAGCTGTCAAAGAAGTAGGACCAGCCCACAATGCGGGCGTAGCGGGCGGCGGTGGCGATGACCTCCGGGTCGTTGCCGAACAGGCGCATGAAGGGTTGGGTGGCAAAGCCCATGATGAGGGCAAACACTAGGGTGATGGCCCCGGCCACATACATGCCGATACCCATGACTCGGTTGATGGAGGCATAGTCTCCCTTGCCCCGGTACTGGCTGATGAGCACCGCCGAGCCGCTTTGGATGCCGAACATCATCAGCTGTACCACAAACACCGGGATGTTGGCCAGGGTGACGCCCGCCAGAGGGCCCTCACCCAAGGTGCCCACCATGAAGGTGTCCACCAGTCCCAGGGAGTTGGTGATCAGGTTTTGAATGAGAATGGGGAGAGCCAAGGCGACCAGGTGGCGATAGAAGCCCGGCTCCCGTCGGAAAAAGGAACGCATGATAGACCTCTCCAAAATCGTCAGATTAAGACAGTGTGGTAAACAGGGTGGTGGCCGCCTCTTTCAAAGCTTCCACCAGTTGGTCCGCCTCCTCTTGGGTGGAGGCAGGGGAGAAGGACAGGCGCAGGGTCCCGTCCAGCCAGGGCTTGGGCAGCCCCAGAGCGGCGAAGACGTGGCTGGGCTTGCCCTTGTGGCAGGCTGAGCCGGAGGAGATACAGATGCCCGCGTCTCCCAGCACACGCACCACTACCTCACTTTTGTACCCGGGCAGGGTGACGGCGCAGATATGGGGCGCGTCTCCCTGGGCGATGATCTCCAGCTGGGGAATGGCTTTCTTCAGATTTTCCAGCGTGTAAGCTTTGATGGCGGCGGTACGCTGTAACCGATCAGCCTGGGCCATGGTAGCCTGACAGGCGGCGGCAAACCCGGCAATCTGAGTGGTGGCCTCCGTGCCTGAGCGCATGCCATTTTCCTGTCCACCGCCGGTGATGTAGGGGGTGAGACGCACACCCTTTTTCACCATCAGAGCGCCGATGCCCTTGGTGGCGCCGATTTTATGGCCGCTGACGGAGACAAAATCCGCCCCCAGGGACGCCATGGTGAAGGGCACTTTCAAAAAGCCTTGGACGGCGTCGCAGTGGAACAGAATGGTTTTGTCAAAGGCTTTCACCAGCTTTACGCACTGAGCAACAGGAAGGATGGAACCCACCTCGTTGTTTACCAGCATCATGGACACCAGGGCGGTGTCCGGGCGCAGGGCGGCGGCCAGATCCTGAGGGTTGATGTGCCCTTCCCGGTCGGGCTTGAGGTAGGTCACCTCGTAGCCCTGGCGCTCCAGATCCCGGCAGGTCTCCAGCACGGCGGCGTGCTCAATGGCGGTGGTGATGATGTGTTTGCCCCTCCGGCGGTTCAGTTCCACCCCTCGGCGAATGGCCCAGTTGTTGCCCTCGGTACCGCAGGAGGTGAAATACACCTCTTGGGGCGTGCAGCCCAGAGCCCGGGCCACGGTCTCCCGGGCGGTTTTCACCCCTTGGGCAGCTTCCCGGCCCAGGGGATAGCGGGAGGAGGGGTTGCCAAAGTGGGACAGAGCCTCCACCACAGCCTCCTTGGCCTGGGAACAGACGGGAGTGGTGGCGGCATAATCGAAGTAAATCAAGGACATAGCAGCAAAACCTTCTTACTACATTATTATAATATTCGCAAACGAGCAGATAACATTCTACTGATGGACAAGGAAAATGTCAACACCCCCGTACCAGGAGAATATCAGATGGGGCAGACAGGGTCCGACATGAAATTTCTTGACACCTCTGGGGGACGAATGTTATAATGACCACGTTGTTTTGATGTATGAACTGTTGCGCCCACCCTTTTCGTACATGAAAGGGGTGGGCTTCTCTTTTGCCTCAAAACCGCAATTTATCATTCAGGAGGAATTCCACATGACCGGTATTGTCAAATGGTTCAACGCTGAGAAGGGCTATGGCTTCATCACCCCCGACGACGGCAGCGAGGACGTGTTCGTGCACTTCTCTGCCATCGTGGCTGAGGGCTACAAGAAGCTGCTGGAGGGCCAGAAGGTCACCTTCGAGACCGAGCCCGATCCCCGCGGCGCCAAGGGCGTGCGCGCTACCAACGTGGTGGCCGAGGCTGAGTAATTTCATCCGCGAAAAGGATGTGTCGCAAAACGTAAGTTTTGTGGCACATCCTTTTTTACTCTCAACAGCAAAAACGAATCCAGTATGTGGAACTTCCGCAGCGTTTTGGGCATGCAAAAGCCAGCCCACAC
>NZ_NFHE01000002.1 GCF_002161235.1 Pseudoflavonifractor sp. An85
CACCTCCGCCAAAAAATCCATGTGGCCGGGCGTATCCACAATGTTAACTTTACATCTGTGCCACTGGAAGGAAGTGACTGCCGCTTGAATGGTAATCCCACGCTGCCGCTCCAAAAACATGGTGTCCGTCCTCGTTGTCCCTTTTTCGACGCTCCCCGGTTCTGAAATGGCTCCGCTGGCATATAGCAGGCTTTCCGTCAATGTTGTTTTTCCTGCGTCTACATGGGCAAGGATGCCAATATTTATTATTTTCATGTGATTGTCCTCCCTTTACAGCCCCAAAGGGCATAAAAATCCCCAGCAGTAAAATACTTTTACCACTGGGGATTATAATTTGCGGACATACACATATACAGCATACACCTATTTGTGATTGCTGTTTTTTGGGATATGTCAAAATTGATAAGGCAAAAGTATTCTTAAATTGGGTACAAAAACCAAGCCCCCGTGAAAGGGACTATCATAATTCTTTGTTCCCACTATTTGATTATAGTTTTATTTAAGAATACCTTGCCGCATATTTTTTTACTCCTTTTCTGGAATGAAACTATTATATCACATCAGCTTTAGGAAAGCAAGTACCTAAAAGAAATTTTTCTTCCCCTTATATGTAACAATCATACCGGCTTCCTAGCGTTCAGAATGTTTTCTGCTGTCTGCTGTGGTGTTTGGTTGGAATTGTCCAACCAAAAGCCGATCCGTGGTGTTGTCTGCATTTTACTAAATACAAATTCAATGTATACAGAAAGATATAAGGAGTGGGAGGGATTCCGCCGTAGTTGGCATTGTAGGAAAATCCAAAAGTTTAGATTTTCCCACAATGCTTATCTTTTGGTCTTTGGTTCGGAATAGTGTAGTGCTGGCGGTCTATCTCTTGTTTTCGGTTGCTTGCTTCCTTACCGTACATGAGCATTGTTCTCCGGTTTCCACCAGTCGCCGCTGGGAAGGTTGTCCGAATTTCCGTGGCCATACATGTCGATGGAGAGTACCACAAAACCACGTCGGGCGTATTCCACGTAGTTCAAATCCTGCATTTCGCGGTTGTTATACCAGCCGTGGCTGCACACAATGGCTGGAGCAGGGGTATCCGCAGTGGCATTTTCCGGAATGAAGAGCAATGCGCTCATCTGGTGGCCACTCACCGTCTCAAATCGGAGATCTTTGACGGTAACACGGCCGAAATTACTCTGCACGAAGCTGGCCCCGGCTGCGCTGATGAGGCAAAGGATCAGGGATAGACACAGCCAGAACACGGCGGTACGTCGGACGGTTTTCTTCATGGATAAATCCTCCTCTCAAAAAAGACCGAAATATGGGGATTTTGGCGTAAAAAAAGCACACAGACATCCTTGCCTGTGTGCTTTCTACTCCATGCTCTCAGCACCCCGTTGCTGGGACAACAGTAACACTTTACACAGGAAGTTGTCAATACGGAAATGGAAAAATGTGCATAATGCAGAAAACTGGAAGAGAAAATCGGTCAATTTGACGAAAAAAGCAAAAATACACAGGACAATCTTTACAACAGCTGTGCAATCTGTCATAATGGGGCGTGTCCAGATGAGAGGAAGAGCAGGACGGGCGATATAGGTTCGCTTGTTGTGCTCTTTTTTATTTGCCTTTGTGGAAAGAGGAGAAAAGCGACATGCACCAGATCAAAGAACAGTTGATGGAAAATCCCGTAATTGCAGCGGTGAAGGAGGAACGGGCCCTGGAGGGAGCCTTGCAGTCGGACTGCGAGGTGGTATTCCTCCTCTCCAGTACCGTGCTCAACGTGGCCCAGCAGGTGGAGCGGGTGAAACAAGCGGGCAAGACCGTGTTGGTGCACATGGACCTGGTGGAAGGGCTGAGCAACCGGGAGATTGCCGTGGACGCTCTGGCCCAGCTCTGCCACCCCCACGGCATCATCAGCACCCGGCCCACCCAGGTGCGCCGGGCAAGGCATTTGGGGCTTGTGACGGTGCAGCGGGCCTTTATTTTGGACTCCATGTCCATCACCAGCCTCCACGGGCAGATTTCCGTGGGGAAACCGGATTTTATTGAGATTTTGCCGGGAATTATGCCCCGGGTCATCTCGGAAATTACTTCGCAGACCCAAATCCCCCTCATTGCCGGGGGGCTTATTAAACACAAAGAGGAGGTGTTGGATGCCATCAAGGCGGGAGCTCTGGCGGTGTCCACCACCTGTCAGGCTGTATGGGATATGTAACGCATGGAACACCACAAAACACAGGAGGCGTGTGGAAATGAAACAGTATGTGATCGCCCTGGACCAAGGCACCACCAGCAGCCGCTGCATTGTCTTTGACCGGCAGCAGAACATTGTGGCCCTGGAGCAGCGGGAGTTTGCCCAGCACTACCCCCAGCCCGGTTGGGTGGAGCACGACCCCATGGAGATCTACTCCAGCCAGTACGGGGTGCTTGTGGAGGCCCTGGTGGGCAACAGCATTGACCCCGCCGACATCGCCGCCATCGGCATTACCAACCAGCGGGAGACCGCCATTGTGTGGGACAAGGACACCGGACGACCGGTGTACAACGCCATTGTGTGGCAGTGCCGCCGCACCGCCAAGTTGTGCGAGGAGCTCAAACAGGACGCGGAGTTTACGGAATATGTCAAGGAACACACCGGACTGCTCATTGACGCCTATTTCTCAGGCACCAAGATTCAGTGGATTTTGGACCACGTGGAGGGAGCGAGGGAAAAGGCCCAGCAGGGCAAGCTGCTCTTCGGCACCGTGGATACCTGGCTGCTGTGGAAGCTCACGGGCGGCAAGGTCCACGTCACCGACTACACCAACGCCAGCCGCACCATGCTCTACAACATCCGGGACCTGTGCTGGGACGAGGCCATCTGCGCCCGGCTGGGTATTCCCATGAGCATGCTGCCAAAGGTGTGCAACTCCAGCGAAATCTATGGCTATGTGAACCTGCAAGGGGTGGAAGTACCCATTGCGGGCATCGCCGGAGACCAACAGGCGGCCCTGTTTGGCCAGACCTGCTTTGAGCCGGGCAAGGCCAAAAACACCTATGGCACCGGCTGTTTCCTACTGATGAACACGGGCGATCAGCTCTACCGCAGCCAAAACGGCCTCATCAGCACCATCGCCATCGGCTTAAACGGCAAAGTGCAGTACGCCCTGGAGGGCAGCGTGTTTGTGGGCGGGGCGGTCATCCAGTGGGTGCGGGACGAGCTGCGCTTTTTCAACGAGTCCCGGGACGCGGAGTATTACGCCCAGAAGGTGCCCGACACCGGTGGGGTGTACCTGGTGCCCGCCTTCACCGGCCTGGGCGCGCCCCACTGGGACATGTACGCCCGGGGCTGCCTCATTGGCATCACCCGGGGCACCACCCGGGAGCACATCATACGGGCGGCGCAGGAGTCCATTGCCTACCAGAGCTATGATTTGGTGGAGGCCATGGAGAAGGACACCGGCATCCGCCTTACCGAGTTGTGTGTGGACGGCGGGGCCTCCCGAGACCGGTTCCTCATGCAGTTCCAGGCGGACATTCTGGGCAAGCAGGTGCGCCGCCCCATGATTCGGGAGACCACCGCCCTGGGGGCTGCCTATCTGGCGGGACTGGCCACCGGATTTTGGAAGGACCTGGAGGAAATCAAGGCCCAGTGGACCTTGGATCACCTGTACACCCCCGACATGGACGATGAGAGACGGCAAAAGCTGTTGCGGGGCTGGCACAAGGCCGTAGGCCGCAGCTGTGCCTGGATTGACCCGGAAGAAACCTAAACCAAGAGAGAACCCCCGGTGCATCAGCACCGGGGGTTCATTTTGCGTTCGATTACTCCCAAGCGGGATTCTGGTCCGGAGAGAGGGGCTTCATCAGGTATTCCATCCCCTTTTCACCGATGATATAGGAGAAGTCCCGATCTGGGCCGTCAAAGGAGACATATACCCGGGAGGTGTTGTCAGTGGACACATCCCACAGCTGCATCACCGCCTGGTCGCCGTAGTACAAGGTGGCCTCGGGTGCCTCCTCCGGGGCCTGTCCCGCCACCGACCCAGCGCCCAGGGCCACCATGGTGTTGTAGATGGCGTAAGCATTGTCGGGGGTAATGCGCAGGGAGGCACCGTCCACTTCGGCCCGCAAATTGTTCTTGGTATAGACCTGAGTGGTCTGGGAGGAGAGGGCAGAGAGATACTGCTTGTACTGATATTGGTGCAGAAGGGTGCGGGCCACGGGGTAGACGCAGGCGGCCAATACCACCACGGCTACCACCACAATGGCTACCAGCCAACCTCGCTTGCTGTGGGGCTGGCGCTGGTTGCGGGGGACCACGTTTTCATACATGCCGGACATGGTATGCTCCTTTCAGGGGGTCAGTCCAAAACGGTGTTCAGTTCCGGGGAGAGGTAGGCGGTGAGAAGATTCCGCAGGGGGGTGTCCCATAGATCCACAGATAATACCTACTTGCTTAGAAGCTGGCGCCTCCAAACTCCAACAAGGTCAGCTGCTTGTTACGGTCAGCGGTCCAGTTGATGGACCAGCCGGAGGCAAAGAGGAGCAGCTGGTTGCCCTTGTAGTCCTCCACCAGCATGGCGTCGTTGGGCAGCACCAGGTCGTCGGAGCGGAGAGGCTGGTCTCCGTCGTGCTCAATCCAGCGCAGGAACTGGTAGGGCAGGCCCTCCACGTACAGGTCCACGCCGTATTCGCTGCGCAGGCGGTACTCCAGCACGTCAAATTGCAGGGTACCCACCACGCCCACAATGACCTCCTCCATGCCGGAGTAGGGGGTCTTGAAGATCTGGATGGCGCCCTCCTGGGCGATCTGCTCCATGCCCTTGAGGAACTGCTTGCGCTTCATGGTATCCATGGGGCGCACCCGCTTGAAGTGCTCGGGGGCAAAGGTGGGGATGGGGTTGAACTGGAACTTGTGGGAGGCGGTGCACAGGGTATCGCCAATGGAGAAAATGCCGGGGTCAAACACGCCGATGATGTCGCCGGCGTAGGCCTCCTCGATGATCTCGCGCTCGGCGGCCATGAGCTGCTGGGGCCGGGAGAGCTTGATCTTCTTGCCGCCCTGGACGTGGTACACTTCCTTGTCAGCCTGGAACTTGCCGGAGACGATGCGCATAAAGGCGATGCGGTCCCGGTGTGCCTTGTTCATGTTGGCCTGAATCTTAAAGACAAAGGCGGAGAAGTCGTCGTCAAAGGAGTCAATGAGCTCGTCTCCCGCCATGCGGGGCAGGGGGGCGGTGGTCATGCGCAAGAAGTCCTCCAGGAAGGGCTCCACACCGAAGTTGGTCAGAGCGGAGCCGAAGAACACGGGGGAGAGCTTGCCGTGGCGCACCCGCTCCATGTCAAACTCGCAGGAGGCCCCGTCCAGCAGCTCGATCTCGTCCACCAGCTGGGAGTGGAACTTCTCGCCAATGAGACCGGCCAGCTCGGGGTCGTTGAGATCCACCTCGGTAGCGATAGCGGCCTTGGCGTTGGTGTTGGAGGTGAAGTGGATGATCTTCTTGCGCTGGCGGTCGTACACACCCTTAAATTCCTTGCCGCAGCCGATGGGCCAGTTGACGGCATAGGTGTCGATGCCCAGCTCCTTCTCCAGTTCCTGGCACAGCTCAAAGGGGTCCTGAGCCTCCCGGTCCATCTTGTTGATGAAGGTGAAAATGGGAATATCCCGCATGGCGCAGACTTTGAACAGCTTCCGGGTCTGAGCCTCCACGCCCTTGGCGGCGTCAATGACCATCACGGCGGAGTCGGCGGCCATGAGGGTGCGGTAGGTGTCCTCGGAGAAGTCCTGGTGGCCCGGGGTGTCCAGAATGTTGATGCAGAACCCGTTGTACTGGAACTGCATCACGGAAGAGGTGACGGAAATACCGCGCTGCTTCTCGATCTCCATCCAGTCGGAGGTGGCGGCACGGGCATTTTTCTTGCCCTTGACCACGCCGGCCTGGGCAATGGCGCCTCCGTAGAGGAGGAACTTTTCGGTGAGGGTGGTTTTACCGGCGTCCGGGTGACTGATGATGGCGAACGTGCGTCGCCGGTTGATTTCAGCTTCGTACAGTGACAAGGAAACAACCTCCATATGATGAAATTGGGGAAGTCAGGCAAAACCGCCCCATTGTGTATGATAATGGTGTGATTATACCACCAAAGAGGGAAAAGGGCAACAGAGAAAGTGGCCCGGAGGGGCGGCAAATGGGGCAAGAGCCATCCAAGACGCATACCAGTGTCCTAGGGGACGTGGGGAAAGCCCTGCACTCCCCATTGTGGAAAGGAGGAACTGCCATGAAAGGACTCAAAGCCGTACTCAGCGACAAAAAATTTTGGGTGGCACTGGTGGGCCTGGTGGCGGGAATTGCCGTGGCTCTGGGAGTATCGGAGAGCACGGTGGCTACCGTTTCTGGCGGCGCACTGTCGGTGGTATCGGTGGTAATGTTGGCCCTCATGGGGGTCAAGACTGCCAAAACAGCCGCCACACAGCAGGAAAGCCCCGACGCGAGCTTGTTCCAGAAGGAACCAGAGGAGAGCGACCAGGAAGAAGAATAAAAGAAACTGAAAGGCCCCCGTGGGTGTGCATTGCACCCACGGGGGCCTCGTGCTCTCGTTTAAGTTTTTTTCTCCATGGGCTCCATGCTGGCCGCGAACAAGCTGGTCAGTTTGGCCATACCTTCGGAGGGGGGCTGCTGCACCGCTCTGGCGTGAATGATGTATTTGGAGGTGTTGTCTGTGGTTCGAGTGTGGGACGTGGTGGCCGACACAGTACCCGTGATGCTGGCATTGCACCCCCAGAAGTTGAGGCTGTCTGTGTTGGTCACACTTTCGGTGTTGTTGCTGGAATCCACCGCCTGTTCGTGGATCTCCATGGAGAAATCCACGGTGGCCTCATCCATGGTAAAGGCGGGCAGGGGGACCAGGGAGATGAGAGGAACTTCAATGGACATGTCCTTGGTGCTCTCCTGACCGGTTTTTGGGTCCATAATCAGGCGTTTAAAGGAAAAATTTACGGTTTTGGTACCCTTTTCCGGGTCTCCGTCCACAAAGGCCAACTGGTAGATGGTCTGAAGGTAGACCTGGCACAGCGCTGCCTGACCTTTGGCCGCTTCCAAAATGGGCTGACTGATCAACAGGCCCATGGGAAGACCGGCAAACTGCTTGGATGCATCGTCCCGAAGCATTTCCATATCCTGATTTTCCTGTTTGGTCATGTTCCATTACCTCCGGATTATAAGATTTGGGTTGTGGTTTGCACGGCACGAGCCATGCCCTCTGGGGTTTCTCCCTGCACAAAGTGGAGGGACAGCTCCCCGGCATGTGCACTGGTGTTTTCTCCCGCCAGTTCGTAGGTAGGAGTGCCGTCGTTTTCGCAGGGGACTAAGGGAATGCGGACATCCACGCTGTGGAGCAGAAGGGGACGATGGCTCATCAAGGCGGCAACGGGAACCCGAACCCGTTTTTCTGGGCCTTCTGGTACAGAGCTGGTGGGGAGCACCAAGTCCCAGGTGACCGGTTTGCGTACCCCATCCTGTCCATGGTCCGACGTTGTGAACCCCTGGTAAAACAGCAGGGCGGCTTGGAGGTCCACGGCATGGCAGGCAGTTTGTACGGAATGGCCCACCGATGTCATCAGTTCTTCCAGTGTAAAGGCCATGTTATACCCCCACAACTGCCACGCGCTCCTGAGGGACGTGATACTTTTCCTGGAGGTCGGATAACGAGGACCCCACTTCCACTAATTGCAGCTGCTTCTGGGCGGCGGCATTTCTCCACACGGCAAATCGCTGGGTATGCACCGGGGAGTTGGGATCCGGGACAAGGGGACCCAGATCGGAGATAAAATACTCGTCATGGTTGAGAAAGCTGTTTACATCCATGGGATGGTCCTCCATTTTCATAGACTGTGACTTTGGCGACGGCTGCATGCTTCGCACTGGGGATATATGTAACGTTGAGGGCGCATTTGCCCAGAGACGTTGACATACAAAGGATATCGGTGGGAATGGCAATATTGAAATAGGCCATGCAGTGGGTAGCGGACCGGATAGCGGGTTTGATACATCAGATCTTGACTTTCTACCACATAAACGAAGGGGGTGATAGACTGGATATACTGCATTTTTTGCGGCCACCACCATGCAGATGTGGGGGGGTGGTGATCGCCGATCCAACTCGTCTCCAAGAAATGCCCATTTACCCACCGCCCTCCATCCAGCCTAACCCCACAGGTGTGGCAACGAAAGGGAAGCCCCAAGCGTTGATATGCCTCTCGTAAGTGCTGTTTGGCGTGGCGCTGTCGCTATCCGTGGCGATGCCCAGGCATGGAAACTCAGCATGTCCAGGATATAATGTATTATGCCCGGATATATTTGGCGGTGTCAATACAAATGGTGGTGACGCCGACATGCGTTGTGTGTTGTGAGGCAAACGAAAGGTCTGCATGACATATCGTATGCCTATGGAGCTTATGGAACTAGGGTCAGAGTTGGCAGATCTGCGGGCCAATCTTGGGAGGATTGGCTGCCGTTTTGGTCTGTGATATCTTCCCATGCTCGTCCCTCCTTTCTTGCTACTGCATTCTATGCGCTGGGGAAGGAGATAGAACTACCATAAAAAGAAACATCGGTCAGGCAAATCGCGGGGGGCTGATGAAAAAACGGCGGGGATCATCCCCGCCGTTTTTTGCGTGGGAAAGGGCTGGGGATTGCCTTGGGTGGGGAAGAATGATATAATGAAACGCTAGTATGAATCCCAAATGGGGAAGGAGAGCCACACTATGAAGCTCATGGTCATCGACGGAAACTCCATCGTCAACCGGGCCTTTTACGGGGTCAGCCAGAATCTGTCCACCCGGGAGGGCCTGCCCACCAACGCCATTTTCGGCTTTGTCAACATCCTCTTAAAGCTGCTGGACGAGGAGAAGCCGGAGGGGTTAGCGGTGGCCTTTGATTTGAAGGCTCCCACCTTCCGCCATCTGGCGTATGAAGGGTACAAGGCCCAGCGCAAGGGGATGCCGGAGGAATTGGCGGTGCAGATGCCGGTTTTGAAGCGGCTGCTGGACGCCATGAACATCCGCCGCTATGAATTGGAGGGCTGGGAGGCCGACGACCTGCTGGGCACCATGGCCCGGGTAAACGGGGAGGAGGGCGGCCAGACCGTGGTGGTTACGGGAGACAAGGACTCTCTCCAGCTCATTACTGACTCCACCACCGTCAAGCTGGTGTCCACCCGTATGGGCCGCACCACCACCCGCAACATGACCCCCGAAGTGTTCCGGGAGGAGTATGGTTTCGACCCCATCCACATCATCGACTTGAAGGCCCTCATGGGGGATACGTCCGACAACATCCCCGGGGTCAAGGGCATCGGAGAGAAAACCGCCATGGCCCTGCTGGCCCAGTACCCCTCCATTGACGAGCTGTACGCCCACCTGGATACGGTGGAGGTCAAGCCCGCCGCCCGCAAGAAGTTGGTGGAGGGGGAGGGGGACGCCCGGATGAGCTACGACCTGGCCACCATCCGCTGTGAGGCACCCATGGACTTCCACCCCCAGGACACCCTGCGCCAGCCCTTCCACAACGACGAGCTGTACCAGCTGCTGCTGGAGTTGGAGTTCTCCAAGTTCATCGACAAGTTGGGGGTGCGTCCCACTTCCACACCGGTGGCCGAAGCTGTGGAAGAAACCCACGAAATTCGGGTGGAGGGGGTGGACCTCACGGACGAGGAGCAGCTGGCCCAGGTGCTGCCAAAGTGGGAGAAGGCAGACTTCGTAGCGGTGCTCCCCATGCCCAATCTGGACGGGGTGACGGTGGGCCTCACTGAGGGGAACAAGGACTGGCTGTATGACGTGCGCAGCAGCCGCTACCAAGGGGACTACCAGGCCCTGTTGACCCAACTCTTTGGCCCAAAGGTGAAAAAAGTGGCCCATGGAGTGAAAGAACTGTGCGAGAAGCTGCTGGAAGAGGGCATTCAAGGCGAAGGCTTTGTCTTTGACACCCAGTTGGCCGCCTATCTGCTGGATCCCACGGCGGGCAGCTATGAGTTGTCCAAGCTGTCCATGCAGTATTTTAAAAAGGAGCTGGAGGAGGCCAGGGCCTGGCGGGATGAGGAGGCCTTCGAGGCCCTGCCTGACCAGGTGAAGGCCCAGACCAAATGGTATGAAGACAACGCCTTCATTGAGGCCCTCTACGAGAAGCTGGCCCCCCAGCTGGACGAGCTGGGGCTGACCAAGTTGCTCCAGGAGATGGAGATTCCTCTGTGTTCCGTGTTGGCCAACATGGAGCGGCGGGGGGTCCTGGTGGACCGGGGCGCCCTGTCACGGTTTGGCGAGATGCTCACCGGGCGCATTGCGGACATCCAGAAGGAAATTTATGACCAGGCTGGGGAGGAGTTCAACATCCTCTCTCCCAAGCAGCTGGGCCACATTCTGTTTGAAAAACTGGGACTGCCCCCCATCAAAAAGACCAAGACTGGCTACTCCACCAACGCCGAGGTGTTGGAGAAGCTGCAATATCAGCACCCCATCGTCTCCCTGGTGCTGGAGTACCGACAGCTGACCAAGCTCAACTCCACCTATGTGGAGGGGCTGAGCAAGGTCATTGCCCCCGATGGGCGCATCCACACCAGCTTCCAGAATACCGTCACCGCCACCGGGCGGCTGTCCTCCACCGAGCCCAACTTGCAGAACATCCCCGTGCGCACCGCTTTGGGCGCGGAAATGCGCACCATGTTTGTCTCTCGACCGGGCTGGGTGCTGGTGGATGCGGACTATTCTCAAATTGAGCTGCGGCTGCTGGCCCACATGTCCGGGGACGAGGAAATGATTCGTGCCTTCCAGGATGGAGTGGACATCCACACCGTCACCGCCTCCCAGGTCTTTGGGGTGTCCCCGGACCGGGTCACCAGCGACATGCGTCGGGCGGCCAAGGCGGTGAACTTTGGCATCGTCTACGGCATTTCCCCCTTCTCCCTGTCCCAGGATATCCACGTGTCTGTGGCCCAGGCGAAAAACTATATGGAGAAGTATTTCGCCCATTACGCCGGAGTGCGGGCCTATATGGACGGGGTAGTGGAGCAGGGCAAGAGCCAGGGCTACGTCTCCACCCTGTATGGCCGCCGCCGCTGGCTGCCCGAGCTGAAAAGCTCCAACTTCAACACCCGTAGCTTTGGCGAGCGGGTGGCCCTGAATATGCCCATCCAGGGCACCGCCGCTGACATCATCAAGCTGGCCATGATCCGGGTGGAGAACCGCCTGAAGCAAGAGGGGCTCCAGGCCCAGCTGGTGCTGCAAGTCCACGACGAACTCATTGTGGAGTGCCCCCAGGAGGAGGCGGACACCGTGGCAAAGCTTCTCACCCAGGAGATGGAGGGGGTGGCCCAGCTGGCCGTGCCCCTCACCGCCGAGGCCAAGGTGGGCCAGACCTGGGCCCAGGCCCACTAAACAGGAGGTAGAAATCTGTGAAGTATACACTCACTCCCATGACCGCCGAGCACATCCCCCAGATTGCAGCTCTGGAGCGGGCCTGCTTCTCCCACCCCTGGACGGAGAGCATGCTCCAACAGGAGCTGTGGAACGAGGCCGCCGTCATTGTTGTGGCCGTGCGGGAGGACGGCGTGGTGCTGGGCTACGCCGGATTGCAGACGGTGCTGGACGAGGGATATGTTAATAATGTGGCGGTGGCCGCCAACGTCCGCCGCCAGGGCATTGCCGACGAGCTGATTGCCGCCTTTGTCCGCTTTGGACAGGCCAAGCTGTCCTTTTTGACCCTGGAGGTACGGGCCTCCAATGCTCCCGCCATTGCCCTGTACATGAAGCACGGCTTTGCCCAGGTGGGACGGCGGAGAGACTACTACGACGACCCCAAAGAGGATGCCATTTTGATGACACTGGAGTTTGACCATGGAACTCAAAACGCTGAATGAAAAGGAACTGACCGCCCTGTACCGGGACGAAATGGAATATGACTTTCCCAAAAGTGAGCTCAAGCCCCTGGGTGCCATGCTGCGCCTGATGGAGCTGGGCCAATACGATCCCCTGTTGGTGACTGAGAACGGGGAAGCGGTGGGCTACGCCATGATGTGGCTACCCAAGTCCCGCCAAGGCGGGTTGCTGGAGTACCTGGGGGTATTGCGGGGCAAGCGCAGCTCAGGGCTGGGCTCCCAGATTTTGTCCCTGTTGCAGGAGCGATATGGACAGCTGTTTGGAGAGGCGGAGGCCCCCACCAGCGACAACGAGGAAGAAAACGACCTGCGCCGCCGTCGCATTGGATTTTATCAGCGCAACGGCTTCCGGGTGCTGGACTATGAGTGCGCCCTGTTCGGCGTGCATTTTAACTGCCTGTACTGCGGGCCCCAGCGGGATGACCGGGCGGTAGAGCAGCTCCACCGCAGCGTCTACGCCGATTATTTCACCCCCCAGCACATGCAACGGTATATTCAACTGCCTCTGAAAGAGGGGGAGGACATTCATCCCGCCCCCGCCTGGACCGAGGAGTATGACCCCTTGGAATACGAGAGAAAGGTGATTGTATGAAGATTCTAGCCTTTGAATCCTCCTGCGACGAGACCGCCGCTGCGGTGATGGAGGATGGCCGCACCATATTGTCCTCGGTGATTGCCTCTTCGGCGGATATGCACGCCATTTACGGCGGCGTGGTGCCGGAGATTGCCTCCCGCAAGCACGTGGAGGCCATTTCCGGCCTGGCCGACGAGGCCCTGCGTCAGGCGGGTGTGGATAAGTCGGACATTGACGCTGTGGCGGTGACCCACGCCCCGGGCCTCATTGGTGCTTTGCTGGTGGGGGTGTCCTTTGCCAAATCGGTGGCTTACGGCTTGGGTGTGCCCCTCATCCCCGTACACCACGTGCGGGGCCACATTGCCGCCAACTACATCGCCCACGCCGACCTGGAGCCGCCCTTTTTGTGCCTGTGCGTCTCCGGCGGCACCACTGCCCTGGTGGATGTGAAGGACTACACCCACTTTGAGGTGCTGGGTGGCACCCGGGACGATGCCGCAGGCGAGTGCTTTGACAAAATTGCCCGGGTGTTGGGCCTGGGCTATCCCGGCGGAGGCCCCATGGACAAAATGGCCCAGGGGGGCAATGACAAAGCCTACACCTTCCCCCGGGCGCATGTGGCAGATCATCCCCTGGACATGTCCTTCTCGGGGCTGAAAACTGCCGTACTCAACACCGTTCACAACGCCCAACAGAAGGGGGAGGAGCTGAATCTCCACGACCTGGCCGCCTCCTTTGCCGCTGCCGTGTCCGACACCTTGGTGCCCCGCACCATGGAGGCCAACCGGATGTTGGGTTACAACAAGATCGCCGTGGCCGGCGGCGTAGCCGCCAACAGCCGCATCCGGGCAGATTTGCAGCGGGAGTGCGAGAAAGTGGGGGCCAAGCTGTGGCTGCCGCCCCTGTCCTTGTGTGGAGATAATGCGGCGATGATTGGATGCCAGGGCTACTATGAATACTTGGCTGGCAACACCGCCGGGTGGGACTTAAACGCCAAGGCCAGTCTGGACATTTCCAAAGGATAACAGTCCCACTGGCGGTGTTGCCCGGGGACCCCGCAGGGCGGGGCGGCGCAGATGCGCCGTACGAGTATTTTCCCATGGGGAAAATCTCGGCGCAGGGGGAATTCACTTCCCCCGAGCATTGAAATCATACAGGGTTCCCACGGAGCTGTGCTCCGTGGGAGTACAACACCGTCGGGTGGGACTTAAACGCCAAGGCCAGTCTGGACATTTCCAAGGATCGCTGAGACTTCCACAATCCTTGTGCAAATTGTAGAAATATTTCTCTGTTTTTTTGGTGCGCCCCGAGTTTAGACCGCTGGGAACATTTGTTTCCCCTATATCTTGTGGAATTGTCGAATGCTGTCGAAATTCACGAACGATTTTTCTTGCATTTGATTCTTTCTCCCTTATACTGTCATTTTAGAGAGAGGAAAGGAGAGGAAACTTTGGACACCCGCGAGATTTGTTTGGAAACACTAAACCTGCAAGACGAGGCAGGCGTGGAGCATTGCTTCCACTATTTTATCGTTATGGAGCAGCTGGAACTGGAGGGCTACTCAGGAGAGAGTTACGGAGTGAAAATCGAGGAGAAGGAGACGGGGCAGATCGCTGTGGTGCCTCATGTGACCACCTACTCCTCGGTGATTTACCAGCTGGCCCGCACGTTAATTGACCATCAGGTGACGCCTTGCACCCTGGTGGATGTGATACAGGATTGGCTCTGATAAAAGGAAAAATCGCGCCCATAAGGGCGCGATTTTTTGCTTATTGGGGTAGTGATAGAATGTCTTGAGCCACTTGGTCGGCCACCTGATACACCCCGTCAAAGTCCACATGGGGATTGTAGTAGCCCTCCAGTACGTCGTGGGCCTCTTTGGCCTGACGCAGGCCGTCGATGGCCTGATCCACCAAGGCCTGGGCCACCTTTTGGGCAAAACGCAGCCGGGGGCGGCTGGCCCGGTACACCTCCCGGTCCACCATGGCATCCAGCCGCAGGCGGCGGAAGGGGTGATGGGGCCAGGGGGTGTGGGAATTGGAGGTGACAAAGGCCAGGGACAGGTCGGGGAAGATGAGGTGGGCCAGTCGATCCGGGGCCATGGGGTCAGGGCAGGCCAGCACACGGTGTCCGGTGGCCAGCGCGGCGGAGAGGATGGGGGCCAGCAGGTCATGGGCCAGACCGTAGCTGTCCCACAGCTCATAGACCCGGTCTGCCTGCCCTTCCACCGTCTCCCACAGGGTGAGACTGCCCTGGTGGGTCACCGCGGAGAGAAAGCCCTGGGTCTCCTCCCCGGGGGTGGCGGCTACGGGCTTGAGCTCCCGGGCAATGATGCCCCGGGCTCGACGGGCCAGCTTTTGGGTCAGCCAATCCGAGCTCACCCGGTCCCGCACGTCTCCCAGCAGCTCCCCCGCGGCCCCCAGGCAGCGGTACACCCGCTTGTAACAGGCGGAGCACTGGTGGGTGGCGGCGAGAATGGAGTCCTTTAGGGGCTGGAGTTCTTTCCAGTTGTAAAAGTGGCTTAAATCCACGTACCGCTCTACCACGCCGGCGCAGGCGGGCTCCACTACGTGGGGGGCGGTTCCATCCACAACAGCTGCACCCAACTGTGGAAGTATCACCGCATCCAGAGAACCCGGGTCTCCGGAGCAGGGAACTTCCACCACTTCATACCCAGCTTGTTGAGCCTTCTGGCCCACTCGGCGCATAAGGGAGGATTTTCCGCACCCGGCCCCGCCCTTTAAGATGTACACAGCTTGGTGTTTGGTGGGGTCGGACAGCTGATGGTACAGGGAATAAAAGCCCAAAGGGGTGTTGCCACCCAGAAAATATTGAATATTTGGCATCGGTCAGGCCTCCTCGGCAAAGAAATTACAACTCAACCTATGCCAAACTTGGGAAAGGGGTGAGAGTAACCAGGGGGATGACCGACCGCCTATGGGGCAAAACCGACCGATGGTAGAAAAACAGTGGAAATGCCCTCAGAGATTCTTTATACTAGCCTCAACCAGGGAGGTGATAGAGCATGCAAGTGGAAATCAAACTGGACCCCAACTGTGAACAGACCCGCATTGTGGTGGTCACAGCCCAGGTGGATGAGCAGATCTATGATTTGGTGCAACAGCTGTCCCAGCAGTCGCCTACCATTTTGTCTGGCTTTCGCGGAGAGGAGGCGGAGATTTTGGACCCGTCCCAGCTTCTCCGGGTGTACGCCTCGGATGGGAAGGTGATGGCGGTGACTACCGGAGGAGAATACCTGTTGAAAATGCGACTGTACGAGGTGGAGAAACGGCTGGACAAACGAAACTTTGTGCGCATCTCCCACTCGGAGATTATCAATCTCAAGCATGTGAAAAAATTTGACCTGAGCTATACCGGTACCATATGCGTCTGTTTCCTGGATGGGAGCACCTCCTATGTGTCCAGAAGAAATGTGGCGAAAATCAAAGAAGTATTGGGATTGTGAGGGATGAACATGAAACGAATGGTATGGATTCGCTGCCTCTTGGGGGCGGGATTGGGAATTAGCATCAGCACAGTGATCGCCATTGTGGTGTCGGCTATGTTGGGGGATGGAAACTATTATGCCGTCCATCCCCAGCTGATCCAGGATGCAGGGTCGGAGTTGACCGCCGTGGTGCTTCAAACTGTGGTGTCGGTTTTGTACGGCGCTGCCTGGGGAGGGGCCTCCGTGATTTGGGAGAGAGAGGACTGGGGCCTCACGCGCCAGACTCTCACCCATTTGGTGATTTGCTCCTTGGCTACCTTCCCGGTGGCCTATCTGATGCGCTGGATGGACCGGAATGTGATGGGAGTGGTGAGCTACTTCGCCATTTTCCTGGCCGTTTATGCAGGGGTGTGGGTGTTCCAGTTTAGCCGCATGAAACGACGCATTGCCCGTATCAATCGGTACATGCAGCAGTCAGAATGATGGAGGAAAGACGACCCGGCAAGGCTGAGCGGTGACCACCGCTCAGCCTTGCCGGGTCGTTTGTGATGTGGCCGTTTGTCCCCCGTGGAAAAGGGGCTTGAAAATTTGAGTCAATGGGGTATATTGGCATTGAACCGATTCGGTCAAACCCAATAGGTCAAGGAGAACGCCTATGAATCCACGTTTTCGAGAATTACCGGAGGAGAAACAACTGGCCATCCTCATCGCTGCCAAGGCGGGGGTGTCCAAGGGACTGCTGTTTTACTACTTCCACAACAAAAAGGAGCTGTATTTTGCCGTGTATCACTATGCCTTGGAGACAGTGACCCGGGCGGTGGTGGATGAGAAGCTGTGGAACATCACAGATTTCTATGAGCTGCTCCACGATTCCGCTGTGAAAAAGATGGAGGTGCTGGGCAAACACCCTTATATTATGGATTTCAGCATTCGTTCCTATTTCTCCGAAAAAGAGGATGTGTCCGAAGGCCTCAAGCAGGTGAATGTCCAGGGGGTGGATGATATCTTTGAGACCTACTTTTCTGGAGTGGATTTCACCAAATTCAAAGAGGAGGTGGACCCGCGTCGGATCTATAACATGCTGATTTGGATGATGGACGGCTATCTGCACGCTTGGAGAATGCAGGGAGCACCCTTGGATGTGGAGAAGATGCAGAATGAATTCATCCAGTGGATCACGATACTGAAAAACAGCACATACCGGGAGGAATATTTATGAATGTCATCTGTGTGGAACACCTGACCCGGGACTATGGAGGCGGCAAGGGCGTGTTTGACGCCAACTTCCAGGTCTCCCAGGGGGAAGTCTTTGGCTTTTTAGGCCCAAATGGGGCGGGAAAGACCACCACCATCCGGCACCTGATGGGATTTTTGCGGGCTCAGCAGGGGCGCTGCACCATCGCTGGGCTGGACTGCTGGAAGGACCGGGCCCGCATCCAGGCCCAGCTGGGTTATGTCCCTGGAGAGATCAGCTTTTTTGACGATATGACCGGTGGGGACTACCTGAAATTTCTGGAGCGGTACCGGAACCTACGGGGGGAACATCGGAAGCAGGAATTGCTGGACTATTTTCAGATGGACCCCAAGGGGAAGATCAAGAAGATGAGCAAGGGCATGAAGCAGAAGCTGGGCCTGGTGGCTGCCCTGATGCACGACCCGGAGATTTTAATTTTCGACGAGCCCACCAGCGGCCTGGACCCCCTGATGCAGAGCCGGTTTGTGGACCTGGTGGCGGCGGAAAAGAAGAAGGGCAAAACCATTCTTCTCTCCAGCCACATGTTTGAAGAGGTGGAGCGCACCTGCGACCGCATTGGAATCATCCGGGGCGGCAAGATGGTGGCGGTGGACGGGGTGGAGCAGTTGCGGGAGCGCCATGTGCGGCCCTATACCGTCACCCTGGACAGTGAGGAGCTGGCCGCTGCCTTTGCCCGGGACTTCCATGGAACCCAGGATGGGTGCCGAGTAACCGTGACCACCCGGCACAGCCTGGAGGAGATTTTCATGAACTATTACGGAGGTGATGGGGCATGTTGAACGGGGTATTGTTTCGCCGAGGCATGAAGGGCAGTGTCAAGTTGCTGCTCATTTTGGCGGCGGTGCTGGCCATGTATGTGGTCATCATCGTCAGTATGTATGAGCCGGAAATGGCCCAGCTGTTGGACAGCTATGTGGAGCTGATGCCGGAACTGATGGCAGCGGTGGGCATGACCGGAGGAGCTACCAGCCTGATGGGATTTCTGTGCTCCTATCTGTATGGCTTCATTCTGCTCATTTTCCCCATGCTCTTTTGCATCCTCCGGGGTAATGGACTGGTGGCCAAGTATGTGGACGATAGTTCCATGGCCTCCTTACTGTCCGCCCCCGTACGGCGCAGCACCATCGCCCTGACCCAGGGGGCGGTGCTGGTGAGTGGGACCCTCATTTTGTCGGTGTACATCACAGCACTGGAGTGGTTCAGCGGGGAATACTATTTTCCTGGCCAGCTGGAGTTGGAGCAGCTGTTGCGGGTTAACGCGGGGCTCTTTTGCCTGCACCTGTGCCTGGGCGGTATCTGTTTTCTGGCCTCCTGCCTGTTTTCTGAGACCAAATACAGCCTGGGGGTGGGGGCTGGCCTGCCCATTTTGATGTATGTCTTCCAGATGATGGCCAACATGGGGGGCAAGGCGGAGACGGCCAAGTATTTCACGGTGTTCACCCTCTTCCAGCCCGAGGAGCTGGCTGCCGGGGAGAGCGGCGCGGTGGCGGGGGCCTTAGTGCTGCTGGCCTTGGGGCTTGTCCTGTACGGGGCTGCGGTGGCGGTGTTCACCCGCAAGGATTTACACATTTAATTGGGAGAAGTGGCAGTTGAAAACAGCTGGAAAATACGGTATAATCAAAGGACTGTGAAACTTCTCCCCCTTTGGGGAGGTCAGATACTACTTTTGGGAGCAATGCTCCTGTTTGATTGGAAGTGTGGAAGTTGAAGTACGATTTTGCCAATTTGGAGCCCAAGTGGCAGAAGAAGTGGGAGGACGCTAAGGTCTACGCCGCCCACGACAACAGCGAAAAGAAGAAATTTTACGGCCTGGTGGAGTTCCCCTACCCCTCCGGCCAGGGCCTGCACGTGGGCCATCCCCGGCCCTATACCGCCATGGACATCGTCTGCCGCAAAAAGCGCATGGATGGTTACAATGTCCTGTTCCCCATGGGCTTTGACGCCTTCGGCCTGCCCACCGAGAACTACGCCATCAAAAACCACATTCACCCCGCCAAGGTGACCCACGATAACATCCAGAACTTCACCAGCCAGCTGAAAATGCTGGGCTTTGGCTTTGACTGGGATCGTGTCATCGATACCACCGATCCCAAGTACTACAAGTGGACCCAGTGGATTTTCCTCCAGCTGTACAAGCACGGTCTGGCCTACAAGGCCACCATGCCGGTCAACTGGTGCACCTCCTGTAAGTGCGTACTGGCTAACGAGGAAGTGGTGGACGGTGTGTGCGAACGCTGCGGCTCCCCCGTCATCCGCAAGGAGAAGAGCCAGTGGATGCTGAAGATCACCGAGTATGCCCAGCGCCTCATCGACGATCTGGACGAGGTGGACTTCATCGAGCGGGTGAAGACCCAGCAGCGCAACTGGATTGGCCGCTCCACCGGCGCCGAGGTGACCTTCTACTCTACCAACGGCGACCCCATCGTGGTGTTTACCACCCGTCCCGACACCCTGTTCGGCGCCACCTACATGGTGCTGGCTCCTGAGCACGCCCTGGTGGCAGAGTGGAAGGAGAAGGGCCTTTTGAAGAACGTGGAGGACGTGGAGGCCTATCAGCGGGCCGCCGCTGCCAAGTCCGACCTGGAGCGCGCCGAGCTGAGCAAGGAAAAGACCGGCGTGAAGCTGGACGGCGTGGCTGGCATCAACCCCGTTAACGGCAAGGAGATCCCCATCTTCATCTCCGATTACGTTCTGTCTACCTACGGCACCGGCGCCATCATGGCCGTGCCTGCCCACGACGACCGCGACTGGGCTTTTGCTAAGAAGTTCGGCTGTGAGATCATCGAGGTGGTCTCCGGCGGCGAGGACGTGCAGAAGGCCGCCTTCACCGCCAAGGATGAGACCGGCATCATGGTCAACTCCGACTTCCTCAACGGCCTGACCGTGAAGGACGCTATCCCGGCCATCACCAAGTGGCTGGAGGAGAAGGGCATCGGCGTGGCCAAGGTCAACTACAAGCTGCGCGACTGGGTGTTCTCCCGTCAGCGTTACTGGGGTGAGCCCATCCCCATGGTGTGGTGTGACAAGTGCGGCTGGGAGCCTCTGCCCGAGGATCAGCTGCCCCTGCTGCTGCCTGACGTGGACAGCTACGAGCCCACCGATGACGGCGAATCCCCCCTGTCCAAGATGACCGACTGGGTCAACACCACCTGCCCCAAGTGCGGCGGTCCCGCCCGTCGGGAAACCGACACCATGCCCCAGTGGGCCGGTTCCAGCTGGTACTACCTGCGCTATATGGACCCCCACAACGACAAGGCTCTGGCCTCCAAGGAGGCTCTGAACTACTGGTCTCCCGTGGACTGGTATAACGGCGGTATGGAGCACACCACTTTGCACCTGCTCTACTCCCGCTTCTGGCACAAGTTCCTCTACGACATCGGCGTGGTGCCCACCAAGGAGCCCTATCAGAAGCGCACCAGCCATGGCATGATCCTGGGCGAGGGCGGCGAGAAGATGTCCAAGTCCCGGGGCAACGTGGTCAACCCCAACGACATCGTGGCCCAGTACGGCGCCGATACCTTGCGCCTGTATATCATGTTCATTGGCGACTTCGAGCAGGCCGCTGTGTGGTCGGACAACGCCGTGAAGGGCTGTAAGCGCTTCCTGGACAAGGTGTGGAACCTGGCCGAGAGCTGCAAGGATGACGAGAACCAGTCCGAGGCCAACGCCGCTTCCCTGCACAAGTGCATCAAGAAGGTGGCCGACGACATCGAGGGCATGAAGTTCAACACCGCCATTGCCGCCATGATGAGCCTGGTCAACGAGTTTGGCCAGAACGGCTGCACCAAGGGCGACATGAAGGCCCTCATTACCATGCTGTCCCCCTTCGCGCCCCACATTGCCGAGGAGCTGTGGGAGATGCTGGGTTACAACGCGCAGCTGGGCTTTGTCTGCCAGCAGCCCTGGCCCGAGTACGACGAGAGCAAGACCGTGGCCTCTGTGCTGAACCTGGTGGTACAGGTCAACGGCAAGGTGCGCGCCAACATCCAGGTGCCCGCCGATGCCGACAACGACGCCATTGTGGCCGCTGCCCAGGCCGACGAGAAGGTGCAGAAGTTCACCCAGGGCATGAACCTGGTGAAGACCATCGTGGTGCCCGGCCGTCTGGTCAACCTGATTGTCAAGCCCTGAGTTTCCATCCTATCCCAGTAACCGAAAGGGTTTTTGCGGTTGACGATAAATTGGTGTTGACAAGCGCGTAAAAATTTCATATAATACCACTGTTAAAGCCATATCGAATGGCCCTTAAAGCATCCTGGATATAGCCGGATGCCTCGGAGGGAGGGAAATATAGATGTCCGAAATTCATGTCCGTGAGGGCGAGTCTCTGGAGAACGCTCTGAAGCGCTTTAAGCGTAGCTGCGCCAAGTCCGGCGTGCTGGCCGAGGTGCGTAAGCGCGAGTTCTATGACAGCCCCAGCGTCAAGCGCCGCAAGAAGAGCGAGGCCGCTCGTAAGAACCGCAAGAAGTTCTATTGATGAGCTAAAAGACCGTTGCAGATATTCTGCAACGGTCTTTTTCTAATTTGTCAGGACTTGGTCCAGACAGCCCTCCACCTCGGGACCTGGCAGCAGCACCGCCCCCAGGTGCATGTCCCGGGCCAGCTGCACCTTGGCGCGGATGGAATGGGAGGTGTCGTAGAGGACAAAGTGGGCCTGTCCTCCGGCGGCCATATACGTATAGTAGTGTTCACACATACCTCGATCATAGAACACCGCAGGTTCCAATCGCTTCATTTGTCCCTCCAGGTGTTGGGGCGAAATGGGGGTGCCCCGATGCTGGGCGGGGAGGGGGAAGTCCTCCCGCACCCATTCCACTGCCAGGGTGGTGCGGGGCGCGCCGTACTTCTCCACCGCCTCTTGCACCCGGCGGCGCAGGCTGCACGACGTGACCACCGAGGACACCAGTACCCGTCCGCCTGGGGCGAAGGAGGAGAACTGGGCGGGGAGGTCCAAGGTCCATCCCTGGGCCTGACAGTTTCGGTCTAGGATGTGGACCAGGCGGCTGAAGTTGCCCACCGGAGCCCCGTCAAAGTCGCAGACAATGCCGGAATACCCCCGGTGGCGGCATTCCCACAGAATTTGGCGGCAGCAGGGGATGACGTCGCCGCTGCCGTCCCAGTCCCGGGCCTCCAGCAGCATCACTCCGCCCCGCAGCTGGGGCGGCAGACGAATCCCCAGCAGCTTAGGGCCAGGGCCAATGCGATAGGCCATGTGGGCGGGCGTGGCCTGGGGATGGGAGAGGCTGGCGGAGGGATGCACCGCCAGGAGCACTTGGGTCATGATAGGTTCCCCCTTGTGAGTGAAGTGGTTTTGTGATAACATGTCCTAGTGAAATCCTATGCTCTTTGTGAGCAGAATAGAAGGTGAGCTATGCCCTTATTTCGAGCCACCCATGTGGCTGACAACATATATGAATTGACCGGAGAAGCTTTACAGCGTCGTGGCATCCGGCTGCTGCTGGCAGACCTGGACAATACCCTGGTACCTTACGGGGTGCCTTTGCCCGATGAGAAGTTAAAGGCATGGCGGGACGATCTGGCCGCCCACGGAGTGGCCCTGTTTGTCCTGTCCAACAACCGCCACGAGCCACGCCCCCGCACCTTTGCCCAGGGGCTGGAGGTACCCTACATCGGCCACGCCGGAAAGCCAAAGACACCGTCTTTCTTCAAAGCCATGGAGCAGATGGGGGTGACACCCCAAGAGACCGCTATTGTGGGGGATCAGGTGTTCACCGACGTGCTGGGGGGCAATCGGGCGGGGGTGACCACCATTTTGGTCAAGCCCATTCGTCTGGCGGGCAACCCGGGCCGCTATGTGCGTTACGCCATTGAGGTGCCCTTCCGGCTGTTGTCCGCAGGAGGTGAGAAGGTATGAGCGCCAAATTCGGACCTGCGGGAAATGCGGAGAGCTTCCCCTATAAGTCCTCCGTGGATGCGCCCCGGTGGCTTCAGGAGCTGGGGTTGGACTGCTACGAATACCAGTGCGGCAAGGGGGTGCGGGTGAAGGAGGAGACCGCCGTGGCCCTGGGTCGACAGGCCCAGGAGCGGGGTATCGCCCTGTCCCTCCACGCCCCCTACTTCATCAACCTGGCAAACCCGGACCCGGAGTCCCAGGAGAAAACCATCGGCTACATCACCGCCGCCTGCGGCGTGGCCAGCCAGATGGGTGCCACCCGGGTGGTCATCCACTCCGGGGCGCTGATGAAGCGCACCCGGGAGGAGGCCATGGCCATTGCTCTGCCCTTTTTAAAGAGAATCGTGGCGGTGTGTGAGGATCAGGGCTTTGGCCACATCGCCCTGTGTCCGGAAACCATGGGAAAGATCAATCAGCTGGGTGATCTGGATGAGGTGCTGCGCCTGTGCCAGGTGCACGAGAGCCTCATCCCCTGTGTGGACTTCGGCCACCTGTACGCCCGCTCTCTGGGCGCAGATCAGGGGGCCGAGGCGGTGGAGCGGATGCTGGGCCGCATGGAAGCGGAGTTAGGAGCAGACCGAGCCAGCCGGTTCCACAGCCACTTCTCCCACATCGAGTTCACCCCCAACGGAGGGGAGAAGTGCCACCGCACCTTTGAGGACGACGGGGGTTACGGCCCCGACTGGGAGCCGCTGGCCAAAGCCGTGGCAGCGCGGGGGTGGAGCCCCACCTTCATCTGTGAGAGTGCAGGCACCCAGGCGGAGGACGCCGTGACCATGAAACGCATTTACCAAAGTTATTTGTAAGAGAGGAGTCTTTGAGATGAATCACATCAAGAATATTGCCAAGGAACTGCCCCACCTGGGGCTGGACGCCATGCTGGTGACCTCCGAGTCCGGCGAGTTTTACGCCATGGGCTTCCATGGGGAGGGCGTGGCTTTCATCACCGCCCAGGAGTGCTGGTACTACACCGATTCCCGGTACATTGAGGCGGCCAACCAGGAGATCACCGGCGCCCATGTGGACGTGCTGCGCTCCGGCCAGACCTACCGGGAGCTGGTGCTGGCCCTGGTGGTTGCCAACAACGTCAAAAAATTGGGCTTTGAGGACGAGGGTATGAATGTGGCCCAGTACAAGCTGTGGCAGGAGACCCTGTCCGGCGTGGAGCTGGTGGCTGCTTCCGACATGCTCACCCGTCTGCGCATGGTCAAGGACGAGGAGGAGCTGGCGGTCATGCGGGAGGCTCAGCGCATTACCGACGAGGCCTTTACTGAGATTTTGAACTACGTCAAGCCCGGTGTTACCGAGAGTGAGATTGCCGCCCGCCTGACCTACATCATGGCCAGCAAGGGCGCGCAGCGCAACTCCTTTGACCCCATCGTGGCCTGCGGCGCCAATGGCTCCAAGCCCCATGCCGTGCCCGGCCTGTCGGTGATTGAGAAGGGCCAGTTTGTCACCATGGACTTCGGCTGTGTGGTGGGCGGCTACTGCTCCGACATGACCCGTACCGTGGCCGTGGGCGAGCCCACCGACGAGATGCGCCTGGTGTATGACACCGTATTGAAGGCCCAGCTGGCGGGCATTGCCGCCGCCCACGGCGGTGTCACCGGCAGCGAGGTGCACAACGCCGCTGCCAAGGTGATTGCCGACGCCGGTTATGGGGAATACTTTGGTCATGGCTTTGGCCACTCCCTGGGCATTGAAATCCACGAAAATCCCCGCTTCTCTCCCTTCTGGCCCCAGACCATTCCCTCCGGCGCCACCCTGTCCGCCGAGCCCGGCATCTACCTGCCCGGTAAGTTCGGCGTGCGCATTGAGGACGTGCTGTGGCTGACTGACGAGGGCTGCGTGGACATCACCGCTTCCCCCAAGGAGCTGATTATCCTGTAAACTGGGCAACTGGCACAAGGGAGATTCCCCATTTTCCGGCCAGAATTGTGGCCCACCCCCTTGCAAAAAAAGGGGAGATGGGGTATAATACAGTGACTTATACTTTGGATTCCCAAACTTTATGATATTGGAGGACGAGACCAATGGCAATGATTACCGCAGGCGATTTCCGCAATGGCGTGACCTTTGAGATGGATGGCAAGGTGATGCAGGTTGTGGAGTTCCAGCACGTTAAGCCCGGCAAGGGCGCCGCTTTCGTGCGTACCAAGATGAAGAACGTCATCACCGGCGCTGTCACCGAGACTTCTTTCAACCCCACCGCCAAGTTCGAGCAGGCTTTCGTGGACCGTAAGGAGATGGAGTACAGCTACAACGACGGCGATCTGTACTACTTCATGGACATGGAGACCTATGACATGATGCCCATCAACAAGGACGTGCTGGGCGACAACTTCAAGTTCGTCAAGGAGAACATGTCCTGCAAGATCATGTCCTACAAGGGCAGCGTGTTCGGCGTGGAGCCCCCCAACTTCGTGGACCTGGAGGTCACCGAGACCGATCCCGGCTTCAAGGGCGACACTGCCACCAACGTGACTAAGCCCGCCACTCTGGAGACCGGCGCTGAGATCAAGGTGCCCCTGTTCATCAACCCCGGCGACCGCATCCGCATCGATACCCGCACCGGCGAGTATATGGAGCGCTGCAAGGGCTAATTCGCTGTAAAGCAACTCAAACAGCCGAGACTTCCTTGCGGGTATCGATTACCCCGCAAAGCGGGGCGCACGAAGTGCGTACAAGCATTTTGGGCCTCGACCAAAATCTTGCCGCAGGGCGAATTGACTTCGCCCGAGGATTTGAAATCACGGGGTCCCCGGCAAACCGAGGTTTGCTGGGGCTACTCGTACCGGCGAGTATATGGAGCGCTGCAAGGGCTAATTCACGGTAAGTGAATTGAATCGGTTCCATTCCAATCCACTCATTTTGCACACTGGAAGGGAGATATCATCATGACCATTTCTGAGAAGGTTGCATATATCCAGGGTATGTTTGATGGCATGGGCCTGGACAAGTCTGAGAGCGGCGAGGCCAAGGTTCTGGCCGAAATGCTGGATGTCCTCAAGGAGATCGGCGATCAGCTGGACACTGTGGACGCCACTTTGGACGAGTTTGGTGAGGAGATCGACGCCATTTCCGACGATCTGGCCGATGTGGAGGCTATTGTCAACGAGGATGACGAGGACGATTGCTGCTGTGACGACGATGACTGCTGCTGCGACGACGAGGAAGAGGACTTCTTCGAAGTGGACTGCCCCAACTGCGGGGAGGGTCTGGTCATCGACGACGAGGTGCTGGAGGCCGGTGTCATCGACTGCCCCAAGTGCGGCCAGAAGTTCGCTCTGGACTTCGGCGGCGAGGACGACGAGTGCGGCTGCGGCTGTGACTGCGGTTGCGACCACGACCACGAGTAAGTGGTTGGCGGAAACGTCCATTTGAACAAGAACAAAGGCCCATGAGGGCTGCGTACAGCCACCGCCTGTGTCCCGAGGGGCACAGGCGGTGTGCTTTTTGTAAAGCAAAGGGGGATGCGCCATGAATGCCACCAAACCGGCCCTATCGGCATCGCTGAAACGGTGGATGCTGAAAAAGCCACTGGACAAGATCACCATTCAGGACCTGACCAGCGATTGCGGCATGAGCCGCATGGCCTTTTACTACCACTTTAAGGACATCTACGATCTGGTGGAGTGGACCTGTGTGGAGGACGCTACCCAGGCGTTGCAGGGGAAAAAGACCTATGACACCTGGCAGGAGGGGCTGACCCAGATCTTTGAGGCGGTGTTGGAGAACCGTCCTTTTGTGCTCAACGCCTACCGCTGCATCAGCCGGGAGCGCATGGAGAGCTATCTGTTCCAGCTCACCTATGGCCTGATCCGGGGTGTGGTGGAGGAAAAAAGCCAGGGCGTGGACATTTCCGAAGAGGATAAGAACTTCATTGCCGACTTTTATAAGTACAGCTTTGTGGGCCTCATGCTGGACTGGATCAAAAAGGGCATGGGAGAGGACTACCATGGGCTGGTGGAGCGCATCAGCACCACCGTGCAGGGCAATGTGGGCCATTCCATCGCCAATTTTGCGGCCCTACACAAATAACCCAAACCGCTTGACAGATGAGGGGGAATGATAAAATTTTTATCATTCCCCCTCATCTGTTCATGTTTTTTTCTGCGGAGCGGGGGTAGGATAAGACCATCAACAAGATCTGCCGCGGGAGCGGTACCGATAGAAAGGTGGTTATCCTCTATGGATCGAAAGCAAATTGCAGCCCTCACTGCTGCTGCAGCTGGTCTGGCTGGAACGGGCGCGGCGGTATTTTTCACCAAGAAGAAGCAGGAGGCCAAGCAGGCCCAAGCCCAGACCCAGCCGGAATACCGGAACACCGAGCTGGGGAAGCAACAGAAAAACAGCAAGGGCATCTACTACACCAAGGGCAACTATGAGGCCTTTGCCCGCCCGGAAAAGCCCCAGGGTGTGGACGACAAGCACGCCTATCTGGTGGGCAGCGGACTGGCCTCTCTGGCTGCCGCCTGCTTCCTGGTGCGGGACGGTCAGATGAAGGGGGACCATATCCACATTCTGGAGGCCATGGACGTGGCGGGTGGCGCCTGCGACGGCATTTTGGAACCCAGCCGCGGCTATATTATGCGAGGCGGCCGGGAGATGGAGGACCACTTTGAGTGCCTGTGGGATCTGTTCCGCTCCATTCCCTCTCTGGAAATACCCGGGGCCTCGGTGCTGGACGAGTTCTACTGGCTCAACAAGCACGACCCCAACTACTCCCTGTGTCGTGCCACCGTCAACCGGGGCCAGGACGCCCACACGGATGGGCAGTTCCGGCTCAGCCAGGAGGGGTGCATGGAGATCGTCAAGCTGTTTTTGACCCCCGACGAGGACTTGTACGACAAGACCATCGAGGATGTGTTTGACGACGAGGTGTTTGAGTCCACCTTCTGGCTGTACTGGCGCACCATGTTCGCCTTTGAAAATTGGCACAGCGCTTTGGAGATGAAGCTGTACTTCCAGCGGTTCATCCACCACATCGCCGGTCTGCCTGATTTCAGCGCCTTGAAGTTCACTCGCTACAATCAGTACGAATCCCTCATTCTTCCCATGCAGAAATACCTGGAGGATGCGGGGGTGGACTTCCAGTTTGGCACCGAAGTGACCAACGTCCTCTTTGATATCCACAACGGCCGCAAGGTGGCCACCGCCATCGAGTGCAAGGTCAAGGGAGTGGAGAAGGGCATTGTGCTCACCGAGCAGGATCTGGTGTTTGTTACCAACGGCTCCTGCACCGAGGGGACCATCTACGGCGATCAGGACCATGCCCCCAATGGGGACGCCCTGGTGCGCACCAGCGGCTGCTGGAACCTGTGGAAGAATATCGCCCGGCAGGACCCCGCCTTTGGCCGTCCCGAGAAATTCTGCTCTGACGTGTCCAAGACCAACTGGGAGTCTGCCACCATCACCACTCTGGATGACAAGATCATTCCCTATATCACCAATATCTGCAAGCGGGACCCCCGTACGGGAAAGGTGGTCACCGGCGGCATCGTCAGCTGCCAGGACTCCAAGTGGCTGCTGAGCTGGACCATCAACCGCCAGGGTCAGTTCCGGGAGCAGGAGCCGGAAAAGGTGTGCGTGTGGGTGTACGGCCTGTTCACCGACGTGCCCGGCGACTATGTGAAAAAGCCCATGAAGGAGTGCACCGGCCAGGAGATCACTCAGGAGTGGCTGTACCACCTGGGGGTACCGGTGGAGCAGATTGAAGATCTGGCCCGGAATAGCGCTGTGTGTGTGCCCACCATGATGCCCTATATCACCGCCTTCTTCATGCCTCGGGCCGAAGGGGATCGCCCCGACGTCATCCCCGACGGCTGCGTCAATTTCGCCTTCCTGGGCCAGTTTGCCCAGACCCCCCGGGATACCGTATTCACCACCGAGTATTCCGTGCGCACCGCCATGGAGGCCGTGTATGGCCTGCTGGGGGTGGACCGTGGTGTGCCCGAAGTGTGGGGCAGCGTGTACGACGTGCGGGAGCTGCTGGAGAGCTCTGTGCGTCTGATGGACGGCAAGTCTCCTCTGGAAGTGGAACTGCCCGGCCCAGTGAACCTGCTGAAAAAGCCGCTGCTCAAGGCGGTAAAGGGGACGGTCATCGAAAAGGTCTTGCGAGACCACGGCGTTCTCAAAGAAGGAATGTAAGAAAAAAGCCGCAGAAACAACAAGTTTCTGCGGCTTTTCTTATGGGATATTATTCGCTTCTCAGGGCCTCCACCGGGTCCTTCTTGGCGGCTAGACGCGCGGGAATGAGGCCGGCCAGGATGGTGAGGATGGCGCTGATGGCCACCAGAATAGCGCCACCCACCGGGGGCAGGGCGGCGGTGAGGTCCACAAGGCCGGTAGCGGCGTGGATGGCGGCGTTGATGGGGATGTTCAACAGCACCGTCACTACGATGCCCAGCACACCCGCCCCCAGACCCACAATGAGGGTCTCGGCGTTGAACACTCGGGACACGTCCTTTTTGGAGGCGCCCACGGCGCGGAGAATGCCGATCTCCTTGGTGCGCTCCAGCACCGAGATATAGGTGATGATGCCGATCATGATGGAGGACACCACCAGAGAGATGGACACGAAGCCGATGAGCAGGTAGCTCACACCGCTGATGATGTCGGTGATGGAGCTCATGAGCAGGGCCACGTAGTCGGTGTAGTTGATCTGGTCCTCTTCCGCCACCTGCTGGTTGTAGGCGGTGATGAGGTCGGCGATCTCATCCTTCTCCTTGAAAGTGTCGGCGTAAATGCTGATGGAGGAGGGGGAGTCCAGGTCCACATACCCCATCAAGTCCAGATTCTCCTGGTAGGTGGAATCGGAGTGGGTGGGGGGCATGTAGTGGTCGTACAGGTAGACGAACTGCTCCAGGGTCAGACCTTGGTCGCTGGGGCCCTGGTTTACCGCCTGGGTGAGCATCGCAGAGAGCTGCGCGGCAGGCAAGGCGGACAGCTGCGCCTTGACCCCGGCGGTGTACTGCTCCCGGATCTGCTGGGCCATGGCCTCCTCCACCTGGGCAAACAGCTCCTCGTCGCTCATGCCTGCGATATACTCGTCCAGGGTGGCGGCATCTACCCCCATCTGGGCGGCGTACTCCTGGGAGATCATTTTCTCAATGTCCTCCCGGGTGATGTTGGCCATCTGGGCGGACACGGTGTCGTCCACGTACTGCTGGCTGGGCTGGCTCACGCCGTCCACGTAAGCCTCGGCCTGGGCCTGCGGATCCAAGGTGAGCAGGTATTCCCCAATGGCCTGGGCCTTTTCCTCGTCGGTGGGTTCCACATCCCCCTCCTGGCGGAAGGGCAGGTTGGAAATGACGTCGGTGTCCGGGTTGGCCAGCTGATCCTTCACCAGATCGGACTGGGACGTGGCCTCAATGGCGTACTCGGTGAGGGCGTGGGTGTAGCCCAGAGAGCCGGACATCATGCCGCTGCTGTCCGAGCGGGCCACGCCCACCACGTTGAGCTCAATGCCGGTCTGACTGCTGTTGTAGAGCATATCCAGGCCGGTCTGGGTGGCGGACAGGTCGGTGTAGGTGTCGGTGTTGGCGTCGTACTGGTAGCGCTCGTAGGGGAGCAGCAGCTTGAACTGGGTCTTGCACAGATCCTCGTAGCTCCAGCTCTGGTCCTCCACCTCCACACTCTCGCCGTCCTGGATGGCGGCCAAGGTCTCGTTCATCTCGTCCACGGACACCAGGCCTAGGGCATAGAGCATCAGGTCGGAGATCTGGTTGTTGCCGTCCACAAAGAGGATGACCTCGTTTTCCTTCTGAGGCCACTGGCCGTAGAGCAGCTCATACTGGTCTTTCACCTGGGGGGCGATAAGTTCGCCATCCTCCCCGGGCAGCAGCTCCTGCCACACGTCAAAGCTCTCATACATGGAGCCCATGGAGTCAAAGTAAGCAGTGTAGTCGCCGCCGTACAACGAGCCCATGGCGGTCTCCATGGCGGACATCACGTCGCTTTTTACCACTTTGCCGTCTGGGTCCTTGTTGTAGATGTCAAACTGGAAGTCATAGCCGTAGTACACCTGAGCCAGGTCGGTGATGCCGCCGCCCCCTTCTTCCAGGTACTCTTTGAAGGCCTTCAGGTTGTTGGTCACCGTCTCGGCGTTCATCATGGAGTCCATCATGTCGTACATGACGTTGGAGACATACACCCGGTCGTCCTCCCGGGGCTCGCCGGCCTCTTCTGAGGCGTCCATACCCATGAAAGAGGTGAGCATAGAGGTCATGTCCACACTCTCCGCCTCAATGGTGATGGGGTAGCTGGTGAGGGTGTCCTGCTGCACCTTGGTGATATAGGTGTTGATACCCGAGGACAGAGAGAGAATGAGGGCGATGCCGATGATGCCGATGGACCCGGCAAAGGCGGTGAGGAAGGTACGCCCCTTCTTGGTCATCAGGTTGTTGAGGGACAGAGACAGGGCGGTGGGGAAGGACATGGAGGTCTTTTTCCCTGCCTTGGCCTGCTTGCCAGTGAGGGTGGGGGTGTCCGACTGGCTCTCATAGGGGTCGGAGTCGGCGATCACCTCGCCATCCTTGAGTTGGATGATGCGGGTGGAGTAGGCCTGCGCCAACTCCGGGTTGTGGGTGACCATGATGACCAGACGGTCTTTGGCCACTTCCCGCAGCAGATCCATCACCTGCACCGAAGTTTCGCTGTCCAAAGCGCCGGTGGGCTCGTCAGCCAGGAGGATGTCCGGGTTGTTGATGAGGGCCCGGGCGATGGCTACCCGCTGCATCTGGCCGCCGGAGAGCTGGTTGGGCCGCTTGTGCATGTGGTCGGTGAGGCCCACCTGAGCCAGCGCCTCCTGAGCCCGTCGGCGGCGCTCGGCCTTGGACACCCCGGACAGAGTGAGGGCCAGTTCCACGTTAGCCAGAATGCTCTGGTGGGGAATCAGGTTGTAGCTTTGAAAGACAAAGCCCACAGAGTGGTTGCGGTAGGTGTCCCAATCGCTGTCGGTGTACTCCTTGGTGGAGCGGCCGTTGATGATGAGGTCGCCGCTGGTGTACCGATCCAGCCCGCCGATGATGTTCAGCGTGGTGGTTTTGCCGCAGCCGGAGGGGCCGAGAATGGAGACAAACTCATTGTCCCGAAATTCCAGACTGATTCCTCGCAGGGCATCCACGGTGAGATCGCCCACGGTGTAGGTTTTTCGGATGTTGGTCAGCTTGAGCATAAAAACCTCCTTTTGGTTATCGCTTCTTGGAGCTGGACAGGGCAAAACCGAACACGGTGCCGCATACGCCGCCGATGATGTGGGTCAGTTGCGAGATGTTGTCCTGGACAAAGATGCCGTTCCAGATCTCATCTCCCAGGTAGAACACCGCCACCAAAATGAGGGTGGTGGGAATGGTGCCGTTGCGCACCCCGCCGAAGGAGGAGAGGAGGATCATCATAAACACGATGCCCGAGGCGCCCAGCAGAGCGGTGCCGGGGAAGAAGATGAACTGAACCAGGCCGGAGATGACGGCGGTGACCAGAATGGCGCACAGCACATTCCAGCTGCCGAAGCGGTCCTCCAGATTGGGGCCCAGCACCAGAATAAGCACCATATTGCTGATGTAGTGAGCGTATCCGCTGTGGCCCAGGGTGTGGCCAAAGAAGCGGAACCAGGCCAGGGGATCGGCCAGGGAGCAGTGGTAGACGGAAAACAGGTGGGCATTGGTCCACCCGTCGGTGACCCCGTTGAGAATGAGTGCCAGCAGAGACAGCAGGGCAAAGGTGAGGGTAACCGGGGCGTTGTAGGAAATCTTTAAGGTGGGTCGTTTCATAAAAGTACCTCGAACTCTTTCTTTGGCAGGAGCTTGGCCATGTCTTGGGGCAGGGGCTGGGTAAAGGCCAGAGGCTCCCCGGTGATGGGGTGGGTAAAGGATAGGTGATAGGAGTGGAGGGCGGGGCGGGGGATTTTGTCCGGCTGCTCCATCCCATAGAGAAAATCCCCGGTGAGGGGACAGCCCAGGTGGGCCATGTGGACCCGAATCTGGTGGGTGCGTCCGGTGTCCAGCTCCATCTGCACCAGACTGCCCCCCTCCCAGGCTTGCAGCACCTGGTAGTGGGTGCGGGCGCTCTGCCCCTGGGGGCTGACCTGCCGGGAGGTCCAGGAGCCTTCCGCCATCCCGATGGGGGCGTCCACCGTGCCGGAAGGGGCAGGGGGAACGCCATCGCACACCGCCAGATACACCCGGCGGAACCGGGGGGTGTGCAGCTGCTGTTTCAGCTGTTCCTGGGCGTGGGGGTGCTTGGCCACCACCAGAAGGCCTGAGGTCCCCTTGTCCAGCCGGTGGACGGGGTGAAAGTCGCAGTCCTGGCCGGTCTGTTGGTAGTGATACATGAGAAAGTTGCCCAGGGTATCGGAAAAATGACCGTGGCTGGGGTGTACCAGGGTGCCGGGAGCCTTATTGACCACCACCAGATCCTCGTCTTCCCAGACCAAGTCCAGAGGACCGGGGGCGGGGACAGTCCCGGAGGTGGGGGCGGGGTCAGTGAGCCGCACCGACAAAACCTGGCCTGCCTGGACCCGGTAGCGCACGGTCACTCGCTGCCCATCCACGGTGATGCCGTCCTCCAACCATTTTACCCGCCGAAGAACCGTTCCAGACAGGTGCAGATGCCGCCGGAGAATGGTGTTCACTTCTAGGTTGTGCAGCGCCTGGTCAATGGGAATGCGCAGATATCGGGCCGCCATGGCACACCTCCCCAGCTTATCAGATTCATTATAGTAGTATAATCTTCCTGCTGCCATCCGTCAAGAATTGCTGGGTAAAATGGAACAAAGTGGATAATATCCGTCATGCCTTTGACGAAATTGTGCAACAAAAGCTTCATATTTTGTCTGGATACACGATAATGCCGTTTTTTCTGCAAGTTTGAACATTGGGTATTGCAAAAATAGGGGTGGAGGTGTACAATACAGTAACAAGCTAAATTACACACTTTCAAAGAAGAAAGGATGTTGGCAAATATGTCTCTGAAGAACGCGTATTTGAAGTCCGTGATGGAGGGCCTGAAGGCTCGCAACGGCCACGAGAAGGAGTTCCTCCAGGCTGTGGAGGAGGTTCTGGAGTCCCTGGAGCCCGTGGTGGAAGCCGATCCCCGCTATGAGCAGCAGAACATTGTGGGCCGTATCGTGGAGCCCGAGCGTGCCATCCTGTTCCGGGTGCCCTGGGTGGATGACAACGGCGTGGTCCAGGTCAACCGGGGCTATCGTGTGCAGTTCAACTCCGCCATTGGCCCCTACAAGGGCGGCCTGCGTCTGCACCCCACCGTCAACCTGTCTGTCATCAAGTTCCTGGGCTTTGAGCAGATCTTCAAGAATGCACTGACCACTCTGCCCATGGGCGGCGGCAAGGGCGGCTCTGACTTCGATCCCAAGGGCAAGAGCGACGGCGAGATCATGCGTTTCTGCCAGTCCTTTATGAATGAGCTGTACCGCCACATCGGCCCCGACACCGACGTGCCTGCCGGCGACATCGGCGTGGGTGCCCGTGAGATCGGCTACCTGTTCGGCCAGTACAAGAAGCTGCGCAATGAGTGGACCGGCGTGCTCACTGGCAAGGGCCTGTCCTACGGCGGCTCTCTGGCCCGTACCGAGGCCACCGGCTTCGGCCTGTGCTACTTCGCCGATGCCCAGCTCCACGACAACGGCCAGTCCTTTGAGGGCAAGCGGGTGGTGATCTCCGGCTCCGGCAACGTGGCCATCTACGCCAACCAGAAGTGCACCCAGCTGGGCGGCAAGGTCATCGCCATGTCCGACTCCAACGGCTACATCGTGGACGAGAACGGCATTGACTACAAGGTGATTCAGGAGATCAAGGAGGTCAAGCGCGCCCGCATCAAGACCTACCTGGATTACGTTCCCACCGCCAAGTATGTGGAGGGCTGCTCTGGCATCTGGACTGTGGCCTGCGACATCGCTCTGCCCTGCGCCACCCAGAACGAGCTGGACGAGGAGGGCGCCAAGGCCCTGATCGCCAATGGCTGCATCGGTGTGTTTGAGGGCGCCAACATGCCCTGCACTCCCGAGGCCATCACCGCCATCAAGGGCGCTGGCCTGATGTTCTCCCCCGCCAAGGCCTCCAACGCTGGCGGCGTGGCCACCTCCGGTCTGGAGATGAGCCAGAACTCTGGCCGTATCAGCTGGACCTTCGAGGAAGTGGATGCCAAGCTGAAGAACATCATGGAGGGCATCTACAAGGCCTGCGCCGACGCTGCCGAGAAGTACGGCATGAAGGGCGACATCCAGGCTGGTGCCAACATTGCCGGATTCCTGAAAGTGGCCGACGCCATGCTGTGGCAGGGTATCTGCTAAAGCTTGACTTGAAAGGCTGAGTGCCTTTCAAGTCAGGGAATTGCATGGTGGCTGAGGCTCGATTTCTTACGAAAAAGTCACCTCATCCACCATGAGAAGTGTTATTTTCCCGGCGCATGTCCGTGAAAATAACGAAATTTCAACGATTTCCGCCGCCTGCGGGCGACGGAACTCTGCGAGGCTTTTTCAGAACAGAACTTATAGCCCCGTCTGGTGTGTCATGCACCGGGCGGGGCTTGTTTGTTTGCTCGCCGCATGATACAATGTGGTCAACCTGAATAAGGGAGGGAGCGTTATGAGCGAGACCTATTGTGGAAAAAGCTGTCAAGAATGCGGCTATCGGGCGGAAACCGGCTGCCGGGGCTGCCGGGAGGAGGCCAGCCGGGAGGAGGCCAGCCGGGAGTGTAAGCTGGCCCTGTGCTGTCGGCAGAAGGGACACGAAACCTGCGAAAGTTGCGTGTTCAACACACAATGCGGTATGTATCAAGGGAGAAATACCGCACCTCAGTATCGCCTGGCCCAAAAGAAGGCGGAATTGGAGTACCAGCAGCAGCTCCGGGAGCGGGGTAGCTTCCTGGCCAAGTGGATTTGGGTGTTGTTCTGGCTCTTTATCCCTGCCAACATTGCCAGCGTCATCGTCCAGTGGATGCCCAGCATCCAGGTGGTGGGATACCTGTTGGACTTTGCCTGTGGCGTGGTGTACGGTGTGGTGCTGCTGCGCATTGCCTCCAGAGCAGAGGGGTATCGCTGGGCGGGGATTTTGATTTTGATTACCGCGCTTCTGGATGGAGGAACCATCTTCATCGGCAATGAGGCCTTGGCTCTGACGGTTTCCCTGTGCAGTGCCATCCTCTCCTTCTTTAGCTGCTACAATGAGTTTAACGCCCACGCCGACGTGCTGGCCGGGTTGGACAACGAGCTCAGCGACCAGTGGAGAAAACTGTGGAAGTGGATGCTGATCGCCACCATTGCCATGATTGTGGGTGTGATCTTCACGGTCATCGTCATTGGCGCTTTGGTGTTTTTGGCAGCTATCATTGCTCTTTTGGTCATCGGAATCCTCAAGCTGGTGTATCTCTTCCGTACAGCCCAGGCTTTCCAAGATGTGGCCGCCCGATAAATAGGCATAAAAAATCCCGGTGCAAGAATTGCACCGGGATTTTTGTATCTCTGGGACTTAGGCCAGCTCGGCGGTGTCCAGGGCGATCATCAGCTCCTCGTTGGTGGGGATGAGCAGCACCTTGACGGGGGAGTCGGGGGTGGAGACAACAGTCTCCTTGCCGCGGACGTTGTTGGCCTCGGGGTCCATGTGAATGCCCATGAACTCCAGGCCGGAGGCGATGGACATACGCTCGGCGGCGGAGTTCTCACCCACGCCAGCGGTGAAGATGACGGCATCCACACCACCCATGGCGGCGGCATAGGCGCCGATGTACTTCTTCACGGAGTAGCAGAACATGTCCAGAGCCAGAGCGGCGCGCTCATTGCCCTGCTCGGCAGCGGCAGTGAGGTCACGGAAGTCGGAGGACACGCCGGACACGCCCAGCACGCCGGACTTCTTGTTGAGCACGTTCATCATCTCTGCCATGCTCATGTTGTGCTTGTTCATCAGGTACTCCAGAATACCGGCATCCAGATCGCCGGAACGGGTGCCCATGGGAACGCCAGCCAGGGGGGTGAAGCCCATGGTGGTGTCCACGCTCTTGCCGCCGTCAATGGCGGTGATGGAGGAGCCGTTGCCCAGGTGGCAGGAGATGAGCTTCAACTCTTCCAGGGGCTTGCCCAGCATGGCGGCGGCGCGCTGGGCCACGTACTTGTGGCTGGTGCCGTGGAAGCCGTAGCGGCGCACCTTGTCCTGCTCGTAGTACTCGTAGGGCAGAGCATAGGTGTAAGCCTTGGCGGGCATGGTCTGGTGGAAAGCGGTGTCAAACACGCCGACCTGGGGCACATCCTTGCCCATGACAGCCTCGCAGGCCTTAATGCCAGTGATGTTGGCGGGGTTGTGCAGGGGGGCCAGAGGGATGCACTCCTCCAGGGCGGCCATCACCTTCTCGTCGATCTTCACGGAGCAGGCGAAGGTCTCGCCGCCGTGCACCACGCGGTGGCCCACAGCCTCGATCTCCTTCATGGAGGAGATCACGCCATTTTTCTCGTCCACCAGGGCGCCCAGCACAGCCTGGATGGCCTCAGAGTGGGTGGGCATGGCCACGTCGGCGGCGTCGATGGTCTCCTTACCGGGGGCCTTGTAGGTGAACTTGCCGTCGATGCCGATGCGCTCGCACAGGCCCTTGGCCAGAACTTCCTGGTTGTCGGTGTCCAGCAGCTGATACTTCAGGGAAGAGCTGCCAGCGTTGATCACGAGAACTTTCATGATTGACACTCCTTATTCTTGTGTAAGATAAAATTGTATTTGCGTCCAGAGGGGAAGTATAATACAATAAAAACCGCATTTATTATAATGCTGGAAAAAGGAATAAGCAAGGGCTTTTCTGACAGTTTGGTAAGATATGTGTAAAAATACACCCAGGGAGAGGGATGAAGCATGGAAATTGTGGGCATCGTGGCAGAGTATAACCCCTTCCACAACGGCCATCGCCATCAGATTACCGCCGCCAGAGCCATGGTGGGGGAGTGCGCAGTGGTGTGCGCCATGAGTGGAAACTTCGTCCAGCGGGGGGAGTGCGCCGTTACGGATAAGTGGGCCCGGGCCCGCATGGCACTGGAAGGGGGCGCAGACCTCATTTTGGAGATTCCTACGGTTTGGGCGGTGTCCTCGGCGGAGACCTTCGCCCGAGGCGGGGTAGGGGTGCTCCACGCTGCCGGTGCCACCGCTCTCTCCTTTGGCAGTGAGACGGGAGATGGGGGGGCGCTGGAGCGAGTGGCCCAGGTTCTGGATACCCCGGAGTTTACCCAGGCCCTCCAGCCTTTCTTGGCCCAGGGCCTGCCCTTTGCCCAGTGCCGCCACCGGGCTGTGGAGGAGCTGCTGGGGCAGGCGGGGGCCGCTTGCCTGGGCAACGCCAACGACAACCTGGGGGTGGAGTACCTGCGGGCGGCCTGTCGCCTGGGGTGGACGCCCCACGTCTATCCGGTGCGCCGGGTGGGGGCTGGCCACGACGGGGGCCACCATGAGCACTATCCTTCGGCTTCCTATGTGCGAGGGGAAATTCGTTCTGGTGCCATTCCCATGGACAACCCCGCCTTTTTGGAGTACAACCTGCGGGGCATGCTGGCCCGACTGCGCAGCCTGGGCCCGGAGGACTGGGAGCAGATTCCCGACTGTGGGGAGGGGTTGGCCCAGCGGCTGTACCGGGCAGTGCGACAGGGTACCAGCCTGGAGGAAATCTATGAGCTGGCAAAAACCAAACGCTATGCCCACGCCCGCATCCGCCGAGCGGTGCTGTGGGCCGCTTTGGGACTGCGGGAACAAGACCGCCCCGCCCAGATGCCCTATCTGCGGGTGCTGGGGGCCAATGAGCGAGGACTGGGTGTGCTGCGAAATCTGGACGGCTCCATCCCTGTCATCACCAAGCCCACCCACGGGAAGAGCATCCCGCTCATGGAGCTTGAGGCGGCGTGTACGGATTTCTACGCTTTGTGCCGGAAGCACATCACTCCCTGCGGGGCGGAGTGGAGCACCAGCCCGATCATCTTGCAAAACCGTGCCAATGATGTATAATATTGTGAAGTGAGCGCAAAAAAAGGAGAGAGATAATACATGAAGCAGGCGACAAAACAAAGGGAGAGATCGTTTGCCATTACATTTCTGACGGTCCTATCCTGCCTTTCCGTGGTGATCCTTCATGCCAATGGAGTGTTCTGGCGGTTTTCCTATGAACGTGTATGGCTGACGGCCAATGTGCTGGAGTCGGTGTTTTATTTCGCCGTGCCCGTCTTTTTTATGATTTCTGGCACGACTTTGCTGGATTACCGGGATTATTATGACACCAAGACCTATGCGTGGAAGCGCATCAAGAAAACGGTGATCCCCTTTGTGCTGTGGAGCGTATTGGCCCTGATTTTTAAGATTATCATTATGGGGTACACGGTAGAGCCTGCTACGGTATATGGCGTGCTGGATACCATCATCAACTCCAAGCATTGGAATGTGTACTGGTTTTTCATGCCGTTGTTTGGGGCGTATTTGCTGATTCCCGTTATCAGTCTAATTCCCAAGGAGAATCGTCAGAGCATTTTCCTCTATGTGATTGTGGTGGGATATCTGCTCAATGAATTGATTCCCTTCATCAATCGGCTCTTTGGCCCAGTGATTCCGGTCAGCAGCAAGTTGAGCTTCCCCCTCACCAGCAGCCTACTGATATACCTGTTTGTGGGGTACTATATCTACCATTTCCCCATTGCCCGGAAGGTGCGCCTGGTGATTTACGGGCTGGGTGTTTTGGGATTGGCGGCACACATCATAGGGACGTGGTACTGCTCCTATCAGGCCGGAGAAGTGGTGAGCTTGTTTAAGGGGTATACGAACCTGCCCGGTGCTCTGTATTCCACCGCCATTTTCCTGTTTTTCCGCTACTTCAACTTTGATCGCGTGGGCAACAAGGTGAAGCGTGCGCTGGAGTACGTCAGCTCGGAAACCTTTAATGTCTACTTGATTCATATGTTTGTGCTGAACATGACCACCAAGGTGTTTCATGTGACTTGGAACAGCTTTTTTAGCCGCACGGTGGGAGCCTTCTTGGTGTTTTTGGGCATCTGCCTGGTGTGCAAACAGTTGAAAAAATGGAAGCCGTTCCGTCTTCTCCTCACGTAAGTGTGAACTTGCAGTGGAGTTGTATGAAGATCATATCAGAAAGGAAGATGAAAGATGCGTGCATACGAACGCTTTTTAACCTATGCCAAAATCCATACTCAGTCCAGCGAGGACACCGGTGTGACCCCTTCCACCCCTGTGCAGTGGGATTTGGCCCGTGTGCTGGAGCAGGAGCTTCGCGACCTGGGGGTACAGAATGTGAAGCTGGATGAGCAGTGGTGCATTGTCACCGGCCACATTCCAGCGACCACTGGCATGGAGCATGTCCCTGCTCTGGGCTTTTTGGCCCATATGGACACCGCGCCCGCTTTTTCCGGGGAGAACGTCAATCCCGTGCTCCACGAAAACTATGACGGCGGCGACGTGGTGTTGCCCCAGGAGGGCCGGGTGATCCGGGCCAAAGAGTTCCCCTTCCTGGCAGACCTCAAGGGCAAGACCCTCATCACTGCCGACGGTACCACCCTGCTGGGAGCCGACGACAAGGCGGGCATTGCGGAGATCATGACCCTGTGTGAGCGGCTGCTGGCTGGAGAGGTGGCCCACGGCCCCATTTGCGTGGCCTTCACCCCCGACGAGGAGATCGGAGAGGGGCCCAACCACTTTGACGTGGAAGGCTTCGGAGCCCAGTACGCCTATACCGTGGACGGCGGGGCTGCTGGTTCCATTGAGTATGAGAACTTTAACGCCGCATCCGCCAAGGTGGACATCACCGGCGTGTCGGTCCACCCCGGCTACGCCAAGGATGTGATGGTCAACGCCATTTTGCTGGCTCAGCAGCTCAATACTCTGCTCCCCGCCCAGGAGACCCCCGCCCACACCGATGGGTATGAGGGATTTTTCCACTTGGATCGGTTGGAGGGCACCACCGCCTCTGCCCGCATGGAGTACATCATCCGTGACCATGACCGGGCCAAGTTTGAGCAGCGCAAGGCTCAGATGCGTCAGGCTGTGGATACCATCCAGGGCCAGTACCCCGCTGCTCGGGTGGAATTGACCATGCAGGACAGCTACTACAACATGAAAGAGAAGCTGGAGGACTGCATGTTCCTCATTGAAAACGCCCAGAAGGCGGCCCAGGCTGCCGGGGTGAAGGCAGAGGTGGAGCCCATCCGGGGCGGCACCGACGGCGCCCGACTGTCCTTTATGGGCCTGCCCTGTCCCAACCTGGGTACCGGTGGCTATAACTTCCACGGTCCCCTGGAGTGTGTTGCTGTGGAGGACATGGACGCCGTGACCGATATCCTGGTGCACCTGGCAGAAATCCACGGGAAAACATTTACAAATTGTTGATGTATTTTTCTTATCACCCGGTAAAATGAAAGGAAGAGCGGGCACATGTGAACCCGCAGAAAACACCCCCCATGGGGAGGAGGCCTTTGGTTGATTTATCGAAATCGTGGTTACGGTCCCATTGACCGGTTTTGTGCCAAACATCCCAACTTTGGCATTCCCAATCTGATGAAAATCATCGTGTTTGGGCAAATTGTTGTGTATGTTGTAAATTTGTTGGCCAGCCTGATGTTCCGCCATAGCTTTGTGAGTTTTTTGGAGTTTATACCCGCCTATATTCTCCAAGGCCAGCTGTGGCGTCTGGTGACTTGGGTGGTGGTGCCCTACGCATCCAGCCCCTTTATGCTGCTTTTGAGCTGCTACTTCTATTACTGGATTGCCGCCATGCTGGAGCGGGAGTGGGGCACGGCCCGGTTCAGCCTCTTTTACCTCAGCGGCATGGTCCTGTCGGTGCTGTTGGGAATGGCTATGGGCATGGTGCAGATGTACACCACCTTTACCGCCAGTCCCATTGACTTGGGCTACTATCTGAACCTGTCCATCTTCCTGGTGTTGGCTCTGTTGTACGGGGAGCTGGAAGTGCTGTTGTTCTTTGTGGTACCGGTGAAGATGAAGTGGATGGCCCTCATTGATGTGGTGCTGGTGGTGGTGGATATGGTCCGCCTGTTCCAGTACGGACGTTGGATGTTGGCCCTGGTGCCTCTGGCCAGCTTTATCAACTTCTTCATCTTTACCTGGCCCTTCTGGCAGACCAAGCTGGGGATTGTGCGGCACAAGACCGATCCCAAGGTGATTCACTTCAAGCAGGCCCAGAAAAAGGCTCAGGAGACCAAGGGGTATCACCACAAGTGCGCCGTGTGCGGAATCACCGATGCCGACGACCCGGATATGGAGTTTCGTTACTGCTCCAAGTGCGACGGCTACTATTGCTATTGCGCCAATCATATCAACAACCACGTGCACATTCACAAAGATTGAACTTCAAAGCCTTCAGAGCTATGCTCTGAGGGCTTTGTCTTGCCTTATGGGTAAAAAGATGGTATAATTTGCGTAAATAAAATGTAAAAAATGGGAGAGATGCACAGTGAAACGATTGCTATGCCTGGCCGTACTCATGGCCTTGGCGTTGTCGCTGACGGTATCCCCGGGGTTGGCTAGTCAGACCCAGGAGGAGATCACCATCCTGTACACCCACGACATGCATTCCGCCTTCCTTCCCCGGTTGGATGAGGAGGGAAACCAGGTGGGGGGATATGCCCGACTGAAAACCCTCCTGGACCAGCAGCGCAAGGAACACCCCAACGCGCTGGTGGTGGACGGAGGTGACTTTTCCATGGGGACCCTGTTCCAGACTGCCTATGCCAGCTCTGCCTTGGAGTTGCGGGCCTTGGGGCGGATGGGGTATGACGCTACCACCTTTGGAAACCATGAGTTTGACTACCGGGCGTCCGGCCTGAGTTCCATGCTGTACGCTGCCAAGGACAGCGGAGACCCCCTGCCTGCCATTGTGGATGCCAACTACCTGCCCCCCAAGGAGGACGAGGAGACCTGGGATGCGCTGTATTCCTATGGCGTGCAGGACTATACCATTCTGGAACGGGGTGGTATGTGCTATGTGATTTTTGGCCTGACAGGGCTGGACTCGGACGCCTGTGCCCCCATGTCTGGCATGAAGCTGTCCGATCCGGTGGAGACGGCCAAGAAGGTGGTGAAGGAGGCCACCGAGCAGTGCCAGAACGCCTATGGACAGGACCCGGTGGTGATCTGCCTGTCCCACTCGGGAACGGTGGATGGAAAAGGGGAGGACTATGAGCTGGCCAAAGAGGTGGACGGCATCGACGTGATCGTTTCCGGCCACACCCACACCACTTTGAACCAGCCCATTGAGGTCAACGACACCTACATCGTCTCCGCTGGAGAAAATGGACAGAATCTGGGAGTGCTCACCTTGACCCGCACCCAGGACGGGGTGGAGCTGAAGGACAGCCAGCTGATTCCCGTCACCGAGGGGATTCAAGAGGACCCGGAGATGGTCCAGTGGCTGGAGCAGGCCAAGGACCAGGTGGAGCAGGAATATTTGGCCCAGTTTGGCATGGAGTTCGACCAGGTCCTGGTGAACAACTCCTACGACTTTGACTCGGTGGACGAGGTGTATGCCACCCAGCACGAGTCCACCCTGGGCAATCTCCTGGCGGATGCCTATTACTGGGCGGGCATGAAGGAAAGCAGCGACCCGGTGGATGTGGCTCTCACCGCCTCGGGGGTCATTCGAGATACCTTTCCCAAAGGGGAGATCACCGTGGCCCAGGTGTTCAATGTGGCATCTCTGGGCATTGGAGCCGATGGTGTGCCGGGATATCCGCTGATTTCTGTATACCTGACGGGCAAAGATTTGAAAAATACCCTGGAGGTGGATGCCTCCGTGACCCCGCTGATGACGGCAGCCCAGCTGTTTTGTTCCGGGGTGCAGTACTCCTTCAACACCAACCGCATGATCTTTGACAAGGTGGACGAGGCGGTGCTGGTGCGCCCGGACGGCGTCACCGAGCCCATTGTGGACGACCAACTTTATCATGTGGTGACGGGGCTGTACTTGGGGCAGATGCTGGGGGCGGTGGAGGACTCCTCCTTTGGCATTCTCTCCGTCACACCGCGAGACGCTCAGGGGAACCCCATCTCCACCCAGCAGCTGGAAGAGCACATCCTTTTGGATGAGCAGGGCAAAGAGGTGAAAGAGTGGTATGCGGTGGCCAGCTACTTGCAGTCCATGGGTGGCGAGATGGCACCCATGTACGGGCAGACCGATGGACGCAAACAGGTGTACTCCAGTTGGAACCCGGTGAGCTTGCTCAAACATGCGGGCCTGCCCACCTATGTGGCCATGATTGTTGCGGTGATGGTCATCCTCCTGGTGGTGCTGGTGGTTTGGCTGGTGAGAAAATCCATTCTCCGCCATTCCAGTAAGAAGCTGCAGCCATGACAAAAGAAAGATGAAAAACCAAGGCCCCGGGATCAGAGACAACCTCTGGTCCCGGGGCTTTCTTCGAGCACCGGGGCAGGGGGCAACCCATAGGATGAAGTGCCGGATTCCCACACGTGGGGCCGGGAAAGGAGTGACATCCTATGGTTCAACCATGGAATTTGGCGGCGTTGGGGGAGGGGGAGAGCGGATATGTGATATCCGTATCCACCCACCCCGCCCTCAAGCACCGCTTGGAAGATTTGGGGCTCATTCCAGGGACACGGGTTACCTGTATGGCCCGTAGTCCGGCGGGGGACCCCTGTGCATATTTGATTCGAGGCGCCCTCATTGCCCTGCGTCAGGCTGATGCCCGGGAGATTGCCCTGCGCCCAGCCCAGGAATGGAGGGGGTAAACCATGGGCCTGTGTGTGGCCCTGGTGGGCAACCCCAATGTGGGCAAGTCCACCGTGTTCAACGCCCTCACCGGCCTGCATCAGCACACCGGCAACTGGGCGGGCAAGACGGTGGATGTGGCCAAGGGGGCCTTTACGTGGCAGGGGGAGACGGTGGAAGTGGTAGATTTACCCGGCACCTACTCCCTGCAAACCTCCTCGCCGGAGGAGGACATTGCCCTGGATTATCTGCTTCACGGTGAGGCCCAGGGTGTGGTGGTGGTGTGCGACGCCACCTGTCTGGAGCGCAACCTCATTTTAGCCCTCCAAGTGCTGGAGGTGACAGGACATGTGCTGGTGTGTGTCAACCTCATGGACGAGGCGGCACGGCTGGGGGTGCGGGTGGATTTGAATGCTCTGGAGCAAAACCTGGGGGTGCCGGTGGTGGGCGTTTCCGCCGGTCCGGGAGTAGGCATGGAGACACTGAAAGAGCGCATGGCGGCTCTGGTCCAGGGTGAGCTGACGGGAAAGGCCCGCCCCGCCATCCCGCCCATGGAGCGGGTACACACCGCCCAGAACTACGCTCAGCAGGCGGTGGCCTCCGCGCCCACCCCCCAGGCCCGCCGCCAGGAGAAGTGGAACAAGTGGCTGACCAGCCGGGGTACCGCCATCCCCCTGATGCTGGTGCTGCTGGCTGGAGTGATGTGGCTGACGGTGGCGGGGGCAAACCTGCCCTCGGCGCTGCTTTCCCAGGGCTTTGACTGGTTGGGGGAACAGCTGCGTGTGTGGATGCAGGACTGGAATCCCCACTTGAAGGCCTTCTTGCTGGACGGGGTGTATGGGGTCACTACCTGGGTGGTGTCGGTGATGCTGCCACCCATGGCCATTTTCTTCCCCCTGTTCACCCTGTTGGAGGATTTGGGCTACCTGCCCCGGGTGGCTTTTGTGCTGGACCACGCCTTTCAAAAGGCTCGGGCCTGTGGGAAACAGGCCCTGACTATGTGCATGGGGATATTTAGGGTGTACATAATTACATGGCCACAACAGCCGCTTTGCCATTTGTGCGTGTTGTGTTGACTGTATTCAAAACATTGGTATGGTGAACATAGCTCGTAAAATTGAATCGTTATGGTTTTGAAGTGTACAAACTACATAGGCGTATATATAGTAGTAGTGAAAGGACGAATGGGCAAAAACCAAAAAACATAGAGAAGGGCGGCGAAAGCCGCCCTAACTCTGCGCTAGGATTGAAAAAGAGGGGTTGAATATGGTCTATACGTTGAAGCTGACTAAAAACAATGGTTCTGTTGAGGAACACACATTTGACCAGAGGGCGGTTATTGCCAGTGAAGACAATCCGCATATCATCTGCTTTCCCTATCTGGATAGGGACACAGGAATGCACATGGTGAGTGTGGAGTATGTAAAGAGGCTCACAGGGGACATGATACACCCAATAGAGCCGGGATATATTGTCTTTGAGGCCAGCACTACAAAGAGAGTTCAACTTTATAACCGCAACGACGATGGTACACTGGGGCGTGAAATTGAGTACACCAGCCAGAGACTGACACGGTTGTGCCTGGAGCATAACGAGAATACCACCGTCAGACAAGCCGCCGTGTTGACTATGCTAGAGGCTGATGGAGACATTACAAAGTTGTCGAGAGATATGGCTATCACAGAGGATGGCATATGGAAAACTATCGCTAGAATGGGCGTGTAGAGCAACAATACAAAAATAGCCGCCTTGTACTATGACAGGGCGGCTTTACTTATCCGTTGGGGAATCTTCCATGTTTGCCAGTGCATAAGAGATCATTTGATTGATTAACTCGTTTCTACTGATTTCAATGGCGGCGGCTTTAGCGTCAACAATCTGGAGGATATTTGTGGGAATGCGAAGAGAGATAACTTCTTTCTCTGGTTTGCGTGCTATAAATTTTTCCAATTATTTCACCGCCTTATGTTGATTATTGTAGTCTATTCTGATAATATGGAATATATTCAAAATTAGATATTGAAAATAGAATATATAGGGGTGTAAGAATGAGACAAAAAGGATTAGCTGGTATTCTGGCAGTATTGTTTATTGTTGGAACGTGTGGATGTGCTACTGGTTCTGAGAAAAAGGATGAAAACAATCTCTCCATTGTTTTGTCAACCAATGCGGTGGAAGTTTCAGTTGAGGAATCCGTAGAAATTACATATGTACTTATGCCGGAAAACAGCGAGAAACAGACGGTAGAATGGAAGTCCACAGATGAGACGATTGCCATAGTTGATGATTCTGGGGTTGTTACAGGTGTAGCGGTGGGAGAGACAAATATCATTGCTTCTTGTGGGGATGATGTTTTTGCTACATGTGCTGTGACCGTAAAGGAAAAATCTGCGTATGAACGACTGGACGACAAGGAGCAAGAGTTAGTTGATGCATTGCTGGCAAATATCAATGTATTTTATGACCCAAGTTCAGTCTCTATTGTGTATGCATATCTGTCTGCCAATGGAACATGGAATATTACAGTGCGGGCGCACAATCAAATGGGTGGGTATTCAGAACAAGATTATGATTTGAAGCCGGATGGCACAATTGAGGAGCCAATATTCAACCATGTAGAGATGCCGGGCAATGAAGATTATAACTATGATTTGATTAACGAAGCCATTGCTGAGTACACACAGGGTGCATAATGCTCTACAATTATGGACGGCAGAAATATGGTTTAGTAAAGTGGCTATAATGTTCCTATTTGTTTTTCTGGATATGTCCGAAAATTGAAGGGTATTTACGGAGAATTGAAGTGTGCGAAATACGCCCCACCTGTTATTCTGGTATCAGAGACAGGAAAGGGGCGTGTTTCTTTTATGGAGAGCCGTACATACTACTATGCCAGAGTTTCAAGCCAGTCGCAGAATCTAGATCGGCAGATTGCGGCGTTTAAGGCCATGGGGGCATCAGACCGGGACATTATCACCGACAAGGAAAGTGGGAAGGATTTGCAGAGGTCGGGCTACCAGGCGTTGAAAAATGCCATGCTACGCCGTGGAGATACCCTTGTTGTAAAGTCATTGGATAGACTGAGCCGAAACAAGAATGATATTAAGCTGGAGTTGCAGCATTTCAAAGAGAACGGCATACGGTTAAAGGTTCTGGATTTGCCCACAACGCTCATAGACTACCCAACAGGGCAGGAATGGGTGCTGGATATGATAAACAACATTTTGGTGGAAGTACTTGCCTCCATTGCCCAGCAGGAGCGGGAGACGATTCGCCAGAGACAAGCGGAGGGAATTGTGGCAGCGAGGGAGAAGGGGAAGCGGTTCGGTAGGCCCCCAGCACAGAAACCGGACAACTGGAATACTGTCATAGAGCGGTGGAGGGCCGGAGAGATCACAGCGGTGGAGGCCATGCGGCAAACAGGCATGAAGAAAAGCACGTTCTACAAGTTGACACAAAGTTGAAGGATAAATTTCAAAAAAACAATGGTGGGGCCATTACACCCCACCATTTGCCTTTATATGTCGCCCAGCTTTAGAAAGATCAACCCAAGGAGAGCCAGAAGAGGAGAAATTCCCAGAAGACAAGCCAAAAGTAACGCTTTTAACAATTTTCCCATAAGTTACACCCTTTCAAAGTATGACATGATGTTTTGTGGTCAGCAGGTACAACCCTAGCGGTATGGTAAATAGGAGGGCTGTAGCATCTCTTTGTTCTGGTGTTGTGCCGCTGGAGGCCAGCCAGAGCATGAGGCTGCTGATTGCTAGGAGACACAGCCCCATTGCTCTTTGCTGGATGTACAGGCGGCGTAGTGTTCTACGCCCCATGTGTTACCCCTCCACCATTTTTACCATGCAATCACCACAGATCAGGTTGATTGCCTTGCCGCTTCTTGCAATGTTGCCGCACCGGGGGCAAACATAGCGGTGGTTGTGGTTGGGACGTGGAGCAGATACAGGAGTTCCACCCTCTGCTGCACGGTTTCCGGTTGGAATAGCGGATAAACCGGGGACGTTGCGGCACAGCTCGATTTCACGAAACTCATCGTGGAGCAAAACCCAGTCCAGAAGCCTATCAGATAGGACGCTGGAAGTATCAGACCACCCATATTTTTCGGTTCTGGTACAGATCAGGCCGTGGGCCTCTGCGGTTGCTCTGAACACCTTGGAATGATATGTTCCACCCCTGGAGGTATCGAAGATGTTATGTTGCAGATTCAAAAGGTGACAGCTCTCATGGATGAGGCTGGATACTATCAGCTCCAGAGGGCGGCTGAGATAGCTGGAAGAGATGTTCAGCTCCCGGCGCTTTACATCCTTTCCACATTCCCAAATGGGTTCCACGGAGACATGGGCATATGCCCTCGCAGTGGGAACAACGGTGATGGTTGGCATCTCCAGTTCATCATCAAAAAAGTCGTGGTTGATTGCCCGGAACATCCGCTCGATTTGGTTGGTGAGGCGGGACATGGAAGTTACTTGTTTCGGCATGGTGTACGCTCCCTTTCAAAAAATTGTAGTTGATTCAATGGGAGCGGGCGGTTATACTAATGGCACCCGCTCCCGTGATTGGGTGAGTGGTGTAGAGGTCTGCTATCTAAACTTTGGTCGGTTGGGGTAGCAGGCTTCTTTTATTTGCTGATGGAAAAGCGTTTGCTCTGGGTCTGCTTGATGTACGCCGTGTAGACCTGGGGAAGAGCTTTTTTGAAGGCAGTGGTATCAAAACGCGGGGTTAGTACGCTTGTGTATCGTATGATGTGAGTACCTACGGCCAACTCTTCAAGGCCCATGCTGTCCATGTGGCGTTTGAGTTCATCTTTGATACCTTCAATCTCTGCTTTCAGCTCTTCCATGAGTTCCTCCAACTCCTCCAGTTCCGTGATTCGAGAGGTGAGTTCCATTGTTGACATATACATCTTCCTTTCTGTCTTGGGGTGAACGGGCGATGGTGGGCATTGCATCTGTGACTGCCATTTGCAGGTTCCTGTGCATCCTGTACCATTCTTGCCTTGCATTCTTATCTACTTGCGATTGCTTTCGAGTGACTACCTTGGCCCGTCCGGTGTTCCCTTGCTGTGATTACATGATACTACGTACGTAGTGATTTGTAAATTGACAGAAAAAACAAAATGCGTACGTAGTTATTGGTGAAAATAACTATGTACGCAGTATGATGCAAGTGGTATACTGGGTCAGAGGTGATATACAATGAAAGAAACAAGCGCAAAGGCCAAATATGACATTGAATATGCAAAAAATAAGATTAAGCGTGTACCGCTGGATATGCAAAAGTCGGATTATGAAAAATTGCAAGCTGCGGCAAATGCGGCAGGGGAAAAAATCAATGCATATATAAAGAAAGCGATTGCAGAGCGGATGGAGCGTGAGCAAGCACAGGTGGGGGGTGGTTTTGGTTTTTCGGCTGAGAATCCAGAGAAAAATTGAGGTTGTCGGTTCATCGTATTTACAGCCTTGTAAAAATAAGCTGCGGTCACTGGTGAGGGATGGTATTCCTTCTCGGTGATCGTGGCTTTTCTTTTTTGGGGGACACTATAAAGCATCTGAGAGGCCACAGAATACGATTTGAGGACTATGAGTGTAGTTCACCAGAATAACGCTCGTGATGCGTGTGGAGCCTCTGAGAGCGAAATAGAAGGTGTTTTGATGCGCATGGACAGTGACGGAGATATACAATGGCCGTAAAGGCCTGTGAGAGGCCGCTGGAGATGTTTCTGACGTGTTTTGGTGTCCTGTGTACGTCTGTGCATAGATTGACCGTGTAGAGGCTCTGAGAGCCAAATAGATGGCATGACGTAGTTTGTACGATGTGAGTATGTGATAGAAACCTATTTGACATGGAGGGCAGGTAATAAGTTGGGGTATATCTCAACGGTTTGGACGGGGGTTGCAGGTTTGCGGTAATAGAGGGGGTAGTCAGTTTACGGTTAAAAGTAGGGTCCCCGGTTTGTGGTTATGGGTGTGGGGTTCGCAGTTTGCGGGTGGGGGTAATGGGGGCTGTGGGTTTGCGGTTATGTATGCGGAGCCCCAAGCGGTGGCGGGGGTAGCCACTTTGCGGTTAGGGACGTGGAGGGTCACTCCCTGGCGGTATAATCTGGGACACCAGACCCCAGCACCCAGACCAGGGGGTTGCACCCTTGCGGTTATGTTGGGAGGTTGGCTCCAAATTAAATACCAGGACAAAAGATTGGGGGGTGGTAGGTTAGCGGTTAGGAAAGGGCAGTTGTCCAAAAGAGAAAGGAGGTGAAGATTTTTGAAGGATGATATAACAGCAAATTTAGATTTTATATGCGCTTGTTGCGGCAGGCCGGATACCATAGCCTCCACCGTAACTCTCCAGGTCAATTATGGCTCTATTTATGATGGGGAGCGGGTGAAAATCCCCTTGTGTGGGAGGTGTTTTGATAATCTGTACGGGAAACTGAGGGGACATCCGTATATTACGCCCTTGGAAAGTGAGTTTTAACGATTGCAATAAAGAAAATTGTCCAATATCTGGCCGTAATAACCATTATTTAGGAGAATCTTTAGTTTATAAAAGAATTTTGGACACATTTTCGCGGGGGCATGTCCCCCATTGCTCATATGCACTATCGTGTTGTCTTCATAGCTCTCTTGTCTTAGTTTAATAACTATATTGTTATATATCTCTTATCTCTCTTTCTCTTTTAGGACCATGTCCAGAAAACCCTTGTGGGTCATGGGTTTTCCATGCTATTACTTCACACATACTGTACACACTCTGTGTCACGGGAAAATTTTTGATTAAAATTATGAACTTTTCAAGGTACAAACCCGACTTTCTCAGTGACAGGAACTGGTCTTCTGCGTCTACCCAATCCAGTCGGTAGGAGGGACTAGCCTATACGTCTATCCAGACCAGTCGACAGGAGGTGGTAACATAGCTTGCATGAACAAAAACATTCATTTTTCATGTGTATAACTGAAAGGAGTGCCAAAAATGACAGAATTACAACCAAATGAATCTAGAACAAGAATTGTTGATGTAAGGGAGGGAAGGATAGAGTACACGATTAAAGCGAGTGGAACGAAAGACTATTTTAGTTATGATGAAATCCTGTATAGAGTTCTTTGTTCAAATATCTTGAAACCATACTGTGGCAAAGATGGAAGGTCTAGGGTAAAAGTTTATAACAATGGGAGGGATGAAAATTTTCTGTTGTATGATGTAGCAATGGCATGCTATATGGGAGTTGTCAAAGAAGATACGTTTTTGGAGGATATGTTTGAATATCGAAAACACAAGATCGATAGAGACCTTGTTGTAGATCATGCGGATGGAAACGAGAGCAATAATACCAAATATAATATTTCGCTGATGACTAGAGAGGCAAACAATCAAAAAGGGAGGATTGTATCTAGGTTTCGCAGGCCGTTTATCGTGGTTCCGTGTTATGTCGATGGAATCTATCGTGTGCGTTTTCAGGTGACAACACACATGGATGTGCTGATTGCAGCGGTAAACCGTTTTTTGTTTCAAAAAGGGAAAGGGTGCATATTAGGCAATCCAGAGAGTACACTGGTACAAAATCTATACTGCGATAACGAATACGACTTCTTTGCATTGCTAAACCACATTGCTGATAGGAACATACGATATGCTGGAATAGAGGTAGTTCAGAGACAGAGGACAGGCAGAGGATGGAGAAAAACAAGTGAGAGTTGCTTTCTGGATGATGTTTTGACTTCCATGCAGGCACAAGAGTGTTTGGCAAAAGAGCCGCTACATATGTTTGACAGGTTCACAATTCAAAATGAGCTGTGAAGGGAAAACGTAACAACTTTTTTTGTAACCGTATTGACATATTGCACAAAATGTGATAATAGAATATGTGCAAAATGAATAATAAACGCACAAAAAAAGAGAACAAAGTGATGCAAAAAGACCAGAGATATACGCCTTGTTATGATAAAATGCTGAAAAAAAGAGAGCATAATGAGGCAAAATATCGGAAATATATACCTTGTTATGATGAAATGCTGTAAAACGGGACATTACAGCCCATATTGTTACTTTGGACATATCAAACACTGCATACGACATAAAAGTTCCGATAAGTAGTGCAGTGTTTCAAATCCTAGTCGGAGGCGGGAGAGTAACAGTGCTATTTTGAAAGGAGTATCAATGAGAAGCACTGTTATAGGAAACATGTCGCCTGTGGTGGAAATCATAAACTTTGGCTCATTCTCATATAACGGGGACGGGAATCCAGATATGGACAAGAGTGTAAGCCCGTCACAATACAGCATGGATGACCAAATAATTCAGGTGAGTAGTTATTTTGGAGATAAATCAATAAAAGACATACTCAAACAGTATGTCCAGGAACGCTATATCGCAGAAATTGAAGTTGAGAAAGACACGCCTACACAGTACAATGAAACTGGCAAAGCGACTGTTGTGGCCTCGGGAAATGGGATGTGAAGATGAGGACACAACAAGAGAACAGGGAATTTCGTACTGCTATTTATTTGCGCTTATCCAAGGATGATGAGGGAGCGGGAGAAAGTTCCAGCATAACAAACCAGAGAAGCATATTGCAGGAGTACGCAAGAGTACATGGTTTTGTGGTTTTACAGGAATATGTGGATGATGGCTATTCGGGAACAAATTTTGATCGTCCCGGCTTTCGGCGCATGAGAGCAGACATTGAAGCAGGAAGAATCAACTGTGTCATGACAAAAGACTTATCCAGACTTGGAAGAAACAGTGCAGTAATAACTAGTTTGTTGGATGAGTATTTTCCAGAACGCAAGGTGCGGTATATATCTGTCATTGATGGATATGATTCCTACAACCTTTCCAGCGGAGTATCTATGAGCGCAACCATGATGGCTGTGGTACATGAACTATACGCAAGAGATACGAGTGCAAAGATCAAAAGTTCCTTTCAAGCAAAGATGGAACAAGGGGAGTATATTGCCAGCTTTCCACCATATGGGTACAAAAAAGATGTGGAGCATGGGAATAAAAATCGACTCGTTGTGGATCGTGAGGTTGCACCCGTAGTTCAGCTCATATTCCAAATGGCTGCGGAGGGGCAACGTCCTGGAAAGATTGCAGAATACTTAAACAGTAATGGAGTAGCTACACCAGCTATGTACAGATGCAAGAAAAGGCCGTACCTGAGAGTGGAGGACTACACACGGAGAAAAGAGTGGACATCCCAAATTATCTGCAAGATGTTGAGAAATGAAGTGTACTTAGGAAAAACTGCGCAAGGAAAGACAAGAAAACTCTCGTTCAAAAGTAAGGTATCACAGCCGATTCCACGGAGTGAATGGATTGTGGTAGAGGGAACGCACGAGCCAATCATCACGGAGGAAACATTCCGTATGGTACGCAGTCGCAGCGTTGCCAGACGTAATCCACCAACGAAAGGATTTGAAAGTGTGTTTTCGGGCATTGCAAAATGCGCTGATTGTGGGAAAAACATGACCTTGGCCCCGTCCAAAAAGAAGGGAAGCATTTACAATCTGTGCTGCAACGGCTACAAATCCTACGGAGCTAGAGAGTGTAGTAATCACTTCATCGACTACAACCTGCTGTACAATGCGGTGCTGCATGAGATACGCAAACTTGTTGCGCTGAACGAAGATGAAAAAGCCCAAATTCTCAAAGAGCTAGAACGAGAAGAAGCCGAACGCAGCCAAATCATGTATGCCAGCAGAGAACAGGCCTATGCAAGTTTGGAAGAGCGCATGACAAGGGTTGTTCAGTCATTGAAGAAACTACATGAACAGTATTCCTGCGGTGAAATTTCAAAGACTGTATATACAAAGTTGTCTGAGGAATACACAATGGACTTGGAGAGCCTGGAGAAGTCCAAAAGCAGTCTGGAAGAGAGTGCGGAAGCTCCAACAAAAAGTGAATCATATCGTAAGTTCTTTCAGCTTTTGGAGGAGGTAACAGATGTGAAGGTGTTGACAAAGCCACTGCTGAGGAAATTGATTGAGCGCATAGAAGTGGAACAGGGAAGATTTGTTGTTGGAGAAGACGGAAAGAAACATAAAGAGCAAAATGTGAGAATATACTTTAGATTTGTTGGAAATTTAGACACAGAGGAAACAACACCCTAAGTTTCCCTGACCATGTGCATGAGTTTAGGCTGCACTGCCTGCGGGGTGACGGGCTGCCGCATCATCGACAGCCCCCGGGAGCGGCTGGCTGCCATGCTCACCGCCTCTCTGGTGCCCTGCAACGGAAAATTTCCCACCCTGTTGGCCCTCATCACCCTGTTTCTAGTGGGAGAAGGGGGGAGCCTTACGGGAGCGGCGGCTTTGCTGGGGGTACTGCTGCTGGGTGTGGCGGCTACCTTGGGCTGTACCCGGCTGCTCACCGCCACGGTGCTGAAAGGGACACCCTCCGCCTTTGCGCTGGAACTGCCTCCCTTTCGGCGGCCCAGGGTGGGGCAGGTGGTGGTGCGCTCCCTGCTGGACCGCACGGTGTTTGTGCTGGCCCGGGCGGTGGTGGTGGCCGCTCCTGCCGGAGGTGTCATCTGGCTGCTGGCCAACATTACCGTGGGGAACGCTACCATTCTGGCCCATATCACCGGGTTTCTGGAGCCCCTGGGGCAGCTCATGGGGCTGGACGGGGTGATTCTCACCGCCTTCCTTCTGGGCTGGCCCGCCAATGAGATCGTTATGCCGGTGATGCTCATGGCCTACCTGGCTCATGGGCGCCTGGTGGATATGGACCAGCTCACCGGGGTGGCCTCCCTGCTGGAGGCCCAGGGGTGGACCATGACTACGGCGGTGTGTACCCTTCTCTTCGCCCTCTTCCACTGGCCCTGTTCCACCACATGCTTGACCATCTACCGGGAGAGCAAGAGCCTCAAGTGGACCCTGGTGGCGGTGGTGGTGCCTACCCTGCTGGGGGTGGGGCTGTGCATCCTGGTCAATGCTTTGGGGAGTCTGTTGGGAGTATGAAATAAGGGCCTGCCACAGTGTGGCGGGCCCTTAAAGGTGAGCGATTGCACGGAAGGGAGAAATGGGGTACAATGGAGGCCATACTGTGAGGAGGATATGGCATGGATTCAGAGAGAACACAGGTGGAACTTTATGTGACGCAGTACAACTTCTGGTTTAGAAACGTGGATGATCTCCGGGGACACTTGTACTTGTATGGATTTTTAGCCTACATTTCGGTAATTATGGGGCGGATTGGGCACAGCTATGTCTGGGCCTCCATTCTAACGGCTTTCATCCCCTTGTACTGGCTGGCTACCACGGTGATGCGGCGTCGGATGACCCAGGTGAGCCATTTCCAGGGCGCTTTGTTTGGCGGTCTGGGTTCGGTGCTGCTCTCCCTTTATACCACCTGTGTGGGACTGGTGTATGTGGAAATAGCCAGGCTGGGCCCGGGGTATTATGTGGGGGTGTTGGTGGCCTGGGGGATTTGTACGTTTCTCCACTTCTGCCCGGCCTTGTGGCGTGTGCATCGGGGGAAATTAACCCCTCGTAAGTTCGATAAATATGGATTTCTAATAAAAGAGTTCACCTATGAGCAGCGGAAATGGGGATCCTGGCTTTTGTTGGCCATTGTGGTCCTGTTCATCTTGTTTTGGGTGGCGTTTGCCAAGCTCATCTATCCAAGACTGGGGAGAGCCGGAGCCCCCATGACCATGGTACTTATGACCTTCATGATGGGACAATTCATGGAGGTGGGCATTACCGGGCTGCTGAAAGCCTACTACATCAAAAAGTATGACATACCGGGGGAATCCAGACCCGCCCGGGATGAGCGGTGGGAGCCCAAACCCTCATTGGGGCAACGCATTTGGTTTGGATTTTGGAAGTGGTTTATGATTATCCTTGCGATACTCATCTTGGTGGGGGTATTTATGCTTCCATGAGGAAGAAAAAACAGCCGAGGGCCGGAAGTTCACACTTCCGGCCCTCGGCCATTTCCTATCTCGTTAACCCTTGCAGGCGTCCAGCAGAGCCTGGGTCATGTCGGTTTTCTCCCAGGGCAGATCCAGCTCGGGACGGCCGAAGTGGCCGTAGGCGGCGGTCTGGCGGTAGATGGGACGGCGCAGATCCAGGCGGTTGATGATGGCGGTGGGGCGCAGGTCAAAGACCTGGGTCACGGCCTGCTCCAGCACCTCGTCGGACACGGTGCCGGTGCCGAAGGTGTCCACCAGCACGGACACGGGATGGGCCACGCCGATGGCGTAGGCCAGCTGCACCTGGCAGCGGTCGGCCAGACCGGCGGCCACCACGTTCTTGGCCACCCAGCGGGCGGCGTAGGCGGCGGAACGGTCTACCTTGGTGGGGTCTTTGCCGGAGAAGGCGCCGCCGCCGTGGGGGGCGGAGCCGCCGTAGGTGTCCACGATGATCTTGCGTCCGGTGAGGCCGGAGTCCCCCTGGGGGCCGCCCACCACAAAGCGGCCGGTGGGGTTGACGTAAATTTTGGTGTTCTCGTCCATGAGGTTGGCGGGGATAGTGGGACGGATGACGTGCTCCACCATGTCAGAGCGAATCTGCTCCAGAGACACCTCGGGGCTGTGCTGGGTGGAGATGACTACAGCGTCCACCCGCACGGGGTTCTGGTTCTCGTCATACTCCACGGTGACCTGGGACTTGCCGTCGGGCCGCAGGTAGTCCAGGGTGCCGTCCTTGCGTACGGCGGTGAGGCGCTGGGCCAGCTTGTGGGACAGGGAGATGGCCAGGGGCATGAGCTCCTCGGTCTCCCGGCAGGCGTAGCCGAACATCATGCCCTGGTCGCCGGCGCCGCCGTCCAGCTCGTCGGTCATTTCGCCCTCACGGGCCTCCAGAGCCTTGTCCACGCCCATGGCGATGTCGGGGGACTGCTCGTCGATGTTGAGCACCACGCCGCAGGTGTCGCAGTCAAAGCCGTACTTGGCGCGATCGTAGCCGATGTCCCGTACCACTTCCCGGGCCACCTTGGCGATGTCCACATAGCAGGAGGTGGTGATCTCGCCCATGATGTGGATGAGACCAGTGGAGACGGTGGTCTCGCAGGCCACCCGGGCCACGGGGTCCTGGGTGAGGATGGCGTCCAGAACGGCGTCGGAAATCTGGTCGCAGATCTTGTCGGGGTGTCCCTCGGTGACAGACTCCGAGGTAAAGAAACGTCTTGCCATAAGTAATCTTCCTTTCGTAACAGTGAAATACACAACAAAAAATCCGCCGGACAAACCGGCGGATGGAGACAGCGTGTCCTCATCTTGCGCGCGAGTGTACCACTCGTCTCCGCCGGATTTGGCACCTTGCTCGCAACGAGCAGGTTGCCGTGGCTTCATTGGGCCGATCCCTCCGCCACTCTCGATAAGGCAATGTTTAATTGCGGTGTCTATTATATCGGGGCAAGTTCCCACTGTCAATGGCAGAAATGTGGAAAATTATTTCTTGGGCCGGGGTCGAAACAGGAAGGATGCCACAAGACCCAGGGTAATGGCCAGGGCAATACCACCAGCGGTGGCGGTGAGCCCGCCGGTGAGCACCCCCAACCAGCCATCCTCTTCCACTGCCTTGCGCACCCCCTGGGCCAGGGTGTGGCCAAAGCCGGTGAGGGGGACGGTGGCGCCAGCCCCCGCCCAGTCCACCAAGGGCTGATACAGACCCAGACCACTGAGAATGACCCCAGTAACCACATAAAACACCAAAATCCGGGCGGGGGTGAGGCTGGTTTTGTCCAGCAACACCTGGCCGATGACGCACAGAATGCCACCCAGCAAAAAGGCGTTGAAGTATTCCATCAGGTTGTACCTCCTTCCAGCACAATGGCATGGCAGATGCCGGGAATGGACTCACCTTGCATGGTGGACACCGGGGAGAGCAGCGCCCCGGTGGGGCAAAAGAGCACCCGTTTCCACTGTCCCGAGATCAGGCCGGGGAGGACTAGGGTGGTGAGCACGGCCGCGCTGCATCCACAACCGGAGCCGCCGCTGTGGACGTCCTGGGCTTCCCGGTGGAACAGCAACAGCCCACAGTCGTTGTAGTTGGACAGGGGGGTGCCGTCCCGGGAGAAGAAGTCGGAGACGATCTCCCAGCCCAGCTGGCCCAGGTCTCCGGTGAGAATGAGGTCGTAGTCGCTGGGGGAACGCCCGGTGTCAGAGAAGTGGGCCCGCAGGGTGTCATAGGCCGCCGGGGCCATGGCAGCCCCCATGTTGGCGGGGTCTTTGATGCCCTTGTCCATCACCTTGCCCAAGGTCACCCCGGTGATTTTTGGTCCCTTGCCTTGGGAGGCCAGCACCACAGCTCCGGCGGCGGTGGCGGTCCACTGGGCGGTGGGAGGCCGCTGACAGCCGTACTCCAAGGGGGTGCGGTATTGCCGCTCGGCGGAGCAGAAGTGAGAGGAGGTCATGGCGGCGGCGTACTCTCCCCAGCCGCCGGAGAGGAGCAGGGAGGCCACTGCCAAACTCTCCCCCATGGTGGAACAGGCGCCGTATAGACCCAGGTAGGGCGCCCCCGCCCATCGGGCGGCAAAGGCGGAGCTGATGCACTGGTTGAGCAGATCCCCCGCCAGGAGAAAATCCAACTGTTGGGTTTGGAGGTTGGCACGCTTTAGGGCAGTGTCCAGTGCCAACTGTTGCATGGTGGTCTCGGCCATCTCCCAGCTGGACTGCTGGAAGGTGTCGTCCTGACAGGTGTGGTCAAAAAAGCGGCCCAGAGGGCCTTCCTGCTCTTTGCGGCCCCCTGCACTGCCATAGCCCACCACAACGGGGGGGTGGGAGAAGAGATGGGTTTGTGATTTGGGGTTCATAGACGGAGCTCCTTTGCCAAATGTAGTGTTTCTAGTTTGCACCATTGGGAGGAAATTATCACGAAATGGGTGGAACCCTAGAAAAATTCACAAAGGAGTGGTATAATGCAGTCTAGTAAATTTTTAATGAGATACCGGGAGGAATCCGTTTATGTCAGAACAGACCCGATTCATTGGTTATATTTGCCCTGTGTGCGGCAAAGCGGTGGTGGTGGAGCGCACCGCCTTCGCCCTGGCCGCCGGTGACCAGACCATCCCCTGTCCCTGTGGGAAGTCCCAGCTGGAGTTCCACCAGCAGGGGGATCACTGTCAGGTGACCGTGCCCTGCTTGTTCTGCGCCAAGGACCACCACACCGTGTGTTCCACCCGGGCCATGATGGAGGAGAAGCTGTTGGTGCTCTCCTGTTCCGCCTCTGGCCTGGGCTGCTGCTTCATCGGTGAGGAGGAAGCGGTGTTTTCTGAAATGGAAAAGCTGGAGCGGGCGGTGGACAAGCTGCGCATGGACGACCAGGAGGAGACCCGAGGCACCTTTTTGGACGAGATCGTCATGGGCGAGGTGCTGGGTGAGCTGAAAGAGATTGCAGAGCGCAAAGGCATCTCCTGCGGCTGTGGCTGCGACCAATACGGCATCAAGGTGGGGTATTCCTCGGTGGATGTGGTGTGCGCCGGATGTGGGGCCACTTTGCGTCTTCCCGCTGCCACCCTGGACGACGTGGACGAGATTTGCGCCCGCTATACTCTCACCATCCCTGGAAAGAAGGAAGTATAAATGAGTAAGATCACTGAGGTTACCTTCCGGGTGGACTCCCTGGATGTGGACATGTTCAACCAGTGCCGCCCTTCGGCGGTGCTGGGCTATTTGCAGGAGGCGGCCACTCAGGCGGCCATTGAGCTGGGTGCTTCCGGGCCGGAGATTTTGGAGAAGTACAACTGCCTGTGGATGGTGTCCCGCAACTGGGTGGAGCTGGACGCTCCCCTGCGGTGGAACGAGGAGTTCACCATCCAGACCTGGCACCGGGGCGGTACCGGTGTGGCCACCTACCGGGACTTTGACATTTTCCGGGACGGGGTACGCATCGGTCAGGCGGTGGCCCAGTGGGTGATGGTGGATGCCGACACCCACAAGCTGTACCGGATGCGGGACGTCACCGAGTTCCAGGGCACCGACGGCGGAGAGCGGAAAAAGTCCATCAAGCTCCACCGGGTGCCCATGCCTAAGGAATTCAGCGTGGCAGGGAAGCGGTATCTGGGCTATTCGGACACCGACATCAACGGCCATATCAACAACATCCACTACGCTGACTACGCCTGTGATGCCCTTCATTTGGAGCAGCACGGAAAGGGAAAGTTTGTCCGGGAGTTCCAAATCTCCTACATCGGCGAGTGCCGAGCCGGAGAGGAGCTGACCATGGAGACGGAGATGGAGGACAACCACCTCTACGCCCGTGGGGTGGGCCCCGAAGGGGACGCCCGCTTTGAATATGCCTTGACCTTGGCCGAACAAGGTTGATTTCTGGAGAAAATCGAGGAATTATAGCTCATGAAGCGACAAAAGAGACAGAAGCAGGGCCGTGTAACTGCTCAGCCACGGCCCATAGATCGCTACTTTCCCACGGCCCAGGAAGGGCTGAACAACGACCAGGTGTCCCGTTTGGCAGCTGCCGGGTGGACCAATGCCGTGGAGGAGACCAACTTGAAATCCACCGGTGAGATCATCCGGGAGAACACTTTGACCTTCTTCAACCTGGTGTTTGTGGTGCTGGCGGCGTTGCTGGTGCTGGCGGGGAACTTCCGGGACATGTTCTTTTTGGTCATCGCCATCATCAACTCCCTCATCGGCATTATCCAGCAGCTGCGCTCCCGGGCCACTTTAAGCAAGCTGTCCCTGGTGGCCCAAGCCCGGGTGAAAGTGGTGCGCGGGGGACAGCTGGGCACCGTGCCTGTGGACAAGTTGGTGCGAGAGGATATTGTAGAGCTGGGAGCGGGAGACCAGATTCCCGCCGATGGCCCAGTGCTGGAGGGTCAGGTTACGGTGAACGAGGCCCTCATCACCGGTGAGGCAGACCCCATTGTGAAAAATCCGGGGGACGATTTGCTCTCGGGCAGCTTTGTGGTGTCTGGCAAGTGCCGGGCCCGGATGGACCACGTGGGTGCGGCCAGCTACGCAGCTCGCCTCTCTCACGAGGCCAAGGCAGACCGAGGGGTGGGCAAGTCGGAGATGATGAAGTCCTTGGATCGCCTGATTCGGGTTATCGGTTTTGCCCTTATCCCCATGGGCATTGCTCTGTTTTTCAATGAATTTTGGGTGCAGGAGCAGGACTTTGCCACCTCCATTACCTCCATGGTGGCCGCCCTCATCGGTATGATTCCCGAGGGGCTGTATCTGCTCACCAGTGTGGCCCTGGCGGTATCGGTGATGCGGCTGGCCCAGCGCAAGACTTTGGTGCACCAGATGAGCGCTATTGAGACCTTGGCCCGAGTGGACGTACTGTGCGTGGATAAGACGGGCACCGTCACCCAGCCGGAGATGTCGGTGCAAGAGCTGGTGTATCTGGACCCAGAGACCCACTCTCCCCAACAGGTGGAGGAAGTGCTGGGTGCCTACTATCAGGTGATGGAGGCAGACAACGACACTGCCCGTGCCTTGGCCGCTCGCTTCCAGAAAGAAAGCGGCTGGCAGGCTCAGCAGGTGATCCCCTTCACCTCGGCCAACAAGTGGTCGGCGGTGGTGTTCCAAGGCCGCGGCTCCTATGTGGTGGGTGCGCCGGAATTTATTCTCAAAGAGGATTATAAGGCCATTGAGGACCAGGTGGCCCCCTATCAGCAGGCGGGCTGTCGCGTGCTGCTGCTGGCCCAATGCGACACCCTGCCTACCCAGGAGGGTGGCTTGCAGGGCGTGGTGGTACCTGTGGCCCTGGTGGTGGTGGCCAATCCCATCCGCCCCGAGGCCCCCGAGACCTTCCGTTACTTTGCCAAGTACGGAGTGGACGTGAAGGTGATTTCCGGCGACAACCCCCAGACCGTATCCAACGTGGCCAAGCAGGCGGGAATTGCCGGGGCGGAACGCTTTGTGGATGCCGCCACCCTGAAAGAACCGGGAGACTACCAGCGGGCGGTGGAGGAGTACACCGTCTTTGGACGGGTGACCCCGGACCAGAAGCGCAAGCTGGTGAAGGCCCTGCAAAAAGCGGGGCATACCGTGGCCATGACTGGGGACGGCGTCAACGACGTGCTGGCCCTGAAAGATGCCGACTGTGGCATCGCCATGGCCTCGGGAGCGGAAGCCGCCTGTCAGGTGGCGGAGCTGGTGCTGCTGGACTCGGACTTTTCTGCCATGCCCCGAGTGGTGGAGGAGGGGCGACGGGTCATCAACAACATCCAGCGGGCGGCAGCCCTCTATCTGGTGAAAAACATCATGTCGGTGTTTTTGGCCCTCATCACCCTCTTTGCCGGGTTCCCGTACCCCTTTGTGCCCATCCAGCTTACCCTTATCAGTGCTCTGACCATTGGTATTCCCTCCTTTGTGCTGGCTCTGGAGCCCAACCATGAGCTGGTGCGGGGACGGTTTATGCACAACGTGCTCCGTCGGGCCTTACCCGGTGGCCTGACAAACATCGTGCTCATTGTGGGGCTGGAGCTGTTCACTTACGCCTTTACCTTCCAGCGGGCCACCTTGTCTACTCTGTCCACCGTTACCATCGGTGCAGTGGGGCTGCTGGTGATCTACTATGTGGCCCGTCCCTTGGACAAGAAACGGTGGGCGCTGTTGGGGTCCATGACGGTGGCTATGATTATCGCCGTGCTGCGCTTTGGCTCCTTCTTTGAGCTCACCCCCCTGGACCTCCAGTCCGCCCTAGTCATTGTGGTATTCCTCATGCTCACTCCCTCGGTGATCTACGCCTTTGAGACTGCCTTTGAGTGGGGGAGCCGGGTAAAAGCAGCGTGGCTGAAACGCCGGGGTGGCAGTCGGATGCTGCCCAAGGGATAAAAGTTCCACAGGGGAATGTGGCTCGTATGGCATTGAAATGATAGAAATGGGGGAGGCAATAAATGTCACGATTTGAGATGTTTCTTCAAAGAGCAGCGGAGACCCAATGGAATTTCAATGTGTTTGTGGCACTAGCCGTGGTTGTTGTCCTGTTTGTGTTGGAAATTATCTGGATGAGAAGGAATAATTCCAAAGATCGCGAAAGAAAGTGTGTAAAAAAAGCAAAGGAACTGGGGCATGTAGTTTACGGAAAGCGTATCAGTGTGTGGGATGATGATTTGACACGTACCAGTGTGAGTTCTTATGTACACGCTACTTACGTCTACGAAGTAGATGGCAAGGAGTATAAGTATAACTATTTAAAAAGAGCGGCTGCGCCATTGACTCTGAAACTTTACTACATAAACAATCCAAAACGGGCCTTTACTGGTGAAAAGAAAAGCAGTGTGATTTTGTCGTTGCTGTTTTATCTGATCCCATTAGCGGCTGGAATAGCGGTGATGAATCTGCTGGGAGGCGCATAGGGCGTCGCAGGCAAAATGTAAGCGCACCGGATAGGGACATGATTCCTATCCGGTGCGCTCATTTTGACGTTTCTAGAGGTTACTTCAAAATCTGGGCCAGTTCTTCAAAACTGTGGACGATATGGGTGGCCCCGGCCTGGGTCAATTCCTCCTGGCTGCCGTAGCCGAAGGTGACGCCGATGGAGTCCAGGCTGTTCTCCTGAGCGCCGCGGATGTCGTGGAGCCGGTCGCCCACCATGACACAGTGGGCCTTGTCCGGGCAGGCATCTCCCAGACGGGTGAACACCTCGGCGATGACTTCACCCTTCTTGGTGCGTGTCCCATCCAAGCAGCTACCCACGATCTGGTCGAAGTAGCCGTCGATGTGGAAGTGCTCCAGAATCTGACGGGCGAACACCTCGGGCTTGGAGGTGGCCAGACACACGGTTTTCCCCGCCTCTTTCAGCTGGGAGAGCAGAGGCTGGGAGCCGGAAAACGCCTTGTTTTCAAAAATACCCTTCTGGGAGAAGTACTCCCGGTACTTTTCCACCGCTTTCTGGGCGGTAGGGAGGTCAAAGTGGTAGAACTCCATGAAGGAGTCGATGAGGGGCGGGCCAATGAAGGGGGTGAGCCGGTCCGGGTCCTCCTGGATGCCGAAGGAGGCCAGGGCATAGGCCACGGAGTTGGTGATGCCCTCTTTGGGATCGGTGAGGGTGCCGTCTAAGTCAAAGAAAATGTGGGTGTACATGGTGTGTTCCTCTTTTTACATGAGATAAGAGTATTATACCGGAAGTGGAGGGTATGGACAAGACAAAGATGGAACGGTTGAGTTCGCCCAGTCCCTGTGCTATCATGGAGAGCAACAACACCCAAGGAGGGAGAGTCCATGCAAGCCCAAACCCCATGGTTTACCGTGGATCAGGTGGACCCGGATACCTATATCATCAGTGAATACCGCCACTGGGAGGAAACCCATTGCTATCTGCTCAACGGCAAGGATCGCACCCTGCTCATTGACACGGGGTTGGGCATCTGCGACATCTCCCGGGTGGTGGAACCGCTGGCCCGGGGGCCAGTGACGGCGGTGGCCACCCACATCCATTGGGATCACATTGGCGGGCACCGGCACTACCCGGACTTCTATGCCCATGAGGCGGAATTGGACTGGCTGCAAGGGGGCTTCCCCCAGCCCATCCAGCTGATCCGGGGCTATGTGGTGGACCGCTGCCAGTTGCCTCAGGGCTACGACGTGAGCAACTATGAGTTTTTCCAGGGAACCCCCACCCGGGTGCTCCAGGGCGGGGAGACCATTCACCTGGGAGGCCGGGACATCCAGGTGCTCCACACCCCCGGCCACGCCCCAGGACACATGTGCTTTTGGGAGGAAGGGCGGGGCTACCTGTTCACTGGCGACCTTATATATCGTGGCCTGCTCACCGCCTGGTTTCCCTCCACCGATCCCCAGGCCTATCTAAATTCCCTGGAACAGGTGGCAGCGCTTCCAGCCCAGCGACTCTTTCCTGGCCATCATGACCTGGACCTGCCACCGGAGCTGCGCCTTCAGATGCGGGACCGGCTGCGGGAGCTGAACCAGGCGGGAAAGCTGCACCACGGAAGCGGTACCTACCAGTATGGGGACTGGGCTATTCAGTTGTAGATGGAGGAGAGGATCTATGATGATTCGGGAGTTTCAGCCGGGCGACGGCGAGAAAATGGCGGAGCTGTTTTACAATACCGTCCATACCGTGAATGCCAGAGACTACACCTCTCAGCAGCTGGCGGTGTGGGCCACAGGGGAGATGGACCTGGAGCAGTGGGAGAGGTCTTTCCTGGGCCACTGTGCTTTGGTGGCAGAGGACGAGACAGGTATTCTGGGCTTTGGGGATATCCATCCGGACGGCTACCTGGACCGGCTGTATGTGCGCTGGGATTGCCAAGGGCAGGGGATAGCCTTGACCAACTTTGTCATGGAAAAGACTGTGACAAAGATTGGGTAATTTAGCACGGTACTGCGCTTGACGCTGGGAGGAAAAACGTGTAAAATGGAATGGTATCGTTCCCACATACCGGGGATGAGAGAAGAGAAAAAGGGAGTTTTACACAATGAAACAACGAGAGAGTTTTTCCTCCCGGCTGGGCTTTTTGCTCATATCCGCCGGGTGCGCCATTGGCCTGGGAAACGTGTGGCGGTTCCCCTATATCACCGGCCAGTACGGCGGCGCCGCCTTTGTGGTGGTGTATCTGCTCTTCCTGGTCATCATGGGCCTGCCCGTGATGGTGATGGAGTTTTCCGTGGGCCGTGGCAGCCAGAAGAGCATGGCCGGGTCCTTCCAGGCCCTGGAGCCCAAGGGCAGCCGCTGGCACTGGTACAGCTGGTTCGGTCTGGCGGGCAATTACCTGCTGATGATGTTCTACACCTCTGTGTCCGGCTGGCTCATTTTGTACTGCATCAAAATGGCCAAGGGTGATTTCCACGGCCTGGACACCGCTGGGGTGAGCCAGGAGTTTGGCAACATGCTCTCCCAGCCTGGTATCATGACCGTGTTCATGGTTCTGGTGGTGGTGGGCAGCATGCTGGTAGTCTCCCGGGGCCTGCAAAACGGCGTGGAGAAGATCAACAAGGCCATGATGCTGTGTCTGCTGGCCGTCATGGTGATTTTGGCGATTCGTTCCCTCACTCTGGAGGGAGGCATGGAAGGTCTGGCCTTCTATCTGATGCCCAACTTCCACAACCTGATGTACGATAGCCAGGGCAACTTCATCCTCTGGGAGGCCATTTACGCCGCCATGGGTCAGGCCTTCTTCACCCTGTCCCTGGGCATCGGCGCTCTGGCCATCTTCGGCAGCTACATTGGCAAGGAGCACACCCTGCCCGGCGAGGCCCTGCGGGTGGGCATCCTGGATACCTGTGTGGCCTTTACCGCCGGTCTCATCATCTTCCCCGCCTGCTCTGCCTTTGATGTGGCCGCCGACAGCGGCGCCAACCTCATCTTCATCACTCTGCCCAACGTGTTCAACGTTATGAGCGGCGGTCGGCTGTGGGGCGCGCTGTTCTTTGTGTTCATGTCCTTTGCTGCTCTGTCCACCGTCATTGCCGTGTTTGAAAACATCGTCTGCTTCTACATGGACAAGTGGGGCTGGAGCCGCAAGAAGGCGGTGCTGGTGAACACCGTGCTCATCCTGGTGCTGTCCATGCCTTGCGTGCTGGGCTTCAACCTGTGGAGCGCCTTCCAGCCTCTGGGCGCTGGCACCTCCATCATGGATCTGGAGGACTTCCTGGTCAGTGACAACATCCTGCCCCTGGGCTCTCTGGTGTACCTGCTGTTCTGCGTCAGCCGCAAGGGCTGGGGCTGGGACAACTTCCTGGCCGAGGCCAACACCGGCTCGGGCCTGCGCTTCCCCCGCAACGTGCGCTTCTATGTGACCTACCTTCTGCCCATCATTATGCTTATCATCTTTGTCATGGGCTACTGGAACCGCTTCTTTGCATAAGAAAAATGACCGGGGTTTCCCGGTCATTTTTCTTATGCAAACTTTTTCTTCGTTAGTGTGTGAAAGTGCTTGAAATTTTTATGGGCCTGGGGTACAATGAGAAACACGAGTACACCCAATGGAAGGGAAAAGGAGCGATACCCATGAGTAAAATTCCAATGAAAACTCCCCTGGTAGAGATGGACGGGGATGAGATGACCCGCATCCTCTGGCAGCAGATCAAAGAGGTGCTGCTGGAGCCGTATATTGACCTGAAAACCGAGTATTACGACCTGGGGCTGCGCCACCGGGAGGAGACGGGAGACCAGGTGACCGTGGATGCCGCCGAAGCCACCAAGAAGTACGGCGTGGCCGTGAAGTGCGCCACCATCACCCCCAACGCCCAGCGGGTGGAGGAGTACAACCTGTCCCAGATGTGGAAGTCTCCCAACGGCACCATCCGTGCCATTCTGGACGGCACCGTGTTCCGTGCTCCCATCATGGTAGAGGGCATTAACCCGGTGGTGAAGAATTGGGAGAAGCCCATCACCATCGCCCGTCATGCCTTTGGCGATGTGTATAAGGCCACCGAAATGCGCCTGACCGGCCCCGGCAAAGCCGAGCTGGTGTTCACCACCGCCGACGGCACCGAGCAGCGCCAGACCATCCAGGACTTCAAGGGCCCTGGTGTGGTGCAGGGTCAGTTCAACCTGGACGCCTCCATCACCTCCTTTGCCCACTCCTGCTTCCAGTACGCTCTGGATGTCAAGCAGGACCTGTGGTTCTCCACCAAGGACACCATCTCCAAGCAGTACGACCACACCTTCAAGGACATCTTCCAGGACCTCTTCGAGGCGGAGTACAAGGAGAAGTTCCAGGAGGCAGGCATCACCTACTTCTACACCCTCATTGATGACGCCGTGGCCCGTGTTATCCGCTCTAAAGGCGGCTTCATCTGGGCCTGTAAGAACTACGACGGCGACGTCATGAGCGACATGGTGTCCACCGCCTTCGGCTCTCTGGCCATGATGACCTCTGTGCTGGTGTCTCCCGAGGGCTACTATGAGTACGAGGCCGCCCACGGCACCGTCACCCAGCACTACTATCGCCACCTGAGAGGGGAGCAGGTGTCCACCAACCCCATGGCCACCATCTTCGCCTGGACCGGCGCCCTGGCCAAGCGGGGCGAGCTGGACAATCTGCCCGAGCTCACCGACTTTGCCCACCGCCTGGAGAAGGCCGCTATTGACACCATCGAGTCCGGTGTCATGACCGGCGATCTGGTGGGCCTGTGGGAGGGGAAAGCCCCCGCCCAGAAGGTGACTGGCCTGGAGTTCATGCGGGCCATTGCCGCCAAGCTTTGATGATCGTGTAGCTTCCGCCACATGCCAGAGGCGGGTGGGAAAAGATGCAGTTTGTGAGGCAATGCCGTTAAGTTAAACGATTTTGCCCCTGTTAAAAAGGCACCACCTATCCGCGGATAGGTGGTGCCTTTTTGAAAATTCACTTTGTCAAGAACTGTGTAAGTGCTGGAATAAAAGGGCTGAATATCGTCATATGGTTTGCCACAGATTGGATAAATGCGTTGTACCTTTCGGCAAAAGTTTTCTTTCCAATACTTGCCTCCATATCGGAAATTATCTCTTGTGTCTCCTTCCCGTTAGGAAGTTGCTCGGCAAGAGTTTTTAATGTTTCAAACAATGCTTTATCTTGTTCATTTAGGTTATAAACCGTAACAGAGTTATCCGTCGAATTGATGTTTACTTTGTCTGTATCACTGATGACATAGTTGTTGATAACGCTCCCTTGAGGTGCTTTTCGATAATTGCTTAGCTTCTCAAATTTGATTTGATAATGTGCAGGAAATCCGTGAAAAGCATTGCAAAATCCGCGGTCAGTAACTAAATACTGCTCTTTCAACCCGCTTGGGAGAGTTCGTTCAATAATATCACCTTCTTCTATGGGGAGGCTTCCATCCTCTATTAAGATGAGTTCCCTGTCGAAGAGTGCCATTACGTCATCAATGACACTGGAATTTTGCTTGATAATTTTTGCCGTATCCCTTGGAAAATTGTTGAGCATATGTTCCTCCTTTATCAATTCATGGTCAGTTCCTGATACATCTTCATCAGTTTCGCCACACAGCTGCTCTCTGTCGTGGTTTTCACGTCAAAGCCATACGCCTGCATGACGGCTCTGTCGTTTTGCTGGTGCGCCTTTCGCAGCTCTGGGGGCATGGTCACTTCGTCGTAGAGGTCAGCCAGGCTACAATCCGGGTACAGGGCACGGGCGTCCAAAATCCCTTGGGCAGTCTGTTCAATCTTGGCCTTTTGTGCCTCGGTGGGGGTGGGCCAGGGGAAATTATTATATACAATGTCTTTGGAATAGCGGTAGTCACTTTTAATGCGTCCACATACAGCACGCATCCATGCCATGTGCACGTTAGACATCAGTGTACCAAAGTGGTACAGATTAGCACCGGGGATGATTTGTACAGCATCGTTTACAATAATGTCAGGTGAGACAAAACCAAAAGGAACATATTTTCTTGTTTCTGAGGAGTGTCGAGGAACAATAATATATTCACTATTAGGATGACGAATCTCTTGGAAAAGTGTAGGACTCTCAGCACTTTTCTGTGTTGCAGCTTTGGTACTATTTAGTCTGAATTGTCGAACGGCTTCAACTCTATCCATGATAAATTTGGACTTTCGAATTTCACTTGGTGAGGCACCGACAAGCCATAGACAATACCTCATCTTGTTATTGATATATTCGGTTGCACCATAAATGCGTTTTAGACATTTTGATATTTCTGGTTCATTTTTTACGGCTTGATGGTATTCCTCGGGGGTAAGGAAAAGAAAACCGCCGTCTGTTGGTTTATTTCCATACACCATTTCTGGTACAGGCGAAAGTGACCTGTTTCTACTTTCTATGAACACATCCGGTGCATCTATCAAATACGCATTTATATTCTGTACTTCCTGGAACCGTTCAGAAGTGTATATCCGCTTTTTCTCACTGTTGGGTGCAATGCTAAAGCCCACAATGACACAGTGTACATGGGCTTTCAAGCTGGCTTCACTGTCCCAACGGAAGGTACGGTGGGCGAAGTCAATGTGAATGCCAAAACGGTCATACAGCGGCTTCCAAACCCCTGCCACCTGTTCCCCCTGGGTGATGCTGTTGGTGGACACAAAGGCGGTGCGAATTCCGGAGCCTTGCATCAGCTGTGCGGCCTTGAAGTACCAACCGGAGACGTAATCAATTTTTCCGGCTGTTTTATAGGGCTTGCCCTTTTCGTCCACATAGATGGACAGCAAATCCTCTTTTTGCTCCTTGCTCTGGAGCGAGTAGCCCACAAACGGCGGATTGCCCATGATATAATCCAGTTTGTCTTTGGGCACCACGCTCTCCCAGTCCAGCCGCAGGGCGTTCCCCTCCACGATGGAGGCGTTGGTTTTCAGGGGCAGGAAGTCCAGGGACATGTGCACCACGTCCTCCGTCTCCTTCATCATCTGGCTTTCCGCAATCCATAGGGCGGTGCGGGCCACGGTGACGGCAAAGTCGTTGATCTCAATGCCGTAGAACTGATTGATGGACACCTGGATGGGGTTGTCCATGTCCAAGGTGATCTGGTCGTGGTGGAGGGCAGCTATGACCTCATTCTCCATTCGCCGCAAAGACAAATAGGTCTCGGTGAGGAAGTTACCCGAACCACAGGCGGGGTCTAAGAAGGTCAGCCCTGCCAGCATGGCCTGAAAGGCTTTCAGCTTGGTCATGCGGGTTTTCTCTACGGTAATCTCAAAAATCTGGGCCAGTTCGTCCCGAAGGCTGTCCAGGAACAGGGGGTCAATGACCTTGTGGATGTTCTCAATGCTGGTATAGTGCATGCCACCCTTGCGCCGGGTATCCGGGTTGAGGGTGGATTCAAAGACAGCGCCGAAAATGGTGGGGCTGATCACCGACCAGTCAAAGTCCTCGCTGGCCTGGTGGAGAATCAGATCCACAATGGTCTCATCCAGCCGAGGAATCACGCTCTTTTCTGCAAACAATCCACCGTTGACATAGGGGAAGGTTGCTAAGTCCTCCTCCAGATAGGGGTCTCGGTCCTCCGGCTTGGTGTTGAGTACCTCAAACAAATCCATCAAAGCCCGGCGGGCATCGGAAATGTGGTGCTGCAAGTAGTTATGGAACATATTCCGGTGGCCAAAAATCCCCGCATCCTCAGCGTAAAGGCAAAAAACCAGGCGCACACACAGGGCGTTGAGGTGCTTCAAGGTCTCCTCGCTCTCTGGGTCCTTGTACTGGGCTAGCAGGGCATCATAGAGCACACCCACAATGCGCCCAGCCTCCAAGGAGACCTCCATCTCTTTGTGGATGTTGGTGTCTCCGGTGTCAACCAGAAATTGCAGACGGTAGTGCTCCCGTTCCAGATCCTTGAGTTCGATGATTTCAGGCTCACCGGTGGGCCACTCCATATCGTAGACATAGAACTGGGAGAAGTTACAGGTGACGATCCACCGGGGCCGCTGGGAATAGGGCAGCTCGGCGGAGTACCGTTTGGCCTGCTGGAAGGGGGAGAGCAGAGTACCGTCTGATTGACGGATGGGCTTATTCAAGTCTTTGCCCAGGCTCTTTTGCTCAATGAGTACATGGGTGGCGGGAATAAACCCGTCAATGAAGCTGGTGTGGTCCAGCATGATTTGGTCCTCGAAAGTGATAAAGGCTTCTGGGTGCTCCACACCGTATACATCCCGCAAAAGGGAGAGCCAAAAAGATTGGCTTTGTCCCTTTTCATATCCCTTACCCGCCCACTGGGCGGCAAATTCTTTTGCAGCGGCGCGACGTTGTGCGTCTGTCATAAAACGTCCTCCCGAATGTGTTTTTCATAAGCATAACATAATTGACTTCCAATTTCTATATACTCGGGAAAGTTTCCAAATTAGTTCACATTTGTGGAATATATTATTCCGTGAAAAGAGTATTGTTCTTAGGCGAAGCCGCCAAGCTGTAAATAGCTAAAAAATTCCCTCGGCTCATAGAGCCGAGGGAATTTTTTTCTTATTGGAAGGTGGGAGTCAACTCCACCTTGCCCTCCACGCACTTGATGTCCAGGGCCACAATGGGCTGGGCGTAGTGGTCGATGAGCAGGGTGGCGATGGCGTCCTCCAAGTCCTTCTGAATCTGGCGGCGCAGGTTGCGGGCGCCGTAAGTGGCGGAATAGGAGGTGTCCACCAGATAGTCCAGCACGCTCTCGTCGTAGGTGAAGGTGATGCCCTTACCCTGGAGCACCTGATTGAGCTCGCCCAGCATGATCTTGGCAATTTCCTTGAAGTTCTCCTGGGTCAGCTGGTTGAAGCAGATGATCTCATCCACCCGGTTGATGAACTCGGGGCGCAGGAAGGCATCCAGGCCCTTCATGGCCTTCTCCTTGGCCAGCTGGGTGGGGGAGCGGTCAAAGCCCAGGGAGCCGCCCTTGACGTTGCTGCCGGCGTTGGAGGTCATGACAATGACGGTGTTCTCGAAGTTGACCACCTTGCCGTGGGCATCCGAAATATGGCCGTCGTCCAGAATTTGCAGCAGCACGTTGAGCACGTCGGGGTGGGCCTTTTCGATTTCATCAAAGAGAATGACAGAGTAGGGCTTGCGGCGGATCTTCTCGGTGAGCTGTCCGGCATCGTCATAGCCCACATAGCCCGGGGGAGAGCCGATGATGCGGGATACCGCGTGCTTCTCCATAAACTCGGACATATCCAGGCGGATGAGGGACTCGGGGGAGTCGAACAGGTCGGCAGCCAGCTGTTTCACCAGCTCGGTCTTGCCCACACCGGTGGAGCCTACGAAGATGAAGGACACAGGTTTGCGCTTGGGGGAGATGCCCACACGGCCCCGGCGGATGGCACGGGCCACGGCGGACACCGCCTCGTCTTGACCCACCACGTGGGTTTTCAGACGGTCTTCCAGCTTGGCCAGGCGCTCAAACTCCTGCTCCTGGATTTGGCTGGCGGGAATCTTGGTCCACAGCTCCACCACCTGGGCCAGATGGGCCACGGTGACCATGGGGTCGCCCAGGGCACGCAGCTCTTCCAGCTGGGCGCCCAGCTGGGCCTGACGGCTTTTCAGCTCTGCCAGACGCTGATAGGCCTTCTGGCTGCTCTGGTCTTGGAGCATGTGCTTTTCCTGGGAGACCTGGGCGAGCTGCTGCTGCAACTCCCGCAGCTGGCCCCGGCGGCTCTCCTGACGCTCCTGGAAGGCGGGGTCATCCCGGTTGGGGGCCTCGTTGTCATCCCGACTGATGGCCATTTCCAGGCTGTCCCGCTGCCGCTGGAGCTTCTGCTCCTGCAGCTGCAACTCGTGAACCTGGGGATTGTCTTCCCCAGAGGTGGCGGCCAGCACCACGTCCATTTCTTTGGCGTAGTCTGCCAGTTCCTTTTCGATCTCTGCCATGCGGGCCAGATTCTTGTTGTGCAGGTTCACCTCCGAGGCGGCCTCGTCGATGAGGTCGATGGCCTTGTCGGGAAGGTAGCGGTCGGTGATGTACCGCTCGCTCATGGACACCGCCTGACGGCAGATGTCGGGGGTGATGACCACGTGGTGGTAGCCTTCGTAGTAAGGGGCGATACCCTGGAGAATCTGGGTGGCCTCCTCCATGGAGGGCTCCTCCACCATCACAGGCTGGAAACGACGCTCCAGAGCGGTGTCCTTTTCGATATACTTGCGGTACTCGGTGAGGGTGGTGGCGCCAATGACCTGAATCTCACCCCGAGACAGGGCGGGTTTGAGGATGTTGGCGGCGTTCATGGAGCCTTCTGCATCACCAGCGCCCACAATGGAGTGCACTTCGTCAATGACCAGGATGATGTTGCCCAGCTTCTTGATCTCCTCAATGAGGCCCTTCATGCGGCTCTCAAACTGGCCACGGAACTGGGTGCCGGCCACCAGGGCGGTGAGGTCCAGCAGATACACCTCTTTGTCCAACAGCTTGTAGGGCACTTGTCGGTCATGAATCTTTTGGGCCAGCCCCTCGGCAATGGCGGTTTTACCCACGCCGGGCTCACCGATGAGACAGGGGTTGTTCTTTTGACGGCGGTTGAGAATCTGGATGGTGCGCTGAATCTCGTTGTCCCGGCCCACGATGCGGTCCAGCTTGCCCTCCTGGGCTTTGCGGGTCAGGGAGATGCAGTAGTTCTCCAGGAACTTGCGCTTGGGAGGCTTGGGCGGGGCGTTTTTCTCCTCCTTGCCGCCGCCACGATGGGCGGGGCCTTCGGGGTTGGGCTGGCCGCCGAAGAGCTTGTTGAGGAATGGGAAGGTGGCGGTGCGCCCCTCGTCCTCCTCTTCGTCCGGGTTCTCCGGGCGCTCCTGGGCCAACTGCTCCAGCCCTTCCACGCCGCCGAAGGCGGACATCATCTCATGGGACAGAGAGTCCAGATCCTCGTCGGAGATGCCCATTTTCTGCATCATATCGTCCACAGGCTTCAAGCCCAATTCCCGGGCGCATTTTAGGCACAGACCTTCGTTTTTGGTCTCGCCGTTTTCAATTTTGGTAATGAAAATCACCGCCACATTTTTGTGGCAACGGGTACATAATGTCGGCTGCATATGAAACTCCTTTCGGAAGATATCCTTTGGGGGATACCCTACCAGAAGAATATGAACTGGGCATGAAGAAACCGAAGAATTTCACCGCTTTCTCAGATCAGCAACTGATCCAAAAAAGCGCCCAGTCCCTTGGGGGTAAACAGAGTCAGGATGGGGGTGGTGGGCTGCTGAGGCACCACATTGGCCAGCTGGCCCAGCCACACCAGAACAAAGATGATGAGCACAGCCTTCAAAAGACCGGCGGCCAGACCGCCCACGGTGTTCACCGCAGCCAGAATGGGCAGGTGGAAGGCCAGGTCCAGAATATGGCTGACCAGGAACCAGACGATGAGGATGAGCAGGAAGGACAGGGCAAACAGTGCTGCCTTTGCCACCACCTTGGACAGGTAATCGGCCAAGGCGCTGGCCACCGTCAGGCCACCCTCGCTGGGGATGGACTCCTGCTGGTCAGCCAGGTCCAGAAAGTAGGCCAAACCGGCAAACAGACCCTTCTCCTCCATGGAGTCCAGCAGCTGCTCCAACGTGTAGTTGATGGTGGGTTCCTGAGCGTCGGGGACCAGATTGGAGGGAGGCTGTTGGGTTTCCTCCTGGGCCTGCTCGGGCTCTGCCCCCCGGATGGTCTGGTAAATGGCGGGCTCCACAATGTGGGCTACCGGTGCATAAAACTGGTTGGAGATGAACTGAGCGCCAAAGAAGGCCACAAACAGACCCAGTAGTCCACACAAGGTGAGAATCAGGCCCTTCTTGGCGCCACGCCATGCGAAGAAGGCCAAAACAACTAGAATGATGACATCAAAGAAATACGCGACCATGGAATCCTCCTTATCTATACGCCTCTGGGGGCAATCTCATTCATTTTGGATGAAAGTCTCCCAGAGACATGGTGTGGTATGGCCTCAGGGCACGTAAAAACTGGCGCTGTCTGCGGTGAGGAGAATGGCAGAGCCGTCCTCCATGAGAAGCACTTGGCGGGCGCCCTGGGTACTGTCCAAGGTGGCGTATAGCTCCAAATCCTTGGTGTAAAGGTTCAACTGGCTGCCGGTGAGCACTGCGATGTACCGACCGGAGGCGGAAATGGACAGCACTTGCTGGTCAATCTCCAAACTCTTGTGGGTACCGTCCTGATTGATGACCCACAGCTCGCCCTGACTTCCGGCCCGGTATTTGGCCAGCAGGGCCACGGCGTAGTCCGAACCGGCCAGAGAGTACCGTTTGAGGTGCATGTCGTTCCAGTTCACGGTGGTGGTGTTCCCCTCGTGGTCGGTGATGGACAGGTTCTGATCGGCCATGGACCACACATGGGTGGCGGTGTGGCGGGTCTCCAGCACTACCGAGGAACCCAGCGAGCAGGTGAGGTTGGGCTGGAAGTCGCCAGAATCTCCGGTGTTCAAGGTGTACAGAGACAGGGAGGAGTTGAACACACCGTCCTCCTGACCCACGTTGAGGATGGATAGGGTCTTGCCGTCATCCGACAGGACTGCATCCATGACGTAGGCGGTGGAGAGGTTGACGTTCATCAGCTTTTCGTAGTTGCTGCTGTACACCGTCACCGTACCCTTGTAGCCGCTGCTCTGGCTGACCACCGTCAGCTGCCCATTTTGGTTGAGGTGAGCGGAGAGAATGGATTTGAGTTCGGTGGTGGACCAGATCACTTCCCGCTGTCCCAGCACGTACAGGGAGGAGCCTCCGGCGTCGTATACCACGGCCAGAGAGCCGTTGGTGCTCACCACCGGGTTTTCCATGGACACGGTCATGTCCACGTACTGGGTGCCGCTGCCGGAGTACAGGGAAATGGAGGTGTTGGAACACACCAGCAAATCGCCGTCCAACACGGCGAAAGTGTCCTCCAGGCTCCCATTGTGGAGGAAGGATTCCGCCTGACCACTGTCGTTGAGCACCAGGGAGCGGTAGTGAATCCACCGCTTGAAGTTGTCCAGGGACAGCCGGTCCCGGAACACCACCACAGCCACGGCGCCAATGACCATGACCACGGCCAGCAAAAACAGAAGCACCCGCACAATGAATTTGGGCTTTTTTTGCTGCGTATCTGTTTGTTTCATGTTTGTATCATCCATAGTGATTACCTCTAAAGAACGTCCTCTTCATACCAGAGGTTGGTCATGTACAGACCGTCCGGGGGAGCGGTGGGTCCGGCCAGAGTGCGGTTGCGGGAGGACAAAATGTGGGGAATATCCTGGGGGTCCAATTTGCCCTCGGCGGCATAGATGCAGGTGCCCACCATAGCCCGCACCATGTTGTAGAGAAATCCGTCGGCGCACACCCGGCAGTCGATGATCTGCCCGTGGCGCTCAATGTCGAAGTAGTGGACGGTGCGCACGGTGGTGCGGGTCTCGGTGCCCACCGAGCGCACGGCGGCAAAGTCGTGAGTGCCCACAAACTGGGCTGCCGCCGCCGCCATGATGCTCTCGTCCAGATGGCGAGGGTAGAACCACACCCGGTTAACGTAAAAGGGGTCCCGGATGCGGGAGTTGTAAATGCGGTAGGTGTATTCTTTCTTGATGCAGGAGCCAATGGCGTTGAACTCGTCGGGCACCAGGGTGGCCTTGGACACCACAATGTCATCGGGCAGACGGGTGTTCACCGCCAGGGGCAGCCGCTCCAGGGGGATGGCAGAGGTGGTGCGGAAGTTGGCCACGTAGGTGCGGGCGTGGACCCCGGCATCGGTGCGCCCCGCTCCGGTGACCTTCACCGGGTGGTTGACCACAAAGGACAGGGCCTTTTCCAGGGTTTCCGCCACGGAGACGGCGTTTTTTTGCACCTGCCAGCCGTGATAGGCGGTACCGGTGTAGCTCAGGCGCAGGGCGATGTTTCTCTGTTGCATGCAGATCCCTCACAAAAACAGATAGTGAAATTACAGGCCCCAGTGGCCCATCACGCCGATGACTACCGCCACCACCACCATGGCAACCAGGAACACCCCGTCCGTGGGGCGCAGTTTCAACTGGCTCATGCGGGTGCGGCCCTGTCCGCCGTGGTAGCAGCGGCACTCCATGGCCGTGGCCAACTCGTCGGCCCGACGGAAGGAGGAGATGAACAGGGGCACCAGCAGGGGAATGAGGGCCTTGGCCTTGCGGACAAGTCCGCCGGAGTCAAAGTCTGCACCCCGGGCCCGCTGGGCACACATGATCTTGTCCGTCTCCTCAATGAGGGTGGGGATGAAGCGCAGAGCGATGGACATAATCATGGCCAGCTCGTGCACAGGCACCCGAATCTTGTTCAAAGGGGAGAGCAGGCTCTCCAGCCCGTCGGTGAGGGCAAGGGGAGAGGTGGTATAGGTCAGCAGGAAGGTGGCGCAAATGAGCATCAAAATGCGGACCACCATGAAAAAGGCGTGTAAAATTCCCTCAAAGGTGATGGTGAAAATCCAAAAGGATACCAGAGGGGTGCCGGGGGTGTAGAACATGTTGAGCACAGCGGTGAAAATCAGCAGGAAAATCACCGGTTTCATGCCGCCCAGCAGGGTTTTGGCCCGGATGTGGGCCACGGCGCAGCCCCACACCAGCAGGGCCAGCATCAGCGCATAGGTGACAAACCACTGGGCCAGAAACAGGGCTACCAGATAGGCAATCAGCCCCAGCAGCTTCATCCGGGGGTCCAGGCGGTGGAGAAAGGAGTTGCCGGGGAAGAATTGTCCCAGGGTGATGTCCTTCAGGTTCATGCCTTCGCCCCCTTTCGGGCCAGCAAGATGGCGTCCCGGGCCTGCTCCACGGTGTACACCGAGGCGGGCACATCATAGCCCATGGCCCGCAGACGGGCAAAGACCCGGGTCATTTCGGGCACGCCCAATCCCATGCTCTCCAGCTCAGAGCCGTGGGAGAACACCTCTTGGGGAGTGCCGGAGTAGGGAATGGTGCCCTCCCGGAACACCAGCAGCCGCTGGGCCTCCCGGGCCACTTCGCTCATGGAGTGGGACACCATGATGATGGCGGCCTTCTTCTCCCGGTGGTAGGCCCGGATGTTGCCCAGAATCTGGGCGGCTCCCGCCGGGTCCAATCCGGCGGTGGGCTCGTCCAAAATGAGCACCTTGGGCTCCATGGCGATGACTCCCGCAATGGCCACCCGGCGCTTTTGTCCACCGGACAGGTCAAAGGGGGACTTTTCCAGGGTGTGGTCGTCCAGACCCACAAAGCGGGCAGCTTGACGCACCCGGCGGTCCACTTCCTCCTGGCCCAGGCCCATGTTGTTGGGGCCAAAGGCGATGTCACGGTATACCGTCTCCTCAAAGAGCTGGTACTCCGGGTACTGAAACACCAGTCCCACCTGGAAGCGCACCTGACGGGTGCGCTCCTTGGAGCTCCAGATGTCCTCGCCGTCAAAGAGCACTTGACCCCCAGTGGGGCGCAACAGGCCGTTGAGGTGCTGAATGAGGGTGGATTTTCCCGAGCCAGTGCGGCCAATGATGGCCAGGTATTCCCCCGGGGCCACGGTGAGGTCAACGCCCTGCAAGGCCGTGTGCTCAAAGGGGGTACCCTGGCTGTAAATATGGGTGAGTTGTTTGGTTTCAATGATAGGCGTCATAGATACGGGCCTCTCTTATCGGGGTAGAATTTGGGCCACAGCCCGGGCGCAGTCTTCGGGGTTGAGTACGTCCAGAGGCACGTCCAGACCCGCCTGACGCAGTTCATACATCAGGGCCACGGAGTCGGGCACTTCCAGCCCCATTCGGCGTAGCCCCACCACGTCCTGGAACACCTGGGCGGGGGGACCATCCTTAACCACGTGGCCGTTGTCCATGACCACCAGGCGCTGAGCCCGGGCGGCCTCGTCCATGTGGTGGGTGATGAGCACCACGGTCATGCCCAGCTGCTGGTTGAGCTGGCAGATGGTGTCCAGCACCTCCCGCCGACCCACCGGGTCCAGCATGGCGGTGGGCTCGTCCAATACGATGCATCGGGGGCGCATGGCCAGAACACCGGCGATGGCCACCCGCTGCTTCTGACCGCCAGAGAGCAGGTGGGGGGCGTGGCGGGCGTATTCCGTCATGCCCACCGCTTCCAGGGCCTCATCCACCCGGCGGCGGATTTCCGCCGAGGGCACCCCCAGGTTTTCCGGGGCAAAGGCCACGTCTTCTTCCACCACGCTGGCTACGATCTGGTTGTCCGGGTTCTGGAACACCATGCCCACGGTGCGGCGGATGTCCAGCAGCAGATTCTCGTCCACGGTGTCCATGCCGTCCACATACACCTTGCCCCCAGAGGGGAGCAAAATGGCGTTGAGGTGCTTGGCAAAGGTGGACTTGCCCGAGCCGTTGTGGCCCAATACGGCCACGAAGGTGCCTGCCTCGATGGTCAGGTTCACCTGGTCCAACACGGTGGGGGCGACCCCCTCCGCGGTGGTGTAGCGAAAGGTCAGGTCACAGGCCTGAAGGATGGGATTAGCCATGGCGGACGTTCTCCACGGAAGAAGCCACCCAGCGGCCGGTGGCACCACAGGGCAGGGCCAGACCGGTCTGGGTCACCGGCAGACCCAGCTCGTCGGACACAGTGTGACCGCCGAACTTGCCGCCAATGACGGTTTGCAGAATATAGGTCAGCACCGAGGGGGCCAGACCGGTGGTGTAGGAGTTGAGGATGACAAACAGGGGGTCATCGCTGAGCACCCCGGACACCAGCTCCACAAAGGGGTACAGGTTTTCTTCCAGCTTCCACACCTCGCCGGAGGGGCCGCGGCCATAGGAGGGGGGGTCCATGATGATGGCGTCGTAGCGACGGCCACGGCGAATCTCCCGCTCCACAAACTTGGCGCAGTCGTCAATGATCCAGCGGATGGGTTTGTCCTCCAGGCCCGAGGACTTGGCGTTTTCCCGGGCCCACTGCACCATGCCCCGGGCCGCGTCCACATGGCACACGCTGGCCCCAGCGGCGGCGCAGGCCACAGTGGCCCCGCCGGTGTAGGCAAACAGATTGAGCACGCTGATGGGACGCCCTGCGCGGCGGATAAGATCCTGGGCAAAGTCCCAGTTGGCCGCCTGTTCGGGGAACACGCCGGTGTGCTTGAAGTTCATCAGGCCCACATTCAGGGTCAGTTCTTTATAGTGAATTTGCCAGCGCTCAGGCACCTGCTTGCTGGCCCACTGGCCCCCTCCGGTGTGGGAGCGGGCATAGCGGGCGTGTGCAGTTTTCCAGCCCTTGTGCTGGCGGGGGGTATTCCAAATGGCCTGGGGGTCAGGACGCACCAGGACCTGGTTTCCCCAACGCTCCAGCTTTTCTCCACGGCCGCAGTCCAGCAGCTCATAATCTTTCCAATTTTTGGCCAACCACATGAGCACATTCTCCTCATTATATAATCAAGGTATTATACTACACAGGTGGGAATTAGTCAAACAAGCCGATGAAAAAATCCGCACCGGACAGGGGGTGTCCGGTGCGGTTGGAAGGTATTAGATTTCCAAGGGGTATTGCCCCGTAAAGCACCCGTCGCAGAAGCCACAGCTGGCCTGGGGGGCAATCTGGTGCAGGGATTCCAGGGAGAGAAAGTGCAGGGAGTCGGCCCCGATCATCTCCCGGATCTCCTCCTGAGTGTGGTGGCAGGCGATGAGAGAATCCTGGTCGGGGATGTCGGTGCCGAAGTAGCAGGGGGCAATGAAGGGAGGTGCAGAGGAGTACATATGCACCTGGGTGGCTCCCGCCTCCCGCAGCATGGCCACGATCTGCTTGGAGGTGGTGCCACGGACGATGGAGTCGTCCACCATCACCACCCGCTTGCCTGCCACGCAGCTGGCCAGGGCACCCAACTTGATGCGCACCGCCTGCTCTCGGCTCTCCTGGCCGGGGGTGATGAAGGTGCGGCCAATGTACCGGTTTTTCACCAGTCCTACCCCGTAGGGGATGCCGGAGGCCTCAGCAAAGCCCATGGCGGCGTCCAGCCCGGAGTCAGGTACACCAATGACCACGTCCGCCTCCACGGGGTATTCCTGGGCCAGCAGCCGCCCGGCGTTGCGCCGGGCCAGATGCACCGACTGGCCGCACAGGTCGGAGTCGGGGCGGGCAAAGTAGATATACTCGAAGATGCATAGGTGGCTGGAGGCGTTCTGGCAGTTTTCCCGGATGGAGCGCACCTGAGTGCCTTCCACCACCACAATTTCCCCGGGGTCCAGCTCCCGCTCAAACTCAGCCCCCACGGCGTGGAGGGCGCAGCTCTCCGAGGCGAAGATCACCGCATCCCCCCGACGGCCCATACATAGGGGGCGGAAGCCCCAGGGGTCCCGGGCGGCAATGAGCTTCTGGGGGGACATGACCAGCAGGGAGAAGGCCCCCCGCAGCCCCTTTACCGCACGGCACACTGCCTCTTCCGCCGAGGCGCAGCGCAGCCGCTCCTGGGCGATGGCGTAGGCAATGAGTTCGGAGTCGGTGGTGGTCTGGAAGATGGCGCCCCGGTACTCAAAGAAGGTGCGCAGCTCCTGGGTGTTCACCAGGTTGCCGTTGTGGGCCACGGCCAGGGTGCCTTTGACGTATTTCAGGGTGAGGGGTTGGGCATTTTCCCGCCGTCCGCCGCCGGTGGTGGCGTAGCGCACGTGGCCCACCGCCATGGTGCCCCCCAGCTGGTCCAGCACATCGGGGTGGAACACTTCTCCCACCAGACCCACGTCTTTGTGAAAGGACAGTTCCCGCTGGTTCATGGTGGCGATGCCGCAGGCCTCCTGGCCCCGGTGCTGAAGGGCGTACAGACCGTAATAGGTGGTACGGGCGCAGTCCCCATGGGGGTCGCTGATGCCAAATACGCCGCACTCTTCGTGAATGGACATGGTGATTCCTCCCTGAAACGAAAAATAGGCGCTGTGACCCCTGGGGCCACAGCGCCTTTGCTGCTTTGCGGGCCGAAAAGGGCAATGCCTTTTCCGACCATAGTTTTTGCACCCTGCTGCGCGCAAAGTTTACCCGCCAAAGGCGGTCAAATTCACACTTGCAGGGCGAGAAGTATGTTCTCCCAGGCACATGTCCTGGGAGAACATGAATTTTCATGATTTGCAACACTCAAGAGAACAACGCCTTTGTTGTTCTACGCAATACATGATACCAACTGGAATTTTGCGTGTCAAGAAACAAATTGCCGAAAAATGGTACTCAGCGCAGGGTGGCTCCCAGCTTTTCGGCCAGAGCGGCCAGAATGTGCTGCACCTCGGCCTCAGCCTCTTCGCCAGTGAGAGAGCGGTCGTCGGCCCGCAGGGTCAGGTTGAAGGCCACGGACTTCTTGCCGTCCTCCACGCCCTTGCCCCGGTAGATATCGAAGAGGGTCACGTTCTTCAAAAGGCCATGGGCAGCCTCCTGGATGCAGGCTTCCAGAGCGCCCACGGTGACCGCCTCCTCGCACACCACAGCGATGTCACGGGTGACGGCGGGGAACTTGGGCAGGGGGGTGTACACGGGGTCGGGACCCTTGGCCTGAGCCAGTCCGTTCAAGGCCAGCTGGGCGCAGTACAGCTCGCCATCCACGCCATAGTTCTGAGCCACCAGGGGGTGAATCTGGCCGAAGAAGCCCACGCAGTGCTCACCCACCCACACTTCAGCCACACGGCCGGGGTGGTAGGACACCAGCTCGGTGAGATCAGAACCGGTACGGAAGGTGACGTTCTGGGCCCGCAGGTCCTTCAAAATGGCTTCGATGCAGCCCTTCATGGTGTAGAAATCCATGTCGGTGCCGTAGGCGCCCAGGGTGAGGGTCTTGTTCTCCACCGCCAGACCATTCTCACCGCCGGGGGCGTAGGTGCGGCCCACCTCGTACAGACGCACGTTCTGGTTGCGGTAGTTGTAGTTGCGGGTGAGAATCTCCAGCATGGAGGGGAGGGTGGTGGTGCGCATGATGGAGGTGTCCTCGCCCAAGGGGTTCAGAATCTTCAGGGAGTTGCGGCCCTGGTAGTCAGCGGGCCAGTTGATCTTGTCGTAGCAAGTGGGGGAGATGAAGGAGTAGGTGATGATCTCATCATAGCCCATGGCGCGGCACATACCGCCCACCTGACGCTCCAGCAGCTCCTCGTCGGAGTAGCCGCCCAGAGTGGTCTGACCCCGCATGAGGGTGCAGGGGATGTTGTTGTAGCCGTAGAACCGGGCCACTTCCTCGGCAAGATCCGCCATGCCGATCACATCGCCACGCCAGGAGGGGACGGTAACCTCATTGCCCTCCACCTGGAAGTCCAGGCTGCGCAGGATGCGCACCATTTTCTCCTCGGCCACGTCGGTGCCCAGCAGGGCGTTGATCTTGGCAGGCTCCAGGGTGAGCACCCGGGGCTGGGGCACATAGTTGAGAATGTCGATGATGCCGTCCACCACTTCGCCGGCGCCCAGCATCTCCACCAGCTCACAGGCACGCTGCACGGCGGGGAGGGTGTTCATGGGGTCCAGGCCCTTCTCGAACTTGGCGCTGGCCTCGGTGCGCATGCCCAGAGCCAGAGCGCCCTTGCGGATGGTGGCGCCGTCGAAGCAGGCGGACTCGAACACCACGTCCACGGTGTCGTCCACGATTTCGCTGTTCTCGCCGCCCATGATGCCAGCCAGGCCCACGGCCCGGGTCTCGTCGGCGATGACCAGGTGATTGGCATTGAGGGTGTGGCTCTTGCCGTCCAGGGTGGTCAGCTCCTCGCCCTCCTGGGCACGGCGGACGATGATCTTGCCGCCGTGGACATAGCGGTAGTCAAAGGCGTGCATGGGCTGGCCATACTCCAGCATCACATAGTTGGTGATGTCCACGATGTTGTTGATGGGACGCACGCCCATGGAGCGCAGACGCTCCCGCATCCACTTGGGAGAGGGGGCAATCTTCACGTTGCGCACCATCCGGGCAGTGTACCGGGGCACCAGGTCGGCAGCGGGGGTCTCCACGTCCAGCAGCTCCATGAGGTTGCCCTCGGCGCCACCCTTCACCACCGGCTCGTGGAGGGTCAGGGGCACACCGAAGGTGGCAGACACCTCTCGGGCCAGGCCGATGACGGACAGACAGTCGGGGCGGTTGGGGGTGATCTCAAACTCCACCACGTGGTCGTCGGCGTTGATGATGGGCTTGATGTCGTCGCCGGGCTTGCAGTCCTCCCGGAGCACGAAAATGCCGTCGGGGATGCAGTGGGGGAACTCCGCCTGCTGGGCGTGAAGGTCAGCCAGGGTGCAGATGGAGTCGGTCTTGGTGTTGTAGGCCACCAGATCCCCTTCGTGGAGGTTGGGGCAGTTGGTGTCGGGGGCGGCGGTGCCGTCTCCGGTGTCCAGACAGGTGTGGAAGGTGCCGTCGGGCTGGGAGGCGCACTCCAGGACCTTGGCGGCCACCACGGGGCCGTAAATCTTGTCGCCGGGCTGAATGTCGGCGGAGATGGAGGGCTTGGCGGGGTCCAGGGGCTTGTAGTCCCCCAGAATGGCGGCGGGGGTGATGGCAGCGTAGGGGAAGTCCCGCTCGTCCAGACCCAGCTCCAGCAGACCGCACATCATGCCGTTGGACACAACGCCCCGCAGCTTGCCCTTTTCAATCTTCTTGCCACCGGGCAGGGTGGACTTGTGCAGGGCCACGGGCACCAGGTCGCCGGGATGGACGTTCCAGGCGCCGGTGACGATCTGGATGGGCTCGGCCTGACCTGCGTCAATCTGGCAGACCCACATGTGGTCGGAGTCGGGGTGGCGCTCCATGGACAGGATGCGGCCCACCACCACGTTGGAGATCTCAGCACCCAGATCGTGGGTCAGCTCCACCTTGGAGCCGGACAGGGTCATGGCCTCGGAAAAATCATGGTCATTGGCGTCTACGGTGACAAATTCACGCAGCCAGTTTCTGCTTAAATTCATGGTTCTATTTCCCCTCTTTCCTTAAAACTGCTCCAGGAAGCGCACGTCGTTTTCAAAAATCAGGCGCAGGTCGGCGATTTTGAACCGACGCATGGCGGTGCGCTCCAGGCCGATGCCGAAGGCCCAGCCGGAGTACTCGTTGGGGTCAATGCCGCTCATTTCCAGCACCCGGGGGTGGATCATACCAGCGCCCAGCAGCTCGATCCAGCCCTCGCCCTTACAGGTGGGGCAGCCCACGCCGCCGCACTTGTGGCACTGCACGTCCATCTCGCAGGAGGGCTCGGTGAAGGGGAAATGGTGGGGACGGAAGCGGGTCTTGGTGCCCTTGCCGTAGAGCTTTTCCACCACGGTGTTCAAGGTGCCCTTCAGGTCGGCCATGGTTACGCCCTTGTCGATGACCATGCCCTCCACCTGGTGGAACATGGGGGAGTGGGTGGCGTCCACCTCGTCCTTGCGGTACACACGGCCGGGGGCGATGATGCGGATGGGCAGCTCCATGGTGTCCATGGCGCGCACCTGCATGGGGGAGGTCTGGCTGCGCAGCATCACTCGGCTGTCCTCGTCAAAGTAGAAGGTGTCGGACCAGTCTCGGGAGGGGTGGTTCTCCTCGGCGTTGAGGCGGTCGAAGTTCAGCTCGGCCAGCTCCACCTCGGGGCCGTCCAGCACGGTGAAGCCCATGCCGATGAAGATCTCCTTGATCTCGTCCAGAGCGATATACATGGGGTGACGGTGACCGGCCTTCACGGGCTTGCCGGGGATGGTCACGTCCAGAGCCTCGTCTTTCAGCCGCTGCTCCAGGGCCTGAGCTTCCAGCTTCTTGCCCTGGGTCTCCAGAGCGGCCTCCAGGTCCGCGCGCACCTGGTTGGCCAGCTGACCCATGACGGGGCGCTCCTCGGCGGAGAGCTTGCCCATCTGCTTGAGCACGGCGGTGAGCTCGCCCTTCTTGCCCAGATACTGCACCCGCAGAGCATCCAGAGCGGCCAGGTCAGCGGCGGCCTCGAAGGCACTGAGCGCCTGCACACGAATGTCGTTTAATTGCTGCTTCATCTATTCTCTTCCTTTCGGGTAAAATATAAGGAAATACAAAAAGCCTTTCCTCCCTGACAACAGGGACGAAAGGCCAACCTTCCGCGGTACCACCCGCATTTGTGCATTGCTGCACACACTCTTTGCCCCATAACGGAGGGCACACCGTCCTGCTCTCACAGGCCACTCCCGGGCGAACCAAGCGACACACACCAAGGCGGCTTTCAGCCGGTGACCGCCTCTCTCTGAGATATGCCAGCACGCTATTTTCCCGTTCTTCGCATTTGCACTAAAAACTTTTATATCACAATATAGGTTGAAAAGCAAGAGGGAAAACTTTATAATATGGTCTGCTTCCCTGCGCATACCCCCAACCATCTCTCATATACATGGAGGGAGGAAGCGGAAGCTTTTCGTTTCCAAACAGGAAAGGGGGAGAAACATTTGCGCAGAGGATTGGCCTGTGTGGGGCTGGTATGTGCCGTGCTGCTCACAGGCTGTCACAAGGAGGATGCGGGCGCGCAGCAGCAGGGCGTGCTGCTGCGGGGGCAGTACCAGGCCATGACGGGCTGGCAAGGCACCTTCCAGGTCACCGCCCATCTGGGGCAACAGGTGTATGACTTTGTCCTGGAGGGTAGCTGGACCCAGGATGGGGAAACCGTTTTGACGGTGATGGACCCGGAGTGGATGGCAGGAGTGACCGCCCGGATGACCCAAGAGGAGAGTGTGCTGGAATACGACGGGGCGGGGATGACCCTGGGTACCCTCAACGGGGATGGCCTGAGCCCCATTGCCGCCATACCCACCATGCTGGACGAGGTTTCCCAAGGCTACATAGCCCAGTGCAGCTGGGAGCAGGAGGGAGAGAGAACCTATTTGGAGCTTCTCTGCCGGGACCCGGAGGAAGAGCCGGGGGAGGGCACCGAGTACGTCATGTGGTTTGAACCGGACACCTTCCAGCTGTGTATGGGGCAGGTACAGGTGGCAGGGACCACGGTACTCACCCTCACCAGTGATGATTTTACCATGGAGATGAAGGACAATGAATCAACAGACCATGCGAACCTGGACGGAGATTCGTCTGGACAATCTGGAACATAATTACCATGTGCTGCGTTCCCTGGCCCCCCAGAGCAAGTTTCTGGGTGTGGTGAAGGCCAACGCCTACGGACATGGGGCAGTGGCGGTGGCCACCAAGCTGCAGCAGCTGGGCGCAGACTATTTGGCCGTGGCCTGCCTCAACGAGGCCGTGGAGCTGCGAGGGGCTGGCATCACCATGCCCATCCTCATTTTGGGGGCTACCCCGGAGGAGTTTGCCCCTCAGGTGGTGGAGCACGATCTGACCCAGGCGGTGTTCACCCAGTCCCTGGCTCAGGCTCTGTCCCAGGCCGCCCAGGCCCAGGGAAAGAACGTGAAGATCCACGTCAAGCTGGACACTGGCATGAGCCGTTTGGGCATCTTGGCCCACGACCCCGCCCAGGCCGCCCGAGAGGTGGACGCCCTGTGCGCTCTGCCGGGGCTGGAGGCAGAGGGTATTTTTACCCACTTTGCCAACGCCGACGGGGATGAGGCGTATACCATGGAGCAGTTTACTCGCTTCTTGGACACCCTGAATTTGTTGGAGCACACCTATGGGCGCACCTTCTCTCTGCGCCACTGTGCTGCCAGCGCGGCGGTGCTCAACTTCCCCTGCACCCATCTGGATATGGTGCGCCCGGGCATTGCCCTGTACGGCCACCTGCCCGATCCCTCTTGTCAGGGTATGGACGACGGAGAGCTGCGGCCGGTGATGACCCTGAAAACCCGGGTGGCGGCGGTGCGGGAGCTGCCCGCCCACACCCCGGTGAGCTACGGTTGCACCCAGAAGATGGGGGCGGAAGGCGGCCGGGTGGCGGTGCTGCCCGTGGGCTATGCTGACGGCTTACATCGCGTGCTCTCCGGCCAGGGCCGGGTGCTGGTGGGTGGCCAGGTGCGGCACATTGTGGGCCGGGTGTGCATGGATATGTGTATGGTGGCCCTGGAGCCGGGAGACCACGTGTGTGCGGGAGACGAGGTGGAGCTGTTTGGCGCTCACCTGTCTGTGGAGGATATGGCCCAGATGGCGGGCACCATCCCCTATGAGCTGCTGTGCGCTGTCTCGCCCCGAGTGCCCAGATTGTACCAGGGCGCATAAGATGACACGGGGGGTCGCCCAGTGTGGGCGGCGAGAGAGGGAGCGGGAGAGAGCGGAAGGAATGCGTTCCACTCGGTATAAGATCCGCCCCACCGTGGGAGAATGATAGTACCCGGCCCGCAAGGGGAGACCCGGGCACTATAAATCCGGCGGAGTGTGAAATCCTGTGGACAACAGTGTCAAACGCGGCGACATTTATTACGCCGACCTCAGTCCGGTGGTGGGCAGCGAACAAGGGGGCGTTCGCCCTGTCCTGATCGTGCAAAACGACACCGGAAACAAACACAGCCCCACGGTGATTGCAGCGGCCATCACCTCCCAGACGGGAAAGGCCAAGCTGCCCACCCACATCACCCTGACGGCCCATAGCTATGGTTTGCCCAAGGACTCCATTGTGCTCTTGGAGCAGATCCGGACCCTGGACAAACGGCGGCTACGGGAACATATGGGTCGAGTGGATGAACAAGTGATGAAAAAGGTGGATGGGGCCATTGCCGTGAGCTTCGGCCTGTCCAACCAACAGCTGATCTGATGCTTTGTGGCCTGTTCTCCTGTGGGGACAGGCCACAAATTTTGGGGTTTACAAAAGGTTCACAATGGGTTCCCAAATTGTCTATCATTCGACAGGGCAACTCTGGTATCATAATCCACGTCAGGAAGGAACATCCAGGCAGAGCTGAGATGATCCCCTGTCAGCGACGAACATTCAACCGGGGCTGCTCGGGCAAGAGTCTGGGCCCCCCGGACAAACAACTCCAGAGATACCCTCTCTGTTCTTTGTGGGAAAAGGCGACGGCCTTTTTCCACATTTTTTGTGTCCGAATGTGGAAAACACTTGCCAACCTTCCACTGGCGGGGTAGACTAAGAAAAGATGCCGAATGTCCGGGGACGCCCGGGCCAACCTAGAGAATGGAGAAATACTATGGATTACTTTCACCTGTCGGTAGGACAGGATGTGCTCCACCCCATGAGCAGCTTGGCGCTGGCTCACCTGGGGGACGGAGTGTATGAACTGATGGTGCGCACTTGGCTGTGCCTGAAGGGCAAGGCCACCAACAAGGGGCTGCACAAGGCTGCGGTGACCTACGTCTCCGCCCCTGCCCAGGCCAAGCGGGTCAAGCTGATTCTGCCCATTCTCACCGAGGAGGAGCAGGACGTGTACCGCCGGGCCCGAAACAGCCACACCGCCGCTATCCCTAAAGGGGCCAGCGTGGGCGAGTACCACGCCGCCACAGGGCTGGAGGCCCTGTTCGGCTGGCTGTACTTGCAGGGCCGCCTGGATCGGCTCAATGAACTGTTTGAACGGATGATGTCGGAGGAATGAGCCATGCCCTTAGATGCCATTGTCATGACCGCCATGGCCGGAGAACTGCGGGAGCGCATCACCGGCGGCAAGGTGGATAAAATTTATCAGCCCACCCGGGACGAGGTGGTGCTGCACATGCGAACGGGGAAGGGAAATGTGAAGCTGTTGTTGTCGGCAAACCCCGCCCACCCCAGAGCGCAGCTGACCACGGTGACCCGGGAGAACCCGGAGACGCCCCCCATGTTCTGCATGCTCCTGCGCAAGTACTTTTTGGGCGGGCGTATTTTGGAAATTCGCCAGCCCCCCATGGAGCGGCTGCTGGAGTTCCGCTTTGAGACCCTCAGCGAGTTGGGAGATCGGGTGGAGCGGGCTCTGGTGCTGGAGTGCATCGGGCGCAAGTCCAATCTCATCATGCTGGATGGGGCGGGACGCATTACCGACAGCATGCGCCGAGTGGATGGGGACATCTCCGCCCAGCGGCCGGTGATGCCCGGGCTCTTCTACCAGTACCCCGTGCCCACGGGCAAGCTGGATGTCACCGCCATGGCAGAGGAAGAGCTGGAGCAGCTGGTGGTCAGCCAAGCCCCTCAGGGGGAGGGGCAGGACAAGTGGCTGCTGGACACCTTTAGTGGCATTTCTCCCCTGGTGGCCCGGGAACTGGCCTTCCGCAGCGATGGTACCGCCCAGGGCCTGGCCCGGGAAGTGCTGCGGCTGCGCGCCATCATTCTGGAGGGCAAGTATGAGCCGGTGGTGCTGAAAAGAGAGGGCAAGGAGATGGATTTCTCCTTCCTACCCATTCTGCAATACGGCCCCAGTGTGGAACTGACCCGCTGCGAGACCTTCTCTCAACTGCTGGACGACTACTATGCCGCCCGGGAGGCCCAGGAGCGGGTGAAACAGCGGGGGGCGGATTTCATCCGGTCGGTGACCCAGGCCCGCAACCGCACGGCCAAGAAGATCGCCAATCAGGAGGAAGACCTGCGCCGTGCGGGCAACCGGGAGCAGATGCGGGAGTACGGGGACATCATCACCACCAACTTCTATCAGATGCAGCGGGGCCAGTCGGTGCTGGTGGCCCAGAACTACTATGACCCGGAGTGCAAAGAGGTGGAAATCCCTCTGGATCCCCTGCTCACTCCCCAGCAAAACGCCGCCAAGTACTACAAGGACTACAAAAAGGCCCAGAAGGCGGAGGAAATGCTGGCCATCCAGCTGGAGAAAAACCGCACCGAGCTGGAGTACCTGGACAGCGTGCTGCAAATGATTACCCTGTCCGAGGGAGACCGGGACTTGCAGGAGATCCGCCAGGAGCTCATGGACAACGGATACCTGCGGCAGCACAAGCGGAAGATGACGGGGAAGGGCAAGGTGAAGATCGTCCACGCCAAGCCCATGGAGTTTCGCTCCACCGCCGGCCTCACCATTCTGGTGGGTAAGAACAACAGCCAGAATGACCGCCTGACCTTGAAGGACTCGGACAAGCGGGACCTGTGGTTCCACGTGCAAAAGCTCCACGGCTCCCACGTGATTTTGAAGACCGGAGGGGTCCAGCCCGACGACCAGTCGGTGACCGAGGCGGCCACCCTGGCCGCCTGGTTCTCCCAGGCCAAGGACTCCGCCCAGGTGCCGGTGGATGTGACCCCGGTGAAGGCCATCAAAAAGCCCACAGGGGCCAAGCCGGGCTTTGTCATCTACAACACCTATAACACCGTGTATGTCACGCCGGAGGAAGATCTGGTGAAGAAACTGCGGGTGAAATGAAAAAAGCTTCCCCAATCGGGGAAGCTTTTTTATAAACCGGTTAGCCCTTCAGCTTCTGGATGCCCAGCTCCATGCGGCGCAGGGTCTCCTCCTTGCCCAGAATGAAGCACAGCTCCACGGCGCCGCCGGGGGTGACGGTCTTACCGGCGATGGAGATGCGCAGGGGCCACATGAGGGTGGCGTTTTTCACACCCAGCTCCTGGGCCAGATTCACCAGGGGGTCATGGATGCTCTCCTGGGTCCAGCTCTCCAGAGCGGACAGGACGGGCATGGTCTTTTCCAGCATGTCCAGGGACACCTCAGAGTTGGTCTTGGACTTCTTGTTGGTGAACAGCTCCACGCCGTACTCGGGCAGGGTGTCGAAGAAGTCCACCTTTTCGGGGATGTCGGTGAGGCGCTCGCACCGGGCCTGGAGCAGGGTGGCGATGACGTCGGCATCATAGGCCTCATTGGTGACGGCCTGACGAATATAAGGACGGGCCACCTCGGCAAAGGCCTCGGGGGTCATGGAGCGCAGATAGGTGGCGTTGAAGTAGTTGAGCTTCTCCATGTCAAAGGCAGAAGGTGACTTGGAGATGCCGGAGATCTCGAAAGCCTTTACCAGCTCGTCCAGGGTGAAGAACTCCTGCTCGCTGAGCTCGCCGTGGGGGGCCCAGCCCAGCAGAGAGACGTAGTTGACCACCGCCTGGGACAGGTAGCCCATCTGGATGAGGTCCTCATAGGAGGGGTCGCCCTTGCGCTTGGACATCTTGCGCACCGCTCCGGTCTCGGGATCGGTGATCATGACGGAGGAGCAGTGGACGTAGGTGGGAATCTCCCAGCCAAAGGCCTCGTACAGCAGGTTGTACTTGGGGGCAGAGGAGAGGTACTCCGCGCCACGCACCACGTGGGTGATGCCCATGAGGTGGTCGTCCACTACGTTGGCAAAGTTGTAGGTGGGCAGGCCGTCCCGCTTCAGCAGTACCTGGTCGTCCAGGGTGTTGTTGTCCACGGTGATGGCGCCGTACACGGCGTCCATAAAGGTGGTCTGGCCCTCGTGGGGGATGCGCTGGCGGATGACGTAGGGGTCACCGTTGGCCAGACGAGCGGCCACTTCCTCGGCGGAGAGGTTGCGGCAGGGGTCCTCTTCCTTCTGGAAATTGCCCTCTTCCTCCTCGCTCTCCTCGTGCTTGTCGCAGAAACAGTAGTAGGCGTGGCCACGCTCCACCAGCAGCTTGGCGTACTCGGCGTAGAAGGAGCGGCGCTCGGTCTGAATGTAGGGGCCTACGGGGCCGCCCACATCGGGGCCTTCGTCCCAAGTCAGACCGCAGGAGCGCATGGTGTTGTAGATGATCTCGGTGGCATCCTCCACCAAACGGCCCTGGTCGGTGTCCTCAATGCGGAGAATGAACTTGCCGCCGGCGTGGCGGGCGATGAGATAGGTGTACAGAGCGGTGCGGAGATTGCCCACGTGCATGTAGCCGGTGGGAGAGGGGGCAAAGCGGGTGCGCACCCCGTCGTGGGGGATGCGGGCTTCCATATCGTCAAACCATTGCTGATTCAAAGCCATGACAATCAAAACCTCCAGTATACAGTGTGGCTCTCATTATATCCCGCAGGGGCGGAATTTGCAAGGGGGAGGACAAATTGCACAAGGGAAAGGGGAGAAATCAGGGAAAAATAGATACCATCATCCTGGGCGGTTTGCCTTGACGGGAAGATACTTTTGTGGTACAATCCCAAATTGTGCTGATATGCCAAAAAGGAGGTCTGCTTGGATGCTGACCAAACTGGAGCAAGCCGGCAAGGTTGTGGGCGTCAAGCAGGTCCGTCGGGCCTTGAAAGATGGTCGGGCGACGGGGATTTATCTGGCGCAGGACGCCGATCCCGCTCTCACCGAACCACTGGCTCAACAGGCTCAGGAGCAAGGGGTGGAGATCCACTGGACCGACTCCATGAAGGCTCTGGGTCACGCCTGCGGCATTGCCGTGGGAGCCGCTGTGGCGGCTACGCTGTAACTTTTTTCGGTTTTAGCGAATAATCTTCGGAGAGTTCGTTAAAATATATATCTGTGAAAGGAGGAAAATCATGCCTACTTTTAACCAACTGGTGCGCAAGGGCCGTGAGAAGACTACCTACAAGTCCAACTCTCCCGCCATGCAGCATGGTCTGAACACCCTGAAGAACAAGGAGACTGACCTGCCCTCCCCTCAGAAGCGCGGCGTCTGCACTGCCGTTCGTACTTCTACTCCTAAGAAGCCGAACTCCGCTCTGCGTAAGATCGCTCGTGTGCGTCTGACCAACGGCTACGAGGTCACCGCCTACATTCCCGGTGTTGGCCACAACCTGCAGGAGCACTCCGTGGTGCTGATCCGCGGCGGCCGTGTGAAGGACCTTCCCGGTGTGCGTTACCACATCATCCGTGGCACTCTGGATACCCAGGGCGTCAATGGCCGTATGCAGGGCCGTTCCAAGTACGGTGCCAAGCGTCCCAAGGCCGGCAAGGGCGGCGCTAAGAAGTAATTCTTAGACCCACCTGTGCATCTGAATTGCTGACTGCGCTGACAGCGCAAGGCAAACTGCGCCTTGCCGAGCGTTTATTCCATATATATGGGTAGACCTCGGACAGGCATGACACAAGCCCCGGCAACCGGGGCCTGAGTACCTATGAATTCTATTTTATTAAGAAGGAGGGAAGCAAAGTGCCCAGAAGAGGAAACGTACCCAAGCGGGAGGTTCTGCCCGATCCGCTGTATAATTCCGTCTTAGTCACTAAGCTCGTTAACAGCATCATGCTGGACGGCAAGAAGGGTGTTGCCCAGAAGGTCGTCTACGGTGCCTTTGACATCATTCAAGAGAAGACCGGCCAGGAGCCCCTGGAGGTTTTCAACGCTGCCATCGAGAACATCATGCCTTCTCTGGAGACCAAGTCCCGTCGTGTTGGCGGTTCTACCTACCAGGTGCCCATGGAAGTGCGTCCCGAGCGTCGTCAGACCCTGGGTCTGCGCTGGCTGACCACTTACTCCCGCAACCGCGGTGAGAAGACCATGAAGGAGCGTCTGGCTGGCGAGATCATGGACGCTGCCAACAACACCGGCTCCGCCGTGAAGAAGCGTGAGGACACTCACAAGATGGCCGAGGCCAACAAGGCCTTCGCTCACTACCGCTGGTAATCCGGGAGGAACAGAGTATGGCTACTAGAAAGACTTCTCTGCAGAATACCCGTAACATCGGCATCATGGCCCACATCGATGCCGGTAAGACCACCACCACCGAGCGTATCCTGTACTACACCGGCGTCAACTACAAGATCGGTGAGACCCATGAGGGCACTGCCACCATGGACTGGATGGCTCAGGAGCAGGAGCGTGGTATTACCATCACCTCCGCTGCTACCACCTGTTTCTGGAGTGGTTCTGCTCAGCAGTTCCCCCAGACTCGTATCAACATCATCGACACTCCGGGCCACGTGGACTTCACCGTGGAGGTGGAGCGCTCCCTGCGCGTGCTGGACGGCTCTGTGACCGTCATGTGCGCCAAGGGCGGCGTGGAGCCCCAGTCTGAGACTGTGTGGCGCCAGGCTGACCACTATCGCGTGCCCCGCATGATTTACGTCAACAAGATGGATATCATGGGTGCCGACTTCTACAACGTGCTGAACATGATCTATGATCGTCTGAAGTGCAACGCTGTACCCATTCAGCTGCCCATCGGCGCCGAGGATACCTTCAAGGGTATCATCGACCTGGTGGAGATGAAGGCCGACGTGTACTACGATGATCTGGGCAAGGACATGCGCGTGGAGGAGATTCCTGCTGACATGATGGAGCTGGCCCAGGAGTACCGGACCAAGCTGGTGGATGCCTGCGCTGATATCGACGACGAGATCATGATGCTGGCTCTGGAGGAGCAGGAGATTCCCACCGATATGCTCCGCAAGGCTCTGCGCAAGGGTACCATCGACAACGTCCTGGTTCCCGTGGTGTGCGGTACTTCCTACCGCAACAAGGGCGTGCAGAAGCTGCTGGACGCCATCGTGGATTTCATGCCCTCCCCTCTGGACATTCCCGCCATCAAGGGCATTGATCCTGACACCGAGGAAGAGGACGAGCGTCCCGCTGACGACAACGCCCCCTTCTCCGCTCTGGCCTTCAAGATCATGACTGACCCCTATGTGGGCCGTCTGTCCTTCATCCGTGTGTACTCCGGTAAGCTCACCACCGGTTCCACCGTGCTCAACTCCACCAAGAAGCAGAAGGAGCGCATTGGCCGTATCCTCCAGATGCACGCCAATCACCGTGAGGACATCGAAGAGGTGTTCTCCGGCGATATCGCCGCTGTGGTGGGTCTGAAGAACTCCACCACTGGTGATACCCTGTGTGTGGAGGATCACCCCATCATCCTGGAGTCCATGGAATTCCCCGAGCCCGTCATCCGCGTGGCCATCGAGCCCAAGACCAAGGCTGGTCAGGAGAAGATGGGTATCGCTCTGGCCAAGCTGGCTGAGGAGGATCCCACCTTCAAGACCTACACCGACGAGGAGACTGGCCAGACCATCATCGCCGGCATGGGCGAGCTCCACCTGGAGATTATCGTGGACCGTCTGCTGCGTGAGTACAAGGTGGAGGCCAACGTGGGCGCTCCCCAGGTTGCTTACAAGGAGACCATTAAGAAGGCTACCGAGCAGGATACCAAGTATGCCCGTCAGTCCGGCGGTAAGGGCCAGTACGGCCACGTCCGCATCACTGTGGAGCCCAACGAGCCTGGCAAGGGCTATGAGTTCCTCAATGAGATCACCGGCGGTGTCATTCCCAAGGAGTATATCCCCGCAGTTGACGCTGGTATCCAGGGTGCCATGCAGGCCGGTGTTCTGGCTGGCTACCCCGTGGTGGATGTGAAGGTCCACCTGACCTTCGGTTCTTATCACGAAGTGGACTCTTCCGAGATGGCCTTTAAGATTGCCGGTTCCATGGCCTTTAAGGAGGCCTGCCGCAAGGCTGGCGCCTGCCTGCTGGAGCCCATCATGAAGGTTTCTGTCATCGTCCCCGAGGACTACATGGGCGACGTCATTGGCGACCTGAACAGCCGCCGTGGCCAGATTCTGGGCATGGAAGCTCGTCCCGGTGCCCAGCAGATCGACGCTCTGGTGCCTCTCTCCGAGATGTTCGGTTACGCCACCGACCTGCGTTCTCGCACCCAGGGCCGTGGCCAGTACTCCATGGAGCCTCACAGCTATCTGGAGATCCCCAAGAACATCGCTGAGAAGATCATTGCCCAGCGTGGTCGTAAGGACGACTAAAAATCTTAGTTGCTGGGAAAAAATCAGTTGATTTTTTCCCAGCGATAGGATAAAATAGGCCCATAATGGGTCTGGATGAATGTATCCAATTTTATTGAAGAATAAGGAGGCTACTCACAATGGCTAAGCAAAAGTTTGAGCGTAATAAGCCCCACGTCAACATCGGCACCATCGGCCACGTTGACCACGGCAAGACCACCCTGACCGCTGCCATCACCAAGTACCTGGCTCTGAAGGGTCAGGCTCAGTACGAGGACTATTCCAGCATCGATAAGGCTCCCGAGGAGCGCGAGCGTGGTATTACCATCAACACCGCTCACGTGGAGTACGAGACCGACGCTCGTCACTATGCCCACGTTGACTGCCCGGGACACGCCGACTATATCAAGAACATGATCACCGGCGCTGCTCAGATGGACGGCGCTATCCTGGTTATCGCTGCTACCGACGGCCCCATGGCTCAGACTCGTGAGCACATCCTGCTGGCCCGTCAGGTGGGCGTGCCCGCCATGGTCGTGTTCCTGAACAAGTGCGATCAGGTTGACGATGAGGAGCTGCTGGAGCTGGTGGAGATGGAGGTCCGCGAGACCCTGTCCGAGTACGAGTTCCCCGGCGACGACATCCCCGTCATCAAGGGTTCCGCTCTGAACGCTCTGACCTGCGAGTCCGGCGACATCAACGATCCCGACTTCGCTTGCATCAAGGAGCTGATGGACGCTGTTGACAGCTACATCCCCACTCCCGACCGTAAGGCTGACCTGCCCTTCCTGATGCCCGTTGAGGACGTGTTCACCATCACCGGCCGTGGCACCGTTGCTACCGGTCGTGTGGAGCGCGGCCAGGTCAAGATGGGCGACAAGGTGGAGATTGTTGGTCTGTCCGAGGAGAAGAAGGACACCACCATCACCGGCATCGAGATGTTCCGCAAGCTGCTGGACTACGCTGAGGCTGGCGACAACATCGGCGCTCTGCTGCGTGGTATCGACAAGAAGGAGGTCGAGCGTGGCCAGGTTCTGTGTGCTCCCGGCTCCATTCACCCCCACACCAAGTTCGTTGGCCAGGTGTACGTCCTGTCCAAGGAGGAAGGCGGCCGTCACACCCCCTTCTTCAACAACTATCGTCCTCAGTTCTACTTCCGTACCACCGACGTGACCGGCGTCATCACTCTGCCCGAGGGCACTGAGATGTGCATGCCCGGCGATAACGTCGACATGAACGTTGAGCTGATCACCCCCATCGCCATCGAGAAGGGCCTGCGCTTCGCTATCCGTGAGGGCGGCCGCACCGTTGGCTCCGGCGTTGTTATCGACGTCATCAACGACTAATTTATAGTCACCTTTCAAGAGCGGCCTTTGGGCCGCTCTTGTTTTTTGCCAACGGTGCGGCCGCCCGAAATCAAGGCGGCTTGTGCCGCCTTGGCACAGGCGGAATTCATTTTCGCCGAGCATTGAAATTATGGGGTCCCCGCAAAATGGGACATTTTGTGGGGCTGGCCGCACCGTTGGTGTGGCGTTGTTATCGACGTCATCAACGACTAATTTATAGTTGTTTTACAAGAGCGACCTTCGGGTCGCTCTTGTTTTTTATGTCCCATGGAAAGGCAGAGCCTTTCCATGGGAGGTTGCAGCCCGCTGCATGCATCCTTGGGTCAAAGGGCGACCCAAGGCCACACTGGCGGGCTGAGAAGAGTTATTTTCCCGGCACATGTCCGTGAAAATAACGGATTCAAATTCTTTTCCCACCTACGATGGGAAAACTCTGCCGAGGGCTTTCAACGGAAGTGGAGGGATTGTTGTCCTCCCGTCAGGCAGGAAACTTTTGAGCCTTGCCCATGATAGCACAACTATGATACAATGACACCATTCCAGATAAAGAAATGAGGGATACACATGCCGTGGAACAATCCCATGGAGTTGCTCAGCAATCTGGGTGATTTTGTCCTAGAGAAAGCGCTGATTATTGTACCTGTGGTGGTCATCAGCCTGATTGCCATCAAAATTATCATGAAACTGGTGGATCGAATGTTGGGCCGACTGCCCATGGAGGCCACCATCAAGAGCCTGATTCGCACTTCTATCAAGATTTTGCTGCTGGCGGTTGCAGCCATCGTACTCATGAGCTGCCTGGAGATTCCTGTCACCTCCTTTGTAGCCCTGCTCTCTGTGGCAGGCTTGGCACTCTCCCTGTCCATTCAGAACTTCCTGACCAATGTCTTTGCTGGGCTGCAACTGCTGGCCTCCAAACCATTCAAGGTGGGGGATTATGTGGACGCAGGAAACTGCTCCGGCACGGTGTACGAGATTGGTTTATTTTATACCAAGCTCACCAGTGTGGATAACAAGCTCATTCAGCTGCCCAACAACACCATTGTGGGCTCCAATGTGGTCAACTACTCCAGTCAGACCCACCGTCGGGTGGAAATCAAGGTGACCGCATCCTATGATGCACCCACCCAGCTGGTCAAGGAGGTGCTGAGCAAAGTGGTGGAGGACAATCCCATGGTGGACCGGGAGAAGCCCATCATGGTGCGGGTCAACAGCTACCAGGACAGCGCCATTGAGTACATCATTCGGGTGTGGTGTGCCAACGATGACTACTGGACGGTATACTATGACTTGATCGAGGCCATCAAGCCTGCCTTTGATGCCAACCACATCGAAATGACCTATCCGCACCTCAACGTGCACATGATGAAAAATTAAAGCAAAGTGGGTCTGTGGTATACCACAGGCCCACTTTTTTTACAGGTTGGCAGAGGCGGCGGGAGAGGGGACGGTGGAAGGGGAAGACGATGCAGCGGGGAAATCCAAGGTAGAGACGAAACTGCCGTCAGCGGCCTGAATGTGTCCGCCAATCAAGGTCCCGTCACACACCAACAGCACCGCCTGGACATCAGAACGCCCGGTGGGGTGATTGGTGACGGAATAGAGATACCGCTGTACATGTTTTCCACAGTACTCTTCCAGGGCGAAACCCTGCTGGCGCAGGAGCGTGAGGTAGGATTGATAGCTTTCATCCAGAGTTTTGGGTATGAGCAGTTCCTGGGCTGTGGGCTCCCCATCTCCCACTGTCCACCCCAGCTGCTGGAGGTAGGAGATTCGATTTGCATTTTCATCCATTTCATGGATGGTGGAGGAGGCGGGGACCGCCCCCTGGTTCAGACTGAGAACCAGAGCCACCACCAAAACCAGGCTACAGCATAGCGCTGAGATGCCCCCGGCCATCAGGCGGCGCCGGGGAATGCGGGCAGTGACAATGAGCATAGACATCCCTCCGATAGTCATGGACTGATACAAGGAATAGATATGTATTTTCCAGGGAAACTATGATACAATTTCAAAAAGACATATATCTTGAAAAGAGGAGTACAGCTATGGAGCGATTGGACAAGCGGCTGGCTGCCACAGGGCTGTGGAGCCGAAAGGAGGCAAAGGAGCTCATTCGGGGGGGCCGTGTGCAGGTGTGTGGCCAGGTTTGCCGCAGCTGTGAGGAAAAAGTGGAGGCAGATGCCCCAGTGACGGTGGATGGAGTGGCCATCGGGGCCCATGCGCCGGTGTACCTGATGTTGCACAAACCGGCGGGTGTGGTGTCTGCCACCGAAGATGGTCGGGACAAAACGGTACTGGATCTGCTGCCAGAGCCCTACCCGTCCCTGGGCCTGTTTCCCGTGGGACGTCTGGACAAGGACACAGAGGGACTGTTGCTTCTGACCAACGATGGACCTTTGGCCCATCGGCTGCTCTCACCTCGCCACCACGTGGACAAGATCTACTATGTCCAGGTGGATGGAACGCTGGATGAAGGAGACGTGGAAGCGGTGTCCAAGGGCATTTGCCTGGGGGATGGATACCAGTGTTTGCCTGGAAAACTGGAACTTCTGAATGATAAAACAACGGCGTATATCACCATCCGCGAGGGAAAATATCATCAGATTAAAAGAATGATGGCATCCCGTGGGAAACCGGTTACTTATCTAAAACGCATAAAGTTTGGCGGGGTGGAACTGGACCCAGAACTGGAGAAAGGTAGTTGGAGAGCACTAACGCAGGGAGAAATTTCTACCCTTTTCCGTCAATGAGACGAAAGATATGGCAATATAACCAAAAAAATTGAAAAAAACTATTGAAGTCGGCGGGACAAATAGATATAATATCATTTGTGAAAATAAACAAGGCAGTGGGAAGAGACATGCTGCCAGGAAAGGGGTTTGCGCAATGTCCAGTCGTATTTTCCAGAGTATCGTTCTCCAGATGAAGGATTGCTCGGACCGGGCTATTGGCGTCATCGATGAGCAGGGCACAGTCCTGGCATGTAACGAACTGGCCTACATCGGGGAGAAGTGGGGGAACATTCCCGGGCTGCTGGCAACCGAAGGGGAGAACCTGGTGGTCAGCAACGGCTTTACCTTCAAAGCCATGTCTGGCTGGAATGGTCAGTTTGACTATGCAGCCTTTGTGCGGGGTGAGGATGAGCAGGCAGCCACCATGTGCGCCATGGCTACCATCGCTCTCAATGGGGCCAAGACCTATTATGAGGAGAAGCACGACAAGGCTACCTTCGTCAAGAATATCCTGTCCGACAACATCCTGCTGGGCGACATTTATGTCCGGGCCAAGGAGCTGCACTTTGTCTCCGAAGTGCCTCGTGTGGTTCTGCTGGTGCGCCAGTTGGGAGTGCCTGATGTGTCCGCCGTGGATGTGATGACCAATCTGTACCCCGACCGCCAGACCGATTTCGTCCTGTCTCTCAGCGAGACGGATGTGGCCCTGGTCAAGCAGCTCAGCGAGCATAACGACGCCCGGGACGTGTACAAGATCGCCCAGAACATTCAGGAGACCCTGCTGCGGGAGCTGGGCATCAAGACTGTGGTGGGCATGGGTACCATTGTGAATCATGTCCGGGATCTGGCTCGCTCCTACAAGGAGGCTCAGGTGGCCATCGAGGTGGGCAAGGTGTTCGACACCGAGCGCTCCATCATCAACTATGAAAACCTGGGTATTGGCCGTCTGATCTATCAGCTGCCCACCACCTTGTGTGAGATGTTCCTGCAAGAGGTGTTCAAGAAGAACCCCATTGATGCGCTGGATCAGGAGACCCTGTTCACCATTAACAAGTTCTTTGAAAACAACCTCAACGTGTCCGAGACCGCCCGTAAGCTCTTCGTCCACCGCAACACCTTGGTCTACCGTCTGGAGAAGATCAAGAAGCTCACCGGCCTGGACCTGAGAGAGTTTGACGATGCCATCACCTTCAAGGTGGCTTTGATGGTCAAAAAGTATCTGGTCTCCCGGGGCATTGAATCCTAAATATGTTGACAATAAGAAGGGCCTGTTGCAAAATACAGTTTTCAGACTAAAACAAAAATTTTGTGCGCTAAAAAAGTTATCGGGAACCATTAAGACAACGGTTCTCGATAACTTTTTCTTTGACCTGATTTTTTAAAATTCTATTTAGCAACTGGCCCTTCTTATTTACGGATATGGTCATAAAATGTTGACACAGGTCAAAGGGCAGTATATAATGAAAGACGATATGTGTAACAAATGGTTACAAATAGTTACTACGGAAAGGACAATTCCATGATACGCTTTGTGGACGTTTGTAAGGAATACAACAACGGAACAAAGGCCATAAAAGGTCTGAATTTGAAGATAGAAGACGGAGAATTTGCCTTTTTGGTTGGCCCTTCTGGATCTGGTAAGTCCACCATCATCAAGCTTTTAACGGCGGAGGAATTTGCTACACAAGGTCGAGTGATGGTGAATGGTTACAATTTGAATAACATCAAGCGGCGTCAGATTCCCCAGATGCGCCGTACCTTGGGTGTCATCTTCCAGGACTTCCGTCTCATTGATAAAAAGACGGTGTGGGGAAACCTGGAGTTTGCCATGCGTATCATTGGCGCTACCAACCGGGAGATGAAAAAGCGCATTCCCTATGTGCTGGACCTGGTGGGCTTGAGTGACAAGGCCAATGTACGCCCCACCGAGATGAGTGGTGGTGAGCAGCAGCGTGTGGCCATTGCCCGGGCCCTGGTGAACAATCCCCAGATGATTATTGCCGACGAGCCCACGGGTAACCTGGACCCCCAGCGTTCCCTGGAGATCATGACCCTGCTGGAGCGCATCAACGCCATGGGCACCACCATGCTGGTGGTTACCCACGAGCGTGATCTGGTCAATCATTTTTCCAAGCGTGTGGTGGCCATCCAAAACGGAGAACTCATCAGCGACGAACAGGGAGGCTACTACAAACTATGAAGAGACGGCGTTTGAACATAGGTTACTTTGTCAGTGAGGGATTTCACAGCATTTTCTCCCATGGACTGATGTCCTTTGCCGCTGTATGTATGATTGTGGCGTGCTTGCTTATTATGGGCTCCTTTGCCTTGCTGGCCACCAACGCTGACAAGATGATGGGACAGCTGGAAGATGAGAACGTCTTTTACGCATACATCGACGAGAACTACACCGACGAGCAGGTGGCCGCCTTGGAAACCAAGGTAAAAAACCTGGACAATGTGGCTTCGGTGGAGTTTGTCACCCGGGAGCAGGCCAAGGAGGAGTATCTGGCCGGACAGACCGGTGAGCTGTACGCCAACATGCCCGATGAAGTGTTCCGGGATCGTCTGGTGATTCATGTCTACGACCTGGAGCTGTTTTCCAAGACGGTGGAGCAGGTGACTCAGCTGGAGGGCGTGGTCAATTACAGCGCCGAGCAAGATCTCACCGACGCCTTCATCACCATTCGGAATGTGGCCACGGCAGTGGCGGGCGTACTCATTGCCATTTTGGCGGCGATCTCTCTGTTCATCATTGCCAACACCGTGCGTCTGGCCGCCTTTGCCCGCCGGGAAGAAATCGCTATCATGAAGATGTGTGGCGCCAGCGATGGATTCATCCGTTGGCCCTTCGTTATTGAGGGAATTATTTTGGGGTTGTTTGGCGCAGTGCTGGCCTTCTTCCTCCAGTGGGGCATTTACGCGGGCATCTACGAAGCTGTGATGTCCAGCAGTGCCTCCACCATCGTCATTCCTGTGACATTCCAGTCCATTTGGTATTGGGTGTTGGGCATCTTCGCTTTGGCTGGTGCCTTCATCGGTATGTGTGGTTCCGGCTTTGCCATTCGCCGGTTCCTGCGTGTGTAAAAAGGAGAATCGTGATGAAAAAAACAGGAATCAGAATTTGTGTACTGCTGCTGGCTGTAGTCATGCTTCTGTCTGTGCTGATGCCTGCCATGAGCACCCTGGCTGGGGCAGTGACTGCCAGTGATATCCAGGATATCAAAGATAATCTGAGCGATGTAAAGAGTCAGAAGGAGTCGTTGGAAACTCAGCTGGAGGAAATCCGCAACGACAAGGAGGCCACCGAGGAGAAGGTGGGGCTGTTGCAGGAGCAGATTCTCCTTACCGAGCAGCAGATTTACGAAAGCCAGAAGCTGCTGGACAACTATGATCAGCAAATTGCAGACAAGAAAGCGGAGATCTCCAAACTGGAGGAGCAGGAAGCCAGCCAGTATGAGGAGTTTTACACTCAGACCCGCTGGATGGAGGAGAACGGCGGTACTTCCGTGATCTCCGTGCTGTTCCAGGCCTCCAGCTTCTCCGAGTTGCTGGACACCCTGATGTTGGTTACCGACATCATGAACTACAATGACCGCATCATCACTCAGCTGGAGCAGACCCAGGCCGATTTGGCCCAGGCTCGGGATGAGCTCCAGACCGCCCGTGACGATCAGGCAGCTACCCAGGCTCAGATGGAGAGCGCCAAGGCAGACCTGACCAGCCAGAAGTCTGAGGCGGACAAGTACTATCAGCAGCTGGTGGCCGATGAGAAGGACTATGACAGTAAAGTGGCTGATTTGGCCGCCGATCTGGAGGACATCCAGGCAGATCTGAAAGACGCAGAGGAAAAGTATCAGCAGCAGCTGGAGGAAGCCCAGAAGCCTTCTCCTCCCCCCAGCAATGGCGGTGGCAATGGTGGTGGCAGCACGGGCGGCGGTGGCTCCGTGGTGGACCCCACCGGCACTTGGTATTGGCCCCTGCCTGGATACTATTACATCTCTTCCGTGTATGGCGGTCGGTATAACCCCATCAGTGGTGTTTGGGAGACCCACAGAGGTGCAGACGTGCCTGCTCCTGGCGGAACACCCATTCAGGCTGCCAGCTCTGGTGTGGTGACCACAGCCAAGCACGGACCGTCTTACGGAAACTATTGCGTGATCTACCACGGCAATGGATACGCTACCCTGTATGCGCACATGCAAAGTCTGCCCAACGTCAGCGTGGGCGATGTGGTGAGTGCTGGACAGGTAATCGGTTATGTGGGTTCCACCGGTGATTCCACCGGCAACCACTTGCACTTTGAGTTGACCATTAACGGCAGTTTGGCCAATGCATTGGACCTCTATCCCAATTTGAGCTTTAGCGGAATCTGAGTCTTCGCAGAGTATTCAGACGATTTCGATATGGGGTGCAGAGAAATCTGCACCCCATATCTTTATATCTTGAAATGCGGGGAAGAATGCCTGCATAAGCATAGACCCAAGGAGGTAATCGCATGGAGGAACAACGAACACGGAAACGACTGCCGGGATGGGCGAAAATCGTCCTAGCCGTGGTGTTGACCCTGGTGGTGACGGTGACAGGTGCACTGTTGCTGCTGGGACGTAGCGGCGTCGCCCTGATGCAGGGGTATTTTCTGGCCAAGTTTGCCTTTGTGGAGACGGACGCCGATTTGAACCAGGCGGTGGACAAGGCCCTGGACGGGTTGGTGGAAGGGCTGGGAGACCGGTGGTCCTACTATCTGGACCCGGAGAGCTATCAGTCCACCTTGGAGAGCCGGGCCAACAACTACGTAGGCATCGGCGTCACCGTCACCTATGACCGGGAGGATGGCCTTCTGGTCCAGGGAGTGACGGAGAACGGCCCAGCCCAGCAGGCGGGCGTGGTGGCCGGCGACGTCATCACCCATGTGAATGGCACCTCTGTGGCCGGGGATGCCCGCTATGAGGCCACCAACCTGATTGCGGGAGAGGAGGGCACCCAGGTGGAGCTGACCCTGTTGGGGGAGGACGGAAGTTCCCGCACGGTGACCTGTACACGCCAGACCTTGAAAAGCGAGTCGGCCAGCAGCAAGCTGCTGGAAGGGGGCGTGGGCTATGTACGCCTGAACAACTTCTACTCCGGCTCAGCGGACAGCCTGAAACAGCAGGTGGAGAGCCTGAGGGAGCAAGGGGCCACCAGTTTGGTGCTGGATGTGCGCAGCAACCCCGGCGGCTACGTGGCGGAGCTCATTGATATGCTGGACTATCTCCTCCCAGAAGGCCCCATTTTCGTGGAGCGGCCTCGGTGGGGGGTGGAGACGGTGCATGAGTCGGACGCCTCCTGTGTGGACCTGCCCATGGTGGTGCTGGTCAACGCCGACAGCTATTCCGCCGCCGAGCTTTTTGCCGCCCAGCTGCGGGAGAGTGCTCAGGTGCCCATTGTGGGCGAGGTGACCTCGGGCAAGGGATATTCCCAGATTACCTTCCCTCTGGCCAACGGGGGCGGCTTAGGGCTGTCTGTGGCGGCCTATTGCACTGGCAGCGGTCACTCCCTCATCGGGGAGGGTATCACCCCCGATGTGGAGTTAGCCCTGGACACCGCGGACGGCACCGACAACCAGCTACAAGCGGCGCTGGATCTGCTCCAGAAATAAAAAATGGCCACCGGCATAAGCCGGTGGCCATTTTGTTTGCAGTTATGCGTTGCGCAGGAAGATGATGCCCAGGGTGTTGGGGCCGCAGTGGCTGGAGATGGTGCAGCCTGCGGTGGCCTCATAGATATCCTGGAAGCCGTAGCCCACCAGGGCGGCCCGAACGGACTCCACCACGCTCTGGTCACAGCGGGTATGCACCAGGAACACCCGGTCACGGCTGATGTCGTTGCGGTCTGCCACCCGCTCTTTCACGTAGTCCAGCAGCACCTTGTCCCAGTTGCCCCGGTACTTTTTGGCCACACCCATTTTGCCGTCGGAGACCTGGATGCAGGGCTTGAGTTTCAGCAGGTTGGCGCCCAGAGCTACCACGGCGGAGCAACGGCCACCCTTGGCCAGGTAGTCCAGTTTATCCACCACGAAGGTGGTGTCCACCCGGCTGGTGAGGTTCTCCAGATAGGTCAAGATGTCTGCCACCGGCTCTCCACGGGCTGCGGCCAAAGCGGCCTCCAGCACCACAAAGCCGTGTCCGCAGGAGAGGTTGCGGGAGTCCACCACAAACACGTTGTCAAATTCACCAGCGGCAATGACGGCGTTTTGGTGGCAGGAGGAGAAGTCCTGACTGATGTTGATGTGGATCACTGCCTCGTACTGAGCAGACAGAGCGGAAAACACCTCGGTGTAATCGGCAATGTTGATGGCAGCGGTGGTGGGCAGACTGCCACCGGCAGCCACATGGTCGAAAATATCACCGGGGACGATATCCACCCCGTCCCGGCGTACTTGGCCGTCCAGGTTGATGTAGAGGGGAATGACCGAAATCTGATATTTCTCCAACAGGGCCTGAGGCAGATCACAGGTGCTGTCGGAGGTGATTTTAATAGACATAGAGCGTCCTCCGTCCTCATAAGTATCGTTTTAGAATGCCCAAATATTTTATCATTGATCGGGGCGAAAATCAATGCTGGTTTTTGGAAGCAGGTGGGAGCTTGGGACCGGTGGGACGACTGATTTGGCGGGAGGAGAAGGGGAGAGGGAGCCAGGAATTGGCCTATTACGATGCCCTGCCCCTGCTCACAGTTTGGGTGTGTGCGCCCCCAAACATGGGGGAGTGGCGCAAGGTCCGTCGGCTGAAAAAGGCGGTGCGGGCACTGGCTCAGGCAGGGGTGCGGCAGGTGATTTGGCCGGACAACTGCCCGTGGAGCGCCCGGGAGGCGGGCTTTGCCCCTATCTGGCTGGAGGGGCTGTATCAGGGCATGGCGGATGGGCTGGCTATGGCGGCTTTGGAGAGGGTGGGACGCACCCCAGAGCAGGGGCGGGTGGCCCTGGTGGGGCCAAGGCTTACCGTGGCCTTGCAGCGCACGGCCCAGCGGCTGTGCCCCCGGGTCAAGGGCCTGCTCATCCAGGTGCCGGGACAGGGAGAGGACTATGCCCGGTGGCTCCACGGCCAGTTTGGCCTGCCGGTCTGTCCCATGGCGGCTGGGGCAGATGTGACGGTGGCTTTCGCGCCCCAGGGTCCCCGTTGGGGCCAGTGCCTGGAGGTGTACCAGGGGGGAGGCCTGGACGGACTGCGCCTGGCCTGTCCGGGGCTGGAGCTGCCCCAAGACGTGGAGCAGCAGCTGCTGGCGGTGCTGTGGGAGCGGGGGATGGTGACCCGGGACCAACTGGTGGTGGCGGAGGACGGTGGCCCTTGACACCCCCAAGGGGGCGTGGTAATATACTGGGGTAAGTAAATATCGCTGAGAACGCTATGAAGTAGCACATGTGAAATCCATCAGAGAGGCCCTGTCACCGGCTGAAAGCAGGGCTGGGAGGAAACTTGTGTGAAGTGCAAGCGGGAGCGAGGGGGACATGGGTGCCCTCCGGCTGGGCCACGTTACGGCCTGTGAGTGACAAACGAGAGTGGAACCGCGAGTACATCGCCTCTCATACCTTTGGGGTATGAGAGGCGATTTTGCTTCCCAAACTGATGAGAGGAGGAGTACCCTTGACCCGATTGGGAGAAACTTTACGGGCGTATCAGGCCAGAGACCCGGCGGCCAGAAGCCGACTGGAGATCTTTTTGCTCTATCCCGGCGTGCACGCCGTGCTCTATCATCGCCTGGCTCATTTTCTCTATGTACACCATTTGAAGTTTTTGGCTCGCTTTGTGTCCCAGTGGAGCCGATTCTGGACGGGCATTGAAATCCACCCCGGGGCCAAGCTGGGCCGCCGTCTGGTCATTGACCACGGCATGGGCATTGTCATTGGCGAGACCGCTGAGGTGGGGGATGACTGCCTCATTTACCACGGGGTCACCCTGGGTGGTACCGGCAAGGACTGCGGCAAGCGCCACCCCACCATCGGCAACAACGTGATGATTTCCTGTGGCGCCAAGGTGCTGGGCCCCTTCCGAGTGGGAGACGGCTCCCGCATTGCCGCCAACGCGGTGGTGCTCACGGAGATCCCCGACCACGCCACCGCTGTGGGCGTGCCCGCCCAGGTGGTGCGGGTCCGTGGTCAAAAGGTCAACTACACCGACACCGTAGACCAGACCAGTGTCAACAACCCCACGCTGGAGAAATTGGGCGTGCTGGCGTCCCGAGTGGAGATGCTGGAACGCGAACTGAATCAAATGAAACAAAAGGAGAGTTAAACCATGTATCTATACAATTCCGCCACCCGCAAGAAGGACGAATTTCAGACCCATACCCCCGGCCGGGTAGAGATGTACACCTGCGGCCCCACCGTGTACCACTTCGCCCACATCGGCAACCTGCGCTCCTACATCATGGAGGACGTACTGGAGAAGTACCTGCGCTGGGAAGGGTATGACGTGAACCGGGTGATGAACATCACCGACGTGGGGCACCTGGCCTCCGATGCGGACACCGGCGAGGATAAGATGCTCAAGGGTGCCAAGCGGGAGCACAAGACCGTCATGGAGATCGCCCAGTTCTATACCGATGCCTTCTTTGACGACTGCCGCAAGCTGAACATCAAGACCCCCGACGTGGTGCAGCCCGCCACCGGACTCATTGACGAGTTCATCCACATGGTGGAGACCCTGATGGAAAAGGGCTATGCCTACTTTGCCGGCGGCAATGTGTACTTTGACACCTCCAAGCTGGACCACTACCATGTGTTCCACGATCACGACGAGGAGGACCTGGCCGTGGGCGTGCGCGAGGGCGTGGAGGAGGACACCAACAAGCGCAACAAAAACGACTTCGTGCTGTGGTTTACCAAGTCCAAGTTTGAGGACCAAGCCCTGAAGTGGGACTCCCCCTGGGGTGTGGGCTATCCCGGCTGGCACATCGAGTGCTCCGGTATCTCCGCCAAGTACAACGGCGAGTACCTGGACCTGCACTGCGGCGGCGTGGACAACGCCTTCCCCCACCACACCAACGAAATTGCCCAGTCTGAGGCCTACTTTGGCCACCCCTGGTGCAAGCAGTGGTTCCATGTGGCCCACCTGAACACCAACTCCGGCAAGATGTCCAAGAGCAAGGGCGAGTTCCTCACCGTCTCCCTGCTGGAGGAGAAGGGCTATGATCCCCTGGCTTACCGTTTCTTCTGCCTGCAAAGCCACTACCGCAAGGGCCTGGTGTTCTCCTGGGAGAACCTGGACAACGCCGCCACCGCCTATCAGAAGCTGGTGAAGAAGATTGCCGCCCTCAAGCCCGAGGACGGCCAGGTGGACCAGGCTGTGGTGGAGGAGTACCGCACCAAGTTTAAAACCCAGGTGGGCAACGACCTGAACACCTCCATGGCCGTCACCTGCCTGTATGACGCGTTGAAGGCCAAGACCAACGATGCCACCCGTCTGGCCATTTTGGCCGACTTTGACCAGGTGCTCTCCCTGTCTCTGCTGGACAAGGCCAATGAGCTGCGGAAGGCTCAGCAGGCCCAGGCCAAGCAGGCTGCCGCTGGGGAGTTCACCATCCAGGGCGAGGGCGACCCCGCCATTGACGAGCTGGTGAAGGCCCGGGCGGAGGCCAAGAAGGCCAAGAACTTCGCCGAGGCCGACCGCATCCGGGACGAGTTGAAAGCCCAGGGCATTGAGGTTACCGACATGCCCAACGGGGCCAGCTGGAAGCGAATTTGAAGTAAGAGGAGGGGCGGGGCGTGAGCCAGACCCAACAAGAATCACACAACCACCTGGAGGGGACCGTCACCGCCATCCTCTTTCGCAACGAGGAAAACGGCTACACGGTGTTGCGCCTGGACAGCCCCGACCGGGGCGAGGTGACCGCCGTGGGCTGTATGCCCGGGGTGGCCCCCGGGGAGACTTTGGAGCTGGAGGGCAGCTGGAGCCGCCACGCCAGCTACGGGGAGCAGTTCAAGGCGGAGGCCATCTACCGACGTATGCCGGTGGGGGAGAAGGCCATCTATGAATACCTGGCCTCGGGCGCCGTGAAGGGCATCCGCATGGGGCTGGCCCGCCAGATCGTGGATAAGTTCGGGGCTCAGGCCCTGGAGATCATCGAACACGCCCCGGAGGAGCTGGCCCAAATCCGAGGGGTGAGCCTGAAGCGAGCCCGCACCATCAGTGAGGGCTTCCGGGCCCAGATGGGGATGCGCAACCTGGCGGAGTTTCTCACCCAGCACCAGCTGCCCCTGGCTGCCGCCATGCCCCTCTACCAGCGGTTTGGAGACCTGGCGGTGGAGATGGTGCAAAATAACCCCTACCTGCTGGCCGACCGCGGCCTGGACATTCCCTTTTCCAAGGTGGATGCCCTGGCCATTGAGCTGGGAGTGGCGGGGGACGACCCCCAGCGGGTGGAAACCGCCCTCCTCTTTGAGCTGGAGCACAACGCCGACAACGGCCATGTGTTTCTGCCTCAGAATAAGCTGCTGGACGCCACCGCCGCCCTCATCGGGGTGGAGGGGGAGTGCCTGGAGACAGGCCTGGAGGCCCTCATCCAGCGGGGCGAGGTGGTGCGGGAGGGCATCGCCGGGGTTACCGCCTGTTATCTGGCGGGGCTGTACGGGGCGGAGTGCTATGTGGCTATGCGCCTGAGCGAGATGTGTACCATGGAGCTGGCTCCCCCCCACAACCTGGACCAGCTGCTGGAGGATATCCAGCGCCGCCAAGGCATCACCTACGCCCAGCAGCAGCGGGACGCGGTGGAACTGGCGGCAAGCCGCCAGGTGATGCTGCTCACCGGCGGCCCGGGAACCGGAAAGACCACCTCCCTGCGGGGGGTGCTGGCCCTGTTTGACCACCTGGGGCTGGAGACTGCCCTGGCTGCCCCCACCGGGCGAGCCGCCAAGCGCATGAGTGAGACCTGCGGCCAGGAGGCCTACACCATCCACCGGCTGCTGGAGACCAAAATGGACCCCTATACCGGCCAGCTGGCCTTTACCAAGAACCAGGACGACCCCTTGGGAGTGGACGCGGTGATCGTGGACGAGACCTCCATGGTGGATATGTCCCTGATGGCGGCGCTTTTGGCCGCTCTGCGGGGGGACTGCCGCCTGGTGCTGGTGGGGGACCCGGATCAGCTGCCTTCCGTGGGCCCGGGCAATGTGCTGGACCACCTGCTGCGCAGCCATGTGGTGCCGGGAGTGTCTCTCACCGAGATTTTCCGCCAGGCCCAGGAGAGCGCCATTGTCATGAACGCCCATGGGGTGAACCAGGGGGTCATGCCGGATCTCACCAACCGCAGCCGGGACTTCTTCTGCATGAAGCGCACCGACCCGGTGCGCACGGTGGACACCATTGTGGAACTGTGCCAGCGGCGGCTGCCCCAGAACATGGGCATCCCACCCAGCCAGATTCAGGTGCTCTCCCCCACCCGCCGCCGGGAGGCGGGCACTGCCGCCCTCAACCGGGCTTTGCAGCAGGCCCTAAACCCCGCCCAGGACGGGAAAGGGGAACGGGCCTTCGGTCCCTACATCTTCCGGGAGGGGGACCGGGTGATGCAGGTGAAGAACAACTACGACCTATTCTGGGAGAACCCGGAGACGGGGGAGAAGGACCTGGGGGTGTTCAACGGGGACATCGGCGAGATTTTGCAGGTGGACGCCGGGGGCGTCACCGTCTCCTTTGATGGCCGCCTGGTGGCCTATCCCCCCGAGCTGCTGGGGGAGCTGGAACCCGCCTATGCGGTCACGGTACATAAGTCTCAGGGCAGCGAATACCGGGCAGTGATTCTGGCCCTCCAGGACGTGCCGTCTACCTTGCTGGCCCGTGGCGTGCTGTACACGGCCATTACTCGTGCCAAGGAGCTGTTTATTCTGGTGGGCAGCCCGGAACTTCTGGAGAAGATGGTGAACAATGACCGCCAGACCCGGCGGTATTCCGCCCTGCGCACCCGCCTCATCCAGGGAACAGAAGCATGATTTAGGCCCCACGGCAAATGCCGTGGGGCCTTGTTTGTGTCATTGGATGGTACAGGTGATGTCTCCGCTGACGGTGGAGACTTTGCAGGAGCTGCCAGAGGCACCGGAAGGGACGTCCACATCCCCGCTGACGGTTTGGGTGGAGAACGTTTTATCGGTGCGCAGGGAGGCTTTCACGTCGCCACTGATGGTGCGGATGACCAGAGCCTGTGCGTCGCAGTCGGTGAGTGTGACCTCGCCGCTGACACTGTCAATGTCCCAGGTTTCCATAACGGCCACATGGGAAGCGTCCATAGAGCCGCTGGTGCTGGTTAGGGACAAGGATTTGGGTTCCACATGGGTTACTTCCAGATCGCCGCTGACGGTCTCCAGGGCCAGATCGCCGGAAACGCCGGCATAAAATTGCAGCTTTCCGCTGGTTGTGCCCACCTGGGCCTTGGAAAAGGAAAAATTCTCGGGCACGGTAATGTCGCCACTGACGGAATCCAGTTTCAACTGCTCATACTGTGATTGGGGGAGATAAAGGGTGATATCCATGGGCACCAGAGAGAAGCTCACATCGCTGTCCCAAGAGCGGTGGTCACGAAACACAACGTGCAAGGTGTCCTGTTGCACAGAGACGGAGCACTCCAGCTGGTCGTCGGTTGGGTACTCCACTTGACAGGTGCCGTCGGAAGATGGAACCAGATTGACGTTGCACGTCTGGGCATCCACAGTGATGTTGGAAAAAGGCTCTTCCACCATTTGGCCCAGGACGTTGAATTCCTGAAAATCCACAGAAGGGGTAAGGGTTGGGGGGTTCACGGTTTGAGAGGCGAATGGTATGAGGTGTGAAATGTCAAATCGGGCAGCAGCCAACGCCCCCAGAGAGAGAATCAAGCCAAAGACCGTGACGATCAGAGCCCCTTGCAAGATCATTTTTGTGCCACGTTTCATAGAGTAGCCTCCTTTTTTACCACGCGAAACTTCACCGCCAACACAGCCTGTTTGCTCAGACGCAGAATCCAGGCAGCGATTTTACCCGAGGCGAAGAACAGGAAAACAGAGAGTCCTCCACATACCAGCCCCGTGCCCACAAAAAACAGCTGAGGCAGTACTGGTTGGGCGTTGAGTTGGAAGAAAGCGGCCAAGATCAACGCCACGCCGCAGAGCGCCAGGGAGAGGTCCAAGGCATACAGGGATACGATGACCGTCCAGAGTGCGGCATAACAGGCCAACACCACCAGTACTCCGGCAAACAAAAGGGGAACCCACACCGGAGACCCCAGCACCAACAGCACGATTTCCCATGCTTTCAGTGGACGCTTGGGCTTAACTTTGGCATGGACCAACTTGGGCAGCGGTGTTTCGGAGAGAATTTGGGCCACGATGTCATGCACAGAGCCCACATCCGCCACGGCCTCAAACTCTGTCATCCCCTCTTCCATCCGGTCTTCGATGATTTCAGAGTAAAAGTCCAGCCAATGCTGTACATCTGCCTCGGGCAACCCAGCTAAACCCGCGTGAAGGGCGGCCAGAAATTCCTTTTTATTCATGCTCCTCTCCCTCTCTTGCTATAAAGTGATAGATGGATACAATTTCCTCCCACTCGGCCTTAAAATCTTCGATGCGCTGAAGCCCTGCGGGGGTGATGTGGTAGTACTTGCGCAATCTGCCGTTGTGTTCCGCCGTGCGCACGGTGAGCAGTTGGGAACTTTCCAGGCGGCGAAGGATAGGGTACAGGGTGGACTCGGAGATCTCCACATAGGGCTTCATGTCTTTGATGATCTGATAGCCATAGGAATCTTCATTTTTAATGGCCGCCAGAACACACACGTCCAGCAACCCACGTTTCAACTGAATATCCATGGAATACCTCCCTTCACACAATACTATGCCACACATAGTATATACTGTCAAGAGAAAAGCCATGAAAATTGGGAATTATTGAAGCTTGTCATTTTCCCTGCAATCTGCTATGATATGAAGTCGAGACAGAAGGGAGGGAACGAATATGCTGGCACAGATGATGAAATTTTCTCATTTGGCCCCTTTCGTTTCTTTTCCATATGAGACAATTACCTGGGTTGGGTGATTGTCTTTTTTTCTGTGTATTCAAAGAGAAAAGGAGAGAACGACGTGAACAACCATCAAGCGCCCATTCAGGACGCCCGCACTTTGGGCTGGCCCAAGATGCTCATTCTGGGCTTGCAGCACATGTTCGCCATGTTCGGCGCCACTGTGCTGGTGCCCATGCTGGTGAGCAATTCCTACGGTCTGCCTCTGTCCATCCAGACCACCCTGTTTTTTGCCGGTATCGGCACCCTGTTCTTCCACCTGTGCACCAAGCTGAAGGTGCCTGCCTTCCTGGGCTCCTCCTTCGCCTTCCTTGGCGGTTTCCAGGCTGTCAGTGAGCTGTCCGCCGGCAAGTATGCCGACATGGCCGCTGCTGAGAAGCTCCAGTATGCCTTGGGTGGCATTGTGGTGGCTGGCCTGCTGTACGTAATCCTGGCTGGCATCATCAAGCTGGTGGGTGTGCAGAAGGTGATGCGCTTCCTGCCCCCCGTGGTCACCGGCCCCATCATCATCCTCATCGGCCTGAACCTGGCCCCCTCCGCCGTGTCCAACGCCTCCACCTGCTGGTGGCTGGCCATTGTGGCCATGGCCATCATTGTGGTGGCCAACATCTGGGGCAAGGGCATGATTAAGATCATCCCCATCCTGCTGGGTGTGGTGGGCTCCTATGTGGTGGCTGTGATTGCCAACGCCTTTGGCGCCACCGCGGTGGACGCCGCTGGCAACGTGGTGCCCCTCATCGACTATTCCGGCGTGGTGGGCTCCCAGCTGGTGGGCATCCAGCCCTTTGTCATCGCCAAGTTTGACTTGACCTCCATCTTCGTCATGGCCCCCATCGCCATTGCCGCCATGATGGAGCACATCGGCGATATGTCCGCCATCTCCGCCACTGTGGGCAAGAACTTCCTATCCGACCCCGGCCTGCACCGCACCCTTATTGGTGACGGTATTGCCACCTCTCTGTCCGGCCTGTTTGGCGGCCCCGCCAACACCACCTATGGTGAGAACACCGGCGTGCTGGTGCTGTCCCGGGTCCACGATCCTCGTGTGGTGCGTCTGGCTGCCATCTACGCTGTGGTACTGTCCTTCAGCCCCGCCTTTGCCGCTGTGGTCAACTCCATCCCCACCGCCATCATCGGCGGCGTGTCCTTCATCCTTTACGGTATGATCTCCGCCATTGGCGTGCGTAACGTGGTGGAGAACCGGGTGGATTTCACCAACTCCCGCAACCTCATCATTGCCGCTGTCATTCTGGTGTGCGGCCTGGGCTTCACCGGTGGCATCTCCTTTGCCATCGGCGAGATCCACATCACCCTCACCAACCTGGCTGTGGCCGCCATTGCGGGCATTGCCCTCAACGCCATTCTCCCCGGCAAGGATTACACCTTCGGTGCCGACGTCACCGAGGGCCGCGCCGGCGACTTTGGCCGTTACTAAGCAAACGCATCTCCAAACAGTTCGGGCGGTGTCCGGCCAAGCAGGCCGGACACCGCCTATTTTGCTGGAGAAAAAATTTTTCAAAGAGGCTGTAAGATTTTTCGGGTTCCCCAGTCTTATGGTTGGAAGGAGGTGATGGTGTGACAGAGTTTGAGGAAATTTACCGCAGGTATTTTCAGGATGTATACCGCTACATCATGCGTCTGTCCCAGGATGAGCACGTGGCCGAGGAGATCACCAGTGAGACCTTTTTCAAGGCCATGGATGGGCTGAAACGCTTCCGGGGCGACTGTGAGGTGCGGGTGTGGCTGTGTCAGATCGCTAAAAACAGCTATTACTCTTATCAGAAAAAGAATAGCCGCACCCGGGGCATGGATGATGCGGCATGGGCCAAGTTGTCCACTCAGGAGGAATCTCTGGAAGAGCGCTGGGAGCGGAAGGACCAGGCCATGCGCATCCGGAGCGTGCTCCACCAGGTGCCGGAGCCCTACAAAGAGGTGTTTTTGTGGCGGGTCTTTGCGGAATTGACCTTCAAGGAAATTGGACAGATCTTCGGCAAGTCGGAGAACTGGGCCTGTGTCACCTATCATCGGGCAAAAGCCATGATTCAAAACAGATTGGAGGATACCACATCATGAAACAGGATTGCAGCGTAGTCCGTGACCTGCTCCCCCTGTATGTGGAGGGTATGGTCCGGGAGGAGACCGGGGCCTTTGTCAAAGAACATCTGGCGGGGTGTCCTGGTTGTCAAAAAGAGTATGAGAAGCTCAAAGAGCCCGCAGTTCTGGAAATGACTACTGCTGAAGCATACAACGACGCGCCTCTGCGGCGGATGAAACGGAAACTGGTGGCCAAACGGGTGCAGACGGCCTTGTTGGCGGGGGTTTTGATGGCGGTGGTTTTGCTCTCCACCTTTGCCATCTGCTCTACCCACCAGTATATCCCCTATACCCAGGATCTACTGGAGGTGACAGAGCTGGATGACGGCAGCATTTCCGTTATCTTCGACCCAAGGGTGCCACATATCGAGGTGTTTGCCACGCCCGGAGAGCAGGGCGAGGTGGTATACCGCATTCAGGCGTGGGCGTATCCATGGGAAGGGCAAGAGGTCCAGCGGGAGGCACAGTTCTGTGTGATCTCCGATATGGACACCTCCCAGCTATCCATTTACTACGTCCAGAACAATGGTCAGGAGGATGTCCTCATCTACGGTGAGGGAACGGATGGGGGCACTGTGACCCTGCCCAGACTGGTGTTGGGATATTATCTGATACTGGCCGTCGGGGTATTTCTGGTGTTGCTGGTGGTGCTGCTGGTGGTGTGGAAACAGCCCCGGGCCCGCCGATGGGTGGTGCGGGGGTTGCTGCTGCCGGTGTGCTATGTGGCGGGGCACCTGATTGTCATGGGGCCTGCCACCCTCTCTTATACAGCGACCCGGGACTTCATCCTGATTGTGGCCATTGGAACGCTGCTGTACTGCGGGGCGTTGCTGGTGGAAGGTGTGTACCGCCTGTGGAGAGAGTGGCACACGGCCACCTAGAGCCAGGAGATCGTGGTTGACAAAACTCTGATATTTTAGTATGATAAAGCGCAGAGAAATCTGCGGTCTCGTTCAAAGGGGAGCGTGCGCCGCACCAAAGGAGAGAAACACCATGAAGAAGCCGTTCCTCACCCTGGCCCAGGCCAAGGAAATCCGTGAGACCTATCCCACCCCGTTCCACATCTACGATCAGGCGGGGATTGAAGCCAATGCCCAGAAGCTGTACCAGGCCTTCTCCTGGAATCCCGGCTTCAAGGAATATTTCGCCGTCAAGGCCACCCCCACCCCCGGCATTCTGAAGCTGCTCCACGCACAAGGGTGTGGCGTGGACTGCTCATCCCTTACCGAACTGATGATGGCCGAGCGGTGCGGCTTTACCGGCCATGAGATTATGTTCTCCTCCAACGAGACCCCTGCCGAGGAGTTCCGCTATGCCCATAAGTTGGGGGCCATCATCAACCTGGACGATCTGACCCACGTGGACTTCCTTTATGACACCCTGGGCGGTGTCCCCGAGACCATCTCCTGCCGCTACAATCCCGGCGGCACCTTCACCCTGGGGGAGAGCAAAGAGGGCTTCCAGGTCATGGACAAGCCGGGGGATGCCAAGTATGGCATGACCAAGGAGCAGATGAAGCAGGCGTTTACTCGCTTGAAGGAGTTAGGGGCCAAGAACTTCGGCATCCACGCCTTCCTGGCCTCCAACACCCTGTCCAACGACTACTATCCCGCCCTGGCCCGGGTGCTCTTTGAGCTGGCGGTGGAGCTGCAGCGGGACACCGGTTGCCACATCACCTTCCTCAACCTATCCGGCGGCGTGGGCGTGCCCTACCGCCCCGAGCAGCCCGCCAACGACATCGCCGTCATCGGCGAGGGGGTACGGAAAGCCTACGAGGAGATTCTGGTGCCTGCTGGTATGGGAGACATCTCCCTGTGCACCGAGCTGGGCCGCTTCATGCTGGCTCCCTATGGCCACCTGGTGACCACTGCGGTGCATGAAAAGCACATCTACAAGGAGTACATCGGGGTGGACGCCTGCGCGGCCAACCTGATGCGTCCCGCCATCTACGGGGCCTATCACCACATCACGGTGCTGGGCAAGGAAGATGCTCCCTGTGACCACGTCTACGACGTGGTGGGCTCCCTGTGTGAAAACAGCGATAAGTTTGCCATTGACCGTGCTCTGCCCCAGATCGACAGGGGAGATATCCTGGTCATCCACGACACCGGCGCCCACGGCTTCGCCATGGGGTACCAGTACAACGGCAAGCTGCGCTCGGCAGAACTGCTGCTCCGCCCCGACGGCTCGGTGGAGCTGATGCGCCGGGCGGAGACCCCCGACGACTACTTCGCAACTTTGGTATGGTAAGAGAAAATCCCGCTGGGACAAAACCCAGCGGGATTCTTTTAGTCTTTTTTCAAGCGGCGCAGGATGGCTTGCTCCACCTGGTCTCCATACCGCATGGCCACCAGGAATATCGCCAGCCCCACCAGTCCCATGAGGGCCATACCCCAAGGGGGCACAGACAGGGTGGAGCCGCCCACGGCGCAGGCCACCAGCAGGCCCCAGGGCCGGGCCACCAGGCAGAGGAAGAGGAAGCGCTTCCAACTCAAATCGGTGAGCCCCGCCAGGATGCACAGCAGGTCGTCGGGGAAGAAGGGGAAGAGGAAGGCCAGAAACAGGAACACATCCCGCTTACGCTCTATAAGGTCCAGATACTTGTCCGACACCTTTTCACCCACAAACTGGTGGACGAATTTTTGGCCCAGCATCCGGGCCAAGAGAAAGACAACCACCGAGCCCAGCACCACCGCGCCCCAGGTGAGGAGAAAGGCGGGCCAGAACCCAAACATCACAGCCCCCACCAGGGCGGTAATGTTGCTGGGGATGGGGGCGACGATGACAGAAATGAGCTGAATGGCAAAGTACATTAGGTGGGACCAGGGGGAGTAGCTGGCAATATAGGCCTCCATGGCCTCCTTGGAGTGGAGAGTCTGGAAAAAGCCGGTGGCATACAGGGCGTACACCGAGCCGCCCAGCAAGGCCAGGGTAAAAAGCCACAACAGGGCCTGTTTCAAACGTGGGTTCACAACATTCTACCTCCTGGGAGAAGATAGGAATATTGTAGCAGATGGCGTCGAAAATAAAAAGACGACAAACCGTTAGGATTTTATCAAGAAATGGTTAAGATGTGAGAAGAGCCGCCCCTGCAGGGGCGGCTCTTCTTTGCCGTGTGAGATTAGTCGATGGCGGTGACCTGGTATCCGGCCCCCTCCACGGCGGCTTTCAGAGTGTCGGCAGACACGTCGCCGGTGACGGTGGCGGTGCCGCTGGCCAGATCCACCTGGGCGGAGACACCGGGGATGGCGTTGAGGGCCTGGGTGACGTGGCTCACGCAGTGGGGGCACATCATGCCCTGGATGTGGATGGTTTGAGTCATAGTAGGTTCTTCTCCTTTCAATGTACAGCAGGTGTTGTTACATACCGCTGGGGTATTCGATTGGGTGGGGCGAAAGCGGCGCAGCCGCAGGGCGTTGGTGACCACGCACACCGAGCTCAAACTCATGGCAGCTGAGGCCAGCATGGGGGAGAGCTGGAGGTGGAACAGGGGGAAGAACACCCCTGCAGCCACGGGAATACAGATGGCGTTGTAGCAAAAGGCCCAGAACAGGTTTTCCTTGATGTTGTGCAGGGTGGCTCGGGACAGGCGCACGGCGGTGACCGCGTCCAGCAAGTCGCTCTTCATCAGTACCAGGTCGGCGGAGTCCAGGGCAATGTCCGAGCCTGCCCCAATGGCAATGCCCACCTCGGCCCGGGCCAGAGCGGGGGCATCGTTGATGCCGTCGCCCACCATGGCCACTTGGTGTCCCTGGGCTTGGAGTTGTGAAATGTGGCCCTCTTTCTGGGTGGGGAGCACCTGGGCGATGACCTGAGAGACCCCCACCTCCTGGGCAATGGCCTGGGCGGTGGCGGGGTGGTCGCCGGTGAGCATCACCACCTCCAGCCCCAGCTTACGCAATTCAGACACCGCCTGGGCGCTGGTGGGTTTTACGGTGTCCGCCACTCCGATGACACCCACCAGGGTGGTACCCTGGGCGAAGTACAGGGGGGTGTGGCCCTTTCCGGTCAGCTCATTGGTGCGCTGGGCCACAGGGGACAGGTCCACCCCCGCCTCTGCCATCATGGCCCCGTTGCCCGCCAGGAAGGGGAGACTCTGGAGGGTTCCGGTAACCCCCTTACCGTGGACGGCCTGGAAGTCTGCCACCTCTTGAAGGGGCAGATTTTGGGCCTGTGCGTGAGCCACAATGGCCTGACCCAGGGGGTGTTGGGAGGGGTGCTCCAGGCTGGCGGCAATGGTGAGCAGCTGATTCTCTGACAGCTGGCCCACCGGGTATACGCCGGTGACCTGAGGCTTGCCCTGGGTGATGGTACCCGTCTTATCCAGCACCATGCAGGTCACCTTGCCCAGCTGCTCCAGGGCCTGGGCAGACTTGATAAGAATGCCGTTTTGGGCGCCCACGCCGGTGCCTACCATAATGGCCACGGGGGTGGCAAGCCCCAGAGCGCAAGGGCAGGAAATCACCAGCACCGCCACGGCAGAGGTGAGGGCCTGGGCCACGGTGTGGCCGGTGACCAGCCATGCCACGGCGGTCACCAGGGCAATACCCATGACCACGGGGACGAAGATACCAGCCACCCGATCTGCCAGCCGGGAGATGGGGGCTTTGGAGGAGGCGGCCTCCTCTACCAGGGCGATCATCTGGGACAGGGTGGTGTCCTGGCCCACCTGGGTGGCTCGGACGGTGAGCATACCGGCCCCGTTGAGACAGCCGGACATGACCCGGTCTCCCTCCCCCTTGTCCACAGGAATGGACTCGCCGGTGAGGGGGGATTCGTCCACGCTGGACACCCCAGACACCACCACGCCGTCCACCGGAAGGGCAGAGCCGGGGCGAATGAGAAACAGGTCTCCCACCTGTACCTCCTGAGTGGGGATGGTCACCTCTTGGCCGTCCCGCAGCACCGTGGCGGTCTTGGGGCTCAGATCCATGAGCCGGGCAATGGCCTGGCCGGTCTTGCCCTTGGAGCGGGCCTCCAGGAACTTGCCCAGGGTAATGAGGGTGACGATCATAGCCGCCGACTCAAAGTACAGATCCATGGCGTACCGCTCCACCAGGGCGGTGTCTCCGTGGCCCAGCCCCCAGCCGATGGCGTACAGGGCGGCGATGCCGTAGAGGACAGCGGCGGAGGAGCCCACGGCAATGAGGGAATCCATATTGGGGCTGCGATGCCACAGGGAGCGGAAGCCGTTGATGAAATAGGTCCGATTGATGATGAGAGAGGGCAGGGTGAGCAAAAACAGGGTGAGGGCATATACCATGGCATTATGCGTGCCGTGGAAAAAGTGGGGGATGGGCCAGCCCATCATGTGCCCCATGGACAGATAGAACAGGGGGAGCAGAAAGACCAGGGAGGAGAGGAAACGCACCTTCATGGACTTCTGGGCATCCGAGGCGGGAGCGGGTGTGGGAGCGGATTTCTCGCCCATCACCGTGGCCCCGTATCCAGCCTTGGCCACTGCCTCACAAATTTGCTGGGCGGTGAGGGGCTCTGCATAGGTCACCGACATGGAGTTGCCCAGCAGGTTTACCTGCACGTCCAGGACCCCTTCCAACCCCTTCACCGCCTTTTCCACATGGGCAGAACAGGCGGCGCAGGTCATGCCGGTAACGGAAAAGCGCTGTTTCATGGCAAGGCCTCCTTTAGAGTAGCTTGCCCAGGGCGGCCACCAGCTCGTCCACCTTCTGAGCGCGCTCCTGGGGGGTGTCTGCCTGCTCCACGCAGTGCTTTAAGTGGGCGGTGAGCACCTCTTTGTTGGCCCGGCGCACCAGGGCGTCCACGGCTAAAAGCTGCTGGGAGATATCCATGCAGTAGCGGTCCTCTTCAATCATGGTCAAAATTCCGTCCAGTTGTCCACGGGCGGTTTTCAACAGGCGAGTCACGGTTTTGGCATCGGCCATCATGACACATTCCTCCTTACACTTTGAATAATACCCCCCTGGGGGGTAGGGTTATCCTAGCACAAAAGTAGGAGAAAGTCAAGAAAAAAACGGTGTCGCAAAAGGTACTCCTTTTGCGACACCGTGGAAGGTTAGCCCTCCAGCTTGCTCTGGGCCTTAGCCAGGAATTTCTCCCCGTTGATGATAAAACGCTCATGGGAGCCGGAACCGATCTCCCCGCGCTCGTCAAAGGCGCGGACCTGGAAGGTCACTTTTCGGCCTTCCACACAGGTGACCACGCTCTCGGCCCATACCTTCATGCCCACAGGGGTGGCAGCGGAGTGAGCCACATCCAGGTGGGTGCCCACAGAGCCCTCGCCCTCATTCAAGTGGGGTGTCAGGGAGGTATAGGCGGCGTTTTCCATCAGGGCCACCATATGGGGAGTGGCAAACACGGGTACCAAACCAGAGCCGATGGCCGTGGCGGTGTTCTCGGTGGTGACAATGGTTTCGGCGCGGCCTTTCAAGCCGATTTCAATGGACATGAGGGATTCCTCCTTGTGTAGTGTCTGGACCCAGTGTACTCGATTTTTGCCCTCTTGGCAAGAAAAATGAGCGGCGCCTTTCGGCGCCGCTCCAATCAGGTCAAATTAAAGGCCAAGCTGAATCCACAGATCGTTGTACAGAGTGCGGGTCTCCTCGGGGAGCACCACGTAGTTCTCGCACTTCTTGAGCACGTCGGTGGAGGGAGCCATGATGTTGTACAGCTCCATGTCCAGCTCCTCGCCGTAGGTCTCCTTGTAGTACTCGGGGTATTTCTCCAGAGCCTCGGTGTTGGGAGAGGCGTACCAGATGTAGTCCATGTTGGCCAGAGAGGAGTCGGTGGAAGCCAGGAAGTTGATCCACTCTTCGGCCTCAGAGGTATGCTGGGCGTTCTTCAGAATGCACCAGGCATCCACAAACCAGTTGGCGCCCTCCTCGGGGAGCACATAAGCCAGATCGGGGTTGTTTTCATACATGGTCAGGTAGTCACCAGCGTAGTAGGTGGCGATGGCAGCGTTGCCCTGCTCCATCTTGTTGAACACCTCGTCCATGACCTTGCCCTGGAAGATGCCACGCTTGGCAGCGTCGGCGATGAGCTCGTAAGCCTCGCGGATCTCGGTCTCGTTGGTGGTATTCACGGAGTAGCCCAGGTAAATGAGGGCATTGCCGAAGGCGTCCCGGGAGTTGTTGATGAGCAGGACGTTACCCTTGTTGGCATCGTCGTACAGGGAGGACCAGCTGGTGATCTCGCCGTCCACCATGGTCTTGTTGTAGATGATGCCCAGGGTACCCCAGGTGTAGGGTACGGTGTACTTGTTCTCGGGGTCAAAGGCCAGACCCTTGAACTCGTCGCCAATCTTCTCGTAGTTGGGGATGTTGTCGTAGTTCAGGGGCTGGAGCATGTCCTCCTCAATGAGCTGGGAGATCATATAGTCGGAGGGGCAGATGACATCGTAGTTGGCGCCGCCGGTTTTCAGCAGGGAGTACAAAGACTCGTTGCTCTCGGCGGTCTGGTAGTTGACCTTGATGCCGGTCTGCTCCTCGAATTTGGTAATCAGGCTCTCGTCGATATACTCGCCCCAGTTGCACACATTGAGCACCCGATTGCCGTCGGTCGAGGTGTTGTTACCGGAGTTGCCGCTGTCGTCTACGCGCTCCACCGAGCAGGCGGTGAGGGACAGGCTGGCTGCCAGAGTGCAGGCCAGGGTCAAAGCAGTGAGTTTTTTCAATTGATCATTCCTCCAAACAAAAATATATTTACCCATGCCCTTTGGGGGCAGTGAGCGCCTCAATAGACCCGCTTGGCAGCGGCTTTTTCCGCCCGGGCTTCCCGGACGTTGACGATGATCAGCAGGGCCAGCACCACCACAAAGAGGATGGTGGATACGGCGTTGATCTCGGGGGTGACACCCTTCTTGGTCATGGAGTAGATCTGCATGGCCAGGGTGGAGGTGGCGGAGCCAGCGGTGAAGTAGGAGATGACGAAGTCATCCACACTCATGGTAAAGGCGATGAGGGCGCCGGAGACAATACCGGGCATGATTTCCGGCAGGATGACCTTGAAGAAGGCCTGTCTCCAGGTGCAGCCCAAGTCCTGAGCGGCATCCACCAGATTTTTATCCATCTGCCGCAGTTTGGGAGCCACGGAGAGGATCACGTAGGGAATGTCGAAGGTAATGTGGGCGATGAGCAGGGTGCCAAAGCCCAGAGAGAGCTGGGGGAAGGTGATGCGGTAGGTGGAGCCAAAGAAGTTCACCAGGAAGCGGTAGTTGGAAGCAAAGTAGTTCCAACCACCCAGCACCGCCACAAAGAACAGACACATGGCCACACCGGTGACGATGTCGGCGTTCATCATGGGAATGTTGTTGATGGTGAGCAGAGGCTCCCGGAACTTCCGGCGCATGGAGTACAGGCCAATGGCGCTGAGCGTACCCACAATGGTGGCAATGATGGTGGCCAAGGCGGACACCAACAGAGTGTTGTACACGCTCTTGATAATCAGCTGGTTTTGGAACAGCTTGGCGTACCAGCGCAGGGAGAAGCCCTTCCAGATGACGCTGGAGTCAGCGGCATTGAAGGAGTAGAAAATGAGCAGCAAAATGGGGGCATAGAGGAAGAAGAAAATCAGACCGATGAAGATCCGGTTGCCCAGGCGGTTTTTCTTATTCATGCTCATAACATCACCGCCTGTTCTTCGCCCTCACCGAAGCGATTCATGACCCACATACAGGCCACCACAATGACCATCATCACCAGAGCAATGGCAGAACCCAGGTGGGGGTTGTAGGCTCCCCCCAGGAATTGCTGCTCGATGAGGTCGCCCAGCAGCATCTGAATGCCGCCGCCCAACAGGCGGGAAATGGCAAAGGTGGACACGGAGGGGACAAACACCATGGTCACGCCGGAGAGAATACCGGGCAGAGACAGAGGCAGGATCACCTTGCGGAACACGGTAGCGGTGTCGGCGCCCAAGTCCTGGGCGGCCTCCAACAGGGTGTTGTCCATTTTGATGAGGGTGGAATAGATGGGCAGCACCATGAAGGGCAGGTAGTTGTACACCATACCCACCACCACGGCCCCCTGGGTGCCGATCATCTTGAAGTATTGAATGTTGGTGCCAAAGACGTGATTGATGAGATCAAACAGGCCTATGGCGGCAAAAAATTGGTTGATAAGGCCATTGTTCTCCATGATGGACATCATGGAGTAGGTGCGCAGCAGGAAGTTGACCCACATGGGCAGCATGATGAGAAGCATAGCCACCCGCTGGAAGCCCTTTCCCTCTTTGGCCATGGCGTAGGACAGAGGATAGCCAATGAGCAGGCATACCAAGGTGGCAATGATGGCCAACTTGAAGGAACGGGTGAAAATCACCGTAAAGGTACTCATGCGGGTGAAGTTTTCCCCAGTGACGGAGAAATCAGCGGTGGTAAAGGCGTAAATCACCACCATGATGATGGGGGCCACCACAAACAGGGCCATCCAGCCCACATAGGGGATGGCCAGGAGGGAACGCTTATTCTTCATGCCCGTTCTCCTCCTCCTCGGGCTCATAGTCCGCATCGCCGATTTCTTCGTATTCCTCGGAGTAGGAGGAGTAGTCACCGAACATGCCGGAGTACTCGCTCTTTTTCATCACGTGGATGGCGTCGGGGTCCAGGTGGATACCGATGACGGTACCCACGGCGTGGAACTCCGTGGTCTGAATCAGCCACTTAAAACCATAGAAATCCACGATGGTGTCATAGTGCACGCCCTTGAAGGTGACGGAAGTGACGGTGCCTTTGAGCTGGCCCTGATTTTCCGCCACGATGTCCACGTCCTCGGGGCGAATAACCACGTCCACTGGCTCGTCCTTGGCAAAACCCTTGTCCAGGCAGGGGAACTTCCGGTTGAAAATCTCCACCACCTCGTCGGCACGCATGATGCCGTCAATGATGTTGGACTCGCCGATGAAGTCGGCCACGAAGGCGTTTTTGGGCTCGTTGTAAATGTCCTCAGGAGTGCCGATCTGCTGGATGCGGCCGCCGTCCATGACCACCACGGTGTCACTCATGGCCAGGGCTTCTTCCTGGTCGTGGGTGACGTAGATAAAGGTGATGCCCATTTCCTGCTGGATGCGCTTGAGTTCGTTCTGCATGTCCTTGCGCAGGCGCATGTCCAAAGCGCCCAAAGGCTCGTCCAACAGCAGCACCTTGGGCCGGTTGACCAGGGCGCGGGCAATGGCCACACGCTGCTGCTGACCACCGGACAGAGCGGAGATAGACCGCTTTTCAAAGCCCTTGAGGTTGACGATCTCCAGCATTTCCATCACGCGCTCATGGATCTCCTGCTCGGGGATCTTCACCTTCTTGGCGGTGGACTTGCCGTTCACCACATTGGTGACGGTTTTGCCCAAACGAAGGCCAAAAGCCACATTTTCATACACATTCAGGTGGGGGAACAGGGCGTATTTCTGGAATACGGTGTTCACCTCCCGCTTGTGGGGCGGGACATGATTAATCCTCACGTCGTCAAATAAAACGTCCCCAGAGGTAGGCGAAAGAAACCCGCCGATGATTCGAAGCGTGGTTGTCTTGCCGCACCCACTGGGACCCAGCAGCGTGAGGAACTCTTTATCATTGATATACAGATTGATGTGGTCCAGCACCACGCCATCGTCGTAGGCCATGACGCAGTCTTTCAGGCGGATCAATTCCTTGGACATTTGTCCTCCCTCATTTCTATGGTTGTTTTCTAAAATGTCAGCTCCCTCGATTTTTGTCCCGGCTAGTGCCCTCCAGCGGACAGCCCAAAAAGGCCCGGGGTTTCACGGATAGCGAGTAAAACTATATTATGTCGATGGGGAAATGTCAATCATTTTTTTGAAAAATTTTTGACAGGCTCAGGGAAAGGGAAAAGGCCGCCCAATGGGCGGCCTGAGTGAAAAAATATGGCTCAATTCTGGGGGTGCCACTGGGCGGCAAACTTGGGGAAATACTGGGGGACAAAATCAATGTCGGTGACCGTCCACTCCATGCCGTTTAAGTGGGCCAGACACCCGGCGTCGGTGGTAAATTCAAAGCGCAATTTATAGGAGTACAGAGCCTGGTAGCTGCGGCCAAATTGGCGGTTGTCCCGCTCCCGGCCATACTTGCCGTCCCCCAGAAGGGGATGACCGGCGGCGGCAAACTGGGCGCGGATCTGGTGGGTGCGCCCGGTGATGAGGTCGCACTCCACCAGGGACAGCCCTCCTTCGCAGGCCAATGTATTATATAAGGTAAGGGCGGTCTTACCTCCGGGCACCGGGCGGTCAAAGACTTTCACCTGGGCCTTGTTCTCATCTTTGAGGATAAAGCCCTTCAACTCCCCTTGACGGGGGCGCATTTCTCCCCGGATGACACACAGGTACAGCTTGGTCAGCTCTCGGTCCTTGATCTTCTGGTTCATAATGCGCAGGGCCTCGGCAGTCTTGGCGGCAATGACGATACCCCCGGTGTTGCGGTCAATGCGGTTGCACAGGGCGGGGGCAAAGGAGTTCTCCCAGTAGGGGGACCACTCCTTCTTTTGATAGAGGTAGGCCTGGATGTGGGTGAGCAGGGTGTTCACCCGCTCCTGTTCATCCGGATGCACCACCATACCCGGGCGCTTATTTAAAAGGAGAATGTGCTCGTCCTCGTAGACAATGTCCAGCTGCGGCTTGAACACCGAGAGGAAGGCGTTTTCTCGATTGGGGGTTTGAAAAAATTCGTCGTTGATGTATAATTGTAGCGTATCTCCCACTGCCAAGCGCACATCCCGCTTGGAACCCTTGCCATTGACCTTTACCCGCTTGAGACGGATGTATTTCTGGGCCAGGGGAGCGGGGAGCAGGGGGACGGTTTTTGCCAGCCAGCGGTCCAGCCGTTGTCCGGCGTCGTTCTTTCCTATGGTAAATTCCTTCAACCACAATCACTCCTGGATGCTTCAAAATGATTGCCTCCAGTGTACCATGATTTCTTGTGAAAAAAAAGAGCGAAAAAATTGCAGAAACCATTTGACAAGTGAGAGGGTATTGAGTATAATACCATTTGTGTCGTTATGCGAGGTGTGCTGATGAAACTGGATTTGAAGCGAATTGCCCGCGAGCCGGGTACCACCCTGCCCTTTGCCTTCCAGATGGACCTGAGCCAGCTGGAGTGGAATGGGGAACACCCTGTGTCCCAACCTGTCACTGTGGAAGGCAGGGTGCGGAATATGGCGGGGGTGCTGTTGCTCCAGGCCAGTATGGCCACCACCCTGTCGCTGACTTGCGACCGCTGTGCCCAACCTTTTTCCAAGGAGAAGACGGTGGACTTTGAGTCCATGCTGGCTGCCGAGTTGGAAAATGAGGAGAATGATGACATCATTTTGCTGGATGGGGATATGCAGTTGGACGTGGAGGAGTTGCTGGGTGATGTGTTCCTCTTGAATATGGACACAAAGAATCTCTGCTCTCAAGACTGCAAGGGGCTGTGCCCGGGCTGCGGTGCAGACCTGAACCATGAGCCCTGCCGTTGCAAGAAAGAGATCGATCCCCGTCTGTCCAAGCTGGCCCAGCTGTTGGGTCAGGATGGATGATGTTGTTAAACATATGTCTGCGGACATTGACCGATAAGGAGGTGTCAAAATGGCCGTCCCTAAGAGTAAAGTATCCAAGCAGCGCAGAAACAAGCGTCGCAGCTCCGTGTGGAAGCTGGAGACTCCCGGTGTCAACACCTGCCCCAAGTGCGGTGCTGTCCGCCTGCCTCACCGCGTCTGCAAGAACTGCATGACCTACAATGGTCGTGAGGTTACTGTCAGCGAGTGATCGCCTGTGATGAAAAAGAGGCTGTTGCAAAGTTCTCCTTTGCGACAGCCTCTTTTACGCACTTTTCTGGTGAGAATGGCGGAAACGCCTGATTTGGTCAAGATTTGCTTTTCATGCTCCGTGAAATTTGATATACTGAAGTTTGAGTGTAAGGAGGGATTATCATGGCAAGACCTTTGGTGGCCATTGTGGGCCGCCCCAACGTGGGAAAGTCCATGCTGTTTAATAAGCTGACGGGAAAGCGCCTGTCCATTGTGGAGGACACCCCTGGCGTCACCCGTGACCGTCTCTATGCCCAGGCCGAGTGGCTGGGCCGCACCTTTGATCTGGTGGACACCGGCGGCATTGAGCCGGGAACCGACAACGAAATTCTGGCCTTTATGCGCCTTCAGGCGGAGATCGCCATTGAGGCCGCTACCGTGATTATCTTCGTCTGCGATATCCGCACCGGTATGACCGCCGCCGACCAGGAAGTGGCCGGTATGCTCCAGCGTTCCAAGAAGCCAGTGATCCTGGCGGTGAACAAGATGGACTCCACCGGTCCCACCAACCCGGACATCTACGAGTTTTACAACTTGGGCCTGGGCGACCCCTATCCCATTTCCGCCGTCCATGGCCACGGTACCGGCGACCTGTTGGACGCCTGCCTGTCCTATTTCCCCCCCGAGGAGGAGGAAGAGGTGGAGGACGATGTGGTGAAGGTGGCCATCATCGGCAAGCCCAACGTGGGCAAGTCCTCTCTGACCAACCGCATTCTGGGACAGGAGCGGGTCATCGTCTCCAATGTGGCAGGTACCACCCGGGATGCGGTGGACAGCTACTTTGAAAATGAGACGGGCAAGTACCTCATCATTGACACCGCCGGTATGCGCAAGAAGTCCAAGGTGGACGACCGTATCGAGAAGTTCTCCGTGCTCCGGGCCACCATGGCCATTGAGCGCAGCGATGTGTGCCTCATTATGATCGACGCCCAGGAAGGTGTCACCGAGCAGGACACCAAGGTGGCCGGTCTGGCTCACGAGGCGGGCAAGGCCTGCATCATCGTGGTCAACAAGTGGGACGCCGTGGAAAAGGACGACAAGACCATGAAGCGCATGGAGGAAGAGGTGCGCCGGGACCTGTCCTATATGACCTACGCCCCCATCCACTTCATTTCCGCCAAAACCGGCCAGCGTGTGGATAAGCTGTTCCAGCTCATTCAGAACGTGGTCAACCAGGCGGCTATGCGCATTCCCACCGGCGTGCTCAACTCGGTGTTGGCCGACGCTCAGACCCGGGTGCAGCCTCCCACGGACAAGGGACGCCGCCTGAAAATCTACTATATGACCCAGATCGGGGTGAAGCCCCCCCACTTTGTTATCTTCTGCAACGATGCAAAGCTGTTCCATTTTTCCTATCAGCGGTATCTGGAAAACCAAATTCGCGCCACCTTCGGTCTGGTGGGCACGCCCGTGCGTATCACCATCCGGCAGAAGGGCGACAAGGAGGACTAAACCATGCTGAACCATGTGATGGAAACCGCCCATGTGTCAGTGGGCTGGTTGGCGCTGGCAGCGGTGGGCATTGCGGTGCTGGCCTACTTCCTGGGCTGCTTCAACGGCGCTGTGGTGGTGTCCCGGTACATTCTCCGGGATGACGTGCGCAACCACGGCAGCGGAAACGCAGGTCTGACCAACTTCTACCGCACCTTCGGCGGACCCTTAACCCTGGTGGTCATTCTCTCCGATGCTGTCAAGGCAGTGATCGCCGTGCTTTTTGCCGTGTGGATCGCTGGGGCCATGTCTCCCGAGCTCATCACCCTGAGCAAGTACTGGGCGGGCCTTTTTTGCCTGTTGGGCCACATGTTCCCCATTACCTTCCAGTTCCGGGGCGGTAAGGGTATCCTGTCCGGTGGCACCATCGCCCTGATGATGGACTGGCGGGTGGCCCTGGTGGTGTGGGGCGGCTTCCTCATTCTGGCCATCCTCACCCGGTACGTGTCCCTGGGCTCCTGCTGGGCTGGCCTGTCTTTCCCCTTTGTCAGCGCCTTTGTCTATCAGGATGTGCTCATCACCGTGCTGGCCATCATCATTGGCGGTCTGATCTTGTTCAAGCACCGGGGCAATATGGTGCGCCTGGTCAAGGGCACCGAGTCCAAGTTCACTCTGCACAAAAAGAAGAATCCGGAGGCGGAGGCCGCGGAAGAAGCAGCGCCCCCGGCGGAAACGCCGGAGAGAAGCGGTGAGGAGACTTCCGCAGAGGAAGAGAGTTCTGAGGAAGTTGTCGCCGAAACCCAGGAGGAACTCGCCCAAGAGGAGGAAGAAACTCCTGCTCAGGGCGAGGTGACTTCCACACAAGAGGGGGAGGCTGTGGAAGAAACAGCAGCCCCGGAGGAAGAGACGGTGGAAGAGGCCGAGGCTCCGAAAGAAAAGAAAGAGCAGGAGGCGCAGGCATGAACATCACCGTGGTAGGCAGCGGTGGCTGGGGTACTGCTCTGGCTCTGGTGCTGCTGGAAAACGGACACCGGGTGTCCATGTGGTGCCGTCGGGAAGATAAGTGCCGCCAGATGCAGGAGAGCCGGGAAAACCCGGTTCTGCGGGGCGTGGAACTGCCCCAGGCACTGGAGCTGACCTGTGATCTGTCCGTGTTGTCGGACAGCCAGGTGGTGGTGCTGGCCACCCCCTCCTTTGCCGTGCGATCCACCTCCCTGCAGATCGCTCCCTATTTGCAAGAGGGCACCGTGCTGGTGAGTGTGTCCAAGGGCATTGAGAAGGACAGCTGTCTGCTTCTCCATGAGGTGATCCATGAGGAGATCCCGAACTGCCCGGTGGTGGTGCTCTCCGGCCCCTCTCACGCCGAAGAGGTGGCCCGTGGGGTGCCCACCGGCGTGGTGGTGGCCTCCGAATCCAAGGAGGCGGCCATGCTGGCCCAGGATCTGTTTATGAACCAGCGCATGCGCCTGTACACCTCCCCGGATATCCTGGGGGTGGAGATTGGAGCTGCCTTGAAAAACGTGGTGGCCCTGTGTACCGGCTGCTGCATGGGTATGGGCTATGGGGACAACACCAAGGCCCTCATTATGACCCGGGCCCTCACCGAAATGGCTCGTCTGGGCGTGGCCATGGGAGCCCACAAGGAGACCTTTGCCGGTCTGTCCGGCCTGGGCGACCTCATTGTCACCTGTACCTCCGTCCACTCCCGCAACTGCCGGGCAGGCATTGCCATTGGCAAGGGAATGCCGGTGGAGGAGGCTGTGGGCGGCAAGGACGGCACGGTGGTGGAGGGCTATTATGCCGCCGACTCTGCCCGCCAGCTGGCCCACAAGATGGGGGTGGAGATGCCCATTGCCGAGGGTGCCTATCAGGTGCTCTACGAGGGTAAAGACCCCCACGTGATTCTGGCCCAGCTCATGGTGCGGGAACGCCGCTCCGAGCTGGAGTTGGAAGAGATCTGGCTGTGACCGACAAATATCGAATATCGCAGGAAAGCGCAGAGGGATAAAGACATCTCTCTGTGCTTTTTTGTTCTGAGTAAATTTACAAGCCTTACGCCTTGTGCTACAATGCAAAAAAGTAAGCGTAAAAGGAAGCGAGGTGGCGGGATGGAACCGGAACAGGACAGATTTTTGGAAGCACTTTTTGGTGGGTACTATTACGATTTGCTGTCTTATGCACGGGTGTGTCTGGGCAGCTCTGATTTGGCGGAAGATATGGTGCAAGATACGTTCCATGAGGCTACCAACCAAGTGGATCGCCTTCTGGAACACCCATATCCAAGCCGGTGGCTGATGAAGACGCTGAAGTTCAAAATCTGTAATTATACCAGGATCCAGAAACGCCACCGCAAGTACTTGGTGGAGTGTCTGGATTTAACGGTATTTCCTTCGGAGGAATCTGTGGAGCAGCTGGTGCTGATGAAGGAGGAACAACCCCTCTTTCAGAGGTTGCGTAAGGTGTTGGAAGAAGAAGAAATCTCTTTCCTTGTGGATGCCACGTTTAAGAACTACTCTCATTCCCAGTTGGCGGAGAAATACGGCCTGACGGTATGGGCCAGTGCTAAGCGTTTGTCCCGTATTCGGGGAAAATTGCTGGTGGGGTTCCCGGAGCATAGGCAAAGAAAAAACAGGTGAAAAAGTATGTCAAGATGGAGCAGTTGCGTACATCATAGAAGTGAAAGGAGGTGCCTGATTTGGAGGAACGATCCATTCCATCAAAATTCCGGGAATTGGAGCAGTTGGACACAGAGACGCTGAAAGAACTGATCCGCACCGATTGTTTCACCGAAGATTTGGATGAGGAATGCGTGCGTTACGCCTTACGCATCATTTCCAGCAGAGAACGCCCGCAGTCAGATCGGACGCAAGGGGTGGACGATGCTTGGAGACGATTCCAAGAGAAGTACTGTACACCGGAGGGGGAGGGGCAGTCCCTGTATGACAGCACGCCACAGCTGGAGCAGTCCGAAGAGGCCCTTCCCCGCAAACGTTATTATCTGAGGCGGCTTCCCCGAAAGGTGGCGGTGGTAGCAGCCGTCATCTGCACTCTGTTTGCCACCATGCTTGCGGCCCAAGCCGCTGGGATCGACCTTTGGGGTGTGATCGTCCAGTGGTCGGAGGAGACCTTCCGCTTCACTTATCAGGGCGACAACCCCTCCTCCTCGTGGATGGAGGGGAGCCAGGAGCTGGAGGGCATGGAACTGAAAGACTACCTGCCCGCCTGGATTCCTGATGGGTATATGGCAGAGAACGTTCAGACCTATGAAACTCAGGAACAGTCTACTGCTATTGTTACATTTAGCGGAGAGAATTTGTCTACCTTCTATCTGCGTGCGGATGTCTATGGGGACATGGAACAGATGCAATATGCAACGTTTGAGAAGGATGATACCCCCGTACAGGAGCAACAGTTGTCTAATGGAGGAGTGGCCTACTTTTATACAAATGGTGGAGATGAGCAGTCGGTATTCCGATATCAGAATGTGATTTGCTTTGTGTCTGGCGATATATCGGAGGAGACTGCAGTGAAAATTTACGAATCGATAGGAGAGGGAGAATAGAATGAAAAGATGGAGAGCATTACTGGCATTTTTTGTGTCCTTGGCGTTGCTTTGCGCTGCGGGAACCCATACTCATGCCCAGACTCGTGCCAGTGATTATATTACACGGTATGCTGTTTCTGCAAGTCAAGGAGAAAGGACAGGTCAGGTTAGTATCAGGTGTGATATTACAGCTAAGAGGAGTGTTGTTAAAATAGGAGTGTTGAAAATTGAAATCTATCAGTCCAATGGCAGTCGTGTAACCACCATACAGGGAACCACATCCAACGGATTGCTATCTCCTGAAAGTAGTTTTGCTCACATTGTGACCTATACATACAAAGGCGTGCCTGGTATCACCTATTACGCAAAAGTCACCCTGTGTGCGGGTACCAACAGTGATTATGATGTTAGGTACGTGCAGACCCAGAAGGTAACAGCGCCGTACTAAATTTGGTTGAAGTCAAAACTGAGGATAAAAAGCAGCTAGAATGGCGTAAAACGCTATTCTAGCTGCTTTTTCTTACAGATGAACCCATAATATGGATAGTGTATTACGGAAGGACAATCAATTTCTATAAAAATTCAAAAAATATCGAAAGATTTATGTCAGGATTGCTTACCATGTGACACTATATAAACGAAGGGAAGTCAATGAAGATTAGCCCCGTTCCTGACTGCCTCATTCGCAGGAATTAGTGACCCTGTGATATGCCGTGAGTTCAACATGAGAGGAGGGCAGAGCGGAAGGTCTATCCTACGGCGGTCACAAGGCAATATGAAACACATCATACAAAGGAGGAAAACAATCATGAAAAAATCCGGAAGATTGATAACAGGGCTTTTGGGACTGGCTATAGCTGCGGTGATGATTTTGCCGGCGGCTGCGTCTACCTCCGTGGATAATGTGTTGGTCCATATTCCGGCAAATCAAGTGTGGACAAGTATATGGAAATCTGTCTGGCACACCCCGGGAATAAGGGGGGCTAGGGTCTAGTGCCATAGCGTATATCCAGACAAAATTGGTTTTGATACGTATGAGTACATCCGTTGCAGGATCCTAGACTACAGTGGTATTATCATTTCTGTAGAGACCGATAAGAGAATACGAGAAGGAAGCGGGTACCAGGATATGGAACTTAGGGATGGATATACGCACATAGGGGCATTGTATTTTCAATTCCGAGGAAATTCTGAGAAATCGGCGTATGCTGTCGTCTCGCTGAAGGGAGACTGGGAGCCTCGTAACTGACAGTAAGAGGCAGGCAGCCTAAGTCCATGAAAGAGCGAGAGATAGGACTGGATTGCTGAGATATGGGAGTGTTAGGCCATGAAAAAACGGGGGAGTTACATGTTGTTGCGTATTACGCGATCACAGATCGTATTTTTGATGCGGCAGAAAGAGGCGGTGCTGACATTCTGTGTGTTAATGTTGTTGGTGCTGGCAAACTTTTTGGATAATTGCCAGGAGTTTCGGGGATACGATATCATGGCTCTGGCTCATACCACGAAAATGGGTCTGCTGAGTTGGAACCTAGTTGGATATAAGGCAGATCTGTCCATGATGTTGATCCAACTATATCCGCTGTTGGTGGTATGTCCGGCGGGCTTTGTCTTGGCCAAAGAGCGGGGGACCCAGGAACATGTGCTTATGATCACCCGTATGGGCAGCGGGACATATTATTTCAGTAAGCTTCTCTCCGCCTTTGTGGTGACAGCGGTGGTCTTCGTGATTCCGTTCTTGGCGGAAATGGTTCTCTATGTCATTACCTTTTCCGCCAAACCTATGGGTGATTTGTCCAACTGGAGCGCTTATGATTCCGGTTATATTGATATGGTACGTAGCTATATGTTTTCGGATTTGTTTATCCGCTCCCCCTATGGATATGCTGTGGTGAAGGTGCTGCTCTTTGGTTTTTTTTCTGGGTTGATGGGAGCGTTCGGTGTGGCGGTGTCTGCTCTGTACCGGGTGAAGTTCCGCATTACCGTGTTTTTGCCCACCTTTATCCTTTTGAATCTCAGTGTGTATGCCAAAGTGATTTGGGGGGAGATGGAGAAGTCCGTTGCTTGGTATAATTTTGTAATGCTCCATGAGGAAGCGGCAAAGAACATGTCAGTGTTTCTCGTGTTTCTCGTGGTGATTGCCGTGGGCAGCATGGGTGCCATAGGCTGGGCCAGCCGGAGGGATTGCCTATGAAGGGGGGAAAATATGGAGGGTATGTGGTCATCGCTGTGGTGTGTGGAGTGCTGCTGAGTTTTTCCAGAATCAACCCCTACACCGGGCAGATTTCGCTTCAAGAGCTTGTGCTCCAGCTCTCTGGATCCCAGGGAGAGTTTACCATGGGGCTCTATTATGGGGCCATGGTGGATTTCGGCTTTTTGATGCTCCCCTTCTTTCTCTACCAATTTTACGGAGGTATTCAGCTGTACCGGCAGTTCTGCGTGGCCAGCGTGTATGTATTCTCCCGCACCACCAATCGGATAAAGTGGTACTTTACCGAACTGTGGGGGTTGTGCAAGGGGCTTTTCGTTCTCCAGGTGTTTCTCCAAGGTACCACGATCTTGGTGGCGCTCCTGCGATGGGAGGTGGTGTGGACGGGAGACGGGTGGCTCTTACTGGGCGTTCATGTGCTCTTGTTCACCCTGTGGACGCTCACCATGGCCTTGGGAGTGAATTTGTTGGCCCTCATTTGGGGGAGCAGCACCGGGTTTCTGGTGGTGTTTGCCATCCAGGCGGGCATGCTGGCAGCGCTGTGCACTGGGTCGAAGCTGGAGCTCGCCGACCCCGCTCTGGCCAGGCTGTTGTTTCTTGACCCCATCTCCCGGCTGGTGCTGGGGTGGCAGAACGGAGAAACAATCGGTTTAGAGGAGGTGCTGCCCGCCAAGTACAGTCATGTGCTGGCACTGTCTGATTCCCTATTGCTGATAGCGTTGATGATGGCAGCTGTGGTGGCAGTAGGGCTGGTAGTGATTGAGAAAAAAGATATTTTGGTATCCAATCTTGAGACGGGAGGGGCATGACATGATTTTGACCGCAGAACACATTTCCAAGACCATTCGAGGGCGAGAGATTCTCTGTGACGTGAGCCTGGAGCTGCACAGTGGCAAGGTATACGGCTTTGTGGGCCGCAACGGATCGGGCAAGACTATGTTGTTTCGGGCCCTGTCTGGTCTCATGGGGTTGACCACTGGGACGGTGTGTTGGGGGGATCAAGTGCTGAAACGGGATTTTGCGGTGCTCCCCAACCTGGGTATCGTGTTGGAGAACGTGGGTTTGTATCCCAATCTCACGGGGTTGGACAATCTCCGCTATCTGGCGAATGTCCAAAAGAAGTGCACCCAAGCGGATCTGCGGGTGGTGCTGGAGCGGGTAGGGCTGGACCCGGATGACAAGCGCACCTACGGCAAATACTCTCTGGGCATGAAGCAGAGGCTGGCCATTGCCCAGGCCATTATGGAGCAGCCCGACGTGCTGATGCTGGACGAGCCTACCAACGCCCTGGACAGCGAGGCGGTGGAACAGGTGAGGGGGATCATTGCCCAGGAGAAAGCGCGGGGTGCTTTGGTGCTCCTGGCCAGCCACAACTATGAGGACATCCGCCTGCTCTCGGATCAGGTGTACCGGCTGGACAGTGGCAAACTGAGAGAGGAGGGCGTAGGATGAAGATGCGGTGGGTATTGCTGTCTGTGACAGCCTTGACCATTGCTGCAGCGGTGTATGGAGGCGCGGTGATTCGTCCAACTTTTACAGACTATACCTCCCAAGAGAACTGGAAAGAGCATTTTATGGTAGCGGGAGTGGATGGTAGCTTTGGAGTGGATAATTGTGGGGTTATGAAAGAGTATCTGCCCCAGAGCCCTTATATTCTTCGGGTGGAGGTACTGGGAGATCTGGAGGTTCTCTTTGGACAAGCACAGCAAAAGGTAAAAGTGAAACAGGTTTATGCGGGGGATGGATTGGAGGTAGGTCGGGAAATTTACTTAAGCCGCAGAGGATGGTCTGTTGTATTTGTGGAGCCATACTCCATCGAGCGCCAGTATGTCAATATCATGGACGTCGGTAGAGAGTACTTAGTGTTTGCCAATGGTGAAATTGACGCATTGGATTCTGATCTTCCCGTGTATTCTTGCTGCAAAGGATTTGAGAAGGAGACGGGAGAGACGGTATCGTTTTTGGTGGCGCCTGTGTTTTGTTATGACCATACGGACAATGTGCCGCTTCAGGCTACAGGGAACTATGGCACCTATGTGCCCTATTCGGAGGCGAAGGACAATGAGTTTTTTGGAATGACTTCCGAGATGGTAGAAGCCTGGGAGCAGCTGAAAGCGGAAATGATCCAGAAATATCCCCGCTGACAAAATGCCCATACAGAGACGAAAGCCCTGTACCATGCGGTACAGGGCTTTGAGTCATGGGTGTATGGAATTACACAGCACGGGTGACCTTGCCGGAACGGAGGCAGCGGGTGCACACATAGACGTGCTTGGGGGTGCCGTCCACCACAGCCTTGACGCGCTTGACGTTGGGCTTCCAGGGACGGTTGGAGCGGCGGTGGGAGTGGGAGACCTGGATACCGAAGGTCACGCCCTTACCACAGAACTCACATTTGGCCATATCTACAAACCTCCTCGCTGGTTGGAATTTCATTCATACGATAACTACGATATCTTACCAGAAAGGATGGAGAAAATCAAGGGGCAATTTTGAAAAAGAAGTATTTTTTTCGTTGGGGCTTTGTGGTAAAATAAAAGGCACATAACTCCAGGAAAGGGCGTGTAACTATGGGAAAAGGGCCTACCATTCGGCTGGGCACCATCATCGACCAGTTTCACCTTGAAGTGTTGTACGGGCCCGAGGGCTATCGGGATCGGCAGATTGGCATTCAGGATGTGAATCGTCCCGGCCTTCAGATGACAGGCTATTTTGACTACTTTGACCGGGAGCGCATGCAGCTGCTGGGCCTGGTGGAGTGGTCTTACTTGCAGGAGCGCACGGCTGAGGAGCGCACCGAGCGTTTCGACCAGCTGTTTTCCTACCACACCCCGGCGGTGATCATCGCCCGTGGGTTGGAGCCGTACCCTGAGTGCTTGGAGTCGGCTAAGAAGTACGACCAGGTGCTGCTGCGCACCAAGGAGAACACCGCCGACATCATGAGCAACATGATCGCCTTCCTGCGTGTGGCTCTGTCTCCCACCATCACCCGCCACGGCGTGCTGGTGGAGGTCTACGGCGAGGGCGTGATGCTCATGGGCGAATCCGGCGTGGGCAAGAGTGAGACCGCCATTGAGCTGGTCAAGCGTGGCCACCGGCTCATTGCCGACGACGCGGTGGAAATTCGCCAGGGCTTTAACAACCGTCTGGTGGGTACCGCCCCCGAACTGATTCGCCACTACATTGAGCTCAGAGGCATTGGCGTGGTGGATGTGCGCCGGCTGTTTGGTATGTCGGCCGTTAAGTTTGAGACCAACATCGATATGCTGGTGAAGTTAGAGAATTGGAACGACAACACCATGTATGATCGCTTGGGGGCGGATGAGTTCTACACCGAGCTCATGGGGGTGCAGATTCCCACTTTGACCATCCCCGTCAAGCCGGGCCGTAATTTGGCGGTGATCATCGAAGTGGCAGCCATGAACAACCGTAACAAGAAGATGGGACACAATGCAGCGCTGGAGTTTACCCGCCAGATTGATGCTCACATCGACAGTCAAGTTTCAGATCGATAAGGATGTCAAGGAAGACAACGCCCCCCAGGGGGCGTTGTCGCATTTTTTAGGACTAGGAAAGTAAGGAGGAAGTTTTATGTGTGGAATTGTAGGGTATGTGGGAGCGGAACAGGCCGCACCCATCTTGCTGGATGGTCTGTCCCGTCTGGAGTATCGGGGCTATGACTCCGCCGGTGTGGCCATCTACAGCCAGGGAAAGGTGCGGGTGGCCAAAGCCAAGGGGCGTTTGCAGGTGCTCTCCGATATGATCCAGGGGGGACGGGCGATCCAGGGCACCATCGGCATCGGCCACACGCGCTGGGCCACCCACGGCGCACCCTCGGATGTCAACTCCCATCCCCATGTCAGCCACAGCGGGAACATCGCCGTGGTGCACAACGGCATCATTGAAAACTATGCCGAGCTGAAAAGCTTCCTCCAGAGCAAAGGAGTACCTTTTGTCTCCGAGACGGACAGCGAAGTGGTGGCCCAGCTGGTGGAGTACTTCTACCAGGGGGACTTGTTGGAGGCGGTGGGGCGGGTGCTCCACCGGATTCAGGGAGCCTATGCGCTGGGCATTTTGTGCTGTGACCAGCCCGACCAGCTCATTGCCGTGCGCAAGGACAGCCCATTGATTTTGGGTCTGGCCGAGGGGGCCAACTTCCTGGCCTCGGATGTCACCGCCATTTTGCGCCACACCCGGGACGTCATCTATATGGAGGATGGAGAAGTGGCGGTGCTCACCAGCCAGGGGGTGCAGTGTTACAACAGCCTGCTCCAGCCCATTACCAAAGAGGTCTCCCAGGTGGACTGGGAGGTGGACGCGGCGGAAAAGGGCGGCTACGAGCACTTTATGTTCAAGGAGATCATGGAGCAGCCCCAGGCCTTGCGCCGGGCGGTGTTCCCCCGCATCCAAGACGGAGAGGTGTATCTGGAGGACTTTGCACTTACCGATGAGGACATCCGAGGGCTGAGCAAGGTGTACGTCGTGGCCTGCGGTTCTTCCTACCATGTGGGCATGGTGGGCAAGTACCACCTGGAACGGCTGCTGCGCAAACCGGTGGAGGTGGCCCTGGCCTCGGAGTTTCGGTATATGGAGCCCATTGTGGATGAACATACCCTGGTGATTGTCATCAGCCAGTCGGGGGAGACCTTGGATACCATGGCTGCTCTGCGGGAGGCCAAGCGACTGGGGGCCAAAGTGCTGGCCATTGTCAATGTGGTGGGCTCCTCCATCGCCCGGGAGGCAGACGAGGTGCTCTACACCTGGGCAGGGCCAGAAATCGCCGTGGCTACCACCAAGGCCTACACCACCCAGCTGGCGGTATTGAACCTGCTGGGGCTGTACATGGCCCGACGGCTGGGCACGGTGGCGGACGAGGAGTATACCCAGGTGTTGGAGCAGATGCTGCTGCTGCCCGCCCAGATGGAGGAGGTGCTGGAAAAACAGAGCCAGATTCAGTATTTGGCCTCTCAGTACTTCAACCACGAGTCTATTTTCTTCATGGGACGTAACGTGGACTACACCCTGGGGCTGGAGGGGTCGCTGAAGCTTAAGGAGATCTCCTACATCCACTCCGAGGCCTACGCCGCCGGGGAGCTGAAACACGGCACCATCTCCCTCATTGAAGACGGCACCCTGGTGGTGGCGGTGGGCACCTATGGGCCGCTGTTTGACAAGGCTTTGAGCAATGTGGTGGAGGTGAAAAGCCGGGGCGCGTCGGTGCTGGCTCTGACCACCCAGAGCCAGGGAGAGCGGATGGCAGAAGTGGCCAACGACTTGGTCACCATCCCCGACACTCATCCGCTGCTGTTGCCCTCCCTGGGCGTGGTGCCCTTGCAGCTGTTTGCCTACTATGTGGCCCTGCACCGGGGGTGTGACATCGACAAGCCGAGGAATCTGGCCAAATCCGTCACCGTAGAATAAGGTTGAAAATTTGTCTTGCAATTTTTAGACCAAAGGAGTACACTGACAGACAAACAGGCAGAGTAGGTGCGCACGTGTGGTTCTCTCCCTTTTTGGGGGAGACAGTGCCGGCGGGACGGGGAGTTGTCCGCCGGACGAATAGCCAGAGGGAAACCTCGAGGCTTGCAGTGTGCCCACCGCATCCCGCTGCCGCATAGCGGAGTTCTTGTCCCTCCTTTGTGCGGCGTTCCCGTTTACGGGCTGCCCGTGCAAAGGAGGTATTTTTATGGACAAACACCCGCCCCTGCAAGATGGGGCACAGGCCGTGGCCTACATTCACTCGTTTTCCTGGCTGGGCAGCCGCCCAGGGTTGGAGCGTACCCAGGCATTGCTGGCTGCCATGGGCAATCCGGAGCAGAAGCTGAAGTTTATCCACCTGGTGGGTACCAACGGCAAAGGCTCCACGGCCGCCATGCTGGCCAGCGTGCTTACCTGCGCTGGCTACACCACGGGATTGTACACCTCTCCCTACATCCACCACTTTGAGGAGCGGATGCAGGTGAATGGGGAGGAGATCCCAGGAGACGAACTGGCTGCTATCACCAAGTGGGTGGGAGAACTGGCCGACCAGATGGAGGAGCACCCCACCGAGTTTGAGCTGGTGACTTGCGTAGCTCTGGAGTTCTTCCGCCGCCGGAACTGCGACCTTGTGGTGCTGGAGGCGGGCATGGGAGGGCGGCTGGACTCCACCAACGTCATCCCCGCCCCCGAAGCGGTGGTCATCACCAACATCGGCCTGGACCACACCGCCCAGTTGGGCAACACCGTGGAGGCTATCGCCGCGGAAAAGGCCGCCGTCATCAAAGACGGCTGTTCCGTCATTCTCTATGAGCAGAGCCACAGCGTCACCCAGATAGTGGAGCAGGTTTGTCAGGCCCACCATGCCACCCTCACCATCGCCCGGGCAGACCGGGTGGTGCTGGAGGAGGAGTGTCCGGAGGGGCAGCGGTGGAACTGGAAGGGGGAGAGCCTCTTTGTCCCGCTGCTGGGAGGCAACCAACGCCACAACGGCGCGGTGGTACTCCACACCTTGGAGGCCATTGCCCACAAGTACCCCGTGTCTCCCCAGGCGCTCCGGGAGGGCTTGGCCCGGGTGCGCTGGCCGGGCCGTTTTGAGGTGCTCCTCCGCCGCCCCTGGTTTGTGGTGGACGGGGGCCACAACCCCCAGTGCGCCGCCACGGTGGCAGATAATTTAAAACGCTATTTCCCGGGAAAAACTCCGGTGCTCCTGATGGGGGTACTGGAGGACAAGGATCGGGCGGGTCTGTGCCAGGCGGTGGCCCCTCTGGGCTGTGCCTTTGTCACCATCACGCCCCCCAGTCCCCGGGCGCTGGACGCACAAACCCTGGCCCATGAGCTGGCCCAGTACGGAAAGCCCACCTTTGCAGCCTCTTCCATTCCCCAAGGGGTGGAGCGGGCCGTGGAGCTGGCAGGAGAGGACGGGGTGGTGTGCGCCCTGGGCTCCCTGTATTCGGTGGGCGAGATTCGTGCTCACATTTTGTCGAAAAAGGGAGAGTAACCATGAAACAAAAAATTTCTGTTTTGATTTTGGCCCAAGTGGCCGTATTGCTGGCCATGGAGGTGGTGTTGTCCCGGTTTTTCTCCATCGCCACGCCGGTGACCAAGTTTAGCTTTGCTTTTGTGCCGCTGGCCGTGTGCGGCGCTCTGTTTGGCCCGGTGTACGGCGGCATCATGGGAGCGTTGGCGGATCTGCTGGGTGCAATCCTCTTTCCCATTGGGCCCTACTTCCCCGGCTACACCTTGAATAATGCCCTTCACGGCGTGGCGTTGGGTGTGGCCCTGAAGGAGGGACGGAGAGCCTGGTGGCAGCTGGCTTTGGCCTTGATCTTCAACCATGTGGTGGTGGGCATCTTCCTGGCAGCCCTGTGGGGTCATATTTTGACCGGAAACCCCTATTGGGCTGTGGTGGTGGCCCGTGTTGTTCAGGCTGTGGTGATGGCTCCGGTGCAGTTTATCATCATTCGACTGATGATGCACCCGGTGGAGAAATACTCCGTGTTTGCCCATCGGTACCGCCTGGTGTAAGGCTCTATTTCATAATGTATACCATGTCCGCATACCTTCTCCTACGAGGAGGTGTGCGGACATGACGTTTTTGGCGCAGTTGGGCGGTCTGCTCTGGGGTGGCCCGCTGCTGGCAGGTTTTTTGGTGGTGGGACTGTACTACTCCCTGCGTACCGGATTCTTTCAGTTTTTTGGCCTGCCCCTGTGGTGGAAAACTACGGTGGGCTCCCTCTTGCGCCGTCAGAAGGAGGAGCAAGGGGGGATCACCCAGTTGCAGGCCCTGTCCACCGCTCTGGCAGCCACCATTGGCACTGGTTCGGTGGCAGGGGTGGCCGCGGCTATCTTCTTTGGTGGGCCGGGTACCGTGTTTTGGATGTGGGTGTCTGCGCTGCTGGGGATGATGACCGGATGTGGAGAGAAGATCCTGGCGGTATTGTACCGGGAGAAGGATGGAAAGGGACAGTGGCGGGGCGGACCCATGACCTATATGGAAAAGGGGTTGAAGCTGCGCTGGTTGGGATTCGTGTACGCCATGCTCTGTGTGGCGGAGACGTTGGTGGGGGGCAACCTGGCCCAAGCCAACTCCATTGCCACCGCCTTGGAGCAGTCCGCGGGCATTCCTCCTAAGGTGGTGGGGGTGGTGCTGGCGGTGGTGGTGTCGGTGATCTTGCTGGGAGGCATCCGCCGAGTGTCCCGGCTCAGTGAACGGCTGGTGCCGGTGATGGCGGGGATTTTCCTGGTGGGCGGTCTGGCGGTGATTGGAGCCAATGCCCCCCGCATCCCGGTGGTTCTGGAACAGATCATCACCTATGCCTTTTCCCCCAAGGCGGCGGTTGGGGGATACTCCATGGGGCTGGCTCTGCGCTACGGGGTGGCCCGAGGGGTATTCAGCAACGAGGCGGGGGTGGGCATGTCCGCCATGGCCCACGCCTGTGCCCAGGTGGATCATCCGGGCCGGCAGGGGATGTGGGGCATCTTCGAGGTGTTCTTTGCCACCCTGGTCATCTGCACCGTCACCTCCCTGGTCATTCTCACTTCCGGGGTGTACGATCCTATGTCCGCCCAGGAGATGCTGGCTGCGGGGGAGATTCCCCGGGAAATGCTGGGCAGCAACCTGGCCGCCGCCGGCTTTGCCACCCTGTGGGGGAAAGCGGGGGAGTGGATGGTGACGGTGTGCCTGACGCTCTTCGCCTTTACCTCTCTGGTGGGGGCGGGGTATTATGGACAGCGGGGGGTGGAGACCCTTACCCAATCCCGCTTGGTTTTGGCTGTGTATCGCCTGGCCTTTCCCGCGTGCGTGGTGCTGGGGGCGGTGGGAGACCTGGCGGCGGTGTGGGAACTGGTGGACGTGTGCAACGGGCTGCTGGCCATTCCCAACCTGCTTGCTCTGCTGCTGCTCTCGCCGGTGGCCCTGCGAGCTTGGCGGGAATGGGTGTCGAAAAAAAGAAAATAAAAGAAATGTAAAAAAGGTGTTGACATTGGCGGAGAATCTGGTATAATGACCTTCGTTGACCCGACAAGAGGCCACACGGAGTGGTATCGAAGAGGTCATAACGAGCACGATTGGAAATCGTGTGACGGTCAAAAGCCGTCCGAGGGTTCGAATCCCTCCCACTCCGCCAAAACCCCGAATGCAATAGCGTTCGGGGTTTTCTTTTTTCTCTTCCATGATACCTTTGAGGTTCCCGGCAGCAGCAACAATTTCTTCGTTGCTGCTGCCTTTTTGGTTGCCCCCCAGAGCGGCTTTTGACCGGGAAAATCGTTCTCTGTTTTTTTGTGTGCAAAACGCACAAATACGGGGGAATTCAGGCAAAATTTAGGTAGCTCGCTTGTATTGGGTTGAAAAGTATCGGGATGTTTGGTCAAAATGACGGAGCCAAAGGGTTGCAAAACAGTATAAAATGAGTTACAATACGGTTACAATTTGAAAACAAATTGAAACAAGGAGCGATTGAATGAACGTGAAAGTGACCAGCCTGATGCTGGCAACACTCATGGCATGCACATTAATCCAGCCCACACAAGCGGTTCAACCCGTGGCTACCCAGACTGTCGTGGAACAGGTTGGCAGCGCGGAAGAACTCAAGCAAGTCATCTCTGCCGAGGCCACCGCAGCCCGTGAGGCCGCAGAGAATATTCAGCACCCCCAGGGCATCGGCCTGTATCTGGACAGCACTGCGCTGTTGGATGTGGAGCGCGAAATGTACCAGGGACAGTGCTATGTCAGCGTGGAGGACTTCCTGGCCCAGGCCCAGCCCCAGGCTGTGGTGAGCCAGGTGGAGGGTGGCATCTCCATCTCCGCTTCCACCGGCACCGAGACTTTGGAGATGAGCGTGTACGATGGCGCCAGCTATGTGGTGGCCAATGACCGCTATCTCTACGTGCCCAACGGCGTGGTGAACCTGGATGGCGAACTGGCCATTCCCGTAAACACCATGGCCAAGATCCTGAACCTGGAGTTGGTTCGGGATGACCAGACCGGATACATCCGTCTGTACACCCAGGAGGGGCAGGCTTACCTGACCTGGGGTAGCGCGTACTACAACAGCAATGATTTTTATTGGCTCTCCCGCATCATCTATGCAGAGAGCGGCAACCAGCCTATGGCGGGAAAGATTGCAGTGGGCAACGTGGTGATGAACCGTGTGGCCAGCTACAAGTTCCCCAACACGGTGAAGGGTGTCATCTTCCAGACCAACCAGTTCAGCCCCGCTGCCAGCGGTTCCATCTACCGGGACCCCAACTGGGACAGCCAGGTGGCAGCCAAGTTGGTTCTGGACGGAGCGGTTGTGCTGGATAACGCTCTGTTCTTTAACGTGGCTGGCTTGAACAGCTACGCCTCCCGAAATCGTGCCTATGTGGCCACCATTGGTGCCCACGCCTTTTATGCCTAATGAGTGTTGCGTGCCCCCCAAAATTGGGGGGCACAAATTTTTTTCAAAATCTGAAAAAAGGGGGTTGACTTTTTCGGGAAACCTGTTATACTAACAAAGGCTCAAGCGAGCAACGCAAAACAAAACGAAATATAGCGGATTAGTGTAACGGTAGCACACCAGACTCTGACTCTGTTTGTGAGGGTTCGAATCCTTCATCCGCTGCCAAAGGACATGACGAAAGTCATGTCCTTTTTCTTTTTCCGGAAGGTGGAAAGCCGCCTCTTGCCTGGAGAAAGGTGAAGTGATATAATAATTTGCTAACATGTGTGTTCTCGGGATAAAATCCGACCCCAGGACATAGCAATGGAGAGAAGTGTGTGGATGTGCTTCAGGCATTTGTATGCTGTGGATGATTCCACCGATAAAGGAGAATGTTCATGAAGATTGTAGTATTGGCGGGCGGATTGAGCCCGGAACGGAATGTTTCCCTGTCCAGCGGCTGCAAGGTGTGCACCGCTTTGCGCCAGCGGGGACACCAGGTGGCCTTTGTGGATATGTTTCTGGGCACCCACGCCCCGGTGGAAACTCTGTTTGACGCCCCTCTGGATGAGGAGCTGACCCGGGTGGGCCGGGTAGCTCCCGACCTGGAGCAGGTGAAGGCCTCCCGCAAGGATGGGGGTGCCAGCCAGTTTGGCCCCGGCGTGCTGGAGCTGTGCGCCCAGGCAGATGTGGTATTCCTGGCCCTCCATGGGGCCTGTGGCGAGGACGGCCGGGTGCAGGCAGCTCTGGATTTGATGGGCATTCCCTACACCGGTTCCAATTACCTGGGTTCTGCCATCGCCATGGATAAGGACCTGACCAAACGCATTGTGGCCCCCTTGGGTGTGAAGACCCCCCAGTGGGAGCTGGTGGAGTACACCGCCACTGACATCCCCGGTCTGGTGGAGCGTCTGGAAGTGCCCTGCGTGGTCAAGCCCGTGGACTACGGTTCCTCCATCGGCGTTTCCATCCCCCGCACCAAGGCGGAGTTGGAAGCGGCTTTGCAGGAAGGCCTGGAGCTGGGTGGCCGCTGTGTCATCGAGCAGTTTGTCTCCGGCCGGGAGATCCAGGTGGGCATTTTGGAGGGGAAGGCCCTGCCCTCCATTGAGATCATCCCCAAAGAGGGCTTCTATGACTATGAAAACAAGTACCAGCCCGGGGCAGCGGATGAGATTTGCCCCGCCCAGATTCCCCAGGAGTGGGAGCAGCGGCTGGCTGAGGCCGCTTTGAAGGTGTTCCGCGGCGTGGGCCTGGCGGTGTACTCCCGGGCGGACTTCATTGTCACCCCTGACGGCACCCCCTGGTTCTTGGAAATCAACACCCTGCCCGGTATGACCCCCACCAGCCTGCTGCCTCAGGAGGCAGCTGTGGTGGGCATTGACTACGGCAGTTTGTGTGAGCGCATCATTGCAGCATCCCTGGAAGTCCGCAAGGCGGGACATTGACGGGAGAGCGAAGGAGGCAGCGAGATGGAAGCTTTGACATTGGCCCAGGTAATGGAAGCGGTGGGCGGCACCCTCATCGGCCCCGAGGCAGATCGGAATCAGACGGTATGTGAGGTGTGTACCGACAGCCGCAGTGTACCCCAGGGCTGTCTGTTCCTTCCCCTGGAGGGGGAGCGGTTTGACGGCCATTCCTTCATCAACAGCGCCCTGGAGCAGGGAGCTGCCGGGTGCATCACCGCCCGAGAGCGAGAGAGCTACCTGCCGGGGAAGTTTTATATCAAGGTACGCTCCACCCAGCGGGCCCTGCGGGATCTGGCCCGGTACTATAAGGAGATGTTCCCCATCCCCTATGTGGCCGTGACCGGCTCGGTGGGCAAGACCACCACCAAGGACATGGTGGCGGCGGTGCTCAGTGCCAAGTACAAGGTGCTGAAAACCGAGGGCAACTTTAATAATGACATTGGTCTGCCCCTGACCCTGCTGCGCCTGGACCACACCCACCAGATTTGCGTGCTGGAGATGGGCATGGACCACGCTGGGGAGATCGACTACCTCAGTGAGCTGGTGGAGCCGGACGTGGCCCTCATCACCAACGTGGGAGACTCCCACATTGAGAACCTGGGCAGCCGGGAGGCCATTTTTGCCGCCAAGTGCGAGATTTTCAACCACTTGAAGGCCACAGGTACCGCCATCCTCAACGGGGACGACCCCATGCTGGCCACCCTGAAGGGCAAGTTGGCCCAGACCACCTACATGGTGGGCAGCGGGGAAGGGCTGGATTATACCGCCTTTGACATCGACAGCGACGGGGCCAGCCACATCTCCTGCCAGGTGAAGACCCCCCACAGCAAGTTCCAGGCGGACATTCCCGCCCTGGGCACCCACATGATCTACCCCACCCTCATGGCTGCGGCGGTGGGCGAACTCTATGGCATGGAGGCCGACGAGATCACCCGGGGCATCCGGGCCTTCCTCCCCACCAAGATGCGCATGAATGTGGTCACCTGTCCCGGGGACGTGGTGATTTTGAATGACGCCTACAACGCCAATCCCCAGTCCATGCGGGCCGCTGCCGCGGTGCTGGGTGATGCCAAGGACCGCCGCCGTGTGGCCGTGGTGGGAGATATGAAGGAATTGGGGCCCAGCAGCGCCATGTTCCACCAGGCGGTGGGCGGTTACTTTGCCCAGGCGGGCGTGGAGCGGCTTATCGCCATTGGCGATCTGGCCAAGCATATGGCCCAGGGCGCGGTGCAAGCTGGCATGAGCCAGGAGCATGTCTCCTACTTCCACGACCTGGAGGAGGCCAAGGAGGCGCTGAGCCGGGAAATTCGGGCGGGTGTGACCATTCTGGTCAAGGCCTCCCGTTCCATGGCCTTTGAAAAGATTGTAGACTACCTGACGGCCCAGACCCAGAAGTGAGCTTCAGAGGTCTTGGCCGGAGCATGAGGAGAACGGCATGATTGACATACAGTTAAGCGGCCTGGTCAAGGAATTTGAAGTGGGCAAGAAAATCCTGGACGGGTTTTCCCTCCAGGTGGATACCGGGGAGCGGGTGGGCCTTCTGGGCCGCAACGGCGCCGGAAAGACCACCATCTTCCGCATCATCACCGGTGAGGTGGAGGCGGATGAGGGCACGGTCACCATCGCCCCCGGCAAGCGGGTGGGCCTCATCTCCCAGATTCCCGTCTACCCGGAAGGGTATACGGTGGAGGACGTGTTGGACACCGCCTTTGAGCGGCTGCACAACATCGAGCGGGAGCTGGGCGAGCTGAGCATGCAGATGGGGGACCACCCCACCCAGGCGGTGATGGAGCGCTACGACAAGCTCACCGCCGCCTTTGAGGCGGGGGGCGGCTACCACACCAAAACCCAGCTCAACAAGGTGTGCAACGGCCTGTCCATCGACCAGGACATGCGAGCACGGCTCTTTTCCGCTCTGTCCGGTGGTGAAAAGACCCGCATCAACCTGGCCCGTCTCATTTTGGAGGATACCGACATCCTCCTGTTGGACGAGCCCACCAACCACTTGGATCTCAACGCCACCGAGTGGCTGGAGGAGTACCTGGAGCACTTTTCCGGCACCGTGCTGGCCATTTCCCACGACCGTTGGTTTTTGGACAAGGTGGTGCGCCGGGTGGCGGAGGTGCAGGAGGGCAAGGCGGAGCTGTACTCCGGCAACTACTCCTTCTACGTGGAGGAGAAGGAGCGGCGGTACCAGGAGCGGCTGCGCCAGTATGAGAAAGAACAGGCCAAGATCGCCCAGCTGGAGCAGGCTGCCCAGCAGATGCGCCTGTGGGCCTTCCAGGGCAATGATAAGCAATACAAGCGGGCCATCAACATGGAGCGGCGCATCGAGCGCATGAACACCACCGCCAAACCCACCCGGGAGAAGAAGATGACCACCCGGTTTGGGGAGCGGGAGTTCCACGGAGACGAGGCCATGGTGGTTACGGGGCTGACCAAAAGCTTCGGGGACCGTACCCTCTTTTCCAACCTGAATTTGGAGGTGGCAGGGGGCGAGCGCATCGCCCTGCTGGGAGACAACGGCACGGGAAAATCCACCTTTCTGAAAATCCTCATGGAAGAGGAGCACCCCGACCAGGGCAGTATTTACTTGGGCCCCTCCATCCGGGTGGGATACCTGCCCCAGATCGTCCGCTTTGACCACCCCGAGCGAAACCTGGTGGATACCATGCTCTACGCTCAGAACTGTACCACCCAGGAAGCCCGGGACCGTCTGGCCTCCTTCCGGTTCCGAGGGGATGACGTGTTCAAGCCGGTATCCGCCCTGTCCGGCGGTGAGCAGTCCCGGCTGCGGCTGTGTATGCTCATGGACAGCAAAATCAACTTACTGGTGCTGGACGAGCCCACCAACCACCTGGACATCGACTCCAGAGAGTGGATGGAGGAAGCGGTGTCGGAGTACGGGGGCAACCTGCTCTTTGTCTCCCACGACCGCTATTTTATCGAGAAATTTGCCACCCGCATCTGGATGCTGGAGGACGGGGGCATTTTGGACTTCCGGGGCACCTACGGGGAATTCCGGGCCTTCCGGGAGCGACAGGCTCAGCTGAAAAACGCGGCCAAGGCCCAAGTTCCCCCGGAGAAGCCCAAGGCGGAGGAGAAACCCAAGCGTTCCGGCGGCACCAAGGAGCTGGAAAAGCAGGTGCGAGCCGCCGAACGGGCGGTGGAAAAGGCGGAAATCCGCTTAGACGAGCTTACCGGCGAGCTGGAGGCTGCCGCCAGCGACTACCTCAAGGCCCAGGAGCTGTACGAGGAACGCAGCCGCCTGGAGGACGAGCTGGCCCACCTGTATACCCAGTGGGAAACTCTGGCCGCCCAGTTGGAAGAGGCCAAGGGCTGACAAGGAGGCACTATGACCGACAAACTCAAAGGCATTGAGCTGCGTTACGGGGAGATCGAAGCCCGTCTGGCGGCCAATGAGACCTATAACGACCCGGATCTGGTGTCCCGGCTGAACAAAGAGCAGCGGGAGCTGGAGCCCCTGGTCACCGCCTACCGCAGCTGGTGCAAGGCCAAGGACGACCTGGCGGGAGCAGAGGAACTGCTCTCCGACCCGGAGTTCAAGGACCTGGCTCAGGAGGAGATGGCAGCGGCCAAAGAGGAGCTGGAGCGTTTGGAACAGCTCATCCGAGAACTGCTGCTGCCCCGGGACCCCAACGACGACAAAAATGTCATTGTGGAGATTCGAGCCGGTGTGGGCGGGGAGGAATCCGCCCTGTTTGCCCACTCCCTCACCCGTATGTACACCATGTATGCGGAAAAGCGGGGGTGGCGCGTGGAGGTCAACAGCGTCAGCGAGACGGAGTTGGGGGGCGTGAAAGACATCTCCCTGACCATCTCCGGAGATGGGGCCTACTCCCGGCTGAAATTTGAAAGCGGCGTACACCGGGTGCAGCGGGTTCCGGAGACGGAATCCGGCGGACGGGTGCACACCTCCACGGCCACGGTGGCGGTACTGCCCGAGATGGAGCAGGTGGACGTGCAGTTAAACCCCGCCGATGTGGAAATGCAGGTCTACCGGGCCTCGGGGGCCGGTGGCCAGCACGTCAATAAAACGTCTTCGGCGGTGCGCCTTATCCACAAGCCCACGGGAATTGTGGTGGAGTGCCAGCAGGAGCGCAGCCAGTTCCAAAACCGGGAGAAGGCCATGCGGATTCTGGCCTCCATGCTCTACGACCAGGAGCAGCAGCGCATTTCGGAGGAGTACGGGGACCAGCGGCGCAGCCAGGTGGGCTCGGGCATGCGCAACGAGCGCATCCGTACCTACAACTTCCCCCAGGGGCGGCTCACCGAGCACCGCATCGGGTTGACCATTTACAAGCTGGACGCCGTGATGGACGGAGACCTGGACGAGATCATCGACGGGCTCATCACTGCCGACCGGGCCCAGCGGCTGAAAGAAGGAGAGGGCTAGAGAGATGTATACCCATGTGATTTTTGACTTAGACGGAACCCTCCTCAACACCATTGACGACCTGGCCAACGCCGGCAACTGGGTGTGCACCCAGCGGGGGTGGCCCACCCACCCGGTGGAGGCGTATAAAATCAAGGTGGGCAACGGCATCCCCAAGCTGGTGGAGCGGTTTGCTCCCCAGGGTACGTCCCACCAGGAGCTGGAGGAAGCTCTGGCCCAGTTTATGGAGTACTACGGCCAGCACAAAGAGGACTTGACCGCCCCTTACTGGGGAATGGCCCAGGTGCTGGACGCCTTGAAGCAGGCTGGGGTGGGCGTTGGTGTGCTCACCAACAAGGCCCACGCTCTGGCTGGCGCGGTGATGGAGCGGTACTACCCTGGGGTGTTCACCCACGTCCAGGGGGCCCTGCCGGACAAGCCCACCAAGCCCGACCCCACCTTGCTCTATGCCCTTATGGAGCAGATGGGAGCTGTACCCGAGACCACCCTCTTTGTGGGGGACAGCAATGTGGACATCCGCACCGGAAAGAACGGCAAGCTGGACACCTGCGGGGTGCTGTGGGGCTTCCGCAGCCGGGAAGAGCTGGAGCAGGAGGGAGCCCATCACCTGGTGGAGCGGCCCGGACAGCTGCTGTCCCTGGTGCTGGGCCGTCCTGAGACCCAGACCTTGCCCCCCCATGAGGTGGACAAGGCTGCACAGTTGCTCCGGGAGGGCCAGCTGGTGGCGGTACCCACTGAGACGGTGTACGGCCTGGCCTCGGACGCTTACATCGAGGAATCGGTGCGGGCCAACTACGAGGCCAAGGGCCGCCCGGAGGAGAAGCCTCTGAACGTGCTGGTGGACGGCATGGAGATGGTGGAGGGGGTGTGCCGGGACATCCCGGAAGAGGCCTACACCCTGGCTAAAGCTTTCTGGCCGGGACCTCTGACCATGATTTTGTGGGGCAAGGGCACCTTGCCCGCCATTGTCCCCGCTGGAGGCGCCACCCAGGGGGTGCGCTGCCCTGACCATCCGGACACTCTGGGGGTCATTCGTGCCCTGGGTCATCCTCTGGCCTGTCCTTCCGCCAACATCTCCGGCCACCCCAGCCCCAAAAACGCAGGGCAGGTGCTGGAGCAGTTGGACGGCCGCATTGGGGCAGTGCTGGACGGCGGGCCTTGCTCGGTGGGGGTGGAGTCCACCATTATGAACCTCACCGTGAAACCCTTCCGCATCCTCCGCCAGGGCGGCCTGAGCCGAGAGGCCATTGAGCAGGCCCTGGGGTGCGAGGTGGAGGGATGAGCTTTACCATCATTGGCCTCACCGGTCCCACGGGGGCGGGCAAGACCACCGTACTCCACGTCCTGGAGGGGATGGGGGCGGCGGTACTGGACTGCGACGCCATTTACCATGACTTGACCGTGTCCAGCCAGCCCATGCGGGAAGAGCTGCAAGGGCGGTTCGGTTCGGATATCTACGATGCCCAGGGGGGGCTTCTGCGCAAGAAGCTGGGGGAGAAGGTCTTTGGCGACCCCCAGGCGTTGGAGGACCTGAACACCATCACCCACCGCTACATCCACCTGGAGATTCAGCACCGCCTGGACCAGGCCCGGCAAGAGGGGAAAGAGATGGCGGTGGTGGATGCCATTGCCCTCATCGAGAGCGGCTTGGCGGCGATGTGCCAGATCACCGTGGCGGTGGTGGCCCAGCCGGAGACCCGGATTGGCCGCATCATGGCCCGGGACGGCATCGACGAGGCCTATGCCCGCAAGCGGGTGGAGGCCCAAAAGCCGGTGTCCTTTTTTGAGGAGCGGTGCCAATATACCTTACATAACGATGGAGATGACCCGGACCAGCTCAGAGAGCAGGCCACGGCGTTGTTTGACCACATATTGCACAGATAACATAAGGAGGTAATACCCATGGAAGAAAAGACCAAGGGAAAGCTGCTGCGCGAGCAGCTGCTCAACCAGAAGAAGAACGGCTGGGACAAGGTGGACGAGGCCACCGAGCGGGCTATTTTTGACTACTGCGAGGGCTACAAGGTGTACCTGGATCGAGGCAAGACCGAGCGCACCTGTGTGGACTACACCTTGGAGCTCATTGAGGCTGCCGGATTTGTGCCCCTGGAGCGTGGCATGGAGCTGCGTCCCGGCATGAAGGTGTACCGGGTCAACCGGGGCCGTGGCATCAACCTGGCCGTCATCGGCTCTGCCCCCCTGGATCAGGGTGTGTCCATCGTGGCCGCTCACATCGACGCTCCCCGTCTGGACCTGAAGCCCACCCCTCTCTATGAGGACAGCGAGATCGCCTTCCTCAAGACCCACTACTACGGCGGCATCCGTAAGTATCAGTGGGTGACCATCCCCCTGGAGCTGCGGGGCGTGGTGGTGCTTAAGGACGGTTCTGTGGTGAATGTGTCCGTGGGCGGCAACCCCGGCGATCCCCAGTTCACCATCAATGACTTGCTGCCCCACCTGGGCGCAGACCAGTCCAAGAAGCCCCTGGGCGAGGCCATTCCCGCCGAGAGCCTGAACCTGGTGGTGGGTAGCCGCCCCCTGAAGGACGACGAGGGCGACGGCCGTGTGAAGTTGGCCGTCATGCAGATTCTCAACGAGAAGTACGGCATCACCGAGGCCGACTTCATCTCCGCCGAGATCGAGGCTGTCCCCGCCTTCAATGCCACTGACATCGGCTTTGACCGCACCCTGTTGGGCGCTTACGGCCACGACGACCGTGTGTGCGCTTACGCTGGTCTGAAGGCTATGCTGGACCTGGAGGGCACCCCCTGCCGTACCGCCGTGTGCGTACTGGCCGACAAGGAGGAGATCGGCTCCGAGGGCGTGTCCGGCATGCAGTCCGCCTTCTTTGACACCTTCGTGGAGGACCTGTGCGAGAGCCAGAACGTGCCTCTGCGGGCCTGCTATGAGAAGTCCTTCTGCCTGTCCTCTGACGTCACCGCCGCCTTCGACCCCAACTTTGCTGAGGTCTATGAGCGCAACAACTCCGCCTTCATCAACTACGGCGTGGGTCTGAGCAAGTACACCGGTGCACGTGGTAAGGGCGGCTGCTCCGATGCTGGCGCCGAGGCTGTGGGCTATATCCGCCGCCTGCTGGACGACCGCAACGTGCTGTGGCAGATGGCCGAGCTGGGTAAGACCGACCAGGGCGGCGGCGGCACTGTGGCCTGCTACATGGCCAACCGCAACATCGACACCCTGGATGCCGGTGTGCCCGTGCTGTCCATGCACTCTCCCTTCGAGACTGTGTCCAAGCTGGACTGCTACATGACCTACGCAGCCTGCCGCGCGGTCTATGAAGGCTAAAGCCTCCAAAAAGGCGGGCCTTTTTGGAGAAAGATTGCAGCCTGCTGCGCGCAAGATTTTGCCCACCAGGGGCGGGCAAAACTCACACTTGCAGGCAGAGCGGTGTTTTTCCCGATGCGCATGTCCCCGGGAAAAACGGATTATGATGTTTCGCACCTGCGGGTGCGAACTCTGCGAGGCTTTTTTGAAGAATAAAGTACCCCCTTCCCGGAGATACTAGCCGGGAAGGGGGTATTTGCGTGAAAAAAGAGGACGGGGCTGGCCAGACTCAGCCTGTGGAAGAACAGCAGCAGCAACTCACCGAGCTGGGAAGCTCCACGGTCAAGACTGGGGTGGGCACCATTCAGACCCTCACCATCATCGGGCAAATTGAGGGCCACCAGGAGGCCCCGGAGGGGGCCAAAACCACCAAGTATGAGCACGTGTTGCCCCTGCTCACGGCGGTGGAGGAGAGCGACGAGGTGGATGGGCTGCTCATTTTGCTCAACACCATGGGGGGCGACATCGAGGCGGGGCTGGCCATTGCGGAGATGATCGCGGGCATGTCCAAGCCAACCGTGTCCCTGGTGCTGGGGGGCGGGCATTCCATCGGGGTGCCGTTGGCGGTCTCCGCCAAGGAGTCTTTCATTGTGCCTTCCGGGGCCATGACCATCCATCCGGTGCGTCTCAACGGCATGGTCATTGGGGTCAGCCAGACCTTCCACTACTTCCAGCGGGTACAGGAGCGAATTTTGGACTTTGTCACCCACAACAGCTCCATTTCCCGGGAGAAGTTGGAGCAGCTGATGCTCAACACCCAGGAGATGGCTGCTGACATGGGCAGCATCGTCTACGGTCAGGAGGCGGTGGAACTGGGCCTCATTGACCACCTGGGTGGCCTGTCCGATGCCATGGCCTGCCTGCGCAAACGAATGAAGAAGTACAAAAAGAAGTGAAAAAGCGCTCTGGATGAAATTCCAGAGCGCTTTTTTTAACGGACAGGGAGGCGGTGCTGCATGCGATCCTTCCGCTTGCTGTACACGGCAGGGCCGTAGAGACAGACGATGGCCAGCACGCCAAACAGAGAGGTCTGAATGAGAAAACCCAGATCCATCTGCATGTTGGTGGTGGAGACTTCCGGGTGATCCGGGTCGTACCGGACCGGCATACTCAGGCCCACTGCAACGTTGGTGGAATCCTCCTGGTAAGTGCCTTGGTAGGTGGTGCCGTCCACCTGGTACTCATAGCGGATCTCCGCGGGGGTGGGGTTCTGGTTTACGTCATGGCCCTGAGATACTTCCACTACCTGGGCGGTGGTGGCGGGCCACTCGGTCTGCGCCCACTGGGTCTGGAAGGTGCCGTATCCGGCCACCAGGGAAATGATGGCGTTGATGGCGGAGATAAAGCCCACAAAAATGATCACCTTGGAGAGGAAACCCCGGCCCGCTTTTTTCGGCTCAGTCTGTACATATTGCTGTTTGTTCTTGTGCTTGCTCATGTTGATTCACCCCAAAAAGATGACAGGGGGTAGCCCTGTCTTTTTCAATATCATACCTGACAGGAGGTTTTGTGTCAATCTTCTTGTATATGGGAGATCATGACAGGCCCGGAAGGGGGTAGAAACTCGCCGGAGGGAAAAGAAAAACTGGCATTTGATCTGGGAGTGTGGTAATATACTATAATGCACCGGATTCTTGTTCTGGGCAAAAATAAAAATGAGGTGATGACCTTGTCCTTTTTAGAGGCGATTTTTATGGGCTTTGTCCAGGGTGTGGCAGAGTTCCTCCCCATCTCCAGTTCGGGACACCTGACCCTGCTCCAGCATTTCTTCCACATGGAAGAGGTGGATAACCTGTTTAACATCCTGCTGCACTTTGCCACCTTGATTGCGGTGTGCGTGGTGTATTGGAAGGACATTGTGGAAATGATCGTGGAGTTCTTCAAGGGGATCGGTTCCCTGGTGGGTGGCCACGGCAGCCGTGAGTCCCGGCCCCCGGAGGCTCGCCGCCTGGTGATGATGATTATTGTGGGTACCCTGCCCCTCTTTGTGGTCCTACCCTTGGAGGGCGTGGTGGAGGGTCTGGGCAATTATCCCGCCGTTGTGTCTGTGATGCTGCTGGTGACCGGCTGCATTTTGTTCTTCTCTGACCGTCTGGGCGGCGGACGCAAGACTGCTCGCACCGCCACCGTCAAGGATGCTCTGTTGGTGGGCATTGCCCAGGGCGTTGCCACCATCCCCGGCATTTCCCGTTCCGGCAGCACCATTTCTGCCGGCCTGATGCTTGGCTTTAACCGGGAGTTTGCTGTGCACTACTCCTTCCTGCTCTCCCTGCCTGCCGTGCTGGGCGCTACCCTGCTCAAGGTGGTCAAGGCCTTTGGAGATCAGGGCATTGACGCCAGCTTGCTGCCCAAGTACATCGCTGGTATGATCGTGGCCGGTGTGGTGGGTTACTTCTCCATCCAGCTGGTGCGTCTGCTGGCCAACAAGGGGAAGTTCGGTAACTTCGCCTACTACTGCTGGATTATGGGCGTGGTGTCTCTGATCGCTGGCTTTATCGTACTCTAAGATTAGGAGGAAGCTATGGCTTCGACACAAAAGAAAACTACCAAAACCACCAAAAGTGGCGGAAAGAGCAGCGGAAAACGAACCCAGAGCAAATCCACTGCCTCCGCCCGGGGGCGTGGAAAGAAGCCTGCCCCCAAGACCCCGTCCTATCATCGGGAAATCGGGGGATTGGTGTGCCTGGTGCTGGCCTTTTTTGGATCGTTTGGCTACTTTGGTGTCCGGGCCGCCTTCATTGATCTGTTTTGTGACCTGCTGCGGGGGCTGTGCGGATACGGATACTATCTGGTACCCCCGGTGCTGGTGCTGTGCGCCTACATCCTGATTTTTCATCGCCGTCGCCCCGTGCGGCTGCGCCTGACCTGCGCGTTGCTGGTGCCGGTGCTGGTGGGAGGCATCTTCCACCTGATTCTCAGCGGAAACCGTTTTACCTTTGGGATGTCTCTGGTGGAGCAGTTGTGGATGTCCGGACTGCGCAACGCCTCGGGCGGTGTGCTGGGCGGTCTTTTAGCCGTGTCCTTCCGCTATGCCTTCAGCCAGGTGGGAGCCATGATGGTGCTCATCGTGGCCCTGATTCCCATCTTGCTCTATGCCTTCAACCGCACTCCCATGGAGCTGTACCTGGATATCCGGGGTTGGATGGAGGAACGGGAAGAGGCCCGAGAGGAGCGGTGGCAGGAGGAAGAGGAGTACCAGGAGGAGGCGTATGTGGAGCCGGAGCCTCCCGCCCCCCAGAGAAAGAGAAAGAAAACTGCCATTGACATTCCGGTGGATGATCCATTGACCGAGAAGGAGCCCACCAGCCCGGTGACCACCGTGCGGAAAAAGAAGCTCTTTGACAAAGTCTCCAAGGTGCCTACCCCTGACCAGGTGCTCACGGATACCGTGACCCCCATTTTGGAGGAGGAAAAGCCGGAATACGAGGATATGCCCGAGATCTTCCCCATGGCGGAGCCGGTGGAGGAGAAGCCGGTGGCCGTCCCGGAGGTGGAGCCTCCGGCGGTGGCCAAGGCTCAGCCCACCATGGAAAAGGTCACCCACCAGGAGGCCCAACAGGCCCAGGCCCAGGTGGCCCAGGAGATCGAGGCGGGCATGGGTCAGGAGACAGGTGTGTACCGCTATCCTCCCGTGTCCCTGTTGACCGAGGGCAGCGGCATGGCCGCTGCTGCCGCCGGAGAGCTCCAGACCAACCAGCAGCGGCTGCAAGACGCTCTGGTGTCCTTCGGTGTGGATGCCCACATCGTCAACGTCACCCGAGGCCCCTCGGTGACCCGGTACGAGCTGGAGCTGGAGCAGGGAGTGAAGCTGAACAAGATCACCAATCTGTCCGACGACATTGCCCTGGCTCTGGGTGCCTCCGCCGTGCGTGTGGCTCCCATCCCGGACAAGATTTCCACCGTGGGCATTGAGGTGCCCAACCGGCAGGTGAGCCCCGTGGCCATCCGGGACGTCATCAGCGACCGGGCCTTTACCGACAGCCCCTCCAAGGTGTCCTTTGCTGTGGGTAAGGACATCGGGGGCAACTGCGTGGTGGGCAACATCGCCAAGTTGCCTCATATGCTCATTGCCGGGACCACCGGTTCCGGTAAGTCGGTGTGTACCAACTCGCTCATCATCTCCCTGCTGTACAAGGCTACCCCCGATGAGGTACGCCTTATCATGGTGGACCCCAAGATGGTGGAGTTGGGGGTGTACAACGGCATTCCCCATCTGCTCATCCCTGTGGTCACCGACCCCAAGAAGGCCGCCGGCGCGCTGCAATGGGCGGTGTGCGAGATGATGAAGCGATACAAGGCCTTTTCGGAAGTGGGGGCCAAGGACTTGGCCTCCTACAACAACCACGCCCGCAAGAGCGGACGGGACACCATGCCCCAGATCGTGGTGGTCATCGACGAGTTGGCAGACTTGATGCTGGTGGCCGCCAAAGAGGTGGAAGAGTCCATCTGCCGCGTGGCCCAGATGGGCCGTGCCTCGGGCATGCACCTGGTGATTGCTACCCAGCGTCCGTCTGCGGACGTGATTACGGGCCTTATGAAGGCCAACATCCCCAGCCGCATTGCCTTTGCGGTGGCCTCCAGTTTGGAGTCCCGCATCATTCTGGATACCACTGGCGCCGAAAAGCTGGTGGGCAAGGGCGACATGCTCTATGCGCCCTTGGGCCAGGGCAAGCCCCAGCGTGTCCAGGGCTGCTTCATCTCCGAGGAGGAGGTGGCTCAGGTGGTGGAATTCATCAAGCAGGGCAGCACCGCCCGCTATGACGAATCGGTGATGCACGAGATTGAAAAGCACGCCGAGGAGAAGGAAAAAGGCGCCAAGGGTGTGGGCGGGTCAGACCCCAACCAGAGCGGAGACTATGACGAGTTGCTCCCCGCCGCCATCGACGTGGTGCTGGAGGTGGGACAGGCTTCCGTGTCCATGCTCCAACGCCGCTTGAAACTGGGCTACGGCCGCGCCGCCCGTCTGGTGGACCAGATGGAGGAGAAGGGCGTGGTGGGCCCCTTTGAGGGCTCCAAGCCCCGCCAGCTCCTCATCACCAAGGAGCAGTGGCAGGAGATGCAGTACCGCCAGAACATGGTGGATACGGTTCCTGAGCCTTCGGAACCGGTGTCCGAGGAGTTCCCCTTTGAAGGGGACGCTGTGGAGCAGAGCCGGGATTTGCCTCCCTTCTAAGCAATCAAAAAGCAGGACAGAACGTCACGTTCTGTCCTGCTTTTTATCATTGGAACCAACTGGATTCCCGGCTGTCCATCACGTCCAGAGCGGCGGAAAGCATCTCAGCCGCTTCCCCTCGGGTAAGGGTGTCTGACAAGGTGGCGCCGGGGGCCACCACGTCCAGGGCCTCCAGGTTGGCCACCGACTGGCTGGCCCAGGCGGGGATTTCCTGGCTCACCGAGGTGGTGTGAATGGGAATGTCGGTGGAGCACAACAGCCCCTCCAGCATTACCGCTGCCTCCAGCTGAGTGATGGAGTCAGTGGGGGAGAACACAACTTGGCCGTCCTCGTTTTGCTCTCCCAGGCTGGTCCCCTGCATCACAGCCGCAGAGACGTACCCTTTGGCCCAGGTAGAAATGGACCCGTCGTCATAAAAGCCGGTGGTGGAGACCCCATCCAGGGGCTGAGTCTGGGTCACGTCCATGGCCAGTACCAAGAATTCCTCCCGGGTAAAGGGCTGGTCAGGGTCAAAGTAGGCGGTCCCGGCCATTTGACGGCCCACGTAAATCCCCTCTTCCGCCAGACGCATGGCGGCATAGTGGGCGGGATTGCCGGACAGGTCGGCATAGCTCACCCCACAGGTGGGCACGGAAATGGTCACCTCCACGGTGGCCGGTTCGGAGGTGTTGCCCATGCTGTCCACTGCCACATAGGAGAAGACATCGGAGCCCTTTTTGTTCTCATAGGGGGTGTACCAGAAGGTGGAGGTGTCGTTCTCGCTCATGGTCACCTGGCCGCGGGCGGGTGGGTCCACCACCTGGAAGGTGAGCAGGTCCCCCTCCGGGTCCACGGCGGAGAAGGTGCTGGTGATGGCAATGCCCTGGTAGGTGGAAAGGGTGAGGTTTTGGGCCACGGGGGCGGCGTTGTTCCCGCTGGTGCTGACGGTGGTGACCACAGCGGCGGACACCGGCATGGTCAAAGCACCCATCAGCAGCAGGGAGAGAAGGGAAAGTCGATATTTCACAAGAGGGTGCCTCCTTGCTCTGAGTTGATACCCCTAGCATGCACCGAACGCAGACAAAGTATACCCCTAACCTCGATCCTTCAGCCAGCTGGGCAAGGGGCGCATTTTGATGCCGGACACCATGCCCATGGCCACAAAGAGGGTGAGGGTGGAGGAGCCACCGTAGCTGAAAAAGGGCAGGGTCAGGCCGATGACCGGGGCCACATACAGGCACATGCCCACGTTGAGAATGGTTTGAATCATGAGCATGGCGGCAATGCCCATGGCGATGTAGGCGGACATGTGGCTTTTGGCCTGCCGAGACACCCACACACAGCGCAGAATGATGGCAAAGAGGAGAATGAGCACCGCACAGCAGCCCAGCAGTCCCAACTCCTCGCCGCACACGGCGAAAATGAAGTCCGTGTGGCGGGCGGGCAGGTTTTGGGACAGGGCGGATTGGGTCTGTTTGCCATTGAGATAGCCCATACCGGTGATCTGCCCCGAGCCGATGGCCAACAGGGAGCGGCTCTGCTGCCAGCCCCGTCCCAGGGGATCCAGGTCGTGGTCAAATACCACCCGGAAGCGCATAATCCGGTAGTCGGTCCAGAACTTGGTGTGGGGTAGAACAAAATTCCACAACGCCACCACTCCAGCCACCAGAGGAATGCCAACCCCCAAAAACCACCGTTTTTGTACCCCGCCCACCCAGGCCATAATGACAAAGATGAACAGGTACACCAACACCATGCCGTAGTCGCCGGAGAGGACCGCCAGCGCGCCTGCAAAGAGCATGGTCAGGCCGGCGTATTTTAAAAGAGAGGTGAAGCGGCTCACGCCAAAGGAGCGCTGGCGCTGAATGAGCCAGGCCATGACGCAGATGTAGGCCAGCTTGGCCATCTCACCGGGCTGAAAACCGGTGGACAAGCCGGGGAGAAACACCCAGCTGCGGTTACCGGTGCCGTCGTCCCGACCAAAGGGAATCAGCAACAGGATGATGGCAAGGCCCAGCACCAAAATGACCTTCCACCACTTCTCCAGCAAAAACTCCAGGTCCACAAAACTGACCACCATATAAATGACTATACCCAAGCAGAGAAAAATGGCCTGCTTGAGGGGATAACTGTGTAGAGCAGGGTCGTAGCGGGTGGCGCTGTACACCAGCACCAAACCAAACAGGTTGGCGCACACGCACAGGGCCAGAAGCAGCACATCGCCCTTTTTGAAAAAATCACGAAGACCTTCCGAGGGGGACATGGGAAGCCTCCTTTCATGAAATGGTAAATGACGGAAAGGGTAAAGAATAGTATAGCATACCTGGCTAGTATGTGCTATACTATTTCGAAAGAGTTTACAAGTTGAGGTGAACCGCGATGCAATACATCACCCACAGCCCGGAGGAGACCCGGGCGTTGGGCTGCAAATTGGCACAGGCCCTGAAGGGCGGCGCCGTTGTGGCTTTCACCGGAGATCTGGGGGCGGGAAAGACCGCTTTTGTCTCCGGCATGGCCCAAGGATTGGGCGTTGAGGAGCGGGTGACCAGCCCCACCTTTACCATCGTCAATGAGTACGAGGGAGGACGGCTGCCCCTGTTCCACTTTGACATGTACCGTCTGGGCAGCGCCGACGAGCTGTTCCACATCGGCTGGGAGGACTACCTGGCCCGGGACGGTGTGTGTGCCGTGGAGTGGAGCGAAAATGTGGAAGAAGCCCTGGACGGGGACACCATACGGGTGGACATCTCCCGGGGCGAGGACGACAACACCCGTGTGATTACCATGGAGGGGGTGCAGCTATGAAAATTTTGGCTCTGGAGACCTCTGCCGTCACTGCTTCGGTGGCCATTTGCGAGGATGAGAAACTGCTGGGACAGAGCTTTCAAAACAGCGGTTTGACCCATTCCGTGACCCTGATGCCCATGGTCACCCAGCTGCTGGACAATGTGGGATTGACCATGCAGGACGTGGATGTGGTGGCAGTGGCTGCTGGTCCCGGCTCCTTTACTGGGGTTCGCATTGGCGTGGCGGCGGCCAAGGGTCTGGCTTGGCCCGATGGAAAGCCCTGCGCCCCCTGTTCCACCCTGGAGTCCATGGCCTGGCAGTGCGCCCATATGGACGGGGAGATCTGCGCGGTGATGGACGCCCGGCGCAACCAGGTGTACGCCGCCCGCTTTCTGGCCCAGGATGGCACCCTTACCCGGCTGAGCGAGGATGCCGCCATTGGCATGGACCAGCTGGCCCAAGAACTTGAAAAATCCTCCAATCGGAAATTTCTCGTTGGAGATGGCGCAGCTTTGTGTTATAATTTCCTGAGAGAGCGGGGAATATCCGCCGCCATGATGCCTCCCCACCTGGTCTATCAAACCGCCTGGGGCGTGGCACGGGCTGGGCTGGAGATGGCCCGCAACCATCAGTTGGTATCCGGGGCAGCCATGGCGCCCCAGTATCACCGCCTGAGCCAGGCCGAGCGGGAACGCCTGGCCCAAGGCAAATCTTTGACCCAATAACCCACACAAGAAAAGAGGTTTTTGATGATGGAAAAAGTACACGTTTTGGATCATCCTCTCCTGCAGCACAAGCTGTCCATTCTCCGGGACAAGAACACCGGTGTGAAGGACTTCCGCGACATCGTCTCCGAGATTGCCGGTTTGATGTGCTATGAAGCCACCCGGGATCTGCCCCTGGAGGACGTGACCATTGAGACCCCTGTATCTACCGGCACCTTCAAGATGCTGGCTGGTAAGAAGCTGGCTGTGGTGCCCATTCTCCGCGCCGGTCTGGGCATGGTGGATGGCATTCTGAACCTGATCCCCTCCGCCAAGGTGGGCCACATCGGTCTGTACCGGGACCCTGAGACTCTGGCTCCCGTGGAGTACTACTGCAAGATGCCCAGCGACATTGCCGAGCGGGATGTCATCGTGCTGGATCCCATGCTGGCCACCGGCGGCTCCGCTGCTGCTGCCATCACCTTCCTCAAGGGCTATGGCTGCAAGCACATCAAGCTGATGAACGTGCTGGCCGCCCCCGAGGGCATTGCCTGCATCCAGAAAGAGCACCCCGACGTGGACATCTACGTGGCGGGCCTGGATGAGAAGCTCAACGAGCACGGCTACATTGTGCCCGGTCTGGGCGACGCCGGCGACCGTATCTTCGGCACTAAATAAGAAACCAAAAAACACCCTGGATTTTCTCAGAAAATCCAGGGTGTTTTTTTATCGGTCTTTCAACAGCTTGTCCAGCTCTTCCATGAAGGTGTTGATGTCCTTGAACTGGCGGTACACCGAGGCAAAGCGCACATAGGACACCTCATCTACGTCCCGCAGCTTCTCCATCACCAGTTCGCCGATCTGGGTGGAGGGAATCTCCCGCATCAGCTCGTTTTGCAGGGTCTGCTCGATCTCATCGGCGATGCGCTCCAGGGTGTTGGTAGGCACCGAACGCTTTTCGCAGGCTTTGAGCATGCTGCCCATGAGCTTGTTTTTGTCAAAAGCCTGGCGACGACCATCCCGCTTGATGACCACCAGGGGAAGGCTCTCCATGGTCTCGTAGGTGGTAAAACGCTTGTGGCAGGCCAGACACTCCCGGCGGCGGCGGATGCTACTGCCCTCGTCAGCGGGGCGGGAGTCTACCACCTTGCTCTCAGGGTGCGCACAAAAGGGGCATTTCACGGGTGGATCATCCTTTCCTGTGTGGTAATGTGATGATAAGATTGTTGAAATTATAACATAAAAGTGAGCGGGTGTGTAGCGTTGAAATAAAAATTTTTTCGTTTCGTATAAAGAAAAAGAGAAGGGGCATACTGCTGTTTAGTGAGGTGATAATCATGGATAAGAACTACAGCCGTACCCCCAGCAAGTCCAGCCCTGAAAACTGCAAGCGCCAGGGCACTGAGAACCGCAAGAAGCAGTCTCCCGAGAATTGCAAGAAGTCTGGCATGGATAACAAGAACCCCATGGGTAAGGGCTACTAAGCCGTCTACCTGATGGAAAAGGGCGTGTGCATGAGGCCTGGTGGCTTTGTGCACGCGTCCTTTCCATTTTATAAAGCTGCCCTTGTGGCAGCTTTATAAAATGTTCTTCAAAGATGGCAATTCCGCCTCCACCAGCAGTTCCAACTGGTAGAGAATGCGGGCGTTGGCCGCCACATATTCCCCAGGTTGCTCTTGCTGCTTCAAAATGGCCAAGGTCTCGCGAAAGGCGGTGCTGACCTGGTCGATGTCCTCGTGATGGAGGGTGGTGTGGAGATAGAGCATTTGCCCCTCCCACTGCTCCCAGGCCTGTTGGGTCAGGGTATAGGCTCCGTTCCAGTCACCCTGTTCCACCTTTTCGTGGGCCTGCTGGAGTTGCTGGGAAATGGCTTGGGTTTGCTGGGAGAGATACCACACGTGGGCGGTAGCCCCTCCGGCCAGAGCAGCCACAAGCAGAATGGATGCAATCAACCGTCTCATGTTTTTCCCTCCTTGGGAATGCAATAGGTGTTGCCCAGGTTGTCTACGGTGAGGAGAAACACCTGCTTGTGGGAATGTAGCCCCCGGGCCTGGAGCTGCTGGGCCAGCCACTGGTCCGAGTAGCCCCGTCCCCGGAGGTCCTGGGACAGCAGCCGTCCGTCGCTGATGACCACCAGAGGCAAGCCCCGATCCTGGGGTGTCTGCCCCACCTGCTGGGCGGTGGCGGGCTGCTGGGCGGCGAAGGGGAGGACGGACAACTGGCCGTTAGCCTCCAACACGGCAGTATGGATATCCTCTAGATAGGGGTACCCTAAAATGCGCAACTCCTCCATCAGTTCGTCCAAGGTCAGGCGGTTTTCCCGCAGGGCTTGTTCCACCACCTGGCCTTGCCGCACCACCACGCTGGGCCGACCGCCCAAAAGGGTGCGAAAGCGGATGGACTTGGTGGAGAGTACGGATAGGATGGACGCGATGGAGAGCAATACCACAATAGGGATAACTCCGGCCAGTAAAGGGATGCCGTTGTCCTGCATGGGCACGCTGGCCAGGTCGGCGATGATGAGTGCCAGGGTCAACTCCGAGGGCTCCAACTCTCCCAGTTGTCGCTTGCCCAGCATGCGGATGCCCACCACCAACAACCCATAGAGCACCACCGTGCGAACCAGTACCACAAACATGAAAACACCTCCGGTAAAATGTGGCTTATTGAACATTTTGCCCGTGAACTCCCAGGGATATGCCTGCCCTTTGGCCATAATTCCGATTTTCAAAACCATGTAAAAAAGCCTGTGAGAATTTCTTGTATTTTGGTGGCTTTTGCGATAAAATAGACCGAGTATATGTAAAGGTGGGATATATGTTGAAGGCAACTTTGATTCTGGCCAATGGTGCTATGTTCCAAGGCAAGTCCATCGGAGCCACCGCAGATCGGGTGTGTGAGATGGTGTTTAACACCTCCATGACCGGGTATCAGGAGATTTTGACCGACCCCTCCTACGCCGGACAGGGCGTGGTCATGTCCTATCCCCTCATCGGCAACTATGGAGTGAATCATTGGGATAATGAGTCCTCCCGCCCCTGGGTGGAGGCATTTGTGGTTCGCCATCTGTCCCCTCGGGGCAGCAACTTCCGCTGTGAGGGCGAGCTGAACGACTTTTTGAAAGAACACAATATTACAGGTATCGAAGGGGTCGACACCCGTGCCCTGACTAAGATCCTCCGCAATCAGGGAAGCATGAATGGCATGATTACCTGTGCGGAGCATTTTAATGTGGCGGAGATCCTGGAGCGTCTGCGTTCCTACAAGGTGGAGGGCACCGTGGAGCGCGTCACCCGCAAGGAGCAGGAAGTGTTTCCCGCTGTGGGTGAGCAGAAGTACCGGGTGGCCATGATGGACTACGGCGTGAAGCAGAACATGATCGACTGTCTGTGCCGCCGTGGCTGCGAAGTCACCGTGTTCCCCGCTTCCACCGCCGCTGAGACGGTGCTGGAGGGCGGCTTTGACGGCGTGATGCTCTCCAACGGCCCTGGCGATCCCGCCGAGAACGTGGAGTGCATTGCCCAGCTCAAGAAGCTTTATGACAGCGACATTCCCATGTTCGGCGTGTGTTTGGGCCATCAGATGCTGGCTCTGGCCACCGGCGCTTCCACGGGCCGTCTGGACTACGGCCACCGTGGCGGCAACCACCCCGTGCGGGATATTGCCGAGGGCCGGGTGTTCATCACCAGCCAGAACCACGGTTACATGGTGCTGGCCGACTCCGTCCACCCCGAGGTGGCCGAGATCAGCCACATCAACGTCAACGACAACACGGTGGAAGGCCTGCGCTACAAGCGCCCCAACTGCTTTACCACCCAGTTCCACCCCGAGGCCAACGCCGGTCCCCGGGATACCGAGTATCTGTTCGACCGCTTCATCGCATCCATGGGAGGTGACAAGTAATGCCTAAGAATCCTGAAATCAAGAAGGTACTGGTGCTGGGCTCTGGCCCCATCGTCATCGGCCAGGCCGCTGAGTTTGACTACGCCGGTACCCAGGCTTGCCGAGCCCTGAAGGAAGAGGGCCTGGAGGTGGTACTGGTCAACTCCAACCCCGCCACCATTATGACCGACAAGGACATTGCCGATCATGTTTACATCGAGCCTTTGAACATCCCCACCGTGACCCAGGTCATTGAGAAGGAGCGGCCCGACTCCATTCTGCCCACCCTGGGCGGACAGACCGGCCTGAACCTGGCTATGGCCCTGCACGAGAATGGTACTCTGGCCAAGTACGGCGTGAAGCTGCTGGGCACCTCTCCCGAGTCCATCCGTAAGGCCGAGGATCGCCAGGGCTTTAAGGACTGCATGGAGGAGATCGGTCAGCCCTGCGTCACCTCCGAAGTGGTGGAGAGCGTGGAGGACGCCGTGTCCTTCGCCAACACCATTGGCTATCCTGTCATCGTCCGTCCCGCTTACACCCTGGGCGGCACCGGCGGCGGCATTGCCTACGACGAGATGTCCCTGCGGGAGATCGCCGACCGCGGCATCAACCTCAGCCGCGTCAACCAGGTTCTGATTGAGCGCTGCATTGCCGGTTGGAAGGAAGTGGAGTTCGAGGTGCTGCGTGACTCCGCCGGCAACGTCATCACCGTGTGTTCCATGGAGAACATCGACCCCGTGGGCGTGCACACTGGCGACTCCATCGTGGTGGCTCCCACCCAGACTCTGGCCAATGAGGAGTTCCAGATGCTGCGTACCGCCGCTCTGGATATCATCTCCGCTTTGAAGATTGAGGGCGGCTGTAACTGCCAGTTCGCCCTGAACCCCGACAGCTTCGAGTATGCCGTCATCGAGGTTAACCCCCGTGTGTCCCGTTCCTCTGCTCTGGCCTCCAAGGCCACTGGCTATCCCATCGCCAAGGTGGCAGCCAAGGTGGCTCTGGGCTACACTCTGGACGAAATTCCCAACGCCGTCACCGGCAAGACCACGGCTTGCTTCGAGCCCACGCTGGACTACTGCGTGCTGAAGATTCCCCGTCTGCCCTTTGATAAGTTCACCACCGCCAGCCGTACTCTGGGTACCCAGATGAAGGCCACCGGCGAGGTCATGGCCATTGCCAACTCCTTCGAGGGCGCACTGATGAAGGCTATCCGCTCCCTGGAGCTGAACGTGCGTGCTTTGAAACTGGACAAGCTGGACGATCTGTACACCGACGAGGTGGAGGATCTGCTGGCTCAGGTCACCGACGAGCGTCTGTTCGTGGTGGCTGAGGCTCTGCGCCGCGGCGTGTCTCCCCGCAAGATCAATCAGATCACCAAGATGGATCTGTGGTTCCTGGACGGCTTCAAGCGCATCATCGACATGGAAGAGCGCCTGAAGGCTTGCCGCGGTGTCCCCGATGTGGACACCCTGAAAGAGGCCAAGGAGATGTGCTTTGCCGACAGCTACATTGGCAAGCTGTGCGGCATGGAGCAGAAGGAGGTGAAGGCTCTGCGGGAGAAGTACGGCATTGTCCCCTCCTTCAAGATGGTGGACACCTGCGCCGCCGAGTTCGACGCAGAGACTCCCTACTACTACTGCACCTACGACGGCGAGAACGAGGCCGACGGCGGTGAGCACGAGCGCAAGAAGGTGCTGGTGCTGGGTTCTGGCCCCATCCGTATCGGCCAGGGCATCGAGTTCGACTACTGCTCTGTCCACTCCGTGTGGGCTTTGAAAAAGCTGGGCTATGAGACCATCATCGTCAACAACAACCCCGAGACCGTCTCCACTGACTTTGACGTGGCGGACAAGCTGTACTTCGAGCCTCTGACCGCTGAGGACGTGCAGAACATCGTGGAGCAGGAGAAGCCCGACGGCGCTGTGGTGCAGTTCGGTGGCCAGACTGCCATCAAGCTGGCCAAGGCCCTCACTGAGATGGGCGTGCCCATCCTGGGTACTTCCTCCGACGGCGTGGACGCCGCTGAAGACCGTGAGCGCTTTGACGAGATCCTCAACCAGTGCCGCATCCCCCGCGCCAAGGGCCGCACCGTGTTCACCACCGAGGAGGCTCTTCAGGCTGCCCACGAGATCGGCTATCCTGTTCTGGTGCGTCCCTCTTATGTGCTGGGCGGTCAGGGCATGGAGATCGCCTACAACGACCGCAATATCACCGACTTTATGCGCATCATCAACCGCACCGTCCAGGAGCACCCCATTCTGATCGACAAGTATCTCATGGGCCGTGAGGTTGAGGTGGACGGCGTGTTTGACGGCGAGGACATCCTCATCCCCGGTATCATGGAGCACATCGAGCGGGCTGGTGTCCACTCCGGCGACTCCATCTCCGTCTATCCCACCATCCATGTGGAGGACAAGCACAAGGAGACTATCCTGCGCTATACCCGTGATCTGGCCAAGGCCCTGGGCGTCATTGGCCTGATCAACATCCAGTTCATCATCTACAACGACGATGTGTACGTCATCGAGGTCAACCCCCGTTCCTCTCGTACCATCCCCTATATCTCCAAGGTCACCGGCGTGCCCATCATTGACCTGGCTACCAAGGTCATGGTGGGTCAGAAGCTGAAGGATCTGGGCTACGGCACCGGCATTTACCGTGAGGCCGACTACTACGCCGTGAAGATGCCTGTATTCTCCTTCGAGAAGCTCACCGACGTGGACACTGGCCTTGGTCCTGAGATGAAGTCCACCGGCGAGGTACTTGGCATTGCCGAGTCCTTCCCCCAGGCTCTGCTCAAGGCTTTCAAGGGCGCCAACATGCGCGTACCTAAGAAGGGCGGCCGTATCATCATCACCGTCAAGGACGAGGACAAGCAGGAGATCGTGGGCATCGCTCGTGGCTTTGCCGATATGGGCATTGAGATCCTGGCCACTGCCGGCACCTGTGAGGTGCTCCGTGAGGCTGGCGTACCCTGTACCCAGGTGGCCCGTGTTTCCGAGGCTCACCCCAACATCAGCGACATGATTGCCTCCGGCACCATCGACCTGGTGATCAACACCCCCACTAAGGGCCGCCGTCAGGATACCGACGGCTTCAAGATCCGCCGTGCCACGGTGGAACACTCTGTGGGCTGTGTCACCGCCATTGACACTGCCCGGGCCATGCTCACCGTCCGTGAGCAGAGCCGCAGCGCAGACCTGCGCCCCATTGACGTGACAACCATCTAAGGGAGGAAAACATCTCAATGGCACATCAAACCGTTATCGTGCTGGACTTCGGAGGTCAGTACAACCAGCTCATCGCCCGCCGGGTGCGTGAGTGCAATGTATACTGCGAAGTCAAGCCTTACACCACCCCCTTGGCCGAACTCAAGGCCATGAACCCCATCGGCATCATCTTCACCGGTGGCCCCAACTCCGTGTACGAGGAGGGGTCGCCCAAGGTGGACCCTGAGATCTTCACTTGGGGTGTGCCAGTGCTGGGCATCTGTTACGGTTGCCAGCTCATGGCTCACACCCTGGGCGGTCAGGTTACCCCCGCCCAGGACGATACCGCCCGGGAGTACGGCAAGACCGAGACCTGGTACAACACCAATAGCCCCATCTTCAAGGGCCTGCCTGAGCAGGGCATTTCCTGGATGAGCCATGGCGACTACATGGCCCAGGTTCCCCAGGGCTTTGAGTTGGTGGCTCACAGTGCCAACTGCCCCAACGTAGCCATTGCCAACGAGGAGAAGGGCTTCTATGGCGTGCAGTACCACCCCGAGGTCAACCACACCGAAAACGGCGTGAAGATGATCCGGAACTTCCTCTATGAGGTGTGCCACGCCGCTGGCGACTGGACCATGGAGGACTACAAGAACACCGCCATTGCCGCCATCCGTGAGAAGGTGGGCGATGGCAAGGTGCTGCTGGCTCTGTCCGGCGGCGTGGATTCCTCTGTGTGCGCCGCTCTGTTGGCCGAGGCTGTGGGCAGTCAGCTTACCTGCGTGTTTGTGGACCACGGTCTCATGCGTAAGAATGAGGGCGACGAGGTGGAGGCCGCTTTCTCCAAGTGGGCCATGAACTTCGTCCGTGTGGACGCCGAGTCCCGCTTCCTCATCAAGCTGGCCGGGGTGGAGGAGCCCGAGCACAAGCGTAAGATCATCGGCGAGGAGTTCATCCGCGTCTTTGAGGAAGAGGCCAAGAAGATTGGCGCTGTGGATTTCCTGGCTCAGGGCACCATTTACCCCGATGTCATCGAGTCCGGCGCTGGCGACGCTGCTGTCATCAAGAGCCACCACAACGTGGGCGGCCTGCCTGACTATGTGGACTTCAAGGAAATCCTGGAGCCCCTGCGTCTGCTGTTCAAGGACGAGGTGCGTCAGCTGGGCCGTGAGCTCCAGCTGCCCGAGTACCTGGTCAGCCGTCAGCCTTTCCCCGGTCCCGGCCTGGCCATCCGTGTGATCGGCGACCTGACCAAGGAGAAGCTGGACACCCTGCGGGAGGCCGATGCCATCTATCGCGAGGAGATCGCCGCTGCGGGCGAGGACAAGAACATCAACCAGTATTTCGCTGTGTTGACCAACACCCGTTCCGTGGGCGTCATGGGCGATGGCCGCACCTACGACTACACTCTGGCTCTGCGTGCTGTTACCACCAGCGACTTTATGACCGCTGACTGGGCTCGTATCCCCTACGACCTGCTGGACAAGATCAGCGTGCGTATCGTCAACGAGGTGCCCGGTATCAACCGCATCTGCTACGATATCACGTCGAAGCCCCCTGCCACCATCGAGTGGGAATGACGCTCGAAACGGCGAAAACCCGCATGAATACAGGCTTTTTTGCCCGTCCATACTGCTCTTGATACTGGATTGATACTATTTGTGTCCGCCCGGTATTCTCAAGAGAAAAATCCCAAAAGGACAAGCAAAACCGCCCTGCTGAACGACAAATTCAGCAGGGCGGTTTTTTTGCTTGTCTTATTTATTTTTCCGCCAAGGGATATAATATTCGCTTTCCAGGCCATCGTCGCAGGTATGGGGCCAGTTGAGTTTCCATTCAAAATACTCTTCCCTGGTGATCTCCCCGGCGTGTAACTCCTGCTGACGAAAAAGCCATTCCCGCATGAACTCGTCCACAAGGCCATACTGGAAGTACATACCCACGGGAGGGTGTGCGGGCCAGTCATCGCTATCATTGTACCGTACAGCGGTATCATCAGCGGCCCCTGCTCTGCCCGGATTGCGGACAAGTTGGAACAGGCGGATAGCGCCAGGGCTGTCCTCGTCCAGCCAGAAGAATGTCCGCATGAAGTCCTCGGCAGAGCCGGGGGCGATGGTGTAGAAGTTCTGGCGGTCTACCCGCAGCGCCTCGGCCATCTTGTCCAGCAGTTCCCGTTTCGGAACACGGTAATTCGTCTCATACTGGGCGATCCGGTTGTCCGCTCCCTTTTCCTCAAAGCCGATAGCAAGCCCCAATTCCTTTTGTGTCATGCCTCGAAAGGTGCGGATTTTCTTTATCTTGTCTCCGACTGTCATAATATCCCACCGCCTTTGCCAATAGTATAGCGCAAAAAAGCGAAAGATGCAAGATAATCTTTAACAAAAATGCGAAATAAATTCTTGACATTAACACTTATGTTAATGTATAATGAAGATGGTGACATTAACATATTTGCGAAACTAAAATAAGGAGGTGCTGACCATGGAAAAGGAGCTGTTTGTGAGAGCAGAGGAGGTCGCCAGGGAGCTGGGCATTTCCAAGCCCTACGCCTACAAGCTGGTGCGGGAGATGAACGAGGAGCTGAAGAAAAAAGGCTTTCTCACCATTCCCGGACGGGTAAGCAGGCGCTACTTCGAGGAAAAATTCTATGGGCTGCGGGACAGACAATAAGGAGGGAACCACAATGCCGGCATACAAAGACAAGGCAAAGGGCACATGGTATGCGTCCTTTTACTACGAGGACTGGACGGGCAAGAAAGTAAAGAAAATGAAACGGGGCTTTCCCACCAAGCGGGAGGCTCTGGAGTGGGAGCGGACATTCCTGCAACAACAGACCGCCGACCTGGAAATGACCTTTGAAAACTTCGTGGCTGTCTATGTGGCGGACATGAAAGGCCGTATCAAGGAAAACACCTGGGGGACGAAAGAGCATATCCTCTACAAGAAGTTGGTGCCGTACTTCGGCAAGCGGAAGATGTGCGACATTCACTCCAAGGAGGTCATCGCCTGGCAGAATGAAATGCTGGGTTACCGGGACAAGAACGGCAAGCCCTACTCTCCGGTGTACTTAAAAACGCTGCACAATCAGTTGAGCGCCGTGTTCAACCATGCGGTACGGCACTACAATCTAAAGGTCAATCCCGCTGCCCAGGCGGGCAATATGGGAAAGCCAAAGGGACGGGAAATGCTGTTCTGGACAAAGGCGGAGTATCTGAAATTCGCCGAGGCCATGATGGACAAGCCCCTTTCCTATTACGCCTTTGAAATGCTCTACTGGTGCGGCGTCCGGGAGGGGGAGCTGCTGGCCCTCACTCCTGGCGACTTCGACTTTGAGAAACAGACCGTCACCATCTCCAAGTCCTACCAGCGGATTAAGGGCAAGGATGTGATTACCGACCCCAAGACCCCTAAGAGCAACCGGGTCATTCAAATGCCCGCTTTCCTCTGTGAAGAAATGCGAGACTATATCAAGAGCCTGTATGGGGTGAAGCCCACCGACCGCATTTTCACGGTGACAAAATCCTACCTCCACCGGGAGATGGACAGGGGTGCGAAAGAGGCCGGGGTAAAGCGGATCAGAATACACGACCTGAGGCACTCCCACATTTCGCTGCTCATTGACATGGGCTTTACGGCCCTGGCAATCGCTGACCGGGTGGGACATGAAAGCATTGATATTACCTACCGCTACGCCCACCTGTTCCCCACCCGGCAGGCGGAGATGGCGGACAAACTGGACATGGAGCGAAAGGGGGCCTAAATCATGTCAGTGAAAAATCTTGACCGACACAACCGCTGGAGAAACAAAACTGTGGCTTTCCGGGTGTCCCCGGATGAGGACAGGGAAATTGAAACCGCTGTGCGGCTCTCCGGCCTTACCAAACAGGACTACATCACCCGACGGCTGCTGTGCCGGGATGTGGTGGTACAGGGCAACCCCAGGGTGTATAAGGCCCTGCGGAACGAGCTGGCCGCCGTTCTGGAAGAACTGGAGCGTATCGAGGCCGGGAATGGCGTGGATGGGGAGTTGCTGGACACCATCCGGCTGATCGCCGCCATCATGGACGGCATGAGGGAGGATTGATAGATGGATAGATTGCAAGAGAAAACGACTGCCCCATATCCGCCTGTTGGCGCAGACGGGGGACAGTCGCTCTCACAAAAACCTAACCAAAGTATAGCAGAGGGCGTGACAGAACACAAGCCCCCGGAAAGAGATTTGGAGGAAATCCTGCGGCAGATAAGCCGGGTCAATGACCCGGCCTATCTGCCTACCGTGTCTATGAATGACCTCTACGAACAGGTGTACCCCGGCAGACCTCCTGTGGTAGACGGTCTGCTCTATGCGGGGACATATCTCTTTGTGGGCGCTCCCAAGGTGGGCAAGTCCTTTCTCATGGCCCAGCTTGCCTATCATGTGAGTATGGGCCTTTCCCTGTGGGGGTATGAGGTGCGCCAGGGGACAGTCCTCTATCTGGCCCTGGAGGACAACCACCGTCGCTTACAGGAGCGGTTGTACCGGATGTTTGGAGTAGAGAGTACCGGAAACCTGTTCTTTGCCATCGGAGCTAAGCAGCTCGGCGGTGGCCTGGAGGAGCAGCTAAAGGGCTTTGTCCGGGAACACACGGACACCCGGCTTATTATCATCGACACCCTGCAAAAAATCCGGGAGGCCGGGGCAGAGAAGTACAGCTATGCCAACGACTATGAGGTAATCACCAAACTGAAACGGTTTGCCGATATAAGCGGGGTTTGCCTCCTGGTTGTACATCACACCCGCAAGCAGCAGGCCGATGATAAGTTTGATATGATCTCCGGCACCAACGGCTTATTGGGTGCGGCAGACGGGGCCTTTCTGCTCCAAAAGGAGCGGCGGGCAGACAACGCCGCCACCCTGGACATTTCTGGGCGGGATCAGCAAGACCAGCGCCTCTACCTCAAGCGGGACGAGGAACGGCTTGTGTGGGAGCTGGAGCGGCGGGAAACGGAGCTGCGGCAGGAGCCGCCTGACCCGGTGTTGGAGGCTGTTGCCGCCCTGGTAACGGCGGAACGGCCAGAGTGGAGAGGGACGGCCACGGAACTTGTCGCCGCCCTGGGGCTGGATATGAAACCCAATGCCCTGGCTATGCGGCTGAATGTCCGGGCGTGGCGGCTGTCCTATGAGTACCACATCCACTATGAAAGCGCCCGAACCCATGCCGGGCGGAGTATCAAGCTCACGTTGGAGGAACCCCAGGCGTGACGACCGTGACAGCTGTGACAGCTTTTCGGAGTGCGGAGGCGGTGTGTAAAACATCGTCACGGTCGTCACGGCTGTCACGGGGAGCGGGGGCGAAAGTCAAGGGGGGCATACCTGCGGGTGGAGATTGCCGCAAGTCAATACAACCCGTACCCCTTGACTTTCGGCCCACGGAAAACACTTGCCGGGCGGTGGAAAGGCCCCTGGCCTTTCCACCCTGCCCAACGGCGAGTGACAAAGTTTAGGCGGGGTGCAGGGTGCCCTTTTCAAAGGGCGGCCCTGCTGGGGGAGGCAACCGCAGTTGCCGGGGGCAAAGCCCCCACACCACCCCGTAGGGCGCAAATGCGCTTTTGATGGCCGTCAGGCTGTCAAAAGTGCTTTTGCGTTACTTTCGCAGAAAGTAACAAAGGCTCGCCGCTTGCGCGGCGGAAAAGGGAGGAGGGATTGATTTGAAAAGGACAATCAGCGCCATGGTGGGCCAAGGATCGGTGAACCATAACAGTAGAAAATTCCACGCCAAGAACACTGACCCGGAACGCTCCCACTTGAATATAACCTACTGCCAGGAGAATATCAAGGCGGTGTACCATGAACTCTTTGACGAGGCTCTGGAACGGTACAACGCTAAACAAACCAGGGCCGACAGAAGGATAGAGGATTACTATGAGAAGATCCGCTCCGGCAAGCAGGAAAAGCCGTTCCATGAAATCATCCTGCAAGTGGGCAATCGAGATGATATGAGCGCCGACAGCGAGGAGGGACAGCTTGCGGCAGCGGTTTTGGACGAGTACATGAAGGGCTTTCAAGAGCGCAACCCCCAACTCCGGGTGTTCTCTGCCCACCTCCACATGGACGAGGCTACGCCCCATCTGCACATTGACTTTGTACCATTCACCACCGGGAGCAAGCGAGGGCTGGACACGAGGGTATCTTTGAAACAGGCGTTAGCGGCCCAGGGTTTCCAGGGCGGCACCAGAGGGGACACAGAGTGGAGCCAGTGGGTGCGCTCGGAAAAGGAGCAGCTTTCCCTGGTCATGGAGCGCCACGGGATTGAGTGGGAGGACAAAGGCACCCACGACAAGCACTTGTCTGTGCTGGACTACAAGAAAGAGCAGCGGGCAAAGGAGATCGCCGTTCTGGAGACGGTCAAGGCGGAGAAAGAAAACCAGGTGGAGAGCCAGGAACGGCGGCTCAAAGAACTTGCCCCGGCGGTGAAAAATATGGAGCGGTTGGCAGCGGATTTCTCCGCCAATCCGGAGGAGATTTTGCCGGAGCCGGGAACGCTGGAAACAGGCCGGGCCTACCGAGAGAAAAAGGCAAAGCCCCTGCTGGCCCAAATCGTCAAGGTGCTGCGCTCCCTGTATCTGGCCTATGTGGAGCTGCGGGGGAAATTTGAGCGTCTGCAAGGGGACTATGGCCGGGTGAGGGAGAGCAACATCCGCCTGTCTGATCGATTGCAGGAGGTCAAGTTGGAAAACAAGGCCATGCGGCAAGTCTCCGCTGACTATGAGCGGGTCAAAAGGGCCTTTGGCCCAGAACAAGTGGACAGAATATTAGAGGCAGCTTACCAGCAGGAACATGCCGAAAAGGAACGGAAACGGGCCGCAAAGTCAAAAATTCGGATAGACGCACGATAATCACCAAAACCGGAGGGTATTCCAGTGAATACCCTCCGATTTTATTTGTGGAATCGGTAAAATGATTTCTTGTTTTTTAGAGCGTACTATGATATACTGCTATTATCCTGATTTGAGGAGTCTATCAAATATGCGGCAAGGTATTCTTAAATAAAATTTGATAATGGGCGCAAAAATGATTGCCCCTTGCAGGGGCTTGGTTTTTGTACCCAATTTTAAGAATACTTTTGCCTTTTTAGTAAATATCGTGACGGACCGCGGCTTATGTAAGTCGTGTATGTTTCTGTGTGTCCGAAGTCATGATCCCCAGCGGTAAAAGTATTAGCCGCTGGGGATTTTTGCGCCCATTCGGGCCTTGTATGGAGGATAGACATGAACATTATCAATATCGGGATTCTTGCCCATGTAGACGCTGGAAAGACGACCTTGACGGAGAGTCTGCTATATGCCAGTGGAGCCATTTCAGAACCAGGGAGCGTCGAAAAAGGGACAACGAGGACGGACACCTTGTTTTTGGAGCGGCAGCGTGGGATTACCATTCAAGCGGCAGTCACTTCCTTCCAGTGGCACAGATGTAAAGTTAACATTGTGGATACGCCCGGCCACATGGATTTTTTGGCGGAGGTGTACCGCTCTTTGGCTGTTTTAGATGGGGCCATCTTGGTGATCTCCGCGAAAGATGGCGTGCAGGCCCAGACCCGTATTCTGTTCCATGCCCTGCGGAAAATGAACATTCCCACCGTTATCTTTATCAACAAGATCGACCAGGCTGGCGTTGATTTGCAGAGCGTGGTTCAGTCTGTTCGGGATAAGCTCTCCGCCGATATTATCATCAAGCAGACGGTGTCGCTGTCCCCGGAAATAGTCCTGGAGGAAAATACCGACATAGAAGCATGGGATGCGGTCATCGAAAATAACGATGCATTATTGGAAAAGTATATCGCAGGAGAACCAATCAGCCAGGAAAAACTTGCGCGGGAGGAACAGCGGCGGGTTCAAGAAGCCTCCCTGTTTCCGGTCTATCATGGCAGCGCCAAAAAGGGCCTTGGCATTCAACCGTTGATGGATGCGGTGACAGGGCTGTTCCAACCGATTGGGGAACAGGGGGGCGCCGCCCTATGCGGCAGCGTTTTCAAGGTTGAGTACACCGATTGCGGCCAGCGGCGTGTCTATCTACGGTTATACAGCGGAACGCTGCGCCTGCGGGATACGGTGGCCCTGGCCGGGAGAGAAAAGCTGAAAATCACAGAGATGCGTATTCCATCCAAAGGGGAAATTGTTCGGACAGACACCGCTTATCAGGGTGAAATTGTTATCCTTCCCAGCGACAGCGTGAGGTTAAACGATGTATTAGGGGACCAAACCCGGCTCCCTCGTAAAAGGTGGCGCGAGGACCCCCTCCCCATGCTGCGGACGACGATTGCGCCGAAAACGGCAGCGCAAAGAGAACGGCTGCTGGACGCTCTTACGCAACTTGCGGATACTGACCCGCTTTTGCGTTGCGAAGTGGATTCCATCACCCATGAGATCATTCTTTCTTTTTTGGGCCGGGTGCAGTTGGAGGTTGTTTCCGCTTTGCTGTCGGAAAAATACAAGCTTGAAACAGTGGTAAAGGAACCCTCCGTCATTTATATGGAGCGGCCGCTCAAAGCAGCCAGCCACACCATCCATATCGAGGTGCCGCCCAACCCGTTTTGGGCATCCATAGGACTGTCTGTTACACCACTCTCGCTTGGCTCCGGTGTACAATACGAGAGCCGGGTTTCGCTGGGATACTTGAACCAGAGTTTTCAAAACGCTGTCAGGGATGGTATCCGTTACGGGCTGGAGCAGGGCTTGTTCGGCTGGAACGTAACGGACTGTAAGATTTGCTTTGAATACGGGCTTTATTACAGTCCGGTCAGCACGCCGGCGGACTTCCGCTCATTGGCCCCGATTGTATTGGAACAGGCATTGAAGGAATCGGGGACGCAGCTGCTGGAACCTTATCTCTCCTTCATCCTCTATGCGCCCCAGGAATACCTTTCCAGGGCTTATCATGATGCACCGAAATACTGTGCCACCATCGAAACGGCCCAGGTAAAAAAGGATGAAGTTGTCTTTACTGGCGAGATTCCCGCCCGCTGTATACAGGCATACCGTACTGATCTGGCCTTTTACACCAACGGGCGGAGCGTATGCCTTACAGAGCTGAAAGGATATCAGGCCGCTGTCGGTCAGCCGGTCATCCAGCCCCGCCGTCCAAACAGCCGCCTGGACAAGGTGCGCCATATGTTTCAGAAGGTAATGTAAAGATACATAATCGTCAAGACGGCAACAATCAGAAGTTATGGAGGGTAACAATGGAATATAGTAAGGAAGATTTAATGGAAGCAAAAAAGCAAATTTGGGGAGTGGGAGAGAACATGGGAACAGAGGAAAGTAAAAAAATCTGGGAGGAGAACGCACAATTTTGGGATAATGCAATGGGTGACGAATCTAATGAATTTCACAGAGAGGTAGTGCGTCCCAAAGTAACGGAACTTCTATCTCCTAATCCTGCGGATTACATTTTGGATATTGCGTGTGGCAATGGAAATTATTCTTCGTATCTTGCACAAAGAGGCGCTTCGGTTGTCGCTTTTGATTACAGCAAAAAAATGATAGAATTGGCTAAAAGACGGCAATCACAATATGCAAAACAAATTGAATTTTGTGTGGCGGATGCGACCGATAGAAAAAGTATATTAGAATTAAAAAGAAATCGAGCCTTTACGAAAGCAGTTTCTAATATGGCAATTATGGATATTACGGATATTGAACCACTTCTTATGGCTGTTTATGAACTGTTGCAGGAAAGCGGAATTTTTGTCTTTGCAACGCAACACCCTTGTTTTGTCACGTTGACTGAAAAATATATGACACCGCACAGTTACTATGATATAGCGATTGAAGGGCAACCGAAAGAGCAGATTTATTATCATCGTTCCATACAAGATATTTTTAACCTTTGTTTTAGAGCTGGATTTGTCATTGATGGATTTTATGAAGAATGTTTCAAAACCAACAAAGAAATTCCTATGGTAATGATAGTAAGGCTTAAGAAGGTAAAACGTGATACCTTACAATAAATTCAAGTTTGTCGGGTAAATAGCAAAGCCAGCCGAGCCAGCGGGCGGTCAAGATGAACGGGCTTCGCCCACCGTTGACAGCCCCGCCCGGTTTCGCAGTTAGGCAGTCAAGGAGCGACAGCAAGGAGTGCTGCCGCCCCGCACTATTATTCAGAGAGGGGGAATTTCCATGACAGACCAGAAAGCCTATCAAGAATATATCCAGCGCAGGTACAACGCCTCTTGCAAGGCTGTTATCCGCTGTGCCTGACAGCGTCCGTCCGTGCCGGAATTATGTAGAGCTCCACATAATTCTGTTGTATTTCCCAGCCTTTTGTGATACTATTTTGATACTAATAAACTTTACAGCCGAAAATAGCAGGTGGAATATTAACATATTTGCGAAAGTTTTTCCTGCGAAATCACCTCAAATACACCCTACTATATCTGAATTTGCCGAGTGGGAGTAAGATAAAAGACGTATAAGGGAAATGCCTTGCGGACCATTGTGGTCCGCAAGGCATTTTTGATTGGGTTGTATTTACGGATTCAGCTCCACAACATATCGCTCAAATCCATTGACTACCCGGGTGTTTCCATATGCACTTTCCCGGCAGATATTGCGGGAGTAATTCAAATGGGTGTGCCCGTGGAGAAACAGGGAGGGTTGGTAGCGATCCAACATCTGGTTGAAGGCTTTGAATCCGGTGTGGGCCAGATCCTCGGACTCCACCATGCCGAAGCCTGGGGCATGGGTGAGCAGGATGTCAAACCCGTGCTTGAACCAGATTTTCGGGGCCAGTTTGCGGGCCCGCCACATCATCTGTTTCTGGGTATACTGATTGATTCCAGGTTTATACCGCATGGAGCCCCCCAGACCCACGATGCGTATCCCTTGATGCTCGTACAGCCGTCCATCCACACAGATGCACCCCTCCGGCTCGGTCTTTTCGTAGAGATCATCGTGGTTTCCATGTACATACAGCACAGGGCAGGGGGCAAAGGTGGCCAGGAAGGACAAATAATGGGGGTGCAGATCGCCGCAGGAGAGGATCAGGTCCAGACCATCCAACTTTCCGGGGCGGTAGAAGTCCCAAAGGGCCAGACATTCCTGGTCGGCAACTACCAATATTTTCATGTGGCATCCCTCCTTTCCAGCCCTTGCAGCCGAATGAGCTCCTGGGCTTTGGGAGTGAACTCCTCCAGCTTGGGTACTTCACCGATGACATGGGAGGATAGCCAGTTCATGGTGATGATGTCCTGGGCCGTCATAGGTATGTCATCGCTGTGCATGGCCTTTCCACTTTGGTCGTGCATGGTGCCATAAAAGGGGTCCAGACGGCCATTGCGCAGATCATCCAACAGCAGGCTCACCAGGCGACGTGTGCCGGAGGGAACCCGGTGGGAGCACAGCACGTTTACCACGCCCTGGGACATACCCCACCAGTAGTTGATGGCGCTGTTCTGCCGCTCTTCCGATTTCCAAGTGCCGTCCATCACCCGGCGAATGAGGCTCTGGTAGAGACGTCCCCAGTTGCACTGGATGAGGGCCATATTGCGCACCTTGTTTTGGGTGATACCGGCGTATTCGCCCAACTGATCCCGATAGTCAATGAGGCGAATACCCAGATCATAGAGACGCTGCACGCCATTCCCCCGTTGCAGTTGGGACCATTCCAGATAGACCTGGGCATGGGGATTGACCAGTTTAACCCCCTGGACAAAGGCGTTTAGATTGGCGATGCTGTCATAGGTGGGGTGATCGGCCACATAACCGATGCGGCCATCGTAGGTCAAAGAGCCCGCCACCACACCCTTGATGAATTTGGCCCCATAGAGCCGCGGGTAATAGGTGCGCACCGAGGGGTAATTGGTGTTGAGAGAACAGTTTAAGATTTTCACATCGGGGTGAAGCACCGCCTCTTTGACGCTGGGGAGCAGGGAAGTGATGCTGGTGGTGAAAATGATGCTGGCCCCCGCTGTGTGGATGGCATCCTCCATGGCAGCCAAGGCCTGTTCTTCGGTGGCAGCATCCTCATAACTGACGGTCTCGATTTGATCCCGCATGGTGTTGGCCAAGCGGTAGCGTCCATATTCGTGGTTGTAGGTCCAATGGGATTGGGCGGCGTTGTCGTCGTGGACAAAGGCCACTTTGAGCTTGGTGGGACGCATGATGGAGATCAGCGGAGCTTTCACGTTGTCGTCCAGCAAAAGGGTGCGCTGGGTGCTCTCCAGACAACTGAGAATCTCCTGGTTGATTTTGGTCAAATCATTTTCAATTTCAGATGGAAGCTTGTGGGCGGAGGCTTTGTATCCGAAAATCTCAATGTAGATGAGAAACGCCTCGGACAGCTTGTCCTTTCTGGGGTATTGATGGAGGAAGGCCTCATAGAACATGTAGTAGAAGGCACGGAACTTATAGCTCTCATCCGAACTCCACTCTTCAAATTCCTTCAAGCCAATGGCCCGCATCAGCCGGGCGTACAGGCCGGGCTGCCGAAACACCACACAGAGTAGGCCGGTGGCCCGATAAAACTGCAAAAACTCGTAGTAAGCCACCACTTCCGGATTGTCCGAGCGGGGGGGAAGCAGACGGGTCACCGTACCAGGGACGGAAACGGCTTCAAAATGTTTGAGTACGCTCACACGCTTGTGACCTTCGATGACATAGTAGCGGTTGAGGTATTCCACGGCCTTGATGGGATCACGGATTCCGTTTTCCAGGTGGCTGGCACACAGGTTGATCCACTTGTTGGCAAATTCGCTGCCCACTGGCATAATGGGAGAAAAGTTAAAGGAAAAGGTTTCTGCCCGCAGTTCAGTGCAGGTGCCTTGAATCAGCTCCAGGGGAATTTCCACAATCCCCAAGGACTCCCGTCCATTGGAGGATTTTTGTGCCTCCGGAGGCAAAACAGCCAACTCACCCGACAGTCCATGTTCCTGCGCTTCCCGTTTCTCCTTTAGGCCTTCCCGCAATGCTTTTTGATATTCGGCTTGTATCATGGGTTCTCCTTTCCAAGAGCCATACAAGAATAAGGGTCAGGCAGTGCGCCTGACCCTTATGTAGGATTTAGATGAGATTGCGCTCGGTCTCACTGTCAAACAGATGCACCAAGTGGCCGGGGAACTCAAAGCGCAGCTTGGTCCCGTGGGGGACACCACCGTGGAACTCGGTGGGAAGGTCGCTGGTGGGAACGCGCATGACGATGTTGCTGGTGTTGGCTCCGCCCATATTGCCTTCCACGTGAATGTAGATTTCGCTGCCCATCATCTCGGACACGTCAACGGTGCCGGTGAGGGTATTTGCCTTCTGGTCATCGGAGACAAAGACGATGTGCTCGGGACGAATGCCCAACACGATATCCTGAGAAACTGCACCGTTGGCCTTGAGCTTTTCCTGCACTTGCTGGGGCAGCTGGATGGAAGCGCCGCCGCAGATGGCATGGTAGGTATCGCCGCTCTTTTCCAACTTGGCGTTGAAGAAGTTCATTTGAGGAGTGCCGATAAAGCCGGCCACGAAGGTGTTGATGGGGTGGTCGAATACCTCTTGAGGGGTGCCCACCTGCTGAATGTAGCCGTCTTTCATGATGACGATCCGATCGCCCAGGGTCATGGCTTCGGTCTGATCATGGGTGACGTAAATGAAGGTGGTGTCAATGCGCTGGCGCAGCTTGATGATCTCTGCACGCATCTGGTTACGCAGCTTGGCATCCAGGTTGGACAAAGGCTCATCCATCAAGAACACCTGAGGCTCACGGACGATGGCGCGGCCAATGGCCACACGCTGGCGCTGACCGCCGGACAGAGCCTTGGGCTTGCGCTGGAGATACTGGGTGATGTCCAGGATCTCGGCGGCTTCCTTCACGCGACGATCAATCTCTTCCTTGGGGACCTTACGCAGCTTCAAAGCAAAGGCCATGTTTTCATACACCGTCATGTGGGGGTACAGAGCGTAGCTCTGGAACACCATGGCGATGTCACGGTCTTTGGGCTCCACGTTGTTGACCACGCGGTCGCCGATTTTCAGCTCGCCACTGGAGATGTCCTCCAGACCTGCAATCATACGCAGGGTGGTAGATTTACCGCATCCAGAAGGGCCAACCAGAACGATGAACTCCTTGTCCGCAATTTCCAGGTTGAAATCGTGGACGGCAGTTACCTGGTTGTCATAGACTTTTTTGACGTTGGTAAGGGTTAAAGATGCCATACACATGGACCGTAGATGAGACGCCTCCGCGACGCATCCTCGCCAGCCACAGAGCGGAACTGTGGCTGCATTGCAACAAGTCTCCACATTGCTGCACCGCCGGTCAGCGGAATGTTTCCTCCTCTTGTTACCCTGTCGAGGCTATGAGCGAAAGCTCTGGGGAGTAGCTGCGACAGGTTGGATTTTGCCTTTGGCTCCTTCAGTATAGAATAACGTGTTCAGGTCGTCAACGGGGATTTTGTACATAGTGCACCATGGGAAGAGGTGAAACCCTGTAAACCAATAAAAAACTGTCAAAAATGTCAAAGTGAGTTTGGTGCAATAAATTGAGATGAGTCATGGATAAAGTCTATACAAAAAGAAGTTAAAGGTTTAAAATTAATAAAATAAAAAAGAATGGAGATAATTTGAATGAGAACAAAATTGTGCAAATGGTAAATTTTTTTAGTGGCGATTTTGACTTATGAAACTTGAAGGTGTAGAGACAAAATTTTCCTATTTAATGGCGTTTGTGAAAATAGGCGGAGTCTACTTGCTTTTTTACAGTCTTTCCCGTATAATGTGGACAAACGTTTTGCTAAAATGAGTACAAATGCGTCTGGCAAACTGGAACGGAGGAAGGACTACACCAGATTGTCATTCGCCTGAAGAGCGGTGAGATACATGGTTACAATCAAGGAGATTGCACAGGCCTGCAATGTGTCGATAGCCACGGTTTCCAACATCCTCAATGGAAAGCCCAACGTGGGGGAGGAGACCAGAAAGCGTGTATTGAAGGTCATCCAGGAGATGGACTATACCCCCAACTCCATAGCCAAAAACCTGAAGATGAACAAGTCCTCCACCATCGGTATCATCGCGGAGGATATCACGGTGTTCTGTACGCCGGAGATCATCGACGGAATTTCAGAATGCTGTGAAAAAAATGGGTATCAGGTGCTGCTGACCAATATGCGTATGTATAAAAAATACAGCGACACCTACTACAACCGACCGGACTTCGGAGACATCGTCAACAACGAGATTCGGGAACTGTTGTCCAAGCGGGTGGAAGGGATCATTTACATTACGGCCCACGAGCGCAGCCTGCAGTGTTTTCCCGATGACTTGAAGGTGCCCGCCTGCGTGGCTTACGGACAGAGCATGAACCCCAAGTTTCCCTCGGTGAGCGCCGACGACACCGCCGGAGCATACAGCGCGGTGACCCACCTCATTGAGCGAGGACACCGAGCCATTGGCGTCATCACCGGTAAGGACAACACTCCGCCCACCTCTGACCGTCTGTTGGGGTATCAGCGTGCCCTGGCAGATGCCAAAATCCACTACAACCCTGACCTGGTGGTCATCGGCGACTGGGGACGGGAGAGTGGTTATATCCATACCGATACCCTGCTGCAACGGGGAGTGACCGCCATCTTCTGCATGAACGATATCATTGCCGGCGGCGTGTATGACCGGTTGTCCGAGCAGGGGCTGCACCCAGGGCAAGATGTGTCCGTGGTGGGATTTGATAACCAGATCATGACGGAGTATTATTTCCCGCCGCTGACCACCATGGCGCTGCCACTGTTTGAAATTGGCTATACTGCCTGCCAGACGGTAATCAATATTTTGGAACAACCTAGTAAGTCTCATATCATGGCGCCCAACCCACATAATTTGTATTTAGAGAGATGCAGACTAATTTGCCGGTCGTCTGTGGCAAGATTGAAGTGATTATGGCAAAGCACACAAAAACAGGCAGACTGTTTTGTGTGCTTTTGTCAATATTCTAATTGCAACCCAAAGATTCGTTGACAGCCCTTGGAAGATGTGTTATAAAAGACATAACCAAATATGACAAATGTGGTGGATGTGCAGATACTGCACCTTTCTTTTTGCCAAGTTTGTTAAACGTTTAATTAAGAAAGAGGGACGCAACATGAAACATCACGCAAACGCCAGTATTCCTCTCAACCAAATTCATATTGACGACAAGTTCTGGAACAAGTACCTGGGCTTGGTCAAGGATGTGATCATTCCTTATCAGTGGGATATTCTCAATGACCGCATTGAGGGGATTGAGACCAGCCACTGTATTCATAACTTCCGTATCGCCGCGGGGGAAGAGACCGGCGAGTTTATGGGAGCGGTGTTCCAGGATACCGACGTGGCCAAGTGGTTGGAGGCGGTTGGATTTGCTCTGACTGCCCAGCGGGATGAGAAGCTGGAAAAGCTGGCGGACGAGACCATTGATCTCATCGGAAAGGCCCAGCAGCCCGACGGATATCTCAACACCTACTTCACCATTAAGGAGCCCAACCTGCGCTGGACCAACCTGATGGAGGGCCACGAGCTGTACACCGCCGGACATATGATCGAGGCGGCGGTGGCTTACTATGAGGCCACCGGGAAGCGCAAGTTCCTGGACATCATGTGCCGCTTCGCAGATCTGATCTGCAAGACCTTTGGTCCTGGGGAAGATCAGAAGCACGGCTATCCTGGACACCAAGAGATTGAGCTGGCCCTGGTCAAGCTCTACCGGGTCACCGGGGAGAAGCGGTATCTGGAGACTGCCAAGTACTTCATCGACGTGCGTGGCGTCGGGGAGAACTACTTCCTCCAGGAGGAGCGCGGCGAGAAGTACAAGCGTATTTTCCCCGAGTTTGCCGGTTACGACCCCAAGTACTCCCAGTCCCACATGCCGGTGCGGGAGCAGACCACGGCAGAAGGCCATGCTGTGCGCGCCATGTATATGTACAGCGCCATGGCAGACCTGGCCTGTGAGTACGACGACCAAGAACTCCTGCAAGTGTGCGACACCCTGTGGGATGACACCGTCAACAAGCGCATGTACATCACCGGCAGTGTCGGCTCTTCTGGGCTCTTGGAGCGGTTTACCACCGACTACGACCTGCCCAATGACTGCAACTATTCCGAAACCTGCGCCTCCATTGGTTTGGCCATGTTCGGTAAGCGCATGGCGGAGTTGAAGAAGGATGCCTCTTACATGGATGTGGTGGAGCGGGCGTTGTACAACACCCTGCTGTCCGGCATCGCCATGGACGGAAAGAGCTTCTTCTATGTCAATCCTCTGGAAGTGTGGCCCAGCGCCTGCATTCCCCGCACCTATCGGGAACATGTCAAGCCGGTGCGGCAGACCTGGTTTGGCGTGGCCTGCTGCCCGCCCAACATCACCCGTACCCTGGCTTCCCTGGGGCAGTACGTATACTTCCAGGATGAGACCACTCTGTACACCAACCTGTACGTATCCAACGAGATGGACACCACGGTGGGGGACATCCCCGTACACGTGGCCATGAGCGGCAACTTCCCCTGGGAGAACACCATGACCTTTACGGTCTCCGCTCCCAAGGCTACTGAAATGACCCTGGCCTTCCGCATTCCCAACTATGCCAAGAACTTTAAGGTTATGTGTGACGGCAGCCAAATCACCGGCACGGTGGAGCGTGGCTACTTTAAGGTGACCGGACAGTTTGAGCAGAAGACCTTCACCATCACCTTTGACGCTCCCGCCCAGTTCATCCACGCCAATCCTCAGGTTCGGGCCGATGCCGGTAAGGTAGCCCTGGTCAAGGGACCTCTGGTCTACTGCCTGGAGGAGCAGGACAACGGAGAGAACTTGTCTGCTCTCTTTGTGGATGCCCAACAGCCCGTTTCGGTGGACTTCCGCGAAGATGTGTGCAAAGGAAGTCAAGTGCTCACCCTGTCCGGTCAGCGTCTGAGCCAAGAGCAGTGGGGGGAAGCCCTTTACAGTGCTCAGGCTCCGGTGAAGACTCAGGTGCAACTCACCGCTGTGCCCTACTGCTATTGGGGTAATCGCACTCCTGGTGAAATGACTGTGTGGATCAAGGAAGATTGAGCCCGCAGATGTGAAATAAATTGATACAGGAGGGAAACCCATGAAAAAACTGCTCTATTCCAGAAAACTAGCGCCGTATGTATTTGTCCTACCTTTCATTCTCACCTTTTTGGTGTTCTGGATGGTGCCCATCATCAAGTCGGTGATTATGAGTACCCAGGACATTTTGCCCGGCCAGACGGAATTTGTGGCTTTGGACAACTACACCCGTCTGTTTGGCGACCGTATCTTCAAGATCGCCGTGGCCAACAGCTTCAAGTACATGGTGGGCACCTTGATTTTGCTCATTCCCATCCCCATGCTCCTGGCCTGTCTCATCAACTCCAAGCTGGCCAACAGCAAAGTTGCTGCCATTTTCAAGTCCGCCATGTTCGTTCCCGCCCTGACCTCCGTGGTGGTGGCCGGTACCATCTTCCGTCTGATCTTTGGTGAGATGGATACCGCCCTCATGAACCAGGTGATCGGACTATTCGGTTTGGAGCCCATCAAATGGTTGAAGGAGTCCACCACGGGCTACATCGCACTGCTGGCTCTGGCCTGCTGGCGTTGGATGGGCGTCAACACCATGTACTTTATCGCCGGCTTGCAGAGCATTCCCGCGGACTACTATGAAGCTGCCACCGTGGATGGCGCCAACACCTTGCAAAAGTTCCGCTACATCACGGTGCCCCAGCTCAAGCCCACCATCGTGTACGTGCTTACCATCAGCATTTACGGCGGTCTGGCCATGTTCAACGAGAGTTACATGCTGTATCAGGGCAACAACTCCCCCAACAACATCGGTCTGACCATTGTAGGTTATCTGTACCGCCAGGGCATTGAGAAAAACGACATGGGTTATGCCTCTGCCGTAGGCGTGGTACTCCTGGTACTGGTTCTGGTGATCAACATCATCCAACTGGTAGCTACGGGCACCTTTAAAAAGGAAGGAGGTCGTTGAACATGAGAAGAAGTAAATCTCTGCCCGCACGTATTTTCCTCACGGTACTGTTTGTGCTCCTCTCCATTGTCATCCTCATCCCCATTTGGGCCATTTTCATTGGCAGCTTCCAGGATGGCAGTATGCTCATCCGCAACGGCCTGAACCTGAGCATTGACTTCTCCCAGGCCAGCCTGGACAACTTCATCATGCTCTTCACCAACTCCGGAAATTACTTCCGCTGGTTCTTCAACAGCATGGTGCTCACCGTGGTACAGGTGGTTCTGACCCTGCTCATCAGCTCCTTTGTCTCCTATGGCTTTGCAGCCTACGACTTCAAGTTTAAGACCCCGCTGTTCATCTGCGTGCTGCTGATCATGTCCGTGCCCTTTGAGATGCTCATGCTCCCTCTGTACGTGCAGATCAACGACATGAGCCTGTCCAACACCTACACCGCCGTCATCCTGCCCTTCCTGGCCCACGCCTCCACCATCTTCTTCTTCCGCCAGTACCTCACCGGTATTCCCCGGGAGATCATCGAGGCAGGCCGCATTGATGGCGCCACCGAGTATGGCATCTTCTTCAAGCTCATCATGCCCATCATGAAGCCCTCCTTCGCGGCCATGGCCATTTTGAACGGCATGAACAGCTGGAACAACTTCCTGTGGCCCTTGCTGGTCCTGCGCAGCAGCAGCAAGTACACCCTGCCCATCGGATTGAATACCCTGGTTACCCCCTATGGCAACAACTATGACCTGCTGATCGTAGGTTCCTTCTTCTCCATCGTTCCCATTCTTGTGCTGTACCTCTGCTTCCAGAAATACTTTGTGGACGGCATGACCGCCGGCGCCGTCAAGGGTTAATATGCAAAGGAGTGTCACCCTATGAGAAACGCAAAAATGATTTTGGACCGCGCTTTCCAGATTGCACCGGTGGATAAGCGCATTTACGGCTCGTTCATTGAGCATCTGGGCCGTGCCGTCTATACCGGTATCTATCAGCCCGGCCACCCGGCTGCCGACGAAAACGGATTCCGCAAGGACGTCATTGACCTGGTCAAGGATCTGAATGTGCCCATCATTCGCTATCCCGGCGGCAACTTTGTCTCCAACTTCTTCTGGGAGGACAGCGTGGGCCCCAACCGTGTGCCCCGTCTGGAGCTGGCTTGGCGTAGCCTGGAGCCCAACACCTTTGGCTTGGATGAGTTCCACAAGTGGACCCAGAAGGTGGGGGCCGAGACCATGATGGCCGTGAACCTGGGCACCCGTGGCATTGCCGACGCCTGCAATCTGCTGGAGTACTGCAACCATCCCAGCGGCACCAAGTACAGCGACCTGCGTATCAGCCATGGTGTGAAGGACCCCTATAACATCAAGCTGTGGTGCCTGGGCAACGAGATGGACGGCGAGTGGCAGCTGGGCAAGAAGACCATGGAGGAGTATGGCCGCATCTCCCACGAGACAGCCAAGGCCATGAAGCTCATTGACCCTACCATCGAACTGGTCTCCTGCGGCAGCTCCTTTATGGATATGCCCACCTTCCCCCAGTGGGAGGCTACCACCCTGGAGCACAACTACGACTACGTAGACTATGTGTCTATGCACCAGTATTACGGCAACCTGAACAACGACAGCTGTGACTATCTGGCTAAGTCCGACGAGATGGATGCGTTTATTCGCACTGTGATCTCCACGTGTGACTTTGTCAAAGCAAAGAAGCGCAGCAAGAAGACCATCAATCTGAGCTTCGACGAGTGGAATGTCTGGTTCCACTCCAAGGATCAGGAGACTGACATTACCCAGAATCACCCCTGGCAGGTGGCACCTCCTCTGCTGGAGGACCACTACAACATGGAGGATGCTCTGCTGGTGGGCCTGATGCTTATCACTCTGCTTCGCCATGCTGACCGTGTGAAGATCGCCTGCCTGGCCCAGTTGGTCAACGTCATTGCCCCCATCATCACTGAGCCCGACGGCACTGCCTGGAAGCAGACCATCTACTATCCCTTCCTCCATGCCTCTACCTATGGCCGTGGCACCGTGCTGCAGCCCCTGGTGGATAGCCCCCGTCATGCCACTTTGGAGCACGGCGACATCACCGATCTGGAGAGCGTGGCGGTGTACAACGAGGAACGGGGCGAGGTGACCATCTTTGCCGTCAACCGCAACATTGAGGAAGACGTGGCTCTGACCGCCGATGTGCGCAGCTTCAACGGCTGCCAGGTGGTGGAGCACCTGCTGATGACCCACGAGGATTTGAAGGCAGAGAACAGCGCCGCTGGGCAGGTGGTGGCCCCTGTACAAGTGCCTGTGTCCCCGGTGGACGGCGGCACTCTGACTGTGAAGCTGCCCAAGGCATCCTGGAATGTGATCCGTCTGAAGTGCCAATAAGGCTCCCTTTAGGCCCATTTTTTACTAGAAATTAGAGGAATTGCACAGTTTTGGGTGGGCGGATTTCGTGCAATGATACAAAATGCACATAACTTTTAGAAAAACGATTTACAACGTGGAAAATTTATGATATACCATATTTATCCCACAAGTAAAACGTTTAATAAAACAGGAGGTATAAAGACTATGAGTAAGAAAAGATGGCTTGCACTGGCTCTGGCCGCTACCATGGGCTTGAGCACTCTGGCTGGTTGCTCCAGCGGCGGCAACAACGACTCCGACGCTGACAAGACCAACGCCGGCACCGATGGCACCACTCAGCTGGAGTTCTGGACCTTCACCGAGATCCACGGCACCTTCTATGAGGAGATGGCCAAGAAGTGGAACGAGGCCAACCCCGACAAGCAGATTTCCATCAACGTCAACGTGATGCCTTACGACGACATGCACAACAAGCTGCAGATCGCTCTGACTGCTGGCGAAGGCACCCCCGATTTTGTGGACATCGAGCAGGGCAAGTTCGCCAACTTCATGCAGGGCACTCCCGCTCTGATGGATCTGACCGAGGTGGCCGAGCCTTACACCTCTGAGGGCCAGGTGGTCCAGTCTCGTCTGGACATCTACTCCAAGGACGGCGCTCTGTACGGCCTGCCCACCCACGTGGGCGCTACCGTAGCTTTCTACAACGTGGAGCTGCTGGAGGCCGCTGGCATTGATTACACCACTATCGTCACTTGGGACGACTTCAAGGAAGCCGGCATCAAGTACCATGAGGCCACCGGCAAGTATCTGGGCACTGCCGATACTTCCGCTCTGTGGACCGAGAACCTGCTCCTGGCTGAGCTGGGCGGCGAGTACACCGATGCAGACGACGTGGTCACCGTCAACAGCCCCGAGATGGTGGAAGCCATGAACCTGCTGAAGGATCTGTACGACAACAACGTTATCGGCACTGTTCCTGGCGGCAACCCCGACAAGGAAGAGGCCTACGGTGCCTTTAACAACGGCGACTTCGCCTGCGCCATCATGCCCATGTGGCAGATGTCCCGTTACACCAGCTACATGCCCGACCTGGCTGGTAAGATCGCCATTGCTCCCGCTCCTGTAATGGAAGAGAGCGCTGCTGAGAAGTCCGTGGGCGGCGGCGGTACCGGCACCTCTGTGGTGGCTGGCAAGGACAACTCCGAGCTGGCTGCTGAGTTCATCGCTTACGCCAAGCTCTCCGAGGAAGGCGCTGCTGAGATCTGGAACATGCTGGGCTTCGATCCCTGCGTGACCACCATTTGGGATGACGAGAGCATCACCAAGGATCCCGACAACCAGTTCGTCAAGTACTTCGTCACCAACCCCTTCGACGTGCTGATGTCCATCCAGGATGGCATTGTGGGCCTGGATTCTCACGCTTCCTCCTCTTATCCCTCCATCAACAACATGTTCACCACCGTCACCCTCAACGATATCTTTGAGAACGGTGTGGACGTCCAGACCGCTCTGGATCAGGCTCAGGCCGATCTGAAGAACGAGCTGGGCCAATAAATCCCTAGCAAGAGACTTCCTTCTAAAAACTTCTTCTTCTATTCTTGTTCACCTGGAGTGCGGCGGCGCTGCTTTGGCAGTGCCGCCGCACTCCGCTTTTCTGGGGAAGATGAGGCCCCCCCCGTGCATCGCTCCAGCATGGGTATTTTTCTTGTGAATTTCCACCGGTTTGGATGGAAACTTGTGTGAGATGGAGAATTGGATTCGAATCTTGCAAAATTTATTGACAAACTAATACTGTTAGTTTCAAAATAACTAACGATGTTAGTTAGGAGGTAGAACTATGGGAGCAAGAGGAGTTACCAAAGAGATCATCGTCTCAGAGGCCATTGCTTGTATCGAGGATTCCGGACAACCTGCGGTATCTTTGCATGAATTGGCCCGCAGGTTGGGCATCAAGACGCCGTCTTTGTACAATCACATTCGCAACACCCGAGAATTGCAATATGAGGTGATGCGTTACGCCATCGACCAGTTTGTGGCCAACCAGAAAGAGGCGACGGAGGGAAAGCAAACCGATGAAGCGGTGCGTGCCTTCGCCCACGCCTATTACACCTTTGCCTCGCAGCATCGGGGCTTGTACCGCTTGATTATGTCCATGCCCTCGGAGAAAGATGAGCGGGCCAAGGAGATGGCTTTGCCGCTGCTGGATACTGTGGTGGAGATTTTAAGAGGGTATGGCCTGGGAGAGGAAGAAGTTGCCCACTGGCAGCGTGTATTCCGTGCCATTCTCCACGGTTTCATCTCTCAGGAAGATCTGGGATACTTTTACTACTATGATGCGGTGGACTTGAGTCAGAGCCGGTCCATTGCTGTGGACTGCTTCCTGGCTGGTCTGCATGCAGCCATCCAGGCAGGGACAGGGAAGGGGGAACGGCTGTGAGCACCAAGAAAAACGAACTGTTTACCACCATGCCGGTGGGACAGGCGGTGGCCAAGCTGGCCATCCCCACGGTGGTTAGCCAGATCATCGTCATTCTCTACAGTCTGGCCGATACCTTTTTCATCGGACAGATCGGCGACCCCAACCAGATTGCCGCTCTGTCCATCACCTTCCCCATTTACACCCTGTTGACGGCAGTGGCCAACCTGTTTGGCATTGGCGCCAACAGTGTGATTGCCAGAAGCCTGGGACAGAACGACCCATCCACCGCCCGCAAGGCATCCTCCTTTAGTTTCTGGGGCAGCTTGGTGGTAACTCTGGTGCTGTCGGTGGGGCTGGGCATCTTCATGCAGCCCATTTTGCTGTTCTTTGGGGCCGATGCCTTCACCCTGGGCTTTACCACCGACTACCTGTTCTGGGTGTTCGTCATTGGTGGTGTGCCCACCGTGGCGGGCCTGGTGCTGGGCCATCTGGTCCGTGCTGTGGGCCGCACCAAAGAGGCGGGCTTGGGCCTGACCATCGGCGGTGTGATGAATATCATTCTGGACCCCATCTTTATCTTTGTTTTCCGTATGGATGTGGCGGGTGCCGCTGTGGCCACCATGCTCTCCAACACCATCTCCATGGTGTACTTCTTTGTGGTGCTGGCCAAAATGCGCAAGGCCACGGTGCTCACGGTACATCCCAAGTATGTGTCCTTGGAAAAGAAGGTGGCCTGGGGTACCTTGTCCGTAGGATTTCCCGCCGCCATTTCGGTGCTGCTGCTGTCCGTGTCCATCTCCTTGATGAACGGTCTGCTGCTGCGTCACGAAAACGGCAATATTCTCTCCGCAGCCTACGGCGTGACCTCCAAGTGCGGCACCATCGCCCTGCACATCAGCATTGGCATTGCTCAGGGCGTCATGCCTTTGATTGGCTACAGCTATGGGGCCAAGGACCACAAGCGCGTCCATGCCGTGTGCCGTCTGTCCTTCCTCATTTTGTTGGTGTTCTCCCTCATCTTCCTGGTGGTGGTGCAGCTGATGCCCGGTCCTATCGTGCGGCTGTTCATCAACCATGCCCAGACCATTGAGGTGGGCAGCGTGTTTATGCGCTGCTGGTCCTGGTGCGTCATTGGCATGAGCCTGTTTAACATGTTCAATTCCATCTTCCAGGCGGTGGGCAAGTGGAAGACCTCACTGTTTTTGGCGGTGCTGCGCCTGGGCGTGATCTTCTCCGTGCTGTGCCTGGTGCTGGATGCGCTGTTTGGAGTCAGCGGCTTGATGTGGGTGCAGGCCATCACCGATACGGTCACCTGCATCATTGCCTACATGCTGTACGACCGGTTTAAAAAGTCCATCTCCAAGGAGATTGAAGCGGCCAAGGAACAGCCTCAGGTGGAGCCGACCCCGGTCACATCCAACCGGATCCTTGCCATCTGCCGGAAATTTGGCAGCGGTGGGCGTACCATCGGCAAGGAAGTGGCGGCCCAGCTGGGCATCCCCTGCTACGATGGGGAACTGATTGAAAAAATCGCCGCAGAGACGGGATTGGCAGCACAGTACGTGGAGGAAAATGCCGGTTACATCACCGGCGATACCCTGGCTGCCAGCGCTCTGGCAGGCCGTGACCGGGATGGTCACTCGGTGGCCGATGAGATGTGGCTGGCCCAGAAGAAGGTCATCTCCGATTTGGCCCAGCAGGGATCCTGTGTGATTGTGGGGCGGTGCGCCGATTACATCCTGCGGGACAAGGCAGACTGCCTGATTGCATTCATCCACGCCTCCGACGAGAAGCGAGCGGAACGCATTGTCAACGTGTATGGGCAGCGAGAAGAATCTCCCGTGCAGCGTTTGCATGACAAGGACAAAAAGCGTAAGGGCTTTTACAAGTTGTATACTGGTACCGAATGGGGTCAGGCGGACAATTATGATGTCTGCCTGGACAGCGGAAAGCTGGGCATTGAGAGGTGTGTCACCATCTTGGCAGACCTGTATCGAAAGGGAGCCTAATGTCAATGAGACCGGAGATGTGGAAACACATCTCCGGTCTTGCTTTTAGTGGGGAAGATGACGTTGACGACAGGGAGAGTTTATGAGACAATGCAAGTACATACCCACAGGGAATAGAGAGGATGTGGAAGTTGTATGGAAGAAAACAGAAATGTGCAAACTGCTGTGGCCAAATCCTGCTTCAGCCGATTGGGCGGGGCATTGGTGGTCATGGCTGTGGGCATTGTGGTCACGCAGTTGATACTGGCCATTGCCCTGGAGGTGTTGACCCGACTGGGGGTGGAGGCGGTTCAAACTCCCTTTGTGGGCTGGCTGCTAACCTTTTTGCCCATTTATGTGGTGGGCATCCCCTTGGCTGTGGCGGTGATGAAACGACTGCCCATGGAGCCGGGGGAGCAGACCCGTCTGGGCGCTGGTCAGGTGGTACTGCTGGTTTTGATGTGCTTCCCCATCATGTATGTGGGGAATTTGGTGGGCAATGTGGTCTCGGCCTTTTTCTCTGCAGGGCAGGCGGAAAACGCCCTAGTGGGCATGGTGGAGCAGATGACCATCTGGAAAGCGTTGACGGTGGCAGTAATAGCCCCCATTCTGGAGGAATACCTCTTCCGCAAACAGCTCATTGACCGGTGTGTGCAGTACGGGGAGAAGACCGCCATCCTGTTTTCCGGCCTCACCTTCGCCCTGTTCCACATGAACCTGTTTCAGTTTTTCTACGCCTTTGGACTGGGCTTGCTTATGGGCTACGTCTATGTGCGCACCCGTCGCCTGCGCTACCCCGTGATCATGCACATGGCGGTGAACTTCACCGGTGCGGTGCTGGCACCCTGGGTGATGGCTCAGGTGGATTGGGAGACCCTGGCCTACCTGGATTTCCAGGCGGTGGATGAGGCTCTGTTGGCCCAGGTACTGCCTGGGTTGGCCCTGTATTTGGGGTACCTGCTGCTGTATATGGGCATGGCTGTGGTGGGGCTGGTGCTGCTGGCTGCCAGTCGGAGAAAGCTGACCTTCCAGCCTACCTCCCAGGAATTGCCCAAGGAGGAGCGGTGGCGCGCTCCCTACGCAAACGCGGGCGTCATTGCCTTTGGTGTCATGTGCTTGGTGATGATCGTCCTCAACTTGCTTCCTGTGTCGTAATGACCTTTAAACAAAACAGGCACCCGCTGAAAGCGGGTGCCTGTTTTCATTCGCTCAACTGATGGGAGAGGATGTGGAAGCCGTCTTCGGTCTCCTCCAGTACCAACACGGTGCTTTTGCCGATTCCACTGGGGATGGAATACAGGGTGACTTGGTTTCCGGTCCGGGTTCCGTAGTCGCAGGGGAAGAGTCCGGCGGCAAAGTCACTGGTGAAGTTATACCAGGCGTCGTATTCCTCCAGATAGATGAGGTCGTCGCTCTCCACAACGGTGAGATCCCGGGTGGTAATACCAGCGTATTGCTCCAGCACCTGATCCACGGTCTCCCGGGTGTAGCGGTGGATGGGCTGGGGAATGAAGGTTGCCGAGCCAAAGGGCCACAGGGGGTGCGCTTGCAAGGCCTGGAGTTCTGCGTTGTTTTCTTGCTGGGTGATGTCGCCCTCTGCTACGACACCATCATCGGGGAAATACCGCAGGAACTGCTCCAAATCCAGGTCCTCCGGCCGATCATAGTAGCTCATGAAGAAGCTGCACAGGGGATTGGACACATGGGTTCCATCGGCACGGGTTTGAATGGGGGCGAACATTTCCTCATAGCGGCTGAGTTCTTCCTGGGTCAGGGGTTGGGCGGTATGTTCGCTGGGAGCCGGGTCCGGCGTGTCGGTGGGAGTGGGGCCTGTGAAGGTGCAGCCTGCCACCACGGCAGAAACTAGCACTACCGCCGCCAGGGTCACCACAGCGGTTTTGGGCCGCTTGGCCAGTAGCAGAATACGCTCCTTGATGTCTCGGCCCCGTCCGGTCATGCTAGTGGCGGTAAGCAATAGGTTGCCACGGCCCTGGCAGGTCACCGTCAGCAGAGTACGGCCATAGGCGGCCCGCTGATCCTCGCCCAGTCTGGCCACGGTGGCCTCGTCACAGCACAGTTCGCCATCCCGGCTGGACACCACAGCGGCCAGCCACACCAGGGGGTTGTACCAGTGCAGGGCCAGGCATAATCCCCGCAGGGTAGACCACAGGTGATCACGGTGACGATAATGGGTGAGCTCATGGGCCAGGGTATGGTGCAGCATGGTGGGGTCGGAGGCAGTGATGGGGGTGACATAGATGCAGGGGTGGATGAGCCCAAAGAGGCAGGGGGTAGGGATGGCCTGGGAGACATACACAGGGAGGGGGCAGTTCTCCACAGGTAATGGGCGACGACTACGGCGGAGGATACGGGCAAAGCGGAGATTGACCCCCGCCAGCCATAGGGCAACTGCCACCCCGCCTATGCTCCATACCAGCAGCAGCACATGGCTCTGGCGTATCAACATACCGCTTTTCTCCTTTTCCTCCTGCCACTGTTGGATGTTTTGCTCGTATTGTTCCTGTTGTTGTTCCGAGGGTAGGGTGGGGTCTGGCTCCGCCACAGCTAGATCTGGACCATCGCCCACAAAGGTCACCACCTGGGTGAGCGGAGCTTCTTCCACGGCGTTGAGCACGCTTACCGGCGTGTGACCGAAGCTGATGGGGAGGAGCAGCCGCACCAGTACCAGGGCCCACAGGCCATACTGGAGCCGCAAGCTGATCCGCCCCTTAAGGCATAGGCGTAAGATGAGAACCACTGCAATGAGTACACTGGATGTGATGGCCCATTCAGTCATGACGCTTCTCCTCCAATCCTTTCAAAAGCTCGTAGAGCTCGTCCTGTTCCTGTTGGGACAGAGCCTGTTTTTTGGTCAACGCGCTGACCATCAGGCTCAGGCTTCCATGGTAGACGCGGCTGAGAAAGTCCTCGGTTTCTTGCAGGGCGGCATCCTCTCGGCCCAGCAGCGGAGAAAAGACCTTGGGTCCTTTTTCCTCCGCCACGCTCTCCACTGCCCCCTTGGCTTCCAGGCGGCTGAGCAAGGTCAGGGTGGTGCTGCGGCTCCAGCCGCATTGCTGCTCCATGCGCTGGGTCACCTCGCGCCCGGTGAGAGGATGTTCCTGCCATAGGCATTCCATCACCGACCACTCCGCCTGGGTGAAGCTGATGTTGCGATCCATGTGATTCCCTCCTTTCTTGTGTCTATCTTTGTAAACACATCATACCACAAGTGTTTACATCTGTCAACAGATGACACAGAAAAAGGGCCTGTTGCAAAATAGGCCAGAACAGCAAAACGAGAGGCTAACCTTTTTGGGGGTTGGCCTCTCGTTTCATTTGCTGTACAATTTGTTTATGCAGACAAATTATAACAAGCA